>NZ_JBALFF010000097.1:0-23751 GCF_036916975.1 Nostoc sp.
AGAATTAGAGCGATCGCAATCTAATCTACAACTAACTCAGACAGAATTAGAGCGATCGCAATCTAATCTACAACTAACTCAGACAGAATTAGAGCAATCGCAATCTAATCTACAACTAACTCAGACAGAATTGGAGCGATCGCAATCTAATCTACAACTAACTCAGACAGAATTGGAGCGATCGCAATCTAATCTACAACTAACTCAGACAGAATTGGAGCGATCGCAATCTAATCTACAACTAACTCAGACAGAATTGGAGCGATCGCAATGCACTATTCTAGCCATGAATACTAGTAAATTTTGGCAGATGCGAAAAATATGGTTTAAATTCAGACGTGCTATTGGTTTAATAGATGATGGCAGTCCATTTCAGATAAGTTTTTTGTCACAAGTAAAACATTTGTGGACTGTTTTCAGAATAAAAGGATTTCGTTACTGCTTTAACAAGTTACGTCAAAAAACTTCTTTAGAGTTCAAGTTTGATGATGCATTATTACCTATCATAGCACTCTCAGATATTCCTCAAGCTAATGATGTTAATTACCAGAAGTGGCTGAACCAAAACTACCCTACTCAAGCAGCTTTACAAAAGATGGCTGAGGGGGCAAAGTTATTAGTTTATAAGCCTACTATTAGTCTTATTATGCCTGTTTTCAATACTCCTGTGCGTTTTCTACGAGAAGCCATTGAGTCTGTATTGAATCAAGTATATCCCTATTGGGAATTATGTATTGCTGACGATTCCTCTACCGATACTTACGTTAGACAAATTTTAGAGGAATATTCATTAAAAGACTCTCGAATAAAAGTTGTTTTTAGAACTGAAAATGGTCATATTTCTCGCTGTTCTAACTCAGCAATAGAAATCGCAACTGGTGATTTTATTGCCTTACTCGATCATGATGATCTGCTAACTCCAGATGCTCTGTATGAAATTGCTCTAGTGTTAAACAAGCATCCAGAAGCAGATATGATTTATTCTGATGAAGATAAAATTGATGAAAATGGTAAACTTCGAGATCCTTTCTTTAAACCAGATTGGTGTCCTGACTCTTTTTTGTCTCGGATGTATACCTGCCATTTAGGAACTTATCGACGAGAGCTAGTAAACGCCCTTGGAGGTTTTAGAACAGGTTATGAGGGAAGTCAAGATTATGATTTGGTTTTAAGATTAACCGAAAAGACAACACAAATATTTCATATACCAAAAATATTATACCACTGGAGAATTCATCCCCAATCTGCCGCAAGTAAACCGGATCAAAAACCTTATGCTGTTATGGCAGCAGAGAAAGCATTAGTAGATGCTCTTGCTAGACGAGGCGAACATGGACGGGTTACACAGGCTGGAAGCCTTGTGGGCTATTACATAATTCGATATACAATCAAAGATTATAAGCTTGTTAGTATTATCATTCCTACAAGAGATTTAGGTAATACTTTAGACAATTGCCTAACATCTATTTTTGAGAAGACAACTTATCCAAATTATGAAGTAATTCTCATCGATAACGGTAGTCAAGAAGAAAATACAGCTAATGTGATTTCTAAATGGCAACAACAGGAATCTAGTCGATTTCAATGCTACCAACTTGATATACCTTTTAACTACTCCAAAATTAATAATTATGCAGTTACTCAGGCTAAGGGAGATTATCTACTGTTTTTGAATAATGATATCGAAGTAATTACTCCTGACTGGATGGATGCAATGGTTGAACAAGCTCAAAGACCTAGTATTGGAACTGTCGGAGCCTTGCTTTTATATCCAGATAACACAATTCAACATGCTGGTGTATTAATGGGTATTGGAGGAGTTGCTAATCATAGTCATAAAAATTATCCGGTCAATTCTCCAGGATACTTTGGTCAAATCTTAACGGTAAATAATTACTCGGCTGTGACGGCAGCTTGTTTAATGTGTAGACGAGAAATTTTTGAACTAGTTGGAGGCTTTGAAGAAGAACTTGCAGTTGCATTTAATGATGTTGACTTATGTTTGAATATTGTTGAGAAAGGTTACAAAAATATATATTTACCACACGTTATGTTGTATCACTATGAATCTAAGAGCCGAGGTGATGAAGATACACCTGCAAAAGTAGCAAGATTTAGGAAAGAAACAGCCTATATGCAAAAGAAGTGGAAAAAATTTATAGAATATGACCCTTGTTATAATATTAATTTGACATTTAAGCGTGAAGATTACAGCATCAATGCTTGATATTAATTTGAAATTTGCTAAGTTTATAACCATTAACAAAGTTCATAGGAAAATATGAGTATCTTAGATCAATACATCAAATCTGCGCCCAGTCACCAAACAGCACTCGATATTTTTAAAAGTGAGTGGTCATCAAAATTACCTGCACCACTAGCAGATTTTCAAGCAGGTTCCATTCCATTGTTTGAAGATGCAAGGATTGATTGGGTATCCAGTAAACTAGGCGGAATTAAAGGTAAAACTGTGCTGGAGTTGGGTCCATTGGAAGCAGGACATACTTACATGTTGGAGTGCTTAGAGGCAGCATCAATTCTATCAATAGAAGCTAATACTCGTGCTTATTTAAAGTGTTTAATTATCAAAGAAATTTTAGAAATGAAAAAGACACGTTTTTTATGTGGCGACTTTGTAGAATATTTACGAAATACCCAGACTAAATTTGATGTATGCATAGCTAGCGGTGTACTTTATCACATGAAAAATCCAGCTGAATTGATTGGATTAATAGCTAAATGTACAGATAAAATATTTATTTGGACGCATTATTATGATAAAAATATAATTTCTGCTAATCCTAACCTAAAACATAAATTTGTAGGTACTTCTCAAACTAATTATGATGGATTTAAGCACACTCTTTATTGTCAAAAATATGAAAAAGCGCTGGAATGGTCAGGTTTCTGTGGAGGTAATGCAAGCAATAGTTATTGGATGAGCCGGAATGATATAATATCTTGCCTCAAGCACGTTGGTTTGAAAAATATTGAAATTAGTTTTGATGCTCCAGACCATCCGAATGGTCCGAGCTTTGCCTTAATGGCTGTTCGTTAGGGAAAGCTAAACATTGTAATTGATATATTCAATAAACATTTTTCTTACTTGCATCCCAGAGACATACTTCCTCATCATCGAGCCGCAAGTATTAGGTGAAGAGCGCAGGTTATTAGTAGAATTCTACAATCAAGAAAAATTCACCGAAAAAATATGTACAACAAAGCTCTCTCATTCCAAAAAGCGAAGTTACTCTTAGCAGTTGCTTATTCTCTACCAGTTGTTCTACTTTTCTGGTTTGTAACTACTTTCAGTGTAAACGTACCTTTTGGGGACGATTGGGCATTAGTAACTTTTTTTGACAAAATTCATAGTGGTACTGCAAACTTCAGAGATTTTTTTTCTCAGCACAATGAGCATCGTATATTTTTTCCAAGAATAATATTTGCTATTCTTGCATTTTCTTCAAAGTGGAATATTAAATTGGAAATTTATTTTAGCCTTTTACTAGCTTTAGTAAATTTCGTTATTTTATATAAAATTGCAGCTTATACTTATAATAAAAATAATAAATTATTATTTCATTTATTTAATTTTATAACTTGTCTAGTCAATTTTTCTTTAATTCAGTACGAGAATTGGCTCTGGGGATTTGAAATAGCTTGGTTCTTAATAAATACATGCCTAATCCTAGCAGTTTTTATTCTTACTGTACCTCAAAACTTGCTTCCAAATCTCAGAATCATACTAGCATCTCTATGTTGTTTTATTGCTAGCTTTTCGGCGGCTCATGGATTACTCTCTTGGCTGGCCTTACTTCCATCAGTATACATACTTGAAGGGAAGAATAAACATAAAAAAATCAGGATTTTGCTATGGATGGGACTTTTTGTTCTTTGTATTGCTATCTATTCTATTGGTTATGAAAAACCTTCTGATCACCCTGGTCTATTATTTATTTTACAGCACCCATTAATTGCATCCGAATATTTCTTCACTATCATAGGTTTCTCTTTATTCACAAATGTTTTTAATCCTATAGTTGCTGGGTTGATAATATTTATAACTTTTTCATTTTTTAATCTTTTCTGTTTCATTAACTATCAATCAGAGTTTCTAAATAAAGCAGCATCCTGGTTATCATTGGGTTGGTTTGCCATTTTGTTTGCATCAATGACAACTGTTGGTAGATCTGGTTTTGGTGTTGATCAAGCTACTTCATCTAGATATGTAACTGTTTCAATTTTATTAATCATATCCTGCCTACAATTGTGTCGATTATGGATTTTATATAAATGGCAAGATGCGGATAAAAACAGATATATGTTTTTAGGATTATGCCTGGGATTTCTAATATCTATTTTTCTTTTGAGTTCTAACAATAGCCTTGTAGAAGGACAAAATATTTTTATTCAAAGGAAGGCGGCTGAATCTTGTTTAGAAATTATAAATTTTATAGATAAACCTATAACTAATTCACCTAATAACTGTGTAAATTTTATTGTTCCCAATCAAAAAAAACCGATACGAGAACTAAGCAAAATTCTTCAAAAACTAAAGTTTCGGAATTTTCCTCGTAATATAAAGTTTGTTGCTCAATCTGAGAAAAATTACGGGTACATTGACATTCCCCCAACAATACAAGAACCCTTAAATATACACAGGAGTAACACTTTAAATTTGTCGGGCTGGGCTATTCTTCCTGAATCTCAAGAACAGCCACTCATTGTTTTATTATCCTACAGCAATAATCAATTCTTACTACCATAAATTGCAAGAAGGGTACGATTGTGTTTTTGGCTCCCGCTTCATTAAAGGAGGCAAAGTAATTGACTATCCCAGTCACAAATTAATTGTAAATCGTTTAGCAAACTTTTTTATTAAAATACTATTTGGCTTAAAATTTAACGATACTACTAATGCATTTAAAATTTATCGTAAAGACGTTATTGAAGGTATTTCTCCATTAGTATCTCATCATTTCAATTTGACAGTAGAAATACCACTCAAAGCTATAGTAAGAGGATACTCTTATACAACTATCCCTATAACTTGGAGAAATAGAACTATAGGGGTTTCTAAGCTAAAGCTAAAAGAAATGGGTAGTCGATATCTGTTTATAGTTCTTTACATCTGGCTAGAAAAACATTTATCGTGTGGAGATTATCATTTAAGTAAAAAAAGACTGCTGCTAAATCAAAGATTTAAATCAAATGGCTGAGAATATTCTGATTTTAGGAGGAGCTGGTTTTGTTGGCAGTTCCTTAGCAATTAATTTAAAAAAGCATCACCCATTATGGAAAATTATATGTTTTGATAATCTCCGAAGACGTGGTTCAGAGCTAAACCTTCCTAGATTTAAAAGTTTAGAAATTGACTTTATTCACGGCGATATTCGTTCTCCTAGCGATTTAGATCCCGCAATCTTTAATGTCGTCGATACTATCATTGATTGTTCTGCTGAACCTTCTGTACTTGCAGGATTTATCTCTCCACAATACGTCCTGCAAACGAATTTATTAGGAACTATCAATGTTCTTGAACTAGCTAGACAAATCCACGCTCGTTTACTCTTCCTCTCCACTAGTCGCGTTTATCCAATTGAAACACTTAAGTCAGTTAACTTAGTAGAACTACCAACCCGGTTTAGCATTGCTCCTGAACAGACAATATCGGGAGTATCTCATCTTGGTATAGCTGAGGAATTTCCACTTCAAAGCTACCGTTCTCTTTATGGTACTTCCAAACTTGCCTCGGAAATGCTAATCGAAGAGTATCGGCAAGCTTATGGTATTCAGGCAATAGTCAACCGTTGTGGCGTAATTACAGGGCCTTGGCAAATGGGTAAAGTTGACCAAGGTGTTTTTGTTTTGTGGTTAGCCGCACACTATTTTGGAAGCTCTCTAAGCTACATAGGCTATGGCGGTACAGGAAAACAAGTTAGAGATTTATTGCATATTGAAGATTTGTTAAGTTTGATTAATTATCAATTAGAAAATTTTTCAGAATTTGATGGAGATGTTTTAAATGTCGGTGGTGGTGCTAATAATAGTCTATCTTTATTAGAGACTACTAGATTATGCGAGGCAATTACTGGTAAATCTATTTCTATCAAATCAGAAGAAATAGCCAGACAAGGTGATATACCCATTTATATTACGGATTTTTCCAAAATAAGCTCGAAGACTGGATGGAAACCAATTATAAATCCAGAACGAACTCTCAAAGATATTTATAATTGGATTATTGAGTACGAAACAACGCTTAAACCTATATTATCTTAAGCTGTTGAGTGAAAACAAAATTTTTGCTGTCTGAATATCTATGAAACAAGATGAATATCTTAAAAAACTTTACTCTAACCGTTTTGACCATCAACAGAGAAGAGCTAAAATATCGCTTTGGAAAACTTTAATTGAGGAGTTCTTACAGAAATATGTGGAAAAAGACTCAGTTATTTTAGATATTGGGGGAGGCTATTGTGAATTTATTAATAATATTAAAGCCAGAAAAAAATATTTAATCGATCTTAACCCTGATTCTGAAGCATTTGCCAATGCTGATATCAATGTTCTAAATTTAGATATTTTGAACATAAGAGAACAGGAGAAAATAACGGAATGTTTTGACAAAATATTTATTTCCAATTTTTTTGAGCATTTAAATAATAAAGAAGAGCTAGTTGAAATTTTGTTATTTTGCTTTAACTACTTGAAACCTGGAGGAGCGATATTAATTATCCAGCCAAACTTCAAATATTCCATTAAGGAATATTATGATTTTATCGATCATCAATTACCAATTACCCATCTTTCTCTTCAAGAACTACTACATACTCTTGGGTTCAAAATTGATGTTTTAATTCCCAGATTTTTGCCATATTCAACTAAAGGAAGACCAGGCTCGCCTAATCTTTTAAAGCTTTATCTTAAGTTACCATTCCTGTGGAATTTTCTAGGAGGACAGATGTTTATCAAAGCATCTAAACCTTTTTAGTTTAACTGTCAGCATAAGACCATTTTATCCTAAACTGTTGATTTTACTATGACGTGAGTTAAAATATTATGCCCACCGTTTTAATTACTGGTTCCTCTGGTCTGATTGGTTCAGAATCTGTTCATTTTTTTGTCCAAAATGGTTTTCATGTTGTGGGTATCGATAATAATATGCGGGCGGTATTTTTCGGTGAATCTGCTTCCACAGAGTGGAATCGTTGTATCTTAGAAGATAAATATGGTGATAGCTATCGTCACTATGACATTGATATCCGCGATCGCTTTGCAATAGAAAACCTCTTTCAAGAATATTCTTCCGATATTTCTCTGATTATTCATACAGCAGCACAACCATCTCATGACTGGGCAGCAAAAGACCCCCATACAGATTTTACAGTTAATGCCAACGGCACTTTAGTATTACTAGAAGCAACTCGGCAATACTGCCCTGATGCAATTTTTATATTTACCTCAACTAACAAAGTCTATGGTGATACTCCTAATTATCTACCCTTGCAGGAGTTAGAAACTCGCTGGGAAATTCAACCAAATCATCAATATACAAAAGGTATTGATGAGTCAATGACAATCGACAACTCCAAACATTCTCTATTTGGTGCTTCTAAAGTTGCCGCAGATATCCTAGTTCAAGAATATGGTAAATACTTTGGCATGAAAAGTGCTAGCTTTAGAGGAGGTTGCCTGACCGGTCCAAACCATTCTAGTGCTCAGTTACACGGTTTTTTAGCATACTTAATGAAATGTACTATAACTGGCGAAACTTACACTATATTTGGGTATCAAGGCAAACAGGTTAGAGATAATATACATAGTTACGATCTTGTCAATGCTTTTTACCATTTTTATCAAAATCCCAGATGTGGAGAGGTTTATAATATTGGGGGTTCTCGGCATAGCAATTGTTCTATGTTAGAAGCAATATCAATTTGCGAAAATATCGTAGGTAAAAAGCTGCAATCAACTTATACAGAACAGAATCGCTCTGGCGATCATATCTGGTATATTTCAGATGTAAGAAAGTTTCGTTCTCACTATCCTACTTGGGAATATCAGTATAATCTTAGACAGATACTAGAAGAGATTTATTATGCTCAAGCATCTAAAAATATTGGTTATTCTAGGAGGTTGTTTTAAAAGGATCTGGATATTAACTTTTTTTAGCTCATCATTAGAATATAAAATCCATAAATTGAATTGTTATATACATCTAAATCAATGATAGCAAAAGTTGCAGCTTATATAACTCTCTATAAAGATAAACAAGCTGCTAACAATTGTTTGCAAGCTATTAAATCTCAATCTCTACCAATAGATATTGTTTTCGTAGTAGACAATTCCGAGCAAGAATTACTAGAGACTGATAATACTGCATCGATTTTGATATATCATTATCCGGGAAATATTGGTATTGGGGAAGGTTTAGCACTTGCGCTGGAATGGGCAAAAAAAGAAAATTATGATTTTTTATGGACTTTTGACCAAGACAGTTTACCAACTAAGGATTGTTTAAAAATACTCTTAAATTATTATAATAAGTTATCCCTAGAATATGATGACAATATTGGGATTATTGCTCCTACTTCCATTGATTACAAAACTGAAGAAATTGTACAGGGAGCAATTTTTCTAAAAGACCAATTTATAGGTTGCAAGCACAATAAGAATGTTGATTTTTATGAGTGTGACTCTCCTATAACTTCTGGTTCTTTGATTTCCATTGCTGCTGCTAAAACTGTTAAACCTCCTCGTGCAGAATTGTTTATAGATGGAATTGACCTCGACTATGGGCTAAGATTACGACAACAAGGATTTCATAATCTAATAGTTACTACAGCTATCATGTATCATAATTTTGGTAATCCAGTTAAAGTAAAATTTTGTCAACGAGAAATGATTATTCACCAATATTCTGCTCTACGTAACTATTACATTACTCGAAACCACACTTATTTAGAAACGCGCTATGCCCAAGGCTTGTATCGACTAACCAGTTGTGGACGACGCATAAAATATTTACTCCGCAGGATAGTTACAATTTTTATGTACGATCCGGAAGACAAAACCTTAAAAGTATGGGCTTGCTTGCTGGGAACATTTCACGGTTTTCAAGGAAAGCTTGGTAAAACTTGGTATTGAGTTGTTAAAAATATACTTAAAGGAAGTAATTAATAACATAATTAGGACTTACGCAAAAAGCACTGAAAGCCTTGATTTCCCGTAGGGGCAATTCATGAATTGCCCCTATATTTCGTACATGATACGTAAGTCCTATATAATAATTTAATAAAATTACTTCTATCAGGGAATGATTTATTAAATTTTATCATTTATCAGTAAGTATTTTTCAGCAAAATTAACTGAGATTGTAACTTCAACTAAAGTGATTTATTTTTTAATCGTTAATTATTATTCTACGAATTTAGTCTTGGAATTAATCAATTCCATAGAGAAAACAAGCCATGTTGACTACAAAGTAATTATCATCAATAATTCACCCGATGATGATTCTATTGAGAATCTCAAAAATGAATATGTATCTATTTTTGATGCTGAGACTAATTTAGGTTTTGGTTGTGCTTGTAATTTAGGCTTAAAATGGATATATATCCAAGATCCCCAAGCGTATGTTTGGATAATCAATCCAGATGCCTACTTCAAAGAAAATATTTTAGATAAAGTTAAGCCATTTTTTGAATTGCATCCAAAAATCTCAATTCTTGGTACATTTATCTATACACCGACAGGTGAAGTTTGGTTTGCTGGTGGTAGTTTTAGTAATAAAAGTGGCGCAATTATTACACAAAATAAATTAATAAATATGGATGTAGACTATGTTTTTTGTGATTGGGTTTCAGGGTGTAGTCTAATTCTTAATTTTAATAATTTTCCTGAATGTCCTTATTTTGATACTGCTTACTTTCTTTATTATGAAGATGTAGATTTTTGTTTACGCTATGCTAATCAAGGACATATAGTTGCTATAAATAATAAGTTTTCAGTGCTGCATCAACCATCAAGTATTACTAATAGAAATGTTTTTAAAAAAATTAGAAATAGTACGTATAGCTATTTGTTGACAATGGATAAATATACAAATAAATTTATATTTAGTATTAGATTAACTTTTCAACTATTAAAGGCTATATTAGCGATTATACTAAAACCACAAGCTGCATTAGGAAAAATTTGTGGAATATGGGATTATGCTATAAACAACCAGAATAAATAACTTATTGAAGTTTACTATTAATATAATAAAAACATTAAAATGCTCATAAAATTGAAAACATCTTAATTAGCCCAGACTATCATTATCAATACTAATAATTTTATTTAACGATAAATTAAGTAGTAGAGAAAAATCAAAAATAGACTAAATTATTTTATAGTTAATTATATATAATGACATTATTAATTAACCTCTCATTTCTACTAACTAAACCCACAGGCATCACTACCTACGCTCTCAACCTGCTGCCTCATTTACAACAACTTGATCCTACACTCCTAGTCTCGCAGAATATTCCTGGTTACAACTGTTACCCAGTTCCTCCTAACCAAACCGCAGAACAAGGGGTAAAAGGTCATCTCGATCGCCTTGTTTGGACGCAATTTCAATTACCGCAAATCTATAGAAAACTAAAATCGCAGATTTTATTTTCTTCCCTCCCAGAAGCACCCCTTTATAGCAACTGTCGTTTTGTGATCACCTCGTTTGACATGATCCCGTTGCGCTTTCCCAAACGCTTTTCACCACTCATACCTTACCACCGCTACTACACTCCCCAAGTCCTTAAGCAAGCACAACATATTATTTGCATCTCCCAGACTACGGCTGAGGACATCACCAAGTTTTACGGAATTCCTGCAAACAAAATTACCCCCATCCCCCTCGCCTACGATCGCACTCACTTCTCCCCTCTAAATCTACCTACCCGCAACTACTTTCTCTACATTGGCCGTCAAGATCCATACAAAAACATCCAGCGAATCATCAGTGCTTTTGCTGCGTTACCTAATTACAAAGACTATGAACTGTGGTTAGCAGGGCCAAGCGATCGCCGTTATACCCCAATTTTAAAAGCGCAAGTTGCAGAACTAGGTATAACTAATCAAGTAAAGTTCCTAGACTATATTCCTTACAGCGAATTGCCAAAAATCATTAATCAAGCGATTGCTCTGGTTTTCCCCAGTCTCTGGGAAGGTTTTGGTTTACCAGTCCTGGAAGCAATGGCCTGTGGTACTCCCGTCATTACCTCCAATCTCTCCTCCTTACCAGAAGTCGCCGGCGATGCGGCGATTCTGATCAATCCCTACGACACCGCAGAAATTACAGAGGCTATGCAAGCGATCGCAACTGATTTGGAATTGCGATCGCGCCTTTCCAGCCAAGGTATCACTCACTCTCAACAATTCAGTTGGGAAAAAACAGGAAAAGCAACCGTCGAAGTCTTATCCCGCTATCTATAAAAGATAAACTAACGCCAGAATTTAGATACCAGGATTTGGGATTTTGTGGAGATTTCAGATTATCTTGACTAATGGCTTCTAATTAATCCTCAATCCTTATGAAAGCACTAATTCTCTCTGGCGGTAAAGGTACACGTTTACGTCCCCTCACATACAGTGGAGCAAAACAACTCGTACCAGTTGCAAATAAACCTGTTTTATGGTATGGCATTGAAGAAATGGTCGCTGCTGGTATTACTGATATTGGCATCATCATCAGCCCGGAAACTGGGAAAGAAGTCCAAGGGAAAACCGGAAATGGAGAATATTTTGGAGCGAACATCACCTACATTGTACAAGACCAACCAGCCGGACTTGCTCACGCCGTCCTAGTCGCCCGTCCCTTTTTAGGAGATTCTCCCTTTGTGATGTACTTGGGCGATAACCTGATTCAATTAGGTGAGTTACGTTATTTTCTGCAACAATTTAGCCAACAACAGCCAGATGCTTTGATTCTCTTACGTTCAGTTGCTAACCCTAGCGCCTTTGGTGTGGCTGAAGTCGATGCAACCGGACGGGTATTACAGTTAATTGAAAAACCCAAAGTTCCTCCTTCAAATCTGGCATTGGTAGGGGTTTATTTCTTTTCTCACCTCATCTATGATGCGATCGCAAATATCCAACCTTCTGCCAGAGGTGAACTAGAGATTACTGATGCTATTCAATACCTAATTAATCAGGAAAAACAAGTTTTAGCCTACAATCTCAAAGGTTGGTGGCTAGATACTGGTAAAAAAGACGACTTACTAGAAGCGAACCGATTGATTCTCGACACCTATCTGACAGCATCAGTTTTTGGCGAAGTCGATGCCCAAAGTCAGATTATTGGGCGAGTCCAAATCGGTGCAAAATCTAAAGTAATTAACTGTACAATTCGGGGGCCAGTAATCATCGGTAGCAATTGTCATTTAGAAAACTGCTTTATTGGCCCTTATAGTAGTATTGCCAACAATGCCACACTCATTGATACCGATTTAGAACACAGCGTGATTTTAGAAGGTGCTAAAATTGCTGGAATTCATCAGCGGATTATTGATAGTGTGATTGGGCAACGCGCCCAATTGACTATTGCACCCCGTCGTCCCAAAGCCTTACGATTTCTAATTGGCGATGACTGTCAAATTGAACTAACGTAATTTACTTATTAAAAACAGGACAAGCCACAGTTGAAGTCTTACCTGTTAGCTGTAAAATACAAGCATTAAATTACTCTCACAATTAACACTGTGGCGGGTTACTCGAAATAATATTGATGAGCATTGTACATACAAAAATCCCGGAAGTTATACAACTTGAACCCCAAGTATTTACAGACGATCGCGGGTTCTTTTTTGAAGCCTACAACGACCGAAAATTTGCTCAAGAGACTGGTATTATTACCAAGTTCGTCCAAGACAACCACTCCTACTCTAAACAAAACGTTCTCCGGGGATTGCACTACCAAATCCAACAACCCCAGGGTAAACTTGTCCGGGCTATTGTTGGCACTATCTTTGACGTAGCCGTAGATATTAGAAAAAGTTCGACTACGTTCGGGAAGTGGGTAGGTTATGAACTCAGTGCTGAGAACAAACGCCTGTTGTGGATACCACCAGGCTTTGCTCACGGCTTTCTCGTGCTTTCAGAAATAGCAGAAGTTCTCTACAAAACTACAGATTACTACGCACCCCAAGGCGATCGCACAATTCTATGGAACGATCCAGATTTAGCTATAGATTGGCCTTTGAGTGCGCCACCAATTTTATCAACTAAAGACGAAGCCGCGAAACCTTTGAGAACTGCTGAAGTATTTGATTAAGCTTGATGATTGCCTTAAGCTCAATAACTAATTAGGATGAGTAAATCAATTTTGCTGATTGGTAGTAACGGTCAAGTGGGTAAGGAACTGCAACAAATACTTCCATCCTATGGCGATATTATCTCAGTAGAACGCCCAACAGTAGACCTTGCCCAACCCGATACCCTCCGCAACGTTATCAGATCAAAACAGCCGCAAATCATAATTAACGCTGCTGCTTACACTGCTGTAGACAAAGCAGAAAGCGAACCAGAACTTGCTAGCGCTATTAATGCGATCGCACCCCTAATTATTGCCCAAGAAAGCCAAAAATTAGGAGCTTTTCTAATTCATATTTCCACCGATTATGTTTTTGATGGTAATAGATATCGCCCTTACCAGGAAACCGATGCGACTAATCCCTTGAGTATTTATGGTAAAACCAAACTTGCTGGAGAAGAAGCAATTCGGGAAACTTGCGCCCATCACCTCATTCTCCGCACTGCTTGGGTTTATGGAACCTTTGGTAAAAGTAACTTTGTCAAAACCATGCTGCGACTAGGTGCAGAACGCCAAGAACTCCGTATCGTCGCCGATCAAATTGGTAGCCCAACTTGGGCGCAAGATATAGCCACAGTCATAGCCCAGACAATTCCTCAGTTAACCCCAGAAATTAGCGGTAGTTATCACTACACTAATAGCGGCATTGCTAGCTGGTATGACTTTGCCGTTGCGATTTTTGAAGAAGCCCAACAGCTAGGCTTCCCTTTGAAAATTGAACGTATTGTCCCCATTACAACCGCCAAATATCCCACAGCAGCCCGTCGCCCTGCCTATTCAGTTCTTGCTTGTGAAAAAATCTCAGCAATTTTAGAAACACATCCGCCCCATTGGCGACAAAGACTCCGGCAAATGCTTAAAGATTTGAAAATTGGGTATGGGGCATAGAGTGTGAATTGTTTCCTTCCCTATTTACTTCGACTTTTCAAAACTCCCGTTTCATGTTGTATGGGCAAGACATCTAAAATATCAGTTTGGGAACAATATTTTAAATCTTCGTGACAGTCAAGACGCAACAATCGTTGTCCGTGACTAGCTTGGTGAAGTAATCCTAATAAGTTATCTTGCCATTGAGAGTAAAGAGCGATCGCACTAATTACTTCATCGTTACCAGCTAATTCTTCTGGTGACAATTGTGTTTGCTGTAAAAGACTATGAGCGATCGCACCTGCACAAACTGTATCCTCTAAAGAAAAACTCCCTTCCCAACCAGAACCGACAATCCAGACTGTCTCAGGTTGCAACTCTTGAAGAAATTGCACCACCGCCGCCCGGTTAATCAAGGCTGCTGCTAATAGATTTGGGGAGTCTTGTACCCGTTGTAAGGCACGAGTCCCATTGGTGGTACTGATAAACAAACGCCGTCCTTGCACTAATTCTGGTGTGCAGTCGAGGGGAGAGTTACCCAACTCAAAGCCAGCTACTTTCGCGCCACCGCGTTCTCCAGCCCGCAGACGTTTTTCGGCAGGCCATTTTTCGCTAACTTCAATTAACTGATCTAAATCGCTGAATACTTGTACAGCTTCGCCTCCAGCTGCCAAAACTGTCGCAATTGTGCTAGTGGCTCGCAAGACATCGACTGCGATCGCACATTCTGGCGCTTTACCCGTTGGAGTCAATTCAGGAGTGTGGTATACGAATAGCTTCACGCGCTGGATACACCTAGTTTAATACTACTGTCGCAAATAACATTCTACCTAGTTGGTGCCACTAACTATAATCTCAATTTTTCCCAGAGCATTTTTTACCATCAAAAAGCAGAATGTATCAGGACTTACGCACAAAGAACGGAAAATCGAACCACAGAGGACGCAGAGGCCACGGAGGAATAGGAGTTTAAGAGTTTTTTGCGTAAGTCCTTGTATGTAATTTAATACATTAAATGGGAGTGGGCTTGCCGTGGGTAGCCGAACGGGAGTGGAGAAGAAATACTCAAAAAGCCCATTTTTATCTGAATAGACTTTCAGACTGCTGTACTATCTTGTAATCTAAAACAAGAACAGACTTATCTTTATGGGGAAAAAGTTACAGCTTCAATGTTACAGCGCTAAGAGACGGATATTCACTCATTCCCCATTCCCCATTCCCCATTCCCCATTGAAATTGCTATGGCACCTTTACCCGACTACCGCCCTAAACAACTATCTTTAGGCCCCTTGGAAGCGGAAATTTTAAATATCATCTGGGAACTTGGTTCAGCAACAGTAAAGGATGTACACGATCGCATTCTGGCTGATCCCAACCGCGAATTAGCGTATACTTCTGTCACCACTGTCTTACGTCGCCTCACTGATAAAGGTTGGCTAGCCTGCGATAAGAAAGAGCGAGCATTCTATTGGCGGCCAATGCTGACTAAACAGCAATCAGATGTCATCAAAGCTCACGAGCAGTTACAGCGATTTCTGGCAGTGGGGAACCCCGATGTTATTGCTGCTTTTGCCGATAGCTTAGATGAAGCAGCCAGCGAGCAAATAGCAGCGATCGCCAAACGGATTCAATCTGCACGCCAAGCCAGGGAGGAAAAATGATGCATCTAATAATGATTTTGAATGCTTTGGCAGTTGCCTGGTGGTTAAGATCCGCTTGCAGTCAACCCCAAGGCAATTGGAGTATGCGGTGGGGGCGATCGCTATTTTTGTTTCTCTTCCCGCCCTTGTTAATTTTCATGACTGCGATCGCTGTGCTGTTTATGGGACCCCAAGGACAAATGGGTGGGATGTACACAGGCTCAGTCAGCTATTTACTAGCATTAATTTATTTGGCATTTTTTGCCATTTCATGCATTAAACTCGCCTTTCAAGGTTGGCAGTCTGTGGAATCTGCCCGTAACTGTCCTCTAGTGAATGTTGGCGATAGACGAGCCAGACTACTGCAAACCGGGGCGCTGTTTGCCGGTCAAATTGGTTTTTGGCAACCAGAATTAGTGGTTAGCCAGGGATTACTGCACGTTCTCTCACCAAATCATTTAGAAAGCGTCTTAGCCCATGAGCAAGGGCATCACCATTACAGGGATACATTCTGGTTTTTTTGGTTGGGTTGGGTGCGTTCCTGCACCGCTTGGTTGCCGAATACAGAGCCTTTGTGGGAAGAACTCTTAGCTTTGCGCGAACTCCGTGCCGATGGTTATGCAGCATTGCAGGTAGACCCACTAGTGTTAGCAGAATCACTTTTATTAGTAGTTAGTACCAGCCCAGTATTATCAGAAATTTGCTGTGCTGCATTGGGTTCCTCTGGCGTAGATCGGTTACAACAAAGAATAGAAGCCCTATTAGCACCTCCAGAAGCAACCCAAGCCTCTCAATTTGAATCTTGGCATGGTTTTCTTCTAGCGTTATTGCCTTTAGTAGCTGTAATATTTCATAGTTAAACCATGTCTATCTTGAAACCTATAGTTATTCCCCATGATGAAAAGGATTTGCCCTCATCCCCCAACCCCGAATCCCAAATCTGGGATTCGGGGAGCCAGAATTTCAAACTCCCTCTCAAGCATTTAGGAGAGGGATTTAGGGAGAGGGTGAAAACTACGGTTCTCAACTTAGATAAGGTTTAACTTGAATTTATAAAGCTATAGCAATCCTATTTTATTTGTGAGAATTGAAAGCCAAAAAATCCCCAACTTCTTTAAGAAATCGGGGATTTGTGCTAACCAAAGTCGCGCTAAATATCCGAATTAATCAGCCTGAAATTATTCCAGTTTTAAGCAAAAGCGATCGCTTGAAAACTTCTTTTAAATGCAGATAACGGTAACATTAGTGGAGTATCTTAACACACTCTCATTTCCTGATCCGCCTGCCGAAACTAGTTTCAACCTGATTATTTATTCTCCCACCAATATTCTCTATTTATTTCCGCCCTGCTGTACTAGACCATCGATTTACTATCCTGACCCAATTGTGCCACTATATTCCCTTGCATCTCCTCATTGAATGCTACCATCTGCGCTAGATCCAGATCCGTATAACCTGTTGTATCGGGATATGTTAGCCCAAGCGAGTCAGATTGTGTTTGATTCTGTTCTGCTGTAGTAAGGTAGAACTGGTAATCAGTATTCCCTCCTTGACCTTGAATCTGTATATAGTAAGTTCCTGGATTTAATGAAATGCTTTGAGTTGCTTGAGATATACTACTCTTTTGAACGTTAATAGTATTAGAACCAGTATTAGAAGCTAAAATCTGACCGCTTGTATTAAACAGTTTTTCAGTGATGCTCCCAGAAAAGCTAAATGGTTCTATCGTAACAGTACTAGGTTGATTTAAAGTGAACTGATAGTAGTCATTAGGATCGGATGAATCCAGATGTTCTGATACTAGAGTAGAATTTGAACCTATCGTCAGTTGGCGAGCAGTGTCTAATGTGTTCCCAGCGTATTCACTCGCAGCCTGACGTCCTTCATAGGCACCATATAAACTAAAGTGTTCGACTAAATTGATGCCTTTCAAAGAAGCCAAATCGGGATTATTTGCTTTATAGAAACCAGCATCAAAATAGGGTGAAGATTTACGCCCTTCATTTATCCCATAAATTTCAAAGTGCTGCAACAACTGGTTATTGTTCAAATTAGCTAAGTCTTGGTTGTTAGTACGATAGTAGTTAAAGTCAAAATACGGGGAAAACTCACGCCCTTCGTTTATCCCATTGATTTCAAAGTGGTTTAAAAGTTGAGAATTATTTAGATTTGCCAGATCAGAGTTAAGCAACTGATATTGTGCAAAATTGAAAAGTGGATCAAAGCTACGGCCTTCAGTAATACCGTTGTTTTCCAGATGATTAAATAATTGCTCGTTGTTAAAGCCTGCAAGGTCACTGTTCTTAGCACGATAGTAGTTCAGGTCAACCAATGGAGAGAAACTGCGTCCCTCAGCTACACCATAATTCTCCAGATGATTCAACAGTTGGCTGTTGTTGAAGCTAGCCAGGTCAGAATTGCTAGACCGATAAAAATTTAAATTAATCAGTGGTGAGAAAGAACGCCCTTCATTTAAACCATAAGCCTCGAAGTGTGATAAGGCTTGAGCATCATTTAAACCAGCTAAGTCAGCATTGGCATTACGATAGAAATTGGCATCAAATACACTTGATATACTTAGGGACATATCATCAAACTTCCTAATATAAAGTATTTGTACTCTTAATTTTACGTCAGTTCGACCAAGTTAAAAAAGCATTGATACGATACTTAGTTTAATAACTCCCGGTTCGCCCATTTTTTAGGGAGTTAGGAAAACTAGATAAGCTGTTATGTATACATCTTGCACAATCAGGGCGGGCAAATCGCCCCACCCCACAACCATGTTGAAAAAATATTAGTGCAAAATAAACACTTTCCGACACACCTGTTTAATTGTTAAGCGAGAACTATTAGCAGCTATTGTAGAGTGGCTACGGCAGTCGAACTCAGGCTTGGTTGACTTGAATTTTTGCCATCATACCTCTGTCTTCATGCCCAAGGATATGGCAGTGATAGACAAAAGTACCTGCGATACTCGATCCATGTTGAGCGCCCCGGAAATCCATTCGGAGTTTAACATGAGGATAAGGAGTATTAGGATTTCCATTCCAGCTAGGCAAGTCGATCGTGTCGCGTAATATCCCGATTTCATTCGGAGCGGAACTTTCTAAAACCAGAAAGTGGATCTGGTGGATATGGAAAGCGTGGCTTTCCTGACTACGGTTCTCTACGATCCAGTCCTCGGTATTTCCCTCAGTTACAGTAATATCGGGAGGTGCGCCTGGAGTGTAAAGTTTAGGCTTATTGCCCTGCACAGTGATGTAGAAATTACTTCCATCTTCAGAGAAGAAAAGTCTGCGCTGATTTACTGGTGTCATCTGACTCAATCCAGCGAACCTATTACCTGACATCTGGGTTAAGTCAACCTCTGGCTCTGTTATTGCTGCTGTTGTGGTTTTGGCAGATGAGACAGAAGGTACTACTTGCGGATCAATTCTAGCTATTGTTCGTTTCGGATTATTATTCCCTTGTGACCCTGTATCATACTTCAGTGTCACAAGTTGAGCATTTTTGATATTTGCTCCAGGTCCCTTGATGATGAACTCTGCTCTGGCCGCAGGGGGTAGTAGAATGTGCTGGACTGGCAAAGTGTGATCCTGTGGGTTACCGGAATCGCTGTTGATAGGAACACCATCCAGAGCAACTAATTCAAGTTTCTGAGCAGTACCATCGTAAGTAACTTGCAAGTCAAAGAAGGTATTTGCCGCAGTGTTTACCACGCGCCAAAACTGTTCTTGATTCACTTGCATTTGAATTACAGCAGCCGGATCATATTTACCATTGCCTAAATATCTAATGGGGACTGAATTGATTGAAATATCATTCGCCGGAGGACAATTAAGACCATAAGGATAACCACACTGTTGTTTCGTGTTTACTAGTGGTGTATCACGCAGTACAAACACCCGTTCGGGAAGTTGAGCCGCTCGGTTGTTAAACTTCTGAATGCCTTCAACAATGATTGCACCTGTTAATCCCTTAAGCACTTGATTTTCGCTCTGCATGTGAATATGCGGGTGATACCAGTACAGTCCAGGGGGTTCTCCTGCTGGTATTGCGATCTGATACTGGAAATACTGGTTTGGTCTAATCACCGTCTTCACAACTTCGTCCTGATGGCACTGAAGGGACACATTCAAGCCGTGGAAGTGTAAGTTGGTTGAATTTGAAGGTGTCGTGCCTCCAGTCAGGATACAGTCGTTTTTTAGAGTTGTCGCATTTGATTCACCTGTCAGTCGGTTAGTCAAATTCACTAGGATTGTATTACCTGCCTGAGTTGGATTTACCCTAAGTGTTGGTGCTACCACGTTACCATTCGCAAGATAGCAGTCTTGCATAGGGCTAACTTTGAGAGCCGTCAAATTTACAGGACTGGATAAACCCAATTTTCCGAGGTTTGGTGGGTTAGTGACGATGCTTCCCGCCGCAGGTTGAGCGCAAACCTGTTTCTGCACAGCAGATGAAAGCCCAGTTTGTGCCACTCCTTGCACCCCAGAAAATATAACAAATAATGCCACAATAGCGCTGCAAGCAATCAAATAGATTCGCATCCGTTTTTTCATAAATTAAGACTTAGTATTGACAGGAAATACGAAATATGCAGTATTGATTTCAGAGATGAAATCTTGATTTTTTGACACTTTTTAGCCGCTTGCTATTGGTCATTGTAGTACAATCTTACATTAAGGTTATCACTCCCAGTTCGCCTATTTTTTAGGGAGTAGAAAAATTAGATAGTTAAAACTATACCGAAGGGAATATTGCTAAAAAGATTCATTAGGTATAAGGTCGCAATTATGGCTACTGAACCTATAATTACAAATGAAGGAGTCGTGATATACCTATACTTCTAACTCCTGAAATAAGTAGGCGAACCGGGAGTAAGAAATTGGAAAAACCCTAAGCCAAGATTTAAGCAAATTGAAAAATTGCTCGGTTTGAATAACTAGGCGTAAATTGTTGAGCAGACTTTTCCAGCCTTGACCAAAGTCGCATCAATCATGCTTTTTGAATTTGCTAACAACTCGATCTGTCTGTTGGTTCTTGAGAAGGAATAGTTGTGAGGGAGCATCTCAATTTTGTCTCAATTTTGGCTTAAATCTTTTCCCTCACCCCCAGCCCCTCTCCCATTTTTGGGAGAGGGGAGACATAATTCTAGTTCCCCGAATCCCATTTTTGGGATTCGGGGTTAGGGGATGAGGACTATCAAGGTTTTTGCACCTGACGGGATGCTCCCTAGCTGCGATCGCAGTCCTTGTTCAAGCACCAAAAGATCGATGATTCAGAAATGTCACAGCCGAGCCAAGCAGCTAAAACATCTCATCGATAATCTAGAATTCAAAATTTAAAACTCCCCAGGCTGGATTCGAACCAGCGACCAATCGATTAACAGTCGATCGCTCTACCACTGAGCTACTGAGGATCACTCACAATTTCTAATCTTAGGGCTAAAAATAGTATTTGGCAAGTACTTTCGCCAATATTTTTTTAAATGCTTAATTTAGATAATTTTTGCAGCTAAAACCCATTCACTAACTTAAGCAGAGACTCTTAAATACTAATATCTACTGTAATCCCATTCGTAATTCAGCTAGACGTTGCCGCGCCTTAGCATCAATGGCATTAGCTAAAAACCTACTCTTAGATTGTTTGCGCGTATGATACTTCTGTCGCATCCGGCAGACGGTAGCTTCTACTTCCCCACAGAGTTGTTGTGCCGATAACCATTCAGCCCCATACCCCTGTATCATCAACTGCTGTGCTCGATCTGATGTAGCAACAATTACACGAGAAATCAATGATTGAGCTATTTGCTGGCGCATAGACGCACATGATTTTTCAATATAAGTATCTGCTGTCTGTCCACAATCAGTGTAATAAACTGATAAAAGCTCAGTAATTATTTCTTTATTGCTAGAGGAGTTCTGATATTGGGCATCAAAAACTATTTGAGTTGCATAACCTTGAAACGCACTATAACCCGTCATCGCTTCCACAAGTTCACCCCGTGCTGCCTCTAGTCCAACACTATCACGCGTTTTTTTAAGGCAAGGCCAAGCGCCAATTATATTGTAGCCGTCTACTAACAAAACGGCTTGGAGTAAGGAACGGGGCATGGTTTTTAATCACAATTTTCTAGAGTTAACAAAATTCATTCATAAGTTTTATAATAATTGATGCATAGTATGTAACACTATGCTACACAGAATAAAAAATACGACAGCCTCATGAAACTAAAACCTAAGACAGACGTACCAACTGAAAACGCGCCTTTGTTTTAAAAAGCGCGTTGCAGTTCTTTTTCAGTAGTAATAAAAACGAAGAGTGCTGAGTTAAAAGACCACCTATAAAGGGTGGAGCATCTACGACTATGAAAGCCTAAATACTTTTTACTTTACTCAGCACTCAGCATAGGCTCAACGCCCCGCTATCCATGTACAGCACTCAGCACTAAATTAAGAGGCTTCGCTGTGTACCTGCATTAGACGTTGTTTGAGGCGTTGAGGTTCGCCCCTATCTACCAGAGAGCCTTTTTCAAGCAAAAAAGCGCCGTCAGAGTAATTTAACTCGTCTAATCGATGTGTTACCCAAAGGGCTGTAATACCTCGACTTTTGACAAGGCGGCGCACACCAGCCACTAAATCCAACTGGCTATCTGGATCTAGTAAGGCAGTGGGTTCATCTAATAATAAGACTTCACAGCGACGGGCGATCGCACCTGCGATCGCTACTCGCTGTTTCTGTCCCCCAGAGAGTGCATAGATAGGGCGTCGTAGGAGAGTAAGCAAATTCACCGCTCCTAGCGCCTCCTCAACCCTAGCTCTGCTGGCAGCAGGTGGTAACTTTTCTTCCACCAATCCAAAAGCCACATCAGCACCAACCGTTGGCATCACCAGTTGATGATCAGGATTTTGGAAGACAAAGCCAACGGGGTGCAAAACCCGAATTTCCCCAGACTCAGGAGCTAATAGCCCCGCCAACAGTCTAAGTAACGTTGATTTCCCACTACCATTTGTACCCAACAGCATCCAAAACTCACCTTTGGGTACTTCTAAAGAGCAAGATTTGATAACTTTCTCTCCATTAGGCCAACTGAAATTTAAATCCTTGACCTCAATGCCCACTTGAGCCATTTGTCAACCTTGGTTACTCAGCAGCTACAGCGAAAAACCCAGGTGGCCTACCACCACCAGGGGTCGTACCATCTTTCTGAACAATCTGCACCCCAGAAATTTCACTAGCGCGGACAGCAATTTTTTTCTCTGTTTTGCCCTCGCACTTGAGTTCCACAATGTCAGGGTTACCAGAGCGTATTGCTGCCAGAATCAGTTGATAGACAGCCTCAGCATCCTCTGCTGACTTACGTTGTACAGAGATAGGGAAAGCAGTGTTTCTGATGCTTAAATCGATGGTAAACATTTAGCAATAATCAAATTTAACTGTGGACTCATTTTAGCGTCAGCTGACTGATTCTAGGGAAATGGACATTGGGCATGGGAAAGAGGCTCCAGGGGCAAGGCGCTGCTCTTGCTGAGAGAAAAACTCATCTCCCCACTCCCCACCTCATCTGGAGCAAAAATTAATTTTTATTACAAAACCCCTAGAAAAATTAGCGATTTACACCTAATATGATTAAAGGTATGTAAAAAATTGTAAACTTGGTTAACAACCCAGTTAACTTTCTGCTTATAGATGACTTTTGTATAGGCATCTATAATACAGATACAACCTGTACTTATAAACATTTGGAGATTTGCTCTAATGACCATCGCAGTTGGACGCGCCTCTAGTAGAGGGTGGTTTGACGTTTTAGACGACTGGCTCAAGCGCGATCGCTTCGTATTCGTAGGTTGGTCAGGGATACTATTATTCCCCTGCGCC
>NZ_JBALFF010000098.1:0-58084 GCF_036916975.1 Nostoc sp.
CAAGCTAAGAACATCGGGAGCCGTGTACACGGAAACGGGTACGCACGGATCTAAATGAGAGGTGCGGGGAATAATATCCCCCATCGACTCAACCCAGCGCTTTAAGCGGTTCTTCGACAGCAGCAGCCGTGCGATGTTGCAAGAGTGTCTATTTCGCATCGTCAATTACGAAGATGGTACGGGTACGTTAGAAATTCTTTGCCCTAATGAAGTCGTAAGGCAACGCCTTTCCAAGAAAAAGCGCAAAATTACCAACAACATCAACACCTGCTGGAGCCATATTAGATGTTTTTCGCTATGTGTCCAGCAAGATAGTGAGTTTAATTGTCAGAAGTTTACCCGTAACGGTGATTTGGTGACATCTTAATTGGGGAGATGAGGGAGATGAGGGAGATTAGGGGGAGAAATAACTAATGACAAATACCAAATGACCAATGACCAATGACCAATGACAAATGACAAATGACAAATGACAAATGACTAAAAAACAGAAATTTCCTTACCTAGTTGGTTCTAAGTGGACGGCACAGCAAAAGGTTGATGGCTGGCGGCACTTTCAAGTAGTCAATCGGAAAAATCAGGCTAATTGGGTTTATGCCGAAATGGTTGCGGCTTGCGATCCGAAAGTCCGTTTTTGGATAAATGCCAAATTATTACAAGATAACTCCCAGTGGCAAGCAGGCTGGCAAACATTACAAGAAATCCACGGAGTTGAAAGTGAGGTGTCCTAATTAGCCTCGTTCCCAGTCTCTGGCTGGGAATGCCCATCAAGAGGGCTGCCGCCTCCTAAATTTGGAAATTTAATAAATTTTTACAAAACTAGGGTAACTTACTCTCAAGCAGCAATTAAATGGTTCTGACTATCGACTAAAAACTGGCAATTTATCTGCGATACCTTCGGTGAGCTACGCTAACGCAAACTCCACTAATATTTCAAGCATCTGACTGCATATACCTCTCTTTACCCTTGTCCCTGCGCCCCAATGCCTTGAAAACACCTTGTCCGACCATCAGCTAATTCTATAAAAAGCATTCAAAAAACACCATTTCAAATTTTTGTATTTTGTAACTATTTTTATAAAAATAAGTAATAAAAACTGTTTATTTATGCCTTTTAGAGCTAATAAAGTCTTTAAGACTCATAAAAACCCAAATAGATACAATTTTGACTTAATTCATCACCTAAGACCGTTTTCCAAATTAAGAGCCACTTTCTTTTCTAGGTAATTTGCCCAATAATGACATGAACAGACCTCACGCATCGCCATCTCAGGAAAGGTGAAGGCAAATGTTTGAGCCACAAGTTTGACAAGAAGCTATAAGAGGCAAATAAAAGTGAAACTAGCAGTCTACGGAAAAGGTGGTATCGGTAAATCCACAACTAGCTGTAATATATCCGTCGCCCTAGCTAAACGTGGCAAGAAAGTGCTGCAAATTGGTTGCGACCCCAAACATGACAGTACCTTTACCCTGACTGGGTTTTTGATTCCGACAATTATCGACACCCTCCAAGAAAAGGACTATCACTACGAAGATGTCTGGCCGGAAGATGTAATTTATAAAGGCTACGGCGGTGTAGATTGCGTAGAAGCTGGTGGCCCACCTGCGGGTGCTGGGTGCGGTGGATACGTAGTCGGCGAGACCGTAAAATTACTTAAGGAACTCAACGCCTTTGATGAATACGATGTAATTCTCTTTGACGTTCTGGGTGACGTAGTTTGCGGTGGTTTTGCAGCACCACTAAACTATGCAGATTACTGCCTGATCGTTACAGACAACGGCTTTGATGCTTTGTTTGCGGCTAATAGAATTGCGGCTTCAGTTCGTGAAAAAGCCCGAACTCACCCACTACGTCTAGCTGGGTTAATTGGTAACCGCACCTCCAAGCGCGACTTGATTGAAAAATATATAGAAGCAGTGCCAATGCCAGTTCTAGAAGTTTTACCTTTAATTGAAGATATCCGTGTTTCCCGTGTAAAAGGTAAGACTTTGTTTGAAATGGCAGAGCAAGATCCTTCCCTAGACTACGTTTGCGACTACTATCTCAACATCGCTGACCAAATTCTGGCGCGTCCAGAAGGTGTTGTGCCTAATGACACACCAGACCGTGAGTTGTTCTCTTTGTTATCCGATTTTTATCTAAATCCGGGTAAACCCCAGGTTCCTAATTCAGAAGAGGAACTAGACTTGATGATTGTATAAATCATCAAGTTTTCAGGATGGGGGACAATAACATGGCATTCTTTCATAGCTTTACAGGTTCATTAAAGCAAAAGTGGTTGCAATTTTTCCAGAACAATCGGGACTGGATCACGCTGCACATGCAAGTGGAATCGGTGTACACACCTGATGGCGGGAAGCGACCACCTTCTTACCTCATCCTGGGAGTAGTTAACGCCCTAGAGCCAAAACTAGCGCAGTTAATGTTGCCCTTTGCCAAACTCAATCCTGATGCTGATACCCTGATTGAAGTGCTGGATTTGCATTTTGACCCAGATTTCGCTCTCGGTAATCGCTTCGTCAACCCAGAAATAGAGAGATTCGTAGAAGAACCAGCAGCTGTCATTGACGAAAAGCCTGAAGACGAAACTTTGGCACATTCTCATATAAATGGCTTTGCGGCGGTGGCGGTAGTTCAAGAAATCACACTGGTGGATTCTAAGCAGCAAACCTTAGAAATCAGCGAGTTAGAAGAAATTGAAGACGCCTTTGGTGATATTTCTTTATCCAACGGACACGATTCAAAAGAAGAGTCTCTCAAAGCCTCTAGTTTAGAAGCAGATGAGTTTGGGGACATGGGCTTCGGTACAACAGATGCAATGGAAATCAAGCTGGATGAAGAGGAGGCGCTTGAAGATATTTCACTAGATGAGAATGCCTTTAAAGACGTATTGTCAGATGTCTGGAGTGATGAAACAGCTTTGCAAAAAGCTGAAGAAAGTAACGATTTTTTGGGGGAAGAACTGCCAGCAGGCGTTTTTGATGAATCAGAAATTGCCCGTCTCTTCCCCAATGCTTAATTACTAAGTTAGGAGTTAAGAAAAGTTAGGAGTTAGGAGTTAAAAAAAGTTAGGAGTTAGGAGTTAGGAATAAAAACTCATAATTCATAACTCATAACTCATCACTCATAACTCATAACTTAATTACTCCTAACTTGAAAAATCAAGGGGAGAAAAAACCAAAATGACTGTTGCTCAACAACCAGAAGCTTTAAGCTTTGAATGTGAAACTGGAAATTACCATACCTTTTGCCCAATTAGCTGCGTAGCGTGGTTATACCAAAAAATTGAAGATAGCTTCTTTTTGGTGATTGGGACAAAAACTTGTGGCTACTTCCTGCAAAACGCGATGGGGGTGATGATTTTTGCTGAACCCCGCTATGCAATGGCAGAGTTGGAAGAGGGGGATATTTCGGCACAGCTGAATGATTATGAAGAGTTAAAGCGGTTGTGTTTGCAAATTAAACGCGATCGCAATCCTAGTGTAATTGTCTGGATTGGCACTTGCACTACCGAAATTATCAAAACAGATTTGGAAGGTTTGGCACCGAAGCTAGAATCTGAGATTGGTATTCCCATCGTTGTAGCGCGGGCAAATGGTCTAGATTACGCCTTCACCCAAGGAGAAGACACGGTATTAGCTGCTATGGCTAACCGTTGTCCTGATAAGGCTCCGGTGGCAGAAACAGAGAAAAGTGAACGGAATGCGATCGCTAAGTTACTCAACTTTGGTAAAAAGAAAGAAGATGTCGCCCAAGATGAGTCTGAGTACGTAGTTCATCCACCCTTGGTTCTCTTTGGCTCCCTTCCCGACCCCGTAGTGACTCAGCTAACCTTGGAACTGAAAAAACAAGGGATCAAAGTTTCCGGCTGGCTACCCGCGAAGCGCTTTACAGAATTGCCAGTATTGGAAGAAGGGTATTATGTCGCTGGTGTCAACCCCTTCCTCAGCCGCACTGCTACTACCTTAATGCGTCGCCGCAAGTGTAAACTCATTGGCGCACCCTTCCCCATTGGACCCGATGGCACCCGCGCTTGGATTGAGAAAATCTGCTCGGTGTTTGGGATTACTCCCAAGGGTTTGGATGAACGAGAAGCTCAAATTTGGGCAGGGGTGGAAGATTACGTAAAGCTGATTCGCGGTAAGTCTGTATTCTTCATGGGTGATAACTTGCTGGAAGTTTCCCAAGCAAGATTCTTAATCCGTTGTGGGATGACAGTTCACGAAATCGGCATTCCCTACATGGATAAGCGCTATCAAGCTGCTGAGTTGGCACTGTTGGAGAAAACTTGCCAGGAAATGAATTCACCCCTGCCAAGGATTGTAGAGAAGCCGGATAATTACAATCAACTTCAGAGGATTTATGAGTTGAAACCAGATTTGGTAATTACTGGTATGGCTCACGCTAACCCATTGGAAGCACGCGGTATTAATACCAAGTGGTCTGTGGAGTTCACTTTTGCTCAAATTCACGGCTTTACGAATGCGCGTGACATGTTAGAGTTGGTGACTCGTCCGTTGCGTCGGAATAATAATTTAAAAGATTTGGGTTGGGATAAGTTGGTGAGAGAAGAAGCGAAGATTTAAGTTTGAGTTTGGATTGAGCAACATAATTATGATTAAGGCGAACTTTTGGGTTTGCCTTTTTTTTATTTTTGCACCTTTAAAAGATTTAACCTATTTTAAAACTGTTAAAATTAACGCTGAATGGGGAAAAATTCACTGGGATAATGGCGCAGATTTAGACCCAGATGTTCTTTATTGTGTGGTTACTAATCAATCTATTCCTACATATAGAAATCTGGAAGAATATGAAAAAAGTTGGAGTTAAAACAGAAGCAATTGCAGAAGTGGATGATTTATTACAGTCTAGGAATTTTTTTCAGTAACTAAATTAGATGATGTAGCAGGTTGCTTAAAATATTCAGGAAAATCTAAAACTCTTGAGGATATGGATAATGCAATTCGCCAAGGTGTAGAGAAATCGTGATTTAAAAGTAGAAAACTGGCTCAAACCTGATTAAAAAAGCTAACAAGTTTCTATTCCCTAACTCCAGAACTCACCATGACTCAAAAAATCTATCAACTCACCCTAACCTTCGAGCAGATTCTTAATCTTGTTCTACAACTTCCCGCACAAGAACAAGAACAACTTATTCAAGAAATAAAGAGAACCTCTTCAAATAATAAAGATGAAGATTTACTTAGTGTTTTTGACAGAATCGGCAGAAATGCTCAAGCCAAAGGATTAACCGAAGAAACTCTAGAAGAATTACTCGCCGATGAATCATAAACTAATTGTCATTGACACAAATGTTTTACTTAGTGCTGCCCTAAGTCCTAATGGAACAGCCCGTAAAGCCCTAGATAAAGTCTATAAAGAATTCAAAATTGCTCAAAGCGATGAAACTTATCAAGAATTAAACACACGAATTTACAAACGTAAGTTCGATAAATATATCTCAAATGAAGACCGACAATATTTTTTGGACGTAGTTAAAAAATACAGTCAATTTATAGAAATAAAATCTCAAATAAACACCTGTAGAGATGCAGATGACAACAAATTTTTAGAACTTGCTAAAGATGCCAATGCAGCATTTTTAATCACAGGAGATCAAGACCTTTTATCACTCAAGACCCTAGCCGAATATCAAAACCAGATTATTACTCCCAGAGACTTTCTTTACCTTGATTAATTAGTTCTGTCATTTCTCAACTTGTAACATTTTATGCCACGTTTTGAATTGCGGAAACCAGGTTTAATTCGCTACGAATGAAATGCTATATTTAGTTCATATCGAAGGCTGTAACTCTAGAGGTTTGGATGGAATGATATACATTAATTCTGCGCCGTCTGGTTTAATTTCTGTAGAGGGAGTTAATTTAAGCCAGTCATGAAAGCTGATTCCTAATTGGGATATTGCTTGTACTTCTGTTTGATATGCTTCAAAACGGCGATTGGTTTCAATCATAGATTCCATTACTTCAAATGCTTGGGGAAGACGTTTGTAAGCTTCTTGGTTTAAATCATCCTGACTTGGGCCAAACCAACCACCTTCAACCTCAACGCGAGTTAAAATTGCTGCTGGTATTGAGTCTAACCATTTCTCAGGATCTTTGGCTATTTTAAACAAATTTTTACGCTGAAGCTCAAACACAGCATTTTCATCTAAAGTTGGGTCAATCCATTGATAAATTCTGGTCAGTCTTCGCAAATCAATCTGATCTTTTAACTGAGGATGTAAGTATGCTGCGGGGTTAGAGGTTAGCAGTATCTCAACATATTTATGAATACGAGAACGGATAACTTTAGCCCCTTCTTGAAAGCGCCGACGTGCTGTATCATGTTCCTCTAATTCTAAATAACAACGTGCTTCAGCTAAGTACGCTAAAGATAAAGTCAGCAAATATTCATCAGCAATTTGACTTTTTTGCTCAATTTCGATATCAGTAAATTCAGTATAAATATGCTCTGCTTCTAAAAAACGATTAATAGCTTGTAAGGCGCTGCTTCTACGATTTTCAGGTTTTGTCATCGTGAAGGCATTAATTGCTAATTCGATTGCAGCACGAAAATTTGCATAGAAACTAAGGTCGATTTTGCGGTTGACTTTGTTCAATAGTTTTTCTGCTTGTTTTAGGCGTTTTTCTAGTTCATTGAGACGCTGTGCTATTACAGCAAAACCTATAACTGAAACGCCAAGATTAAGTATGCTAGCAGCAGTAGTCACTTGCAAAATTCCTTGAGTTAATTGCAGATTCTGCCCAATTTCCCCTAACTGATTTTCAATCCCATCTAAACGTCCATTGACATCGGCGAAGCCTTTTCCAGAAATAGCCGCATTAGCAACTGTTCCAATCAAATTTACCCCTGAAACAGCTATGTTTCCTAAACTTGTTTGTTCAACTCCACCCAAGCGTCCACTGACATCAGCTAATCCTTGTCTTGTCGCAGCGGCATTAGCGCCTGAAGCAACGAGATTTGCACCGGAGAAAACAAGGTTAAGTAAATTGTTAGGTGAAGAACTCAATGCTGGAACTGAAGAATTATTGGGTTCCCTTAACCAGGTAACAATATGTTTGCTCGTTGCATTTATAATTACACCCCCAACCCTTACTAAAGTCCCATCTTGTAGTCCTTTGACAATCCAACTAGCAAGTTGAAAGGTTACTGTCAATGGTATACTCATAATCTTCTCTTGATTACTAAAATTTCTACACTTTAGTCAGTATTCCCACATTGATGTGTTGTCTAACAATTCAGCTAATACTAATGTGAGTCCTATTCTGTCTAATAGCGATCGCTCTTTTTTAACCAGAAGATTTGAGCGATCGCAGATACAATCATAAGTAAAAGGCAAGCTGGTAGAAAATGGCTGAAATTGTCAGCAAAATCTATGAATAAAACACCCTCTCCCGATGAAAGTCAGCAAATGCTGAAGTGGCTAAACCAGAATCGCCAAATGTTATTAGATTTATATAAAAATCAATATATTGCTTACAATGCTAATGGTTTAATCGCTCACAGTGAAAATCTGCGTGAAGTTATACAATTGGCAGAGGCTTCAGAACAGCTATTTGTAATTTACTTAGTTCCGCGTCGCACTGCTTCTATCCAAATTCTACCAATTCGCTTTCGTACAATCGCTCGGCATGACTGGCAACCAAATTATCATGTAAAACTCAAGCATAGAAATATAGAAATGTCTACAACGATGTTAGTAGACTCTGGTGCTGAATTAAGTTTAATTTCTTTCAAAGTCGGTCAAGATTTGGGCTATGCTCTCGCTGATGCAGAATCAACGTTATTAGCAGAAACCATCGGCGGAAGAGTTGAGTATGTTTTACGTAATCTTGAAATGACAATTGATAAACACAGTTTTATTGCTGCTGTGGCATGGTTACAAACTAATACAGGTGGAGAGCAATTACTTCTAGGAAGAGAAGTTGTATTTGATAAATTTAATATTGAGTTTAGGCAAGCTGATGAACAAATTATTTTTACGTGGCGTGGAGATAACTAATCATTTAACCACAGATATTCTTGACAACTTGCAGAAATTCCCTTAGTACAGGTGTCATATCTTCTTGTCGCCACACTACAGCCGTTTCTACTAATGGTGTTTTTTCTTCTAAAGCGCGATAAACTACACCATCCCTCTGAAGATTTTGCAATGAAAACGGCGCGATCGCAATCCCCATTCCGGCTGAAACCAATCCGATAATTGTCTGCATCTGAATCGCTTCTTGAGTCACTTTCGGGCTGAAATTTCCTTGCTGACAAAGACTCACGATTTGGTCGTAAAGTCCGAAGCCCAAGTGGCGAGGGAACATGATAAAGTTTTCGTTGACTAGCGATCGCACTGAAATCTTTTGTTGTTCAGCTAAGACATGAGTTTCTAACATCGCCACAATTAAAGCTTCTCGCTGAATGCACTCTTGATTGAGTGTATTATCTTCTAACGGTGGATGGGCAAAGCCTACATGAATGCGGCGATGCTGTAGCGCTTGCTCTTGTTGAGTTGTGGTTAATTCGTTCAAAATTAACTCTACTTCTGGAAACTCTTCTCGAAACCGTCGCAAAATTACAGGAAGCAAATCGTAAGTTACCAAACTGGTAAAGCCAATTCGCAGTAGTCCCTTTTCACCTCTTCCTGTTTTTTGGGTTAGCTCAATTGCCTTGGACAGTTGAGCTAAAAGTTGATAAGCTTCTTGCAAAAATACTTGTCCAGCTTGCGTTAGTTGCACCTGTCGCTTGGTTTTACGCTGAAACAGTTCTACCCCCAATTGCGCCTCTAATTGCTGAATTTGCTGGCTTAAAGGCGGTTGAGCAATGTGCAATCGTTCGGCGGCTCTACTGAAGTGCAGTTCTTCAGCGACAGCAATAAAGTAGCGCAGATGTCGCAATTCCATGTTTTTTGATATTTAATAAGTCTTAATTATCTATAAATATATATTGGACATCTCAAAATTATCTACCTATGATACTCATACAGATATCTTAGGGAGTTACAGCTATGCCGGAAAGGTATACTCCAGGCTATTCGAGCAATGCAACGAATTTTATGGCAAGTCGCAGCATTGATACTCATGCTGCGTTTTTCAAGCCTTATTTACGTCCAGGCATAAATTTACTAGATTGTGGCTGCGGCCCTGGTACGATCGCTTTGGGTTTAGCAAAAGCGATCGCTCCTGGTACGCTTACTGGTATTGATCGAGAAGCCTCTCAAATTCGGATAGCTGCTGAAAGTGCTTTTACTCAAGGTGTTAGTAATGCTAATTTTCTGGAGGGAAATATATATGCTCTACCCTTCTGTGATAACTCATTTGATGCAATCTTTTCCCATGCGCTGTTTGAGCATCTCCAAGAACCAGCGCAGGCGTTACGGGAACTTTGGCGAGTTTTGAAACCGGGGGGGATTGTTGGGCTTCGTAGTCCTGACTGGGGCGGGTTTTTGATTGCACCATCTACACCAGAACTGGAAAAAGCATTTTCTTATTACAAGTGGCTCCAGCAGCAGAATTCTGGTAATCCTTATGTAGGTAGAGAGTTACGCGCTTTGGTACGCGAAAGTGGATTTATTAATATCAAAGCTTCGGCTTCTTATCAATGTTATGAGCCGTTGAGTGAAGCTACAGAATATTTGGCGCTGCTAATTGAGGCTTCTGCAAAGGTGGATGGAACTGTAAAGAAAGGTTGGACTGATGAGCGATCGCTTACAGCAATGAGTCGTGCTTTAGGAGAATGGAGTCAGCACCCAGATGGATTTTTTGCTCAAGCTTGGTGTGAAGTTGTGGGATGGAAAGGTTAGATTAATCCAAGATTTTCTAGAGAATTTGTGACAAAAACTTGCGTGTTCTTTCTTCTTTTGGGTTGCTGACTCGACGGGGGAACCGCTATTCATTAAAAATACTATCCCAACGATTTCTAGTTGCTGGTGCTGCTGGAGTACTGCGTGGAGTGCTGGGTATACTTGCTGTTTGACCTGACTCTCCACCACAAGCAGCGATCGCAAAAACTAGAGGTGCGATCGCTTGTAGCCACCCCAACCTAAACAACTCCCCTCGCAGGTTAAACTAGGTCTGGTAACAACTGCTCCACGTTCCTTATGAGGCTTTTATGGGAGCTAACCTCAAACAGATTGCCAACTATTTAGACAACCTTGGTTGGGACTATCGTTTTGATGATGAAGAAGACCGGATTATAACAGGCGTGGAGGCTGATAACCTAGAAGATTTTCTAATAGTTGTCCAGTTGGATGAAGAGGGAAAATTTTTCCGGGTATTTGCCCCTCAAGTCTTGGCAGGAATTCAAGATCATCCTCACAAGGCAGCTATCCTACAGACAATGCTTGCCATTTCCTGGGAAACCAAAATGTTGCAATGGGAATATGACCCATCCGATGGCGAAATCCGTGCCATTATTGAGTTTCCTTTAGAAGACTCGATTCTCACAGAAAAACAATTTCACCGTTGTCTGAGTGGGTTAATTCAGATTGTGGATGGCATAGCAATACCTCGCCTGAAAGAAGTGATGGCAACAGGTTTTGATCCGGGGAATATAGAACTTGGTGAAAGACTGTTACTCAGTATCCAAGAAGAAGCTCCAGGATTGCTAGATTTACTCGAAAAAGCAATGGAAGCGCGAAAAAAGCGAGGAAGTTTTAAGGGCGAGTGAGACGGATCATCACTTAAATCGCTATACTCCAAAGTGATACCCTCACTATATACTGAAATTTTCTGGGGCTGGATATTATGACATCCTATGCAACCTCCTCTGCTAAAGCGGAAATGAGTGAACTACGGCGGTTGAAAGGCTTATTACCGCCAGAATTACAGAGCTGGGTTACGGTTGAAGGCACAACTGAGGTCAATCCACCCCTGGTTCGTTGCGAAGAAATTGGTAAAGACCAGGTAGAAATTCAAATTGACTTGGTGAAATGGGATGCCCTCGCAATGGATCAGCGTAATCTGCTGTTCTGGCATGAAGTTGCTCGCGTTCAAAATGACACAATTCCTAAAGATGGTTGGGAAATGGCAGCACTAGCCATCGGTTTAGGTGGTGCTGTAGGCGAATTGTGGGTACAAGATGGATTGCTTCTGGTGTTAGCTTTGTCCCTGTGTGGCGTGTCAGGCTGGCGACTGTATCAAAAAAATAGTGGGGAAAAGCAACTAAAAGAATTGCTCAATGCTGATGAGAAAGCGATCGCTTTGGCAACTCGTTTTGGTTATAGCCTCCCCAATGCCTACAAGAGTCTCGGTAGTGCCTTAAAAACCCTGATTGACAATACTCCTAGTAAGCGCCAACGGTCGAAATACGAAGCAAGACTCTCTGCCCTCAAGCGCAGTGCTAATAAGGCAAAAGCTAAATCCAAAACTCCCGATGAAGATGGGTTGTAATTAGTTAGGAGTTAGGAGTTAGGAGTTTGGAGTTTGGAGTTAGGAGTTTGGAGTTTGGAGTTAAGTAAGTGGGTCATAATTAAATATAAAACCTCACTCTGCCTCCCTTTTCGCTCTCCAAAGCATCACAGAGGGATTGAGGCTGAGGTTTTATCTTATGTTTAACTGGTTCCGTGGGTTTAAGTCCCCCGGTTCAAAAAATAAGCAAGTAATGCGATTGGGGTTAAATCCCCCGAAGTTTTGTGGACGGAAACCGTCCCCACAAACTTCTCTTCATTACAAAACAAAATTGACGAATTACGAATTACGAATTACGAATTACGAATTACGAATTACGAATTATTTAATTACGCCTACCTACTTATAAGTGAACTCGAAACTTCAAACTCCTCCTTCCTGACTCTTCACTCTTGACTCTGCCTCCGACTAGCAAATGACTACCGAGAGAGATGCTGCCGCTAATCAGGCAAACAGCAGCCCAATGGCGATTTCATCGAATCTTACTTTTTTCTTGACTACATCTTTATCAAACTCAAATTTTACAGAAACTTTTACAGTTGGTTCAGCATTTTATGCGTCTGAGGGATCACACGCACATGCTTGAGAAAGCCCTTCATCAAAGCTTGCCACGTCAAAACTTGATCGGGCGTAGGGGCAAGCACAGCTAAAGGTGAGAATTGTTCAGATACTGCTAAAGGCGTAACAGGTTGTAAAAATACTGAGATATCTGGACTAACCTCTGCCACCAACAAAGCTGAACGTTCCAACTCGGCTGGATCTGTGTTTTGAGACACAATTATCTTGACAAAAACATTTAAATATGAGTCATGACATAATTGGAGAAATTTAGCATGTTCTTGCCAATGACTTTCGCCGCTAACACTGGGCAATTTTAAATCCATACCTACAGAGTCTAAGTAAGGGAGAATCATTGCCAGTTGTTCTGGGCGATGTCCGCCAGTTTCTAAGTATATAGGTAGACCAGTTATGGCTCGTACTTCGGGTAGAAACTGGGTTAAAAATGGGGCATGAAGAAGTGGTTCGCCTCCAGTTAAGCTAATGCTATCGTGTAGAGAAGGTACATTTTGTCGTTCCACCCATTCAGTTAGTATGGGTAGAGAGACAGGGTTAGAGTGGATTTCAAAGTCGCGCAATCCAGGCGATCGCTCTATCCGACAACTAGCAGGTGCATTCCATGTGTGGACACTATCACAAAATTGACAGCGCAAATCACACAAAGCAAAACGAATAAATATCTGACGCATCCCTACATTTAGTCCTTCCCCTTGAATGGCAGAAAAGATTTCAATCAGGCGTGCGGTAGGTGTAACCGTATTTTTAGCAATCATTTAATGAGAGCAACGCGATCGCGCTGCGTCGGCACAACAACAAGGATCTTTTTTGGCTTCTTGTTCTATTGTGAATCGTCGCTAGCGATCTCCAATCTCAGCCCCGGTAAATCGCAATTAGTCCTTATTACTACTGATTCCAATATTAGGTTAAGTAATTTTTTAGGACAAAGTAATGTTTGGCAGATTACATTATACATGGCAACGAAAGTGCAGAGCTTCATGACTAGCCAACCGACAGAGGTCGATTTTCCAGTTAATTCCCTAAATGACATGGCTATAGTCCAGATGCCTAAGCGGTTGAGCGTGCTGGAGGCCTTAGGCTTTAAGCAAACCTGCCAAAGCTTAATCCAGCCAAATTCACATCCTAAGCAAATCATTATTGACTTTCACCAAACTACTTTTATGGATAGTAGTGGTTTAGGTGCCCTGGTTAGTAACTTCAAATACGCCCAGACTCAAGGGATTACATTAACACTGCGGAATGTAACACCTCAAATAATGGCAGTCCTAAAACTCACGGGATTGGATCAGGTTTTTCCCTTAGAGCTTGTAGATGATGCGCCGCTAATCAAGCAGGAAGACTTAGTAGATAATCGGAAGACAACTTCCCGGAAAGTAGAGCAGTTACCCACTACTCACCCTTCTGTGGCATCTTGGATGAAACGGTTGTTAGACATTGTAGGGTCTGCGATCGGTTTATTAATTACAGGAATTTTATTTATTCCAATTGCGATCGCTATTCAAATTAATGATACAGGCCCCATTTTCTTTATTCAAATTCGTTGTGGTTGGATGGGGAAACAGTTTAAGATTTGGAAATTCCGCTCCATGTGTGTGGATGCGGAAGCGAAAAAATCCCAAGTTAAAAACCAAGTGCAAGGTGCTTTTTTCAAGAATGAGAATGACCCCAGAATTACCAAGGTAGGGCGCTTTTTACGGCGAACTAGTCTTGATGAATTACCCCAATTTTGGAACGTCCTCAAAGGAGAGATGAGTTTAGTCGGCACTCGACCACCTACACCCGATGAAGTGGAACGCTACGAAGTACCCGAGTGGCAACGTTTAGATGTTAAACCCGGTATGACTGGCGAATGGCAAGTAAATGGGCGTTCTACAGTTCGTAGTTTTGAAGATGTAATTCGCCTAGATTTGCAGTATCAAAAAAATTGGAGTTTGGTGTACGATTTAAAGCTAATTTTCAAAACTATAGCTATTCTGTTTAATAGAAACAGTGGTGCTGTTTAGCTAAATACCCTTATTCACAATTTTTTGGAAACTCCCAATCACAATAATTGTTAGATACACCCAAGCCTAAATTAGGCTTGGGTGTATTTTAGGTTGACCTACAGCAGTAGACAACTGTCAGCCAATTTTAGATTTTAAATTTTAAATTTTAGATTGCAATACAGTTCAGTTAAGCATTTCTTTCTTTCTTTATTTATTTTGCGTTCTTTTCTAACGAGACGCTGCGCGAATGCGGTTCGTTTAAAAAATTGGCTTTGAAAAAAAGTTTAAATTTTTGATTTTGAATCATTCAATCCAAAATCAAAAATCCAAAATTTGGTAATCCTGTGTATAAGATTATCCTACTGCCTCTTTAACACCAACTACTTTAACCGGCTGCGCTTCTGGCAACAAACGCTTCACGCTTTGCTTAACAAATCCCTGCAAAAAACCAATCTGCTGATTTTGCCCAAATACCTTTTGCAAGGTTTGCCGCAAATTCTCCAAATTCAAACCAGTACCAGAATCTATCGCTATTTCCTGCTGTTGGAAATACTCAACTAGACTTAACCCTGCTACTCTGGTCAGATAAGCTGCACTTACTCCCTGGACTACGCCACCAGCAACAAAGGTAACAACATTACTTTTCAGAACAGTACTAATAGCATTCGTAGAAAGTTCAACTAAGCCTAGTTTCAGCATCAAACTTCCCATTGTTCCAGCTACAGTTTGCGCCTGTTCTAAGGAAAATTTCTGCTGATAGATATTACCCAAATCCATTACCATCTGAGCATTAATTGCCGCAGTTGCTAGGATATCAAGCGCTGGGACTGGGTTAGCAAAGGCAGCAGCAGCAGCTATCCATTGATATTGTTCAATAATTGGGGTAGCGCGATCGCGTCTAGTTCCATTCAAGCAGTTTTTCGCCTCAGCTTTCAACAACCCGGCTTTTCTCATGGTTGTTAACCAAACTAGCCGTTGTCCCTGCTGTACCAATTCACCCAACTGCCCCCTCAACTGCTTGATATTTGGTGCTGGTTGTTCCATCCACTCTTGCACAGAACCATCAGCCTCATGCTTTCGGACTTTGATGGGAATGGGAGAGGCCGCAGTTGCAACTACATTTAAGAGCATTCGCTGTTTTAATGACAGCAAGATACTGGCGCTTTCATCGGCTAAATACTGGTCTTGTTTGTTGAAAACCAGGATTGTGGGCTGATTTCCTGCTTTTAGCTGCTGTAAGGTTTGAAATTCTGAGTCTGTCAAATCACCGTTTGTCAGGAACAAAACAAAATCAGATTTTGCCACTTCTGCTAAAACAGCTGCATCTGAATTGTCACCCGTTTCTCTAAATAAAGGTGCTGTTTCTTCTAGAGACACCAAATTTCGTGTCTCGACATTTTCCTTTAGCACTTTAATTAAAGTGCTTTTACCCACGAATTTACCGCCAGTCACAGCAACTTTAATATCTTGTCTGTCTAACTCCAACAACAATTGAGCAACTTGTTCTCTGAGTGTCTCTAATGCTGTGTGGTTTTCTGCTTCTTGTGCCAGTTGGTTTATTACAGTTTCAGTTTTAGCGATCGCACTTTCTACAGTCGTCCGATCAACTACCATACCATCTAGCTGCTCTAAACTGTCTTTCGGGCGATTTTTTTGGAATAACCACAAACCACCGCCTACAGCTAAGGCACTCAACAAACCAAACTCACCCACCTGCACTATAGAATCGTGCCAACTCTCCAACATCCACAGAGAAAAGGACAGTCCCAATCCTCCTACTAAAATTGGTCGCTGCAACTTCACAACCATGATTCTTTGCGCCTTTTCGATGGCTATTTCTTCCAGAATAGATTAAAAACCTGCTTCTGGGAATTGAACAGGCGATCGAACACAACTTTCTTTACCTACAGATGCCTGTAAAATTAATTCCCAAGCCTCACGATATTGTGCAGAACGAGGTTTACGTTGTCGTTTTTCCGCTTCAACAAGGTGTACTTCGCTGCCATAATCTATGAACACATCTATGGGAAAGACATAAAACAGGTCAAGTTTTTCTATATATACCAAGGCAAAATCAAAATCTGATAGCTTATACGCTTCTCGAAGCATCAGCCGCCGATTGGTTTTAGTGCGGCGATTATCTACAACATAATTGCCAGAAGGCTCATCCAACAAAGCATATTTGACTTGAATTTTAACTAGAGTTCCCTCTACATCAAATGCTAGATCGTAAGGAAGCCGATCGCCAAAAGGTTTTAAAACTCCCCAACCACGCTTTAAGGCATGAAGAACAGCAGCTTGCTCTGCTATGTCTCCCTTAAGCTTTGTATCCATTTGTAAGACTAAGTAGCTGACAATTAGCATAAAACAAAACCCTATAATCTTTTAAGATTACAGGGTTTTACTTTATCTTTGATGGCGGGAAGTGGATTTGAACCACTGACCTTCGGGTTATGCTTACCAACTACAACTTTCGTTGCCTAGATTCCCTAGTTTGTGGTCTGGACTGTCCCTTCACCCTCGACATTCTCGTTAGGGTGTCTGCCTTCCAGTCTCTACACCTTCTCCATTTTTGGAGCTTGGTTCGGGATTACCGCGCTATTGGCTTCCCCGAGTTTGACAGATAAACGCACATAAGTTTCCTTATGTACCGCCCATCGCAAACTTAACTAATAAGCGTCTAGTTAAATTTGCCCTTTGAGCCCGACGAGCTACCAGGCTGCTCTATCCCGCGTCGCTCTTGACTTTTTTATCATAACCTATAGTCAAGAGTTTGGCAACTACAAAAATGATAATTCTCCAATTACTTCTAAACGCTTGTATTTTCCCAAGGTGACAAACTTTTCTGAAAGGCTTTCGGCGGCGCTGGGACTAATCCAACCCATTTGCTGGAGTAAGTGAATAGCCACGGCGTATTTTGCTCGTTTTGCCCCATCCATGACTTTGATTGCCAATCCCAAGCCTTCACCGAGTCTACCAATGCATTGCACTCCTTCTGCACCAGTTTTGCTGACCAGTTCTCCTGGAGTTAAGCGCATGAGTTCGGTATCAAATTCTCCATCTCCTGCTACCATAGCGGGGTGATGAGTCATCGCCCGGACAATGCGCTCCATATCCAAGTTGGTACTAGAGGCTAACAGTGCATATAAAGATGCCATGTGACCGAGTTGCATCAGATAAGTTGGTGCGCCACAGTCATCATGAGCGCTGATAAATTCTTCAGCTGGCATTCGCAGCAATTCTGCTACTTTGCCCAAAATCAACTGCTGTATTGGGTGCTTGCGATCCAAGTAGTTATTCAAGGGCCAACGGCGTTGCTGACAAACAGCTAACATTGCCGCATGTTTACCAGAGCAATTGTATTCCAGAGGACTGTGCTTATCTTCAGGAATTGGACACTGGAGTACAGTCGGGTCAATATCAGCCCGCCAAAGAATGTTAAATACCTGTCGGACTTGATCTATTCTTCCTTTGTGGGAACTTGTGATAATTGCTAAGTCGCGATCGCTGAGGTCATAGCGTTCCAGTGTACCTGTAGTGGTGACTGCGAGTGCCTGAAATGGTTTGAGCGCTGAACGGATAAATGCAGCAGTTTCAGAATTTCCGGCGACGGTTAAAACCCGTCCTCGTTCGTCGCATACAACAGCCTGGACTATATGCCTGGATTCAATAATACCTTCCCGCAGCAACCGGACTTCCAGTGCTGTGGCTTGAGTTCGTTTTCCCATTGTCATGGGTTTATTTTTATTACCTTTTTTTAGTTAGGAGTTAGGAGTTAAGAGTTATGAATTATTAACTAATCACTCCTAACTCCTAACTCCTAACTTTTAAAACAAATGCCAAACTATAGTACCAATAACGTACATTCCCGCCAAGGCAGCGAAGGTAAATTGTAACCGCCGCAGAATCGGTTTGATTTCGTATGAGACAATTAAGCGATCGCGGTTGAGGATTTCCTGTGGTTTTGTCCAAGTTTGACCGTCGTACCAACCGGATTCTTCATAAAATACTGTAGGACTGCAAAGGCGATCGCACACGTAGAACCAGCCTAAGTACAACCTTACCAGTGCCAGCACTACCCCAACACTCGCGGCGGCCGCACCACAGAGGAGAAAATGTGCAATATACTTGTGAGGAGCAAAACTTGCTGCTGCCACAGGCCCTGCGACCAGCCAAGATAAACCCCAAATCCAAGCTATTTTCGTGATATACTCGCGCAAATCTAAAGTGCTATCACGAAACAGCCAGGAATTTTTTAACTCTTGGTACTCATTAAGCGGTTGTTGCTCTGTAGGAACTGGGCAATTTGAAACCGAAGACCTAATCATGTTGGCTTACCCTCACCTTCATCAGATTCTGGAAGGGAAATGCGCTCTGCATGAATCCAGAACGCTTCTAAATTATAAAACTCCCGTTCCTTGGGCATCATGATGTGAACGATCACATCACCGTAGTCTTGTAGTACCCAACTCCCCTCGACTTTTCCTTCTGTCCTTATGGGACGACGTTGTAACTCAGTTTCGACTTTTCCTTCAATTGCTTGAGCGATCGCCCTTACTTGTACCCTAGAATAGCCAGTCATCATCACAAAGTAATCAGCCAGGTAAGATACCTCTGCTACTTTGAGCAATATAATCTCACCTGCTTTGCGGTCTGATCCAGCCTCTGCGATCGTTGCAGCTAATTTTCCGCTCGCCTCTTCGGTATGGGCGTGGCTCTTTGCCACACTCTTCGTCAGTGGGACAGATTGTAATGGGAAATTTCCTTGGAAATAATCAGTCATTAAACCTCATGTGCTTTCTTTTGAAACAATTGTTTACATTTACTTACAAATCACAAACAATTGATCTGAAAATGTGTCAATAGGTTTTTTTGAATACTAACAAAAAAACGGGTGTGTATGGGGCTAGTTTGATAATTGACTGCTTAGATTTCGACATCAGCAATCAGCAGTTGCGGATGGCTATTGTGTAGTGATAAATTAAGCATTAGCTTTCCAGCAAGAATTTTCTGTGAAAATAGTCTTCGCTCCACTGTGGATTAATTGAAGAGTTGGGGTGAAATTTAGGCTGCTTATAGGCAAAAACATTTATTTTTCTGGTTTTCTCGTCATTCTCTGAGTTGAGCTTGAGTACAGCGCAATTCCTCTAATGCCATCTTTAAGCTGAGATTTTTCTGATTTAACTCCCCCTGTTCATTCGCGTACTTTCTCTTGTAGTACTTGGCTGTATACTACTTCTAGCTGCTTGAATCGGACGGGCAATGGTCTGACTAGTATAAATTGCTAATAATGTGGCGATCGCAATCAATACTGACAGACTGACTAAAATAATACTTAGACGTAATTTATCGTAAGTTTAAGGGTTTAACACCCCTACATCTATATGTAGCAACAGTTTCAGTCGGGGGTTTAAATCCCCTTATGTAATGTCTAAAATGTTTGAATGCGTGAATGCGTGAATGCAGTTCCCAATTTGCTTGCTGATTGGCAATAACTCCGGGATTATTTGTGATTACGAGTCTAGAACATAATCATAGTAATACCACTATTTATGTTAGTACTGTTCTTACAACATTTACCTACTAAGTACAGCCCACCGTCAAGTCGCTTCTCGAAATTAAAAATTATTAATTAAAAATTGCAATCCGTGCTTGCTCTGAACCCATTACTGATTGTAGACCACTGAAATCAAAGATTTCAGTAGGAGCTTGTAAGTAAGTCGGCGCAAATAATCATCACTGGTTTGTAGTTGCGCTAAAGCGCAAGAGGGCGCAACTACGAGCCAAATACAGAGATTTTACTTTTCGTTAGATGGTTTTGTTTTTTCTCGCCGACCTACTTACCCAAAATTAATTAAAAATTATTCTTTTTTCATTAATTTTTAATTTTTAACTTTTAATTAAAAAAAGGTAAACAGGGTACGAAAATCAGGCAGCAACAGCCAGAGCAACTGGAGCAGAATAGTTAGGGTTTTGAGTTTAGCACTTTGTGTAATCTGTAGATTAAACTTCTTGTTTGGTAATTCTTGTGGACTGAATTGCTTCACGAGTTGGCATCAATGAGTAACACAACGACTCATATTGATTTAAAGCTTGCTCAAAAGCATAGTGTTCAACCGCATATTGGCGACTTTTATAACCCAGAGTTTTGACTTTTTCGGGGTTTTGGTACAAATCTAAAATTGCCATTGCTAAAGCTTGAGGATCTTCTGGAGGAACGATAACTCCGCCGCCACTTTGCCTGATAGCTTTTGCTGCCGTACCATTATCGGGGACAGAAGCAACCAAAGCTCGTCCACTGGCAAGTAGCACTTGAATTTTTGACGGCATATTGAAGGATACAACATTTTTCTTTTGCACTACTAAGCCAACATCAGCAGCTGCTAACATTTGTGGCAAAGATTTGCGGGGTTGAAATGGCAGTAGCAAAACATTATCTGCGCCACAGTCTAGACATTCTTGTTGCAATCGCTGTAATCCTTTTGCCTCTCCAACGATGACAAAAACAATATCTGGGATATGGCGCAACACAGAAGCAGCTTTGACAACGCTTTCTAAGCCTTGGGTTAAGGCAATGTTGCCAGAATAAAGTACTACAAATTTGCCATTTAGGTTATGTGCGGCGCGGAAAGGGTTATTTTCTTTAGGCAAAGGGCGGATAAAATTGACATCAACCCAATTGGGAATTTGCACAATTTTGTCAGCTTTTACGCCCTTAGATCGCAAATTGTCCACAAAGCCATCGGCGATGACGCTAATTTTACTGGCAGTGTGGTAAGCAAATTTTTCCAACACTGTAAATAACTTTATAAGCAATTTATTTTTCAGTAGACCGACGTGGACGGCTGCTTCTGGTAATATATCTTGTAGATTTAAAATCACAGGACAAGCACGTAACCATCCTAAAAGAGCAACTGGTACACAGCTTGGCAAGGATGGCGATGTTGAGAGAATAACATCTGGACGCCAACCGACGAGGGCAGGCACAAAACTAGTGACAACGAAACTAGCATCTAGTAAGACTCGATCTAATAGGTTGGGTTGGGGACGAATCCAAACGTAACTGCGTTGAATTTGAACGCCATTTTTATATTCGTTGAGATACCACTTGCCCCGATATTCCTGGTAAATTTGACGCTCAGGGTAGTTGGGCATAGCGGTGACTACGCGCACTTCATGCCCACGCTTCACTAGTCCCTCTGCTAATTCAGTCATCAGTGGGGCAATGCCAATTGGCTCTGGATAGTAGTTGTAGGAGTAAATTAAAATTCGCATAAAAATTAGTCTGAAGTACCCCGGTTTTTTATTGAATGACAAATATTTGTCTTAAACATGATTTGGAGTTTGAAAACTCCTATATTTATTAATTGTGACTTCAGACTCTTTTTATGTCAGGTATTTTCCTTAAAGATTGAGTAAACTTTGATATTAAATACTTAGAGGAACTGTGAATTTTTTTATTATTTAAGCAATCTTAAAATTGTTCATTTTTGATTGGTACGTAAGTATAAACCCTATGTCTTCCGATATTAATTAAGACTGTTTGACGGCAGTAGTTATTGAATGAGCGATCGCCCTTGTATTTTCTCCTTTTTTGCTGGCTCAGGTTTCCTAGATTTAGGTTTTGAAACCAGTGGTTTTAAGGTTGTTTACGTCAATGAAATCTTTCCCCCATTCATGAGTGCATACCGCTATTCACGTCAGGTTCTCAATTTACCGTTGCCAGAATACGGGTATCATGATGGAGAAATAGCAGATGTAACCCAACTTCTCGAAGGGTTACAAACACAACACCTCCGGGAGTTAGTACAAGATTGCCGCAAATCTAATAATATTGTCGGCTTCATTGGCGGTCCTCCCTGCCCTGATTTTTCTATTGGCGGGAAAAATAGAGGACGTTTAGGAGATAATGGCAAGCTTTCTGCTGCTTACGTTGAATTAATTTGCCGCAATCTTCCAGATTTCTTTTTATTTGAGAACGTTAAGGGGTTGTGGAAAACGACAAAGCATCGTTTCTTTTTTGAGTCGCTAAAGCAACAATTACAAGAAGCAGGATATATATTAACAGAGCGGTTAATTAATGCTATCGAATATGGTGTACCCCAAGATAGAGAAAGGATTATTCTGATTGGTTTCCAAAAGAATTTTCTCAAGGATATAGGAATAAAAGTCGGTAGTGAAAAGTTCCTAAATGAAGAAAATTTACCTTGGGACAATCACATTTCATATCCTCAAAAAAAGGTTTTTGCTTATCCTTGGCGTCAGTGCGAACCATTCCAAGAAAATTCGATAATGCCTTGTCCTGATGGCATACCTGAAGAATTAACAGTTGAATACTGGTTTAGAAAAAATAATGTGCTGAAGCATCCCAATGCTGAGAACTGTTTTCAACCAAGGGCAGGGATCACAAGATTTGCTGCTATTGATGAAGGAGATGATTCTAAAAAGTCTTTCAAGCGTCTGCACAGATGGCGTTACTCTCCGACAGCTTGCTATGGAAATAATGAAGTACATTTGCATCCCTATAAAATCCGGCGAATATCTGTGGCGGAAGCTTTAGCTATACAATCTTTGCCTACAAATTTTGTACTTCCAGAGAATATGTCACTCACGAATATGTTTAAGACTATTGGTAATGGCGTACCATATTTGGCATCGAAGGCATTAGCTAAAAGTATTTTTGACTTCTTAGGAACTGGCGTGAAAAGTGCTATTGATATTTCTAAGGTTACTACTGCCTAATGTCAACTTAAACACTTACAATAATTCCGCGACATCTACAAAGCTCACTTCCTAGAAAAGTTAGCAGCTTCTTTTCAGAATAAAGTTCTAATAAATATGGTTTAATATATATATAAGAAATGTTTTAATTTTTTATAAAGTTTAATAATCAATCACTGGCAGAAGACACGATGGCAGCAGACTATCCAAACATTGATATTGCGCCATTTATCGATCACTCCCTCTTAACGCCAACTGCTACTCCAGAGCAGGTTGAGCAGTGGTGTGAAGAAGCATACAGATTCAATTTTGCGGCGGTTTGCTTATTTCCCGCCTATGTCAAACAAGCAGTCGAACTCCTCCACGGCAAGAACCCGAAAGTATGTACGGTGATTGGCTTTCCTTCTGGGGCGACGACTTCAGCAGTGAAACTGTATGAGGCTCAAGAAGCGGCGGATAATGGGGCCACTGAGTTGGATGTGGTAATGAACTTGGGCTGGTTGAAAGCTGGTAAAACTGAAGAAGTCCACCGGGAAATTGCCGAAATTTGTGAAGAGACTGGGCAAACTGTCAAGGTAATTTTGGAAACCAACCTGTTGACAGATGCAGAAAAAAAAATAGCTGCTGAAATAGCTATGGAGGCGGGAGCGGCCTTCTTAAAAACTAGTACAGGTTGGAATGGTGGTGCAACAGTGGCGGATGTACGACTTTTGCAGGAATTGGCAAAAGAAAGAGTAGGAATTAAGGCTTCGGGTGGTATCCACACTATCAATCAAGCTCTAGACTTAATCGTAGCGGGGGCTACTAGATTAGGCACATCTCGCGGTATCGATTTGATCCGCCAGCGCGATAACCTGGGAAAGGGTGAATAGTCATTTGTCCAAAGTCCAATTGTCATTTGTCATTTGTCCGAAGCTAATGACCCTTGACTAATGACTAATGACTAATAACTACTAATGACTAGTGACTAATGACTAATGAGTAGAACCTACAAAGCAACGGGAATTAATCTTAAAACCCAAGTGCTGGGAGAATCGGATAAAATAGTGACGATTTTGACACCAGAATTCGGTCTGATTCGAGCAGTGGCTCCAGGAGCACGCAAGCACAACTCTAGCCTGGGCGGCAGGAGTGGTATGTTTGTTGTGAATGAACTATTGATTGCCAAAGGGCGATCGCTTGATAAAATTACCCAAGCACAAACGTTAAAAACTTATCCTGGTTTAGCTAAAAATTTGGGCAAATTGGCTGCTGGCCAGTATTTAGCAGAAATAGTCTTGTGTCAAGCTTTGAGCGAACAACCCCAAGAAGAACTTTATGAGTTGTTCAATGAACATCTCCATCGGTTGGAGGCGTTATCTAGTGCAAATGCATCTGGGGTTTTGGCTCATCTGGCTCATGGGGTGTTTCACCTTTTAGCATTAGCAGGAGTAACGCCACAAGTGCAAGTCTGCTGCTTATCTGGACACTCCCTCAAGCCAAACTTTACAGACCCCAACTGGCAGGTAGGATTTAGTATCCCTGCGGGTGGAACGGTTTCTTTAGAAGCTTGGGAACGTTTGCGAACAGAGGGTGAGAGGGAGAGGGAAATACAAAGAAATTCATCTTTTTCTCCATTACCCAATCACCCGATTATCCCATTACCTGCAAAACCTGGCTCCCAAACAGTTGTTGTGCATCGGCAAGAAATACCTGTGATTTCTAGTCGTCCGGGTGCTATGGAACTGGCTTTGCTTCAACATCTGTCACAACCAGAGATAATGCAAATTGATGGTGCTAGAGATCGTGACTGGTTATCTGTTGAACAGATTTTGCGCCAGTATGCTCAGTATCAATTAGGTCGCCCTATTCGCTCTGCTACCTTGATCGACTCTTATTTTGCTGCCAACCATGATGCAACCGTCTGATTTGGATAAAAAAATCCTGCCTTTGTCACCAAGCCTCGCTAAAAAACAGAATAGGGGATCAGATCCTACAGTCAGGAATCACTTGAGTGCTGTTTCAAAGTCTACACCTAGTCAAATAAATGGACAAGAAATGTCTCCAAAAGACGTTTCTAAAAATGATCAAAATTCCACAGACCAGATCCCAACAACTGATATTCTAAGTCAATCAGAAACACAATCTGAGGACAAATTAACTACTGCCCAAGGAGATAGCAATGGGCAGATGCCATTAGCTACTATCCCAGAAAAAGAACCACCAACATTAAATGGATCTGGTTCTGGTGGAGAAGTTGGTTCAGGAAATATCAAACAACAGGGGTTTTTGCCTGTATTAAAAAACCCTAATTTCCTGGCTCTTTGGGGTGGTCAAGTTTTCTCGCAACTAGCAGATAAAGTTTATTTGGTGCTGATGATTGCTTTGATTAATACTCAGTTTCAGGCTAGTAATCAAAGTATTAGTGGTTGGGTGTCAGTTTTGATGATGGCTTTTACGATTCCCGCCGTATTGTTTGGTTCCGTTGCTGGGGTGTTTGTCGATCGCTGGTCGAAAAAGGCTGTGCTGGTGGCAACGAATATTTGGCGCGGCATCCTGGTTTTGTCAATTCCCTTTCTGCTGTGGTTGACTCATGACTGGAAACCCATAGGAGTGCTGCCAGTTGGTTTTTTGATCATTCTGGGTGTGACTTTTTTAGTTTCTACGCTGACGCAGTTTTTTGCACCGGCAGAACAGGCGGCAATTCCCTTAATTGTAGAAGAACAGGATTTACTCTCGGCAAATTCGCTTTATACGACAACGATGATGGCATCGGTGATTGTTGGGTTTGCTGTTGGGGAACCATTGTTAGCGATCGCTGATGGACTATGGCTGCAAATTGGTGGTAGTGGTAGTTTGGGCAAAGAATTTTTAGTAGGTGGTAGTTATGCGATCGCAGGAATAATTTTATTCCTCCTAGCAACTAAGGAAAAACACTACCACCCCGATACAGAATTCCCTCACGTATTCTCTGATTTGCGAGATGGTTTTGCCTACCTCAAAGCAAATCATCGCGTCCGCAATGCTTTGCTTCAGCTGATTATCTTGTTTTCTGTTTTTGCAGCATTAACTGTTCTAGCCGTTCGGATGGCGGAAATCATTCCCAACATGAAAGCCTCTCAGTTCGGCTTTTTACTAGCAGCAGGTGGTGTTGGCATCGCTGCGGGAGCAACACTTCTGGGCCAATTTGGTCAACGCTTCTCCTATACCCAACTAAGTTTGTACGGTTGTATGGGTATGGCAGCGTCCCTGATTGGTTTGTCAGTATTTACAACTCAACTTTGGCTAGTCTTGTTACTAGTGGCGCTATTAGGTATCTTTGGGGCGCTAGTAGGAATTCCCATGCAAACCGCAATTCAAACAGAAACACCTCCAGAAATGCGTGGTAAAGTTTTTGGTTTACAAAACAATGTAATTAATATTGCTCTCTCCTTACCTTTGGCATTAGCAGGTGTAGCAGAAACCTTTGTCGGATTACAGGCAGTTTTTTTGGGATTAGCTGCGATCGTTTTTTCAGGAGGCATATTAACTTGGTATAACTCACACAAATAGTTATCAGCTAACAGGAGCTATTATTAATTACTTAAAAGTAATTAATATTTACTTAAAGCTTTTCTGTTCATGGTAAACTGTGGTAAGTGAAAATTTATCTCATACTTGCGGGATATGAATCTGACATTAGTCAGAATAAGTTGTTTAAATATCAGAAATTAACAACTTATAAGTAGAATAAATAAAGCCATAAATCCACTGGTTTAATTAGCTTAAAATAGGCTTTTTAAACTAGATTGTCTTGGGAATCTGTAATAATTAAAAAAACCAGCAAGTATAGCTAGATAAAATAAGATCAAACCCGCTTTTCTTACAGCTAAATAAAGAATGCGTATAGCCTGGATTGGAAAAAAATCACCCTTTTGCGGCAATGTCACCTACAGTCGAGAAATTACAAATGCCTTGCTAGATAGGGGACATCAAGTTAGCTTTCTTCACTTCGCCCAGGAAGAGTCTGAACCTGACAATTGGCCAAATCTTCGAGAGGTTTCCCTCCCTTTTATTTACAAGTCCCAGGTTTATACAATTCCCACTTTTAAAGCGACCAAACTTTTAACTGAGTCGTTGCGAAAAATTAAGCCAGATATAGTCCATGCTTCCTTGACGCTATCTCCTCTAGACTTTTTTCTACCAGAAATCTGTGAGGAACTTAGGTTACCCCTAATTGCCACTTTTCACACACCTTTTGCTGGGAAGGGAGCAAAGCTGATATCGGGAACACAACTTTTGGCTTATCAGCTCTATGCACCTTTTTTAGTTAACTACGATCGCGTGATTGTATTTTCCCAAATCCAGCGAGAATTATTGGCAGGGATGGGTGTAAGGAAAGAAAATATAGCCGTAATTCCCAACGGTGTTGATACCGTTAAGTATTCTCCAGGATTTTCTCAAGTCAAAACAGAATTTAAAGCCGAACGTTTGTTTGTCTATCAAGGCCGAATAGCGCCAGAGAAAAATGTCGAAGCCCTCCTCCGGGCCTGGAAGCAGTCGGCAATGGGGCCTGGTACTAAGTTGCTAATTGTTGGCGACGGCCCTTTAAAGTCTTCTTTAGAGCAATTTTATGGTTCAGAATACGGCATTATCTGGTTGGGATTTGTCGCTGATGAAGACCGACGCATTGACATTTTACGGGGCGCAGATGTATTTGTTTTGCCTTCATTGGTAGAGGGTTTATCCCTATCTTTGTTAGAAGGAATGTCATGTGGGTTGGCTTGTTTGGCAACAGACGTGGGTGCAGATGGAGAAGTATTGGAAAAGGGCGCAGGTATAGTTATTAATACTAAAACGGCGCGATCGCAATTAAGAACCCTCTTGCCTGTATTACAAGACCATCCAGAGTTAACAACCTTACTGGGGCAAAAAGCTAGAGTGCGTGTATTAGACCGCTATACCCTTAGTAAAAATATTACTCTGCTCGAAGAACTTTACAAAGAAGTTTTAGCACAACGACCTCTACCATTAAGTCGTAGAGCTTAGGGAATCCCAGTTGTTACAATGGATAGCGCAGCGTTAACGAGTCAGACCTACGCACAGTCGCTAACGCTTTTCTATAAATTAAAGCTACAAAATCAACAAATGACTGGAATCATCGACATAAAAACATTATATGAATCCAATTACCTGCAATGGTTAGAGGAGACTATTAAATGTCTCAAAAATCGACAATTAGCAGACGTTGACTATGAAAATTTAATAGAAGAATTGGAAGATTTGGCTAAAAATGAAAAAAGGCGAATAAGAAGTTTATTGGAACAGATTATTAGACATTTATTACTTTATCAATATTGGGATTTAGAAAAGCCAAGAAATGCTAATCATTGGGCTGCGGAAATTATTAGTTTTCGTAATCAAATAAATGAAGATTTAAGTGCCAATTTACGCAATTATTTAAATGAGGAGAATTTCAGCAGAATTTATAGCAATGCTTTAGATTATGTTAAGGCTAAAACAAATTTAACCAATTTACCCGAATTATCTCCTTATACCTTAGAGCAAATTTTGGATAAAAATTGGTTGTCTTAATCTTAAATTTTGATTTTTTACACAAAACATATTCATATTTTAACTCAGCAACACCATAAAATTAAGTCACTACAATTTGTCGTATTCTTCTGGTTCTACGTTAGGCACTTTATTCAAAACTTGCTGAAATTTTTCCCAACTACCGCTTTTGGCTTTTTCTTCCAAATAGTCTTTGGTCATCCATGCGGAAACTTGTGCAGATAAAGCAATAGTTGCAAGTTGTTCAATAGAAATATTTTCTCTGGCTGCTAAAGCTTCAATTTGTTTATATAAAGATTCGGGTAGCTGTACATTTAAGTTAGTCATGGGATTTCTTCTACTATTTGCAAGAATTCTTTAGGTGAAACTACTCTCAGTCCAAATATTTGAGCGGCTTGTAAATCTTTTTGATTGTAAGTGATGATAAAGTCGGCTTGGCATTCAACAGCTAAATCGATGAGAAAATCATCATCAGGATCGCGTGCTACTGGACGCCATAAATAGAAAATGCTACATCTATTAGCGATTCTACAAATAGCTTTAATAACGTTGTCAATATCTTCATCGCTCAATCCAAGCTGCTGTTTTTCTCGTTTGAGAATTTCTTCATACTCGAAGACTAAGGTGGTAGAGACATTCAACTGCCAACGCCTATCATTAAGTATTGTTAATAATTTGTAAGATGCACCACGGTTAGATCATAAACCAGAAAGCAGTACATTAGTATCAAGTACAATTTGGTACGGATTTGTCATTATTTCGCTATTACTAGCATTTTTTCCATAGTGACGAGCTTATAGTCTACCTATCGATCAATTAATATTTGAATTATCCACTAAAGACCATCCTAAACTGGTTGGCTGTTCATAAACCCGCTTTAAAGTATTTACATCTCTAGAAGAAATAGGCGGCGGTTGACGAACTTGGGAAAAGTATAGCGCATCAGTTTGTAGCGGACTATGACCCCAAATTCCCAGCGCATGACCGAATTCGTGGCGGGTAGCTGCAATGAGATACTCACCTGTTTGGCTGGGGCTTAACAAGATGGTGAAGCGGTGGGATAAAACTTTGTTGCTGGTGTATAACTCGTAAGTAGTTTGTGCCGATCGCGCACGAGGTATATTACTACCAGGGGAAATTTGTAAAGGTGGCGCTTTTCGTGCGATCGTAATATCAGCAATTTCTGGGTGTTGGACTATTGTTAAAGGTAAATAATTACTCCAATCCTGTACACCTTGTAATACAGCGTTAACCCATACTTGAGCTTGTTTTTCGCTAATGGCTTTTGGTGGTTCTACGTAAACTCGAATAGGAAATTGCGACCACACTAAATAACCTACTTGGGTTGTTGTGACTTGAGAAAAGTAGTCACCACTGTTTGTGCTATCTTGCCAGTGTGCAAGTGTGGGTGGTAGGGGATGGGGTTTTAGTGGAGATGATGGAGGGAGAGAGATTATTAAGTTTGAATATGCAGATTTTGGTATTCTTGTAAACCCATCACTCGACTGAAGATTAGTAAAAATGATTAACAGCCCTGTGCCAATAAACAAGGCAAGAGCTGTAATTAACCGTGGTGAAATTAAATTTATTAGAGTGTTAAGTATGGGATTTTGGGTTTTTTTCCCCATTGGCTTATCCTTATTTAGGTAGCCAACCAGCACTTAAAACTACTGTTAAACCCATAAAAATTACTGTCAATGCCCAAGTAATTCGGTTTAAGGTGTTTTCTGCACTCTTGGTGCTGCTAAATAGCTGGGCTTGTCCACCAATAGCCCCAATGCCATCACCTTTGGGACTATGCAGTAAAACTAAGATAATCAAACCAGTGGCGGAAAACGCCCAAATGCCTTGCACGATATTAGAAACTGTCATGGTAGGAATCTCATTTATAAAAATTTTTCAAACAGGGAGTTAGGGTTGGGGGTTGGGAGTTAGGAGTTAGGAGTTAGGAGTTAGGAGTTGGGAGTTAAGAAAGTTTTAATTCATCACTCCTCACTATTAACTCCTAACTGTTTTACAGTCCTACTTGTACGGGGGTGCGAGTGCGTTGCAACTCATATTCTGCTGTTTTCAGCAGCGATCGCCCGGTCATTTCTGGTGGCTGAGGCAGCTGTAAAATCTCTAGAATTGTGGGGGCGATGTCGGATAGCTTACCATCGCTTCGCAGTTCGACATTTGTACCATATCCAGGGATTTTAACTCTTTCTCCTTCTACCAAGATGAAGGGGACTGGGTTAGTAGTATGAGCTGTCCAGGGATTACCCCCTTCATCTAGCATATACTCAGCGTTGCCGTGATCGGCAGTAATAAGTGTTGTACCACCGGCTTTAATAACGCTCTCTAACAAGCGTCCCAAACAGCGATCAACTGTTTCAATTGCTGTAATGGTAGCGTCGATTTGACCAGTATGCCCTACCATGTCTGGGTTAGCATAGTTAATCACAACTAGGGAATATATACCCTTTTGAATTGCTGCGATCGCAACATCTGTAACTGCTGCTGCTGACATTGCTGGGGCGTGATCGTAAGTCGCTACCATCGGGCTGCTTACTAATTCCCGATCTTCGCCAGCAAAAGGTTCTTCCAGACCCCCATTAAAGAAATAGGTGACGTGGGCATATTTTTCTGTTTCGGCGGTGCGGAACTGATTCAGGCTATGATTGGCTATCACTTCTCCCAGAATATTACTGAGGTTCTGAGGCTCAAAGGCTACAGCCACGGGTAAGTCTGAATCATACTGCGTAAAGGTGACAAAAGACAGTGGTCTGATTTGCTGTCTTTCAAAACCATTAAATGTGGGACTGACCAAAGCTTGAGTTAGTTGTCTGGAGCGATCGGGGCGGAAGTTGAAAAATATCACCCCATCCCCTGGTTCTATTGCGCCTGGAGCAATTCGGATTGGGTTGACAAATTCATCTTTTACCCCTTCGGCGTAAGATGCTTGCAAGATTTCTACAGCCGTGCGATTATCAACCAGACCATCTTGGGTCATCACGTCGTAGGCGCGTTTTACTCGATCCCAACGGTGATCGCGATCCATTGCGTAGTAGCGACCGCTGAGGGTGACTATGCGCCCAATTCCTACGCGGTCTATATAATTTTCCAGCAGTGTGATTGCTCTTACACCGTCAGTTGGGGCGGTGTCACGACCATCGGTAATGGCGTGGATACAAACTTCTGGAATTCGCTCTTTCTTGGCTAAGTCAAGTAGTCCGAATAGATGGGTGATATGAGAATGTACCCCTCCCTCAGAACAAAGCCCGACTAGATGCAGCTTACTATTCCGAGAGCGAACTTCCTGGCAAATTTTGACGAGTGCTGGGTTTAAGGCAATAGAACCGTCTTCGACCGCATCAGAGATGCGTACCAGTTCTTGCGGTACAACTCGCCCAGCACCAATGTTCAAATGACCAACTTCCGAGTTGCCCATTTGACCCTCTGGCAACCCTACGGCTTTTCCTGATGTGCGGATGAGGGTATGGGGGTAAGCTGCCCATAAACTTTCCATAATGGGAGTTTTAGCAGCAACAATAGCATTTCCTCGCTTCTGGTCGCAGTAGCCCCATCCGTCTAAAATGACTAGCACCACAGGAGCAACAGGTGCTTTGGTCATAGTAAAATTGCCCTTTACTTTTTGTAATATCCGAATGATACCACTGCTAATCCACGCCGCAAGTGAATTTTTGCTTATTAATTTCTTTTATGAAAGACTTACAGTTTTCTGAAGGATTTTTTAAACTTTAGCAATTTTTATGTAATTTTGTCGAGCGCTAATAACAACTGATTACTTAGTAGTAGCATTTTACCACTACTACTAAGTTTGTAGTCAATCTCTTATTTCTTTTTACTGGAAGCTTTTGTAGCTTTTTTAGCAGCCTTTTCAGCCGCGATCGCAGCTAACTTGGCTTGTTCTTTTTCTTCGGCAATTTTTTGGAGATAATAATGATAGTCTCCTAAGTAAACCCGGAATTCCCCATCACGAATTTCGACGATTTTGTTAGCTACTTGAGAAATAAAGTAGCGATCGTGGGAAACTACAATTGCCGTACCATCATAATTTTTGAGAGCTTCTTCCAGCATTTCTTTCGCTGGAATATCTAGATGGTTTGTCGGCTCATCTAAAATTAGTAGGTTCGCGGGACGCAAGAGCATTTTTGCCAACGCCAAACGAGCTTTTTCTCCTCCACTTAATGCCCCAACTGCCTTAAATACAGTATCACCAGTGAATAAGAAGCGTCCCAAAAGCGTGCGGACTTCTTGATTATCCCAATCGGGAACTTCATCATGGATAGTTTCCATGACAGTTTTCTTCAAGTCCAAAGCTTCAGCTTGATTTTGCTCAAAGTAACCGGGAATAACATTGTGATCCCCTAATTGAACGCTACCTTCTGTGGGTGGTTCCATACCCATAATTACGCGCAGAAGGGTAGATTTTCCAGCACCGTTGGGGCCAAGAAAGGCAATGCGATCGCCTCTTTCAATTAACAGATTTGCTGCCAAAAACAGGATTTTATCACCATAAAGATGAGTTAAATCTTTAATGTCTACTACCTCGCGTCCACTGCGGGGTGCAGGGGGAAAACGGAAGTGGAGAGTTCTTACCCCACCAATCGGTGCTTCAATCCGCTCGATTTTGTCGAGTTGCTTTTCTCGGCTTTTTGCTTGGGTACTGCGGGTAGCACTGGCGCGAAATCGATCAACAAAGGTTTGCTGCTTCTCTAATTCTTTCTGCTGGCGTTCGTAAGCACTCAGTTGTGCTGATTGACTTTCGGCTTTTTGTTCTAAATATGCCGAGTAGTTACCAAGGTAGGTACTGGAAACGCCACGTTCCGTTTCCACAATTTGGGTGCAGAGGCGGTCAAGGAACTCCCGGTCATGGGAGACTATTACCATCGGCGTAATCAGCCCTCTGAGATAATTTTCTAACCACTCAATGGTTTCTAAATCTAGGTGGTTAGTCGGTTCATCCAGCAGCAACAAGTCGGGTTTTTGCAGGAGAATTTTACCCAAACTCATCCGCATTTGCCAACCACCACTAAAGGCACTGACGAGGCGATCGCCATCTTCTAGCCCAAACCCCATCTCTGGTAAAATTTTCCCGATGCGTGCATCTAAGTTGTAGCCATCCAAGGCTTCAAATTTACGCTGCAACCGATCCAATTTGTCGATCAGTCGATCCAGTTCGTCTGGGTTAGCCGTTTCCATCTCTTGTGGCACATGCGCCAGAGATAACTGTACTTCGTTGGCTTCTTTAAAGACAGTCCAAAATTCTTCTCTAACGGTGCGGGTGGGGTCTACTTCAAATTCTTGGTTGAGGTAGGCTATATGTAAGCTATTAGGACGGATGATTTCGCCTGCGGTGGGTTCAATTTCCCCAGAGATGATTTTGAGTTGGGTAGATTTTCCAGCACCGTTGACACCGACTAAGCCAATGCGATCGCCTGGTTTAACTTCCCAGTTGATATCTTTGAGAACTTCGCCTGTGGGATAAATTTTACTTATATGTTCTAGTCGCAGCATTAAGTTTCTCTCAGGTAGGGAGTGGGTGGTTGAGGACGAAGTACTAACACCGCCTCTAATATTAACAAAAATTAACTATAATTTCGTTGCGATCGAGTTCGGGAGGCGCAAACCAAATTTGGCTTGAGCCACGGACAAAATTTACCACATCGATCTTAAGGCTGACTTTGTGTTACTTGTCTAACTTCTTCGACACTGAAATCAAATGCCTCAGCCACTTCTTCCACTGTCACCCCCAATTTCAATAAGGTGGGTATTAATTGAATATTTTAATTTGCTGTTCAAGTGTTACTTTGTTGTTCAGAGCCATCTCGTACTTCCACTAACCGCTCTTTTCCCATCCCTAATATACGTGATAATGGCGCTAACAAACTATCATCAAATGCTTGTCCAGCATAAATATTATTTAGTTCAGTGGGGGATAATTTAAAAGTATCGCAGAATTTAGTAAACTCTTGGTTACTCAAGTCAAGCTCTTTTTGCCTATCTTGGAGTAAAACTGCGATCGCTCTAATTCCATGCTTTGGACGTTCACTAGTTTTTATATATTTATCCATTAAATAATAGACTTTTCTCGGATCGCCTCCCAGTTTTTTAATTAAATCAGTACAAGCCATTTTTAGTGCTTTCTTTAAAACTTCTTCTTCGTTTAAAAACTTAATAATTTCGCTAGCATATTCTGGTTTAAAAAATCCCACCAAATTCCCTTGATGATAAACTGGTATATAAGGATTATTTGTTTCAAGTTGCCAATCTAAAGGCTCATTGCGTAGCGACATAGCTGCACCCCTAAATATTTTAAGATTGCACCATTTTAAAACCATTTATTGTTTAACTGCCAGTCAAATACTCTAGCACTGGCGATTAGAAATCGCATCTATACAGACAAAACCCACCTCCGTGGGTTTCAACTTGCTGGAGTCCACGCAGACGGACTTAGTTTGTGCAGCCGTTATGTATTTCTACCAAGAAGATAAATATAGAAATATTATTAATTACTTGTCAAATCGCAGATGAAGAATATCTCCTATAACGCCAAATATATCTGGTTTAATACCAAAGAAAGATGGTTTAAATTCTACATATTGGTTTAACCAATACCATGAGGTTTTCCATTGTTGCTCATCTACAAATTTATTGGTAGTATTACTATTAATAGATGATGAAAGTTGTCTCATGAAATTAACAAGAGCATCTTTACCACTATTGTCTACTTTTTCAAGAAAATCTGCTGAAAATATAACTAAATTAATATCTTTAGGATTTATTTGTTTGGTAGAAGATTCATCAATTTCTGAAGGTAAACGATTACATAATACTAATGCTGGTAATGTGTTATCTTTAAAACTAGGTTGTCCTATTTTGGGATCTATTTTTCCTAATTTACTATCTATTACACTATTATAAAAGGACAAGTTATCATGCCCTCTTACAGCCAAACTTTTTAGACCAATATTTGTAGCAAAAGTATCATAATGCCCTAAAGTTTTATTTTTAAAATGAGCTTCATAAAAATGGTAGTAATTATCCTTCCCAGTCTTGACGAGTATCGCACAGAAAATTGTCTGCGATCGCCTCATCAAATAAATAGCAACAATGCTCTGGAAAAGTTCGTAATGGTAAGTTAGTTTCTCGTAGCGCCAAATCGACTCCCGCTTCAAAGCCATCCAACAAGGCTTTTTCTATTCGAGACTTTAAGCTAGGGTTCTGTCGCAAATGCCTACCGATGGCGCGACGCTGTTCTCGAATTGTTAAAAACCAATTACGACAGCGTTGTTCGGGTTGATGCTCCCATTTCAAGAGATGACCGAGTAACACACTCAGACGACTCACGAGTTCTCGATACTCCTGTCTCCCCAAAGCTTGAATTTCCTCTTGCAGGTGTTCCCAGTCTAGTTCCATAACTAGCCTCTGCTCTAACGCTTTAGCCTGCTCCTGTGTCCAACCATAGAAGTCTTTATCATACAAAAAAGCTTTGTCCATAAAGTTGAATCTTGACAAGCAGTAAGCGTCATTACGAATTACGTTCGCGCAGCGTGCCGGAGGCTCTATTACGAATTACGAATTATTCAACTAGCCTTCGCTTCATCCCCGGATGCTTCAGCAACAGCCGCCAATCTATCTGCCGCAGCTTGGACGATTTGAGCCACTTGGGCCAAAGGCATGTGCTGGATTTGTCTAAGAATCAGACTCAAATCTGAGGTTTCTGGAATTGGCTTGCCATCAATGCAGCTAATTAACTCTTCCATTGTGTAGCCTGCTTTAGATGCGATTTGAGCCAAATTTTCTGTATCTGGCACCTTCACACCTTTTTCCCACATTTGAACGGCAGTAGCAGATACTCCCAAAAGCTTACCAAACGCTCGCTGACTCATTGAACCGCGAGCTAGTTTAATGATTTCAATCAGTTTTTGTTTGCTTTCGATCTTCACTGCTTATATAGCTAGCCAACTGTATTTACAAGTTTACTTTCAATATTACAAGTTTACTTTTATATTGACAGCCTTGTGTTTTAGTACTAAACTATATCTTTAGTTGTAAAATGACAACTACAGGTATCAAGCTAGTAGACGAACCCATCTATCTTTAATCAAACCAAAAAACTTAGTTTGTTACGGCGCTTGTGCTAGTAGCTCAACTTTGCTGCGAAGAAATATATCGAAGGTGCATCATGTTTGGCAAGCCACGCAAAACTAATCAATATCGCCGCAAGGGTCGAAATCTTATAGCCACTAATAAAATTAAACCAGAACAGTGGCACATTTCCGAGGCTGAAGCGAAAGAAGCCTTAAAAGTTAAAGGCTACGACGTTAAGCAAATCAAAAAAATCCACCGTCTGAAGCATCAAGTGTGTATTTCCTACTGGGATGCAAAAGGCAATATATGCAGCAGCTTTTTTAGTTACCGGATTTTTGCGCGTTGGCAAAAGGAAGTAGAAAAGTTAATTTATACCTGTCAAACCCTGAAGGAATGGGCAAGGCTAAATTACCTTATGAAGTACGAATTTGCTTATTACCATTATCCCAGTGAAATGGAAGATGCACTCCACGCAATATTAGAAAACCACCTATGTGTGTTACAAGCAACAGTACAGCAAGTGGTTTTACAGGAATAGTTTCAGCTAGTGGTATTTAGCCCCGGAAGATCCCCCCAACCCCCCTTAAAAAGGTTGGCTTTAATTCCCTCCTTTTTAAGGAGGGTTAGGGAGGAGCAAGTCTTAACTGATATTGGGTTTTACAGGGTATTTAACAGCAAAAATTAGTTAGCCGCAGAAGTCGCTAATTCCGCAAGACGTTCCTGTTGGTCTAGAGATATACAAGATTGGATAAGCGTCTCTAAATCACCTTCCAAAACAGGGTTAAGAGAATAATTCTGACCTAACCGATGATCGGTAGCCCGGTTATCTTTATAATTATAGGTGCGAATTTTTTCCGATCGCGACCCTGTACCAACTTGCGATCGCCGCATGGAAGTTACAGCTTCTTGTTGTTCGCGTAACTTCATCTCATACAACTTCGCCCGCAAAATTTGCATCGCCCGTTCTTTGTTTTGCAACTGGCTGCGTTCTTCTGTACAGAAAATGCGTATTCCCGTCGGTTTATGCATCAAGTCGGCGGCTGTTTCCACCTTGTTGACGTTTTGCCCACCAGCACCACCAGAACGGGCTGTAGTCATTTCAATATCTTTCGGGTCAATGTGAATTTCCACATCGTCCACCTCTGGCATAATCGCTACCGTAGCTGTGGAAGTATGAACCCGTCCCCCAGATTCAGTTGCAGGCACCCGCTGCACACGATGCACTCCAGCTTCAAACTTTAACTGGCTGTAAACGTCATTACCTTTAATTTCGAGAATGACCTCTTTCCAGCCACCCATTTCTCCTCGAGATTCGCTCACAAGAGAAACTTTCCAACCTTGAGTCTGGGCATAGCGGGTGTACATTTGCATCAAATCCCCAGCCCAAATACTTGCTTCATCGCCACCAGTACCAGCGCGAATTTCCAACATGATATTCTTTTCATCATTGGGGTCGCGTGGTAGCAGTAAGACTTTCAAGCGAGACTCTAAATATTCTATTTTTTGTTCAAGTTCCTTTACTTCCAGTGCTGCCATTTCTTGCAACTCTGGGTCACTCGCAGATTCTTTGTAAACTTGACGCGCTCCGGTCAAGTCTTCTTGGGCTGTTTTCCAAATCTCGTATGTATTAACTACCTCTTCCAAAGAAGAACGAGACTTAGCAATTTCTTGATACTCATCAGGATTGCTAGCGGTATCGGGGTCGCCAAGACGACGTGTTAACTCATTAAAGGTTTGTTCAACGGATTTGAGTTTATCCAGTAAGTATGATTCAGCCATGACCAGTGCGATCGCTCCTTAAAAAAATAACAAATTGGCTCGAGCATATAAATGAAAATCGACCCAGCTGATGCAGGGCCGTCGTTAACAGCAGAGCCAACTCGCTACTTTTTGTCTTGTTCGTCGCCAGATGTTTGAGTGCTGCTCATGCCGTACTTGCGGAGGAAGCGCTCAACTCGACCTTCAGTGTCAATAATCTTCTGAGTGCCTGTGTAAAAGGGGTGATTTCCAGACCAAACATCTACATGCAATTCTGGCTTAGTAGAGCCAATGGTCATAACAACTTGACCGTTGCAGTAAACTTTAGCATCTGGATACCACTTGGGGTGAATATCAGCTTTAGCCATTGTTTTTTTGTGATGAATCTATATCAATTATATCTTTCAGGTTTCATTCAATTGCAGCTAGGGAGTGGGGAGATGAGGAAGTGGGAGAAACCAATGCCCCATGCCCCATGCCCCATCCCCACTTGCCCTGAGCGAAGTCGTTCGCGTAGCGTCTCCAAGAGTTGGGATGCCCAATTCCCTAACGTTTAGAGTACTGAGGCGCTTTCCGGGCTTTATGTAAACCATATTTCTTCCGCTCTTTGGCTCTCGGATCACGAGTCAAATAACCTTCGGTTTTCAAAGGTGGGCGGTTGTCTGGGTCTAGTTGGCACAAAGCACGAGCAACTCCCAAACGGACAGAATCAGCCTGTCCGGTCAAGCCGCCGCCTTCTGCTTTCACCAAAATGTCATATTCGTTTTCTAATCCCAGAGTTTCCAAGGGTGCTTTGATCACTCCCAGATAGTTGGGGTTAAATTGGAAATACAAGGTTCCATCTTTACCGTTCACAATCAGTTGACCGGTGCCTGGAACCAAGCGTACCCGTGCTACTGCGTTCTTACGACGACCAGTACCCCAGTATACGGCGCGACCGCTATTAGCATCTGCTACTACCATTAATTTTCTTCTCCAGGAATTGTACTAACTTTTAGTTCTTTAGGTTTTTGAGCATCATGGGGATGGGTAGGACCTGCGTAAACTTTCAGCTTGGTGAACAACTGCTTACCCAGACTACTTTTAGGTAGCATCCCTTTAACAGCTTGTTCTAAAATCCGCTCTGGTATGCGGTCTTGCAGTTTAGCGAAAGTTTCCGTTTTCATCCCACCGGGGCGACCAGAATGGCGACGGTAAAGCTTTTGAGTGCGCTTTTTGCCTGTAACTGCTACTTTCTCAGCATTGATGATGATTACGAAGTCACCTGTATCTAGATGAGGTGTATATTCGGGTTTCTTTTTGCCTCTCAATACCTGTGCGACTTCGCTGGCGAGGCGACCGAGGCGTTTATCGGTGGCATCTACTATGTACCACTCACGCTCAAGGGACGCTTGAGAAGGAAGGTATGTTTTACTCGTTGTCATTTGTCATTTGTCCTTTGTCATTTTTAATTTGTCATTAGTCATTTGTTATTTGTCCTTTGTCCCTTGTCAGTTGTCCTTTGTTATTCACTAGTGACCAATGACTAATGACTCTTGACTAGTGACGAACTTTGGCAAGGTGTCGTACCAAATCTCTTTTGGAAAGGGAAAATCTGGATAGCCGACTCGCAACAAGCATAAACCTTGGGGCGGTGCGGCGTGTTTCACTTCTTCTCGACGTTGTTCTTTCCAGAGTTCGGTGAAGCTAGAAAGTGTCCGTTCTTCAGAACCTACTTGTACCAGCATCCCTACCAACAGCCGTACCATGCCATACAAAAATCCATCTGCCTGTATTTCAATATGGATAAATGGCCCACTGCGACGACACTCTGCTGCTTGCACCTCTACCCAGGAATGCGATCGCTTTGAGCCTGCACGGTGAAAAGCAGCTAAGTGATGCTTTCCCAACAGAGGTTTCAAGGCAGCTTCAATTAAAGATTCATCCAGGGGTGCATAATAATAATGCCAACTGAAGGGTCTTACAAACAAGTTAAGTCGATCTTCAGTATATATTGTGTAGCGATACCGTCGATAGGCTGCACTAAAGCGAGCGTGCCAACGGTTATCGACACTAGCTGAAGCCCTGATTAATATATCTGGCGGCAGATAGCTATTTAGGATTGTTGCCCACTTGTGAGGCGGAATTAAACCTGTTGCTTCAAAATGGGCTACTTGAGCAGCAGCATGAACTCCAGAATCGGTTCGTCCGGCACCGTGTAATGTTACATGATACCCAAGAATAGTAGCGATCGCTCTTTCTATCTCTTCTTGGACAGTCCGTTGTTTTTTTTGCCGTTGCCAGCCATGAAAATGAGTGCCCAGGTATTGGATTACCAAGGCTACTCGATGAGTTTGTGTAGGCTGGTGGCTTTCTAACATACAGATTTTGTCCTTTGTCATTTGTTTTTTATCATTTGTCCTTTATCAGTTGTCCTTTGTTATTCACTAATGACCAATGACTAATGACTGATGACTAATAACTAATGACTAAATGACTTAAACCAATTCAATTATGGCCATTTTGGCATTATCACCCCGACGCGGTACAGTCCGCAGGATGCGGGTATAACCGCCCTGGCGATCGCCATATCGAGTTGGAGCTTGCTCAAATAGAGCGTGAACCAGTTGTTTGTCGAATATATAGCCAAGGGCTTCCCGACGTGCTGACAAGGAGCCATTTTTGGCTAGGGTAATCATTTTTTCCACTTCACTTCGGAGAACTTTCGCTCTAATTAAAGTGGTGGTGATCTTACCATGACGGATCAACTCGGTGGCGAGCGATCGCAATAAAGCACGACGTTGATCGGCTGGTTTACTGAGTTTTTTGACGCGACAACGGTGACGCATAATTATGCACTATGAGTTATGAACGGTTTTTCTTAAGGGTGTTTAGAGCCTCTTTCCATTGGCAGGGTGATGCCCAAGCGTCGCTGCAAAGCTTCCACGACTTCTTCTGCTGATTTCTGACCAAAGTTCTTAATTTCTAAGAGGTCTTCTTGGGTATAATCCAACAAATCTGCCACAGAGTTAACTTGTGCGCGTTTGAGACAGTTATAAGCCCGTACAGAAAGTTGCAACTCTTCGATGGGTATCTGGGCAGTTGGGTCGTCTGGAATGTCCGAGCCTGTGTCTGTTGGTTCTAGGGAGATGTCTTTCAACGGGTTGAATAAATCTACCAAGATCCCAGCGGCCGAAGATAGTGCTTCTTGGGGGGAAATACTGCCATTTGTCCAAACTTCCAACAGCAGTCGGTCTTTTGGAATCAAGCCTTCCCCACGAGATTCTTCAACACTATAATTGACTTTTCGCACCGGCATAAATATTGAGTCGATTTGCAGAAAGTCCAACGATGTGGCTTCCTCACGTCCTCGCTCTACGGTGCGATAGCCTTTGCCTTTCTCGATCCGAAATTCCATTTCCAGCTTTCCACCCTCAGCGATAGTGGCTACATACTGGGTCGGATCGATGACTTCTACTTCACTAGGTAAATCAAAATGCGCCGCAGTGATTGTTGCTGGACCTGTAACGAGTAATCTACCAATCTGAGGCTGCGAGGAATAGTTTTTTAGGATAACTTCCTTCATTTTCATGAGGATTTCCAGCACATCTTCCCGCACACCTGGAACTGTGGCAAACTCGTGTGAAACGCCTGCAATCCGCACTGCTGTAACTGCTGTACCTTCTAGGTTGGACAGTAAAACTCGCCGCAGTGCGTTGCCAACCGTTGTTCCTTGACCACGATCTAGAGGTTCCAGAACAAATTTACTGTAATGGTTCCGACTTTCTTCAGTATTAGACTCTACACATTCAATCTGAAACTGCGCCACGGATGAGCCTCCCTTTTTCTAAGGTGCTGCTAGCAGACAAATCAATTGCCTCCCGAATTGACTAAGAATTTTAGATTTTAGATTTTAGATTTTAGATTTTTTGGCTCATGCCCCGCGCCGCAGAATTTTAGATAATGTAATTGCCGATTTGAGATTGAAAGATTTTCCTAATCCAAAATCCAAAATTTAATATCTAAAATTTAAGTGGGCAGAACAAATCCAAAATCTCCAATTTAAAATCTTCAAGCCCCGTACCCTCATGGTCGGGTTCAATCCAAAATCGGAAATCCAAAATCCAAAATTGGTTGACTTTATGTCCTGTAGTCTAGGTTAATCAAACTACTAGTATAAAATTACGGTATAGTTTGACGCTCCTATTGAGCTTACAGGCGCTAATAATATTTTGGGTTCCCGAAGTTTAACACCTTTCCCGCAGGGAAAATCTGACGCACTTTTGGTCGCCCAAGCTTTTACCCAATGACAATTTGCAGGTTATACGCCCAAGCAGTTATTGTAAGTAAAATAACTTACTTTTTTGTAATTTTTCTTACTCAATACCTAAGTCTTGGTGTTTAAACTCGACGGCGCTTGGGTGGACGGCAACCATTGTGAGGAATGGGGGTAATATCCCGAATGAGTGTAATTTCCAGTCCTGCTCCTTGAAGTGCCCGGATAGCGGTTTCTCTACCTGCTCCTGGACCACTGACCATTACCTCAATTTGGCGCATTCCTTGATCAATGGCTCTACGGGCTGCACTTTCAGCAGCAGTTTGCGCTGCAAAGGGAGTTCCCTTTTTTGCTCCCTTAAAACCGCTAGAACCAGCACTAGCCCAGGAGATGACATCTCCATTTTGATCGGTAATGGTGACAATGCTATTGTTGAAAGTAGACTGGATGTAGGCCATTCCACTGGGTACATTCCGTTTCTGCTTCTTGCTCCCGGTTTTTTTAGTTGGTTGTCTCGCCATACTTGTTTAGTTGATTTAAGGTAAAACTTGCTCGAATTAGCAAGCGTTGCAAAATTATTTCCCTGGAGCCTTCTTCTTCCCAGCCACTGTCTGCCTTCTGCCTCGACGGGTTCTGGCATTGGTGCGAGTTCTTTGTCCTCTGACTGGTAAGCCCATGCGATGACGACGGCCTCTGTAGGTACCAATGTCAACTAAGCGCTTGATGTTCAAAGACTCCAAGCGCCGCAAGTCGCCTTCAACTTGATAGTTGCTTTCTATTTCCCCTCGTAGGGCTGTCACATCGGCATCACTTAAGTCCTTAACGCGGGTGTCTGGGTTCACACCAGTAGCCGCTATAATTTCTTGAGAACGTGATAAACCAATTCCATAAATGTAAGTCAGACCGATCTCGACGCGCTTATCGCGTGGAAGGTCTACTCCGGCAATACGTGCCACAATGAACTCTCCCTATTGTTCTCGCAATTACTGTTGGTTGGAAAAACGTGATTAATCGCGTCTTTTCGTTTTAATGATGATATGCGTCTTACAACTCACTCTGTTTGTAAGAGTGTTATCCTTGACGTTGCTTGTGCTTGGGGTTGACGCAGATCACCATAACGCGACCACGACGTTTGATCACGTTACACTTCTCACAAATTTTCTTGACTGAGGCTCTAACTTTCATGCCTTTTATTTTTTGACTCCAAATATAAAATTATAGCATTCCTAGGGAAATTAATCCACTTCAATGACTAGCAAACAGCCAAAAAAATGGTTTTATGGTAAAATTCTCTACATATACTTACTTCTTTCGTAGTCGATAGGTAATTCTGCCTTTGGTCAAGTCGTAAGGAGTTAACTCTACCTTGACGCGATCGCCGGGCAAAATCTTGATATAATTTCGGCGAATTTTGCCGGAAATGTGAGCTAGCACGTTAAAGCCATTGTCCAAGTCAACGCGAAACATTGCATTGGGCAGGGACTCTGTAACCGTGCCTTCCATTTCAATCAAATCTTGCTTAGACAATTTGTTTTTTCCTCAACTCAACAATTTCGTGTTCAGTTGCAGCACTTTATCTGCAAGAGAACACACTTTAAGAAATATATCAACAGTTTATTAATATATCTTAGCTAAAATTGATCTTTTTCTTGGTATAGGGAGTGGGGAGTGGGAAATAGTGAGTGATAAGTGGTGAATTCCCTACTCCCCTTTCAGGAAGCAATTACTTTTTGTAGTTCACCAGTGACATCTTCTTGGGACTGATTGCCATTGACTGTTAGGAGTTTTTTGCGATCGCCGTAATAATCAATTAAAGGTGCAGTTTCAGCGCGGTACACTTCTAAACGACGACGAATCACCTCTTCGGTATCATCTTTTCGTCCTCTAGCAAGCAAACGTGCGATCACAACTTCATCTGGTGCATCTAGATTGACTACCCTTTCGCCACTCTGATGTATTTCTTGGAGTAACTTCTCCAGAAAACCTGCTTGGGTCACTTTGCGGGGAAAACCATCAAGAATCCAACCATTTTTGGCATCTGTTTGACTGAGGCGCTCCTGTACCAAGTCCTGCACTAGCTGATCGGGTACTAACTCGCCGCTATCAACATAACTTTGAGCCTTGATTCCCAAATGAGTTTGCTCTTTCATGGCTTGTCTTAATATTTCCCCAGTAGAAATATGGGGAATATTCAAGTGTTCAGCCAAAGTTTGAGCTTGTGTTCCTTTACCCGCTCCAGGTGGCCCCAAGAAGATTAATCGCGTCACTATTATTTCACCATTCCTTCATAGCGCTGAGAGATGACATAAGTTTGGACTTGTTTGGCTGTCTCAATTGCCACACCAACTAAAATTAACAAAGAGGTAGCACCTATTCCCCGGAAAGTTTTCACATTCAAAGCGCTTTCCACGGCGGTGGGGATAATAGCAACCAAGCCCAAAAAGATTGCACCCAAAAAAGTTAGTCGGTTGGACACGCGTTCGATATACTCGCTAGTTGCCTTACCGGGACGAATTCCAGGAATACTAGAACCCATTTTCTTCAAGTTTTGCGCCACATCTACTGGGTTGAGAATCAACGAAGAATAGAAGTAACTGAAGAAAACAATGGAAATCATGTATACCAAGGCATAGACCCAGGAGCTAGAACCGCTTGGACTCAAATAAGTGTTAACTATATTCGCCAAATCGGCATTTTTACTAAAATTGGCGATCAGCAGTGGCAAACTGAGGATGGCAGTAGCAAAAATAATTGGCATGACGCCGCCTTGATTCAGCCGCAGGGGCAGATAGCTACGTTGCTCTGCCAAAACTCGCCTACCTACTTGGCGACGAGCCGAAATAATTGGGATGCGGCGCATTCCTTCCTGCACAATCACAATACCAACAATTGTTGCTAGAAAAACTAACAGCAGCACGATCACACGACCTACTGCTTCCCGACCCCCGACTTGCACCAAGTCTATGGTATCACCCAAAGCTTTTGGTAATGACGCGACAATGTTGACAAAAATCAACAATGATGCACCGTTCCCAATACCACGTTCTGTAATCAGTTCTGATGCCCACATGACGAACATCGAACCAGCAGTCAGAGCGATCGCAGTTTCAGCTACAAAGATTAGCCCTGGGTGTAAGGCGAATTGCTGGAGGAATAATGCCGAAAAAGCTGTACTTTGTAGAATTGCCCAAACTACAGTTACATAGCGGGTAATTTGCGATATTTTTCGCCGACCGGCTTCGCCTTCATTTTTCTGTAAATTTTCTAAAGATGGAATTGCTGCGGTGAGCAATTGGATGATAATAGAGGCATTAATGAAGGGCAAAATCCCTAAAGCAAAGACTCCCAAAGTCGAAAGTCCTCGCCCGGAAAATATATCCAATAAGCCAAATATGGAATTACTGCCAGATATGGCTTCGGCAAATCTCGGTCTATCAATCCCTGGTACGGGCAAGAAGATACCCAGGCGAACCAAAATTAAAATACCGACAGTCACAAGCAGCCTACCTCTGAGGCCCGCTGCTTGTGCCATCTGCATAAAAGTTTCTTGAGCCGTAGGGGCTTTATCTCGACTGATCATAGAGTGCTACCTTTATAGTGAACCAGGCGCTGACAGCGAGTTGGCTTCCATTTAAGTGCGCTGTTCCGGCTCACTCATAAGACTTCACAACTCCCTCCAGCTGCCTCAATTTTGCTACGAGCTGAACCTGTGAAAGCTGCCGCTTGTACCTTGAGCGGAATACTCAATTCCCCGTTACCTAAAATTTTCAATGGCCCTTTGACAGCAGTTAGGATACCTGCTGCCTTCAATGAGGTCAAAGTTACTTCCGTATTAGCGGGAAGAGAGGCTAGCTTCTCTACATTAATCGTAGTGTAAATCTTCTGATTAACAATCGGAAAGCCCTTCAGCTTAGGTAAGCGGCGGTACAATGGCTGTTGACCACCTTCAAAACCGGGTCGAGTACCGCTACCGGAGCGAGATTTTTGACCCCGCATACCTAGACCAGCGCTGGCACCTTGACCGGCAGAAATACCTCTAGCTACACGCTTCTTGCGTTTCTTTGAGCCTTTTTGCGGCTTAACATCATGGAGTCTCATAAGTTATCAAGTTCTCATTTGTCGTTTGTCATTTGTGAGCCAGTGCGGTCTTAGGGGTCTCCCCGATGAGTAACTGGCGTTAGCGCAGCACTAGCGAGGCACGAGCGTTACCCGGAGGGGCGTTTGTGTGTCATTTGTCCTTTGTTATTAACTAATGACTAATGACCAATAACCAATAACTAATGACTAAATTAGATGTAGAGACTTTCAATAGGAATACCGCGATCTTCCGCGACTTCAGCAAGAGTCCGCAGTGTAGATAAGGCATTGACTGCTGCTCTAGCATTATTGAGCGGATTGTTAGAGCCAAGTTGCTTGGCTAAGACATTACGAACTCCTGCCAATTCCAGCACAGTCCGCACAGCACCTCCAGCAATTACCCCAGTACCAGGTGAGGCTGGGCGCATCATTACCTTCGCACCGCCACCGACACCATCAATGGGATGGGGGATGGAGTTGGATTTAGTGATGGGGATATCAATGAGGTGTTTTTTGCCGTCGGCTACGCCTTTTTTGACGGCGCCAATTACATCTGAGGCTTTGCCTACTCCGACACCAACTTGACCGCGTTCGTTACCGACAACAACGATCGCTCTGAAGCTGAGTTTTTTACCACCTTTGACCACTTTACTTACGCGTCGGATTTGGATAACCCGTTCTTGCCAAGTGGTTTCTTCTTTTTTGGCACGCTTTGTTCTACTTTTACGCTCTGTTGCCATAATTTAGTGCTCTGGTGAACGTCATTTGTCTTTTGTCATTTGTCTTTTGTCATTCTGTCTTTTGTCATTTGTCCAATGACTAATGACCAATGACTTTAGAAATCTAAACCAGCTTCGCGTGCTGCATCAGCTAATGCTTTGACACGACCATGATATAAGTTACCACCGCGATCAAAGACTACTTTGGTGATGCCTTTTTCTAGCGATCGCACTGCGATCAACTTACCAACTTGCACCGATGCGTCGCGGTTTGCACATGACGCTAAACTAGATTTCAGTTCTGGTTCTACAGTCGATGCTGCCACTATGGTTTGATGCTGAGTATCATCAATTATTTGGGCATAGATATGCTCATTAGAACGAAATACCGCTAAACGCGGACGTTCCGGGGAGCCAATAACTTTACCACGAACGCGTCGATGACGACGATTTTTTGATTCTCTACGAGTAAGTTTCATTTCTACTTCTTACCACCCTTACCAGTCTTACCAGCTTTCCGTCTGACCACTTCACCGGCATAACGAATGCCTTTACCTTTGTAAGGTTCTGGTGGACGAACGGCACGAATTTTGGCGGCTGTGTTGCCTACGATTTCTTTGTCATACCCACTGACAATGACGTTAGTGGTACCTTCTACAGCAAACTGAATTCCTTCTGGTGGTTCAATTTGCACCTGATGGCTATAACCCATATTTAAAACTAGGTTACGCCCCTGAACTTGTGCGCGGTAACCAACACCTTGAATTTCCAAACGGCGCTGAAAACCTTGGGAAACTCCCTCGACCATGTTGGCAACTAAAGTGCGGCTCAAGCCGTGCAGTTGCTTTGAAGTACGAGTTTCATCCCGACGATTTACCTGTAATATGTCTCCCTCTTGAGAGAGTGAGACATTAGATGTGAGAGTGCGAGAAAGTTCTCCCTTCGGGCCTTTCACCACAATTTTCGTACCATCGATCGCCACTTGAACTTTGGCGGGAATAGTAATTGGACGTTTACCAATACGAGACATGACTTTTTGTCCTTTGTTATTTGTCCTTTGTCCTTTGTCCTTTGTCCTTCACTAATGACAAATGACTAATGACCAATGACTACCAAACGTAACAAAGCACTTCGCCACCCAAGTTCTGACGCCGCGCTTCGCGGTCAGTCATAATCCCACTGGATGTAGAAATAATGGCAATGCCAATGCCGCCTAGTACCCTTGGTAATTCTTTTCGATTCGAGTAAACACGTAAGCCAGGCTTACTCACTCGCTTTAAGGCGGTGATTAGTGGCTGACGGTTTTTACCCTTGTATTTCAGGGAAATCACCAGATTGTGTTTTACCCCTTCTTCTGCTTCTTCAATTTCAGCAATAAAGCCTTCCTCCCGTAGTACTTTGGCAATACTCCGGGTCATTTTTGTAGCTGGCACTTGTGTAGTTTGATGCCGCGCCAGGTTGGCATTGCGGATGCGCGTCAGCATATCTGCAATTGTGTCGTTAGCCGCCATCGTTCCCTCTATTGATGAACTTCTTGATCGCGAAAGGGCATTCCTAATTCTTTAAGTAAGGCGCGACCCTCTTCGTCGTTTTTTGCTGTGGTAATGATGGAAATATCCATCCCACGGACTTGATCGATGCTGTCGTATTCGACTTCTGGAAAAATTAGCTGTTCTCTCACACCCAGAGTGTAGTTACCGCGTCCGTCAAAGCTTTTAGTGCTAACGCCGCGAAAATCTCGAATTCTGGGTAATGACAGGCTAACTAGTCGGTCAAAAAAGGCATACATCCGTTCGGCTCTCAGAGTAACCATGATCCCCACAGGCATCCCTTGACGAATCTTAAAGCCAGCGATCGCCTTTTTCGCCCGTGTCACCACTGGTTTTTGACCTGTTACCAGGGCAATTTCGTTAATCGATGCCTCTAGTGACTTCGCATTTTGAGCCGCTTCACCCAAACCTCGGTTAATAGTAACCTTTACCAACTTCGGTACTTGATGAACATTGGTATATTGAAACTGAGTGATCAGTTTGGGGACGATTGTCTCTTGATATAAGGTTTTGAGTCTTGTTGTCGGCATAGTTTTTTGTCCTGATATCCCTGGGCTTGGTCAGGGAACAAAGTTATGAGTTATGAGTTATGAGTTATGAGTTATGAGTTAAATTTAATTCCTAACTCTTAATTCCTAACTTCTAACTATTTATCCAGAATCTCGCCAGTTTTTTTAAGTTTCCTGACTTTTTTGCCTTCTGAGGTAAAGGTATAACTAACACGACTGGCAACGTTTTGCTTAGTGGAATAAAGCATCACGTTGGAGCTATGAATCGGGAATTCTTGGGTAATAATCCGCCCTGATTCCCCTTCTTGCTGGGGTTTAACGTGCTTAGTTTTAATATTGACACCTTTGACAATAACTTTACTCAGTTGGGGAAGTGCCTGGATAATTTCACCAACTTTTCCCTTGTCTTTGCCAGCAATCACTTGTACAGTGTCGCCAGTTTTGACGTGCATTTTGTGGAATACTTTGGGCGTATCCTTTTTGGTTGCCATTAAAGCACCTCCGGAGCCAGAGAAACAATTTTGGTAAAGTTTTTATCGCGCAGTTCCCGGGCAACTGGGCCAAAAACCCGTGTACCTCTGGGATTACCGTCTTTGTTGATGATTACAGCCGCGTTATCATCAAAGCGAATACTCATGCCGCTGTCACGAGACATAGCTTTCCGAGTTCGGACAATTACTGCTTCCACAACATCAGACTTTTTTACAGCCATGTTGGGTGTAGCATCTTTGACAACGGCGATAATTTTATCACCGATAAAACCATAACGACGGTTGCCTCCGCCTAAGATGCGGATGCACATTAGTTTGCGGGCACCGCTATTATCTGCGACATTCAGGTAAGTCTGGGGTTGAATCACAATTATTCTCCCTTGTAATGTTGTTAGTTTCTAACAACGATGAGGTTTAAGTAGGCTTGACGTTCAGAATTTCTGTGATTTTCCAGCGCTTGCTTTTGCTCAGGGGTCTAGTTTCCTGAATGCGAACGCGATCGCCTACTTTACACTTATTTTCTTCGTCGTGAACTTTATATCGTTGGGTGTTAACCACAATCTTGCCGTACTTGGGGTGAGGAGCGCGGTTTTCTATGGCTACTACCACAGTTTTTTGCATTTTATCGCTCACTACCAAGCCAACTCGTTCTTTAACTGCCATAATCTCCTACTTTTCTTCTTTAGTCGATTGACTTGCTGCCCGTTTGCGCTCTGTTTCTAACGTCAGCAATTGGGCTAGGCGGTGCCGCATTTGTCGGAACTGGTGAGGCTTTTCTAGTTGTCTTGTGGCTTTTTGCAAGCGCAACTGAAATAGTTGTCTTTTGATCGCGACAATTTCTTCAGAAAGTTTCTCGTCACTTAATTCTCTTGCTTCTGAAATCTTGGGAAGAGGCATTAGCTATTCCTGCTCCTGTGGTTGAGGGCGCACAATAAACTTAGTTTTTATGGGCAGTTTAAATGAAGCCAAGCGCATAGCTTCACGGGCGATTTCTTCCGAAACCCCACCTATTTCAAACAAAATACGTCCTGGCTTGACTACAGCTACCCAAAACTCTGGATTACCTTTACCGGAACCCATCCGGGTTTCAGCAGCACGCATGGTTACAGGTTTATCAGGGAAAATCCGAATCCAGATTTGTCCACCCCGACGAATATAACGAGTCATTGCCCGACGGGAAGCCTCGATTTGCCGGGAGGTAATCCAAGCAGGTTCTTGCGCTTGGAGTGCAAAATCACCGAAGTTAAGGGTGCTACCACGGCTGGCTAGTCCCTCCATCCGTCCGCGCTGTTGTTTGCGGAATTTAGTTCTTCTAGGGCTTAACATGATTTGTTACTTGTCATTTGTCATTTGTCCCCTCTTACAAAGTTCTGATCGCCGGTTTCCGGCGCTCAGACTTTGCGCTTTGTCATTTGTCATCTGCCATTTACTAATGACTAATGACTAATGACTAATGACGATTTATCCTTCATTTGATCGGTCTTCAAACTGCTGACGACGACGTTGTTGTTGACGGCGACGGGGTTCACGATCGCGATCGCCACGATCGCGGGGATCGCGTTCGCGGCTTGCAGGTGGTGGCGGAGTTTCTTCCTGTCCAGGAATAATTTCTCCCTTAAACACCCATACTTTGATGCCCAGAATGCCGTAAACAGTTTTTGCCGTGCAATAAGAGTAGTCAATGTCAGCCCGTAAGGTATGTAAAGGTACTCTACCTTCACGAGTCCACTCTGTCCGGGCAATTTCTGCACCGTTGAGCCGACCGCTGACTTGGATTTTAATCCCTTGGACACCAGCCCTTTGGGCCCGCTGAATCGATTGCCGCACTACCCGCCGAAAGGAAACCCGGCGTTCTAATTGTTGAGCAATGTATTCGGCAATTAAGTAGGCATCAGCATCAACTCGTTGGACTTCAACTACGTTAATGCGAATTTGGCGATTACTACCCAACAACCCTTGGAGTCCGGTACGCAAGGATTCAATCCCTTGACCACCACGACCTACTACTACACCTGGTCTAGCTGTGCGTACTTCTAAGTCAATTTGGTCGGCTTTGCGCTCAATCCGTACCTCGGAAATTCCGGCGTTGTTTTGAGCCTGTCTACCTAGCTTTTGATCTATGTATTGCCGGAGTTTGTAGTCTTCTTGGAGAAGTTCTGGATAGCGATCAGGAACAGCAAACCAACGGGATTGATGCTCATGTGTAATACCCAGGCGAAAACCAACTGGATGAATCTTCTGTCCCACGAATGCTTCCTCTAAAATTTCTTACTTTACGCAATTTATTCGTGTAAAAAAAGCTTATTTTTCTGGGGCGGCTGCAACGGCCACAGTAATATGACACGTCGGCTTGCGAATTTGGTAAGCTCGACCTTGCGCTCTTGGTTGGAACCGCTTCAACGGCGGTCCTTGATCGGCATAAGCCTGAGTAATCACTAGTTGAGTCCGATCTAACCCAGCGTTGTGTTCGGCATTAGCAGCAGCGCTTCTGAGAACCTTCAATATGGGTTCAGTGGCGCGATAAGGCATGAATTCTAGGATGATTAACGCTTCTCGGTACGATCGCCCCCGGATTTGATCGAGTACCCGACGCACTTTGTAGGCTGAGATGCGGATAAAACGAGCGATCGCTTTTACTTCAGTAGTATTAGTAGCCATAATTTTCTCCATTTTTGTCATTTGTCGTTTGTCATGAAGTCATTTGTCTTTAGCTAATGACTAATGAATAATGACTAATGACTACCTACCTGCTTTTTTGTCGCTTTTTCCATGACCCCTGTAGGTGCGTGTTGGGGCAAATTCACCCAATTTGTGTCCTACCATTTGTTCATTTACAAAAACTGGAACGTGTTGGCGTCCGTTATGAACAGCTATGGTATGACCTACCATTAGAGGCAAAATTGTCGAAGCTCTTGACCAAGTTTTAATAACTTCTTTTCTGTTGTTGTCGTTGAGCTTTTCAATTTTCTTTAGGAGATGATCCGCAACGAAAGGACCTTTTTTTAGAGAACGACCCATAGTTCAATTTTGGATTTAGGATTTAGAAATTAGGAGTAAGGAGTGAGGAATTAGGAGTTAGATTTTACTCTCAACTCATAACTCATAACTCCTAACTCTTTAAGATTCACGACCACCGCGACCGCGTTTAGAAGACTTCCGACGACGACGCACAATCAATTTGCTGCTAAGTTTCTTACGATTGCGTGTCTTAGCGCCCAATGTGGGTTTACCCCAAGGTGTAACAGGCCCCGATCTACCGATAGGTGCTCTACCCTCACCACCACCATGTGGGTGATCCACTGGGTTCATGACGCTACCTCTAACCTTAGGACGGCGACCTTTCCAGCGATTTCGCCCTGCTTTACCTGCACTCAGGTTTCTAGCATCGGTGTTGCCTACTTGCCCAATGGTGGCGTAGCACTCGCGCCGAATTAAGCGGACTTCTCCTGAAGGTAACTTGAGAGTTACATAATCACCTTCTTTTGCGACAACTTGAGCGCTAGCACCAGCAGCACGCACGATTTGACCACCTTTGCCAGGAGTCATTTCTACATTGTGAACACCAGTACCCAAGGGAATCTTCGAGAGAGGTAAAGCATTACCATCTTCAAAGGGAGCTTCAGGTCCAGAAATAATTATTGTTCCAACTTTCAACCCGTTGGGATGCAGGATATACCGTTTTTCGCCATCTTGGTAATACAAAAGGGCAATTCGGGCATTGCGGTTAGGATCGTATTCAATTGCTGCGACTTTGGCAGGAATATTATGTTTATCCCTTTTAAAATCGACGATCCGGTAAAGTTGTTTGTGTCCGCCACCCCGGCGACGACTGGTAATCCGCCCTGTATTATTCCGACCTTTGGCGCGATGCTTCGAGGTAGTTAGGGATTTTTCTGGCTCAGTTTTTGTGATCTCCGCAAAGTCAGAAACTGTAACTTGGCGAGTGCTGGGGGTATAAGGGCGATAAGAACGAGTACCCATAATCTATTTTGGATTTTGGATTTTGGATTTACTTAATTTTGGATTTTGAATTTTAGATTTTGGATTTAATGAGTGTTTAACTAATTGCGACCATCTTGGGGACTTATTGAGTAAACTCCTCAATCTCAAATCTCAATTCTCAAATTCCTAGACTTCTGGGAATAGAACTTGTCTAATCTTGTCTTCATCCCCAGCTGCGACGGTAACAATGGCTCGTTTATATTGGGGCTTATAACCAATAAATTTACCAACGCGCCGCTTTTTACGCGGTGGTAGGGTGGTGTTGACTTTTACAACCTTCACCTGAAACAAGTCTTCGATCGCAGCCTTGATTTCTGGCTTAGATGCCTTTGGAATTACTTCAAAGGTGTACTTATTCTGTTCCATTAAGATGGTCGCTTTCTCGGTGACAATTGGGCGACGCACTAAGTCGGCAAGGTCGCGGGGGTCAAAGTTAGGCACTGTAGACCTCCTGAATTTTTTCTAGGGCTGATGCCGTAATTACAATCTTGTCAGCGTGCAGTAAATCAAAAACATTTAGCTGGTCAGCTGCAATTAGTTTTAAATTTTCAATGTTGCGGGCTGACAAATAAACGTTATCTGTATCCGCAATTTCAGACAAAATTAACAGTGACTTGGTTTCTGGCGCTACTCCCCAACGGGCAAGCGCTGCCACTAATTCTTTAGTTTTTGGGCGAGATAGCTCGGTGCTAAATTCTTCTACTACGATTAAGTCCTCAATGCGGCTGACAAATACTGTCCGCAGTGCTAAACGTCGCTCTTTGCGGTTCAACTTGAGGTCGAAGTCTCTGGGCTTTGGCCCAAAGATTACACCACCACCACGCCACAGTGGTGAACGAATAGACCCTGCACGAGCGCGACCAGTACCTTTTTGTCGCCAAGGCTTACGACCACCGCCTCTGACTTCTGAACGTGTTTTTGTACTGGCATTTCCTTGACGAGCATTAGTCAATTGCCGTACCAAGGCGCGGTGTACAATATGAGAGGCTGTTTCTTGCTTGGCAACGCGCAACTCGAAGGTCGTCTCGCCGACCTGTTCTCCTTGCCAATTTTTAACTACGCTTTCAACCATCTTTGTTATTTGTCCTTTGTCATTGGTCATTGGTCATTTGTCTTTTGCCATTTGTCCTTAGCCAATGACTAATGACTAATGACGTTTGACTAATGACTTTTGACTATCCCACTATTTTTGCAGGCAAAATACTTACTAGAGCGCCCGGCTTACCAGGAATTGCTCCCTTAATAAGCAATAAGTTGCGTTCTGCATCAACTCGCACTATGGTCAGTTTACGGATTGTGATCCGTTTGCCACCTAAACGCCCTGCCATCCGCTTACCTGGATAGACACGACCTGGTGTTGTACCAGCACCAATAGAACCCGGCGCTCTGTGGTTTTTGGAACCGTGGGACATCGGACCACGACCAAAGTTGTTGCGCTTCTGGTTACCCGCGAAGCCGCGACCGATGCTTGTGCCGACTACATCGACAATTTGACCTGCACTAAAAATATCTGCTTTAATCTGTTGACCTAAAGCGTAATCACCAGAACTATCGGTGTGATATTCATTTAAGTGACGCAATGCTGGGGCAGATGATTTTGCTAAATGACCCAGTAGTGGTCTGTTCAGTGCCTTTGGTTTTACTTCGCCATAACCAACTTGAATGGCAAAGTAACCGTCGGTTTGTTTCGTTTTAACTTGTGTAACGGTGCATGGCCCTGCTTGAATGACAGTTACAGGAATAGCTACTCCTGCTTCGTCAAATATTTGGGTCATGCCCAGCTTGGTGCCGAGAATACCTACAGACACAGTAACTGGTTCTCCTTTCTACTTGCTTACCTTGGAATTGGACTCTAGAGGACACGCTTTGTACGCATCAGTTTAGGCTGGGTTAGCCTGCGAAATTTGGAATGGTTTAAATCAACCGCTCCAAATGCTTTCGGACACAACAAACCGTGTCCGTACTGCTTGGTGAATCTGTTTAGGTTCACTCACTAGATCACCAGAACAGCCACAAGTCCCTTCCCATTGGGAAGGAGTAACTTCTGGAATCAATGCAAGGCGCTACAGCTTTAAGCTGTGTGCAGCAATGCTTTCGTCCAAGCAATTGCTCTGGCACTTTCTGGAGGCAGCGCTGTCGGCGGGGTTTTCCGATTTTTAGACGTCCATAAGACGGCTTCCCGGAGGTTGGCTACTGCCGTGTTGCAGTTGGACTTAGGAGGTTTTTACCACCCAGTATCCCTTAACTGAGACTGACGTAATGCCATGAAACCAACATTGCTGCTCAGTTTTTACTTCCTTAGACAGCTTAAACTATTGTTTAAGATTTTGCCTGCTTTTTGGGAGGCACAGGAGTAAATGGACTCTGGAGCTTTGGATTGGCTTTGGTTCTTCGTCCATAAGCTCCAATGTTGACCTGAAAGCTTTCTTAGTTTACCAGTCTAGGATCAATTTAAGTTAGATTATCCAAATCTGGATTGAGTCATCAGCTTTTGATGCTAACACTATCTCAAAATTACACCAAGAAGGGAGTCTAATTGCGTCTTTGGTCACAATCTAATAATATAAATTATTTATTTATGTTTGTCTAGTAATTTATAGAGTTATTTTTGGGGAGTGGGGGGAGCAGGGGGAGAAGAGTTAATAACCAATGCGTAATGCCCAATGCCCAAAGAAAATGCTTTTAATCTATCGGTTCAGGGTAAATAATAGAGATATCTAAGTGGGATAAGACGAAAATCTATGGCACTAATTACCACTGGCAACGGTTTAATCCGCGATCTGGAAAAATTTGGCGCTCTTGGTGTGTATGTACCTCTGGAAGGGGGTTATGAAGGTCGATATCAGCGCCGACTACGCGCAGCTGGGTATACTACCCTCCACATTACGGCCAGGGGACTGGGCGACGTAGCTGCATATCTCACAAGAATTCATGGAGTTAGACCTCCTCATCTTGGGAAAAAAAGTACTGGTAGCGGTGCGGCAGTAGGTCATGTGTACTATTTGCCACCAATTCTCAATTCTCATCTAGAACAGCTACCGCCAAAGTCAAAGGGGCTGGTTTTGTGGATTATTGAAGGGCATATTCTTTCCAATGAGGAACTTGAGTATTTAACGAATTTGCCTCAGCTTGAACCACGAGTAAGAGTAGTCATTGAGAGGGGTGGCGATCGCGCCTTCCGTTGGACTTCTCTAGAAAAAACTCTGTTAGCTAGTTAGTCCTTTGTCATTAGTCATTAGTCATCAGCAAATGACTAATGACTCAATTCAATCAGCATTTCAAGAATACTGAGTTGAAAACTACAAGATGCAAATAACCGTCGAGAAGCCTATAATTGGTTAATAATATATAGAAGTTAAAGATAGTTAGTCTGTGATTTGCATGTAAAGCAGCACAAAGGTAATAACAATTCCTTAACCGACAAATAAATAAAAATACTCACTAATTATTTAAGATGGAAAGAAGAACCGAGTAGGTTTAAATTCTGTCTATATATCTAGATAAGTTCCTATTTTTATCATTTAAGAAGAATGCTGCCCAAAAAGTCGCAGACAATTACAGTTAAGAATAGGCATACTGAAAGAGGGAGAAAACTTTAGGCGACTCCCTTCCAAATCGGCGTGAAGGTGATTAAGCAACAATGAGACGTAAACCCACTGGTAAATCGGCTACTACTTCTAAACCCTCTATTTTCCAATCCCCAATGTTTAACCTCTTCACTATCGCAATTATGGGAGGGGTGTTGATTTTGGGAATTGGGATTGGCATTGCTTTTAGTTCTACAACGACGTTGGCCCCGTCAAATGTGGCTTCTCGTGAATTCATTGACACCAAAGCACCAAACCCTGAAATTTGTGTGCAGTACGGAGCTAGCGCGATGGTGATGGATGCTAGACTGTTCGTCACTCTCAACCCGTTCAATGTCTATGTTGCCCAGCCGAGTATGCGTCCTGGATGCGTAATCCGACAAAATAATTGGGCGCTTTTAGAGCAACGTAAGCTGGTGACATCTGATCAGGTAAATGAGTGCAAAAATCGTCTGAACACCTTTGGCTTTACAGGTAATTTAGACAGCGACAAACCTGATATTAGGTGTATATATCAGAATGAAGCTGCTCAAAACTTCTTTACGGCTCAACCAGGAGCAGTTGGAACACCTCAGGAAACTGACAGATTTTAGATTTGGTAATTGGGAATGGGGCAAAACAGTACTGAGTTAGGAGTTAGGAGTTAGGAGTTTGGAGTTTGGAGTTTGGAGTTTGGAGTTTGGAGTTTGGAGTTAGGAGTTTGGAGTTTGGAGTTTGGAGTTAGGAGTTTGGAGTTTGGAGTTTGGAGTTTGGAGTTTGGAGTTTGGAGTTTGGAGTTTGGAGTTTGGAGTTTGGAGTTTGGAG
>NZ_JBALFF010000099.1:0-16204 GCF_036916975.1 Nostoc sp.
TATGTAACGAAAAGTAAAATCTCTGTATTGGGCTCGTAGTTGCGCTTTCGCGCATCCGGATAAAGATGCGCTAAAGCGCAACTACGAGCGAGTGATGATTATTTGCACCCACTTACTTAGCTATGGAATTTATATAATTATCAAGTTGATGAATAAAAATAAAGTATGGCTATCAACAATACTAGTTGTAGTAGTAATCAGTATCATCACAGGACATAGTAATTCTTTAAAAGCTGCTTCACCTTTAGGTAAAGACACGCTGACGATGATTACTTCCCCAGATTATCCCCCTTATGAGTTTTATGATACTAAAGGAGGCGAGCGCCAAATCGTTGGCTTTGATATAGATATTGCCAAAACCCTGGCTGAAAAACTAGGGTTTAAACTTAAAATAATGGAATCTGATTTTAATGGTTTAATCCCTGCACTCCAAGCAAATCGCGCTGATTTTGTCATGGCTGGGATGACTCCGACTCCAGAACGTCAGAAAAATATTGATTTTTCAATTATTTATTACGAAGCCAAAGATACGATTGTCGCTCCTAAAGGTAGCAACCTGAAGCAGCCCCAAGACTTATCAGGAAAAAAGGTTGGGGTACAACTAGGAACTATCCAAGAACAAAATGCCCAAAAAATTGCTCAAAAATTTGCAGGTATTCAGCTAAAGCAACTCAATAAAGTGCCGGAAGTAGTTCAAGAAATCAAATCTGGACGAATTGATGCAGCAATTGTTGAGGATACCGTTGCTAAAGGATTCGCCCAAGCTAACCCAGATTTAGAATTTAATACTATTTCTTCACAGCAGGCAAGTGGATCTGCGATCGCTTTTCCTAAAGGTTCTTCTTTTGTAGAACCGTTTAACAAAGTCCTTCAACAAATGAAGGACAATGGCACATTGAATAAACTGGTCGCCAAATGGTTTTCAGAAAATATTACCACCAATTCTGCATCTTCAACTCCTACCAAAGGCGGATTAAATCTCGATTTCACTAGAATTATTCCTGACATTCCCTTTATTCTGCGGGGAATCCCTTTAACTTTATTGTTTACCCTATTATCTGTATCTTTGGGGTTAATCTGGGGAACAATATTGTCTCTATTAAAAATTCTCGGCATCAAGCCGCTTACCTGGGTTGCTAACGCCTACACCTCTGTTTTTCGAGGTACACCTTTGTTATTACAGTTGGCGTTGGTTTACTACGCAACACCCCAGCTTACAGGCTATGACATTTCAGCATTGCAGGCTGGGGTGCTAACTTTTACCCTCAATTCTGGCGCTTATATGTCAGAAACTATCAGGGGTGGAATTCAGGCGGTGGATAAAGGACAAAGTGAAGCGGCGATGTCTATGGGTGTTCCCTATTGGTTGATGATGTGGGATGTGATTTTACCCCAAGCATTGAAGAATATTCTCCCCGCATTGGTGAATGAAACTATCGGATTGCTTAAAGATTCCGCGCTGGTGTCAACAATTGGGGTGGTGGAAATATTACGCAGCGCCCAAATTGTTGGTGCAAACAAGTATATTTATTTTGAACCACTGCTATTTGCAGGGTTAATCTACTATGTTTTAGTAATGGGTATGACCGTGGGTGCATCTGCTTTAGAAAGGAGGTTACGGCAAAGTGAATAATGTAGTCGTTCGCACGGAATTCTTATGTAAATCTTTTGGCAAACTCGACGTACTCAAAGATATTTCTAGTGAGTTTTATCAGGGCGAAGTGGTTGCTATACTAGGGCCTTCTGGTTCAGGTAAATCTACTTTTCTGCGATGCATAAACTTGTTAGAAAAACCAACTAGAGGCAGAATCTACTTTCACGAGCAAGAAATTACCAAGCCCAAGGCAAACATCGCTAAGGTGCGCCAGCGTTTGGTAATGGTATTTCAACATTTTAATTTGTTTCCCCACATGAATGTGCTGCAAAATGTCACCTACGCGCCCATAAAGGTGAAAGGAATAAACAAGCAAAAAGCACAAGAACATGGCTTAGAATTGCTTAAATCGGTAGGTTTAGAGCCAAAAGCAAATGTATATCCATCCAAATTATCGGGGGGACAGAAACAGCGAGTAGCGATCGCTCGGGCATTAGCAATGGAACCAGAGATGATTTTGTTTGATGAACCCACCTCTGCATTAGATCCCGAAATGGTTAAGGATGTGCTGGAAGTGATGAAAGCTTTAGCATTATCGGGAATGACAATGGCGATCGTTACTCATGAAATGGGGTTTGCGAGAGTTGTTGCCAATCGGATTATGTTCCTCGACCAGGGTATTTTAGCAGAAGATGCTACTCCTAATGAATTTTTCCAAAATCCTAAGTGCGATCGCGCTAAACAATTCTTAGAAAAAATGCTTTAAAACATCCTCTAAGGCTACGGGTTCTGTGGGGTCGTCATAACGGTATGGCTGTGTGTTGTGCAATAATATAAGGATTTGTATCTGATTGAGGTTTTGGTACTGCTTGCATCTGTGGAGTTTGAGTTTCCAAAATAATCACTTCCACAGCATCCCCGGCATGAAAGGGTAAACCGCGTAGCGTCAAAGTTCCATCTTCAGTTAAAATGACTTCTATCTTGTGAGCGTTCATATTTCGACTCCAAAGGCAGGGTTTTTAGTCTTCACTATAATTAGTGTAATTTTGTAACTTAGAGAAAGTTTATAAAGAAAATCTAAAGCTAGCAAATAGCGATCGCCTGAAAACAGGATAATGCAGCTGAACAGGTTAATTATTCCCATTCAACCTAGAATTATGGCAGCTACACCTAAAATCCTCGCCTTTGCAGGCAGTACCCGCATTGAGTCTTACAACAAAAAATTGGTAAAAGTCGCGGCGACTGGCGCTAAAGCAGCAGGTGCAGAAGTGACTTATATAGACCTCCGCGATTTGCCTTTACCTCTGTTTGATGAAGATTTGGAAGCTGAACAAGGACTACCAAGCAACGCCCGCACTTTCAAAGACTTGCTGATTTCTCATCAAGGATTGCTGATTGCTTCGCCGGAATATAACAGTTCACTCACAGCAGTTTTGAAGAACGCCATTGACTGGGCATCCCGTCCAGCCCCAAATGAAGCACCGTTAGCGGCTTTTGCAGGTAAGGTGGCTACAATTATGAGCGCTTCCCCAGGCGGTTTTGGTGGTTTGCGGGGATTGGTTCACCTACGCTCTATTTTGGGAAACATCAAAGTTTTGGTACTTCCCGATCAAATAGCCCTATCCAAAGCTTACGAAGCTTTCAATCCTGATGGCACGTTAGTAGATCATAAACAGCAGGAATCTGTTGAGCAGTTAGGCGCTGGCTTAACAAAAATATTGCTGAAGCTCAATTAAATTCAATTTCATACTAGATAACGAATACCTATTATTAGAAGAAAGATGCCATATAGCTTTTTCATCAACTCGCTGCTAATAAAGGGCTGATTTGCAAACAATGCCCCGAAAAAGTTACCCACGATTAAACCAACTGCAATAATTAGGGCATATTTGAAATTAAGATTACCGTTGCGATGGTAAACTAAGGCTGCTAAAATGCCGATTGGCAAAATTTGAGCAGCCACAGAAGTTCCTGTAGCTAATTTCTGATCCAAACCAATTACTAACACCATTGCCGGAATCATAATTGCGCCGCCTCCGATACCAAACATACCGCCAGCAACGCCAGCAACTAAACCAATTAACAACAGTTGCATCAAGATATTAGACATAAAAAATGGTCGCTAAATTCCAAATTATAAATTAATTTTATGCGGAAATATTGATTTAGGTAGCATTCCATGCACACCTTTTTGGGGACTGTTCACAACTTGAGTGATGTGAAAATTCACCGCTAAACTACACAATACATAAGCATCTTCTGGCGACAAATTAATAAAGCGTTCCAGAAAATCAATCATGTTTTTTAAAGCCAGTTCTAAGGCTTCATCTAAAGTTTGAGCAAAGCCCATTGTGATGATATGAGTTGGAGTTTCGGCGATTGGTGTTGTCAGTTGTAAATCCTTGCGAAGTTTGAGGGTAATTCTTCCGTTCATCGAAGTTTCAATGGCGGTGACATTTACTTCCCCGTCTCCTTGTGCAGAATGTCCATCACCAATAGAAAATAATCCGCCTGGTACAAAAATCGGCAAAAATAAACGAGAACCCGCTTGCAGTTCCCGGTTGTCGATATTACCGCCGTAAGAACCTGGTGGGATAGAAGTTCGAGAGGTTTCTGGAGTAGCGACACCAAGAATTCCAAAAAACGGTTTGAGGGGAATTTTTATACCAGCACCCGGCGGAAATTCCGCGATATTGTTTGCTAAATCTAGCGGAATAAATCTCAAAGCAGGTTGAGGAAACTGATGTGGTAAAGCTCCCCAACCTGTACGAATGGCATTGAAGCCGATAGGTAAACTAGGTGCGATCGCATCTAATTGTACTTCTAAAACATCCCCTGGTTCGGCATCGCGTACATAAATCGGCCCTGTGAGTAAATGCGGCCCCCCAGCAATTTTGCGTTCTGGTAGAAGATTTTGGCAGATGTCGAGAAATTCTGGTGTGACAAATTCAGGTGGTGCTTTGTCATAAACGTAGTAACCAGTATAAGTTTCTACATCAACCGTATCGCCAGAGTCAATAGTGAGGGCTGGTTTTAACAGATGGGAGAAACCACCCAGATGCACGGTTTCTTTAGTAGCTTTTAAAATGTAATGAGTCATATCATATCTAGGGCTAAGTAGGTCGGCGAGAAAAAAACCAAATTATGTAACGAAAAGTAAAATCTCTGTATTTGGCTCGTAGTTGCGCTTTAGCGCATCCGGATAAAGATGCGCTAAAGCGCAACTACAAACGATGATTATTTGCGCCGACTTACTTATTTCATTCTATTTTTACGGCAGTTTTTACGAATCTTTTTGAGAAAAATAAGAATTTAAACCGAATCTTAGTTGAGAACCGTAGTTTTTGCCCTCACCCTAAATCCCTCTCCCCTATATGGGAGAGGGACTTTGAAATTCAACTTTCGTCAAGCCTCAGATGAAAGGATGCCTACTAATACTCGTACCAAATCTTCTAAACCTTCAGGAACACGATAAAGTTTAATATCTTCTGTAATTAGCTTTTGTTGTCTATTGAGTGTACCAAATTTCCAGTCATCTCCATTAGTAACTGCGCCAAATAAAATTGATGATTGATCATCTAGAGTCTGATCGAGAGCTATTAATTCTACTGCTAGCTGTGTAAAGCCCCTTCTGATATCTGATTGTTTTGCTTCAATCACCAATAGGGAGTTAGAATTATGTAAATAATAATCCAAAGTACCTTTGAGCTTTTCGTCCACATTAATTGGATACTCACTATATAGTTTAGCTTTTGTCTGAGCGCAGATTTCAGCTAGGATAGGAGCAATCATAAATTCTCTAATTGATATCTCAGCCGTCGGATTAAAAAGCTTTATATTGCGCTGTAAATATTTTTGCAAAAATTCTAAATAGCTAACCTCAGCAAAGTATTTTGGTAATTCTAGCTCTGTGCGATCGTAGCTGTACTCAAACTCAGCTACTATATCTATTGTTGGATTAGGTAACAAAAAGTATTGACTAAAAGTGTAACTTTGTTCAGGTTTTAAAATTCTATATTTGCTCATGTTTTTTATTGTGAATAAACTAGATCAAAAATATTACGAATTACAAATTACGAATTACGAATTAGTATTATTATCTCAATAATTTGCTAAACTCCAACTTTGGGGATAGTAAATAAAAACAATTTGAGCAGGGAATTTGGAGGGGTTGCAGAGTGGCTGATAAGCAACGCATAGTCAATACACAACAGATAAATCCAAAAGACTTCTCGTGGAGATTATGGCCTGTTGTGCCACTCTACCCTTATGGCAGGCGGCAGACAATCCTCAAAGAAGTGGTTAAGGACACAGTTTGGAATTTTGACCAGATTCAGGGCATTTTCTACGTAGTTGTACCGATTCGGATGACTGTGGTTAAGCTCGAAACTGGGGGTCTTCTCGTCTACGCGCCTGTTGCACCAACCCTAGAGTGCATCCGGCTGGTGAATGAGTTGGTGGCAGAACATGGTAATATTAAGTACATTATCCTGCCAACTATCTCCGGTATAGAACATAAGGTATTCGTCGGTCCCTTCGCCAGATATTTTCCGACTTCACAGGTGTTTGTGGCTCCCCATCAGTGGAGTTTCCCGCTAAATCTCCCCCTTAGCTGGCTTGGTTTACCACCGAAACGAACTCAAGTACTTCCAGAAGATAGTAGCAAAACACCGTTTGCTGACGAATTTGATTATGCAATGCTGGGTCCCATTGAGCTTGGCCCTGGACGGTTTGCAGAAGTTGCTTTTTTCCACAAGCGATCGCATACTCTTTTAGTAACAGATTGTGTACTTTCTATCCCAGAAGATCCACCTGCGATCGCACTTTTAGATCCATATCCCTTACTATTCCATGCCAAGGATTATGCTTCTGATATTATTGCAGATATTCAAGTAAATCGGCGTAAGGGTTGGGGGCGTATCTCGTTGTTTGCTTTGTATTTTCAACCAAACGCACTAAATATACGCCAATGGAGTAAGGTGTTGCAAGATGCCTTGAAAGCACCAGAACGCTCAAAGAAAGCTTATTTTGGATTGTACCCGTTTAAATGGCAGTCAGATTGGCAGCGATCGTTTGATGCTTTGCGAGGGAATGGGCGTTTGTTTGTCGCCCCAATTTTACAGACGTTGATTCTCAATCGCGCACCACAAGAAACCATCGACTGGGCTGATAAAGTTGCAAGTTGGGACTTTGAGTGGATTATTCCCTGTCACTTTGATTCACCAATTAAAGCCCAACCGCATCAGTTTCGCCAAGCTTTCTCTTTTTTAGAAAAGCAGCCTGCTGTCAGTGCGGGTTTGTTCAGCAGTAGTAGCTATCCCTTACCAGAGGAGGATTTTAAACTACTCAAAGAAATCGATGCAGGTTTAAATAAGTTTGGCATTGTGCCATCAGCCAAGGAGAAAGTGTAGGAGAAACAATTAGGGGCTGGCCGTGCGGTAAGCGATCGCTTCACTATCATAAGTAATTTAGCGGACATGATATGAATTGGAATTATGCCCGAAAATCTTGATAAACTCGTAATTTACCCAGAAGATTACGAAAGCCCTGTATCAAATATCTTGATCAATCGGATGTATCAAGAGCTTACTTCCCTATATGGTGATACGGCGGATGGAAAATTCCCTCCCCTTGACTTCAGCCAACCCAAATCTGTGTTTGTCATTGCTTGGATTCAAAGTCAGCCCATCGCTTGCGGCGCAGTTGTTCCACTTGCTGAGGAAATCGGCGAAATTAAACGGATGTTTGTAGAATCGGCTTGGCGTGGTCGAGGTGTGGCCAAAATAGTTCTGGCTGACTTAGAAAGACGCGCTGAGATTTTTGGTTATTGCAGCTTACGTGTAGAAACAGGTATTTATCAACCTACAGCGATTCGCTTATATGAATCTGCGGGTTATCAATCTATAGCAGCCTATGGACGCTATGCAAAAAATCCAGTGAGTGTTTGCTTTGAGAAACAGATTATTGAGTCTTAAGGTTTGATTATTTTAAAAATCTCTTGCGCGTCTCGTAGAGAACGTCAGCCCCAACTCTTGGAGACGCACTCGCCTTCGGAGAAGTCATTACGAATTACGAATTACGAATTACGAATTACGAATTACGATGAATTCCCTTAAACCGTTCTTGTGCGGCTTGAAATGCTTCTTGCATCACCAACTGAATTTTTTGGGGATCGGGTTTCTTACCTCCCATTAAATCACCAAAGTAAACACAAGCTGCTTCCCCTAATGCCCAGGTGTAGGCGGCTGCCCAAGAGGCTGCGATCGCACTCCCAAAACCTGGTATAAATTTAATTAACTCCCGTGCTATTGCCTGTGCTAAAAAACCACCTGCGATCGCACTCACAACCCCTCCCGCCTGAGATGGAGTAACTGTCTGCCCATATAATTTACCCAACAAACCAACCATTGATACTTGCAAAGCAGTAAGTACGGGCATTGTCGCAAATGGCAGAGGTACAGCCGCCAGGGTGGCAGACATAATCGAAAATGGCAAAATATAACGCCGTGCAGCATCTCGATAAAGATTACCAAGTTGCTTCCCAGCTTCTTCTCGATCTAATAGTTGATAAATCGCCTGGGCTTCTGCTTCTGGGAGTAGTTCTGCTAAGGAATCTCGCAGTGCTTCTAAGCCATAAAATACCGGATTATAGCCATCTTCTTCTAAGGTAAAGTCAATGAGTACGGAGTGGTCAGTTATTCCGGCAAATGCTTGTTGGATTGCGGCAAATGCGCGATTGACTTCCTGATAATCTGGCGGATATGCAGGATGATCGATGGTATCGCCCGGATAAATCTCATGCAAGCAGGTAACTACCAACAAACAGGGAATGTTTGGATACTTCTGGCGCAGCTGTTGAGCAATTTGCCGTAGCGTGTCAGTTGCAAAATCATTGATTTTAACCGTCAGAAGCAGGATTCTGGCGGAACGAGTTTCGTTTTTTAAATCGCCAACTAACTCCTGAATGATTAATTGAGTATCTTGTTTAACATCACCCAGCCCCACCGTATCAGTAAAAATCAGTAAGGGCAGGTCATTGGAAGGATAGGCATAGCGCTCTGTATGTTGCGTGTGAGGACGAAAGCCCTGACCGACAATATCGGCAGAAACTCCTGTCAATCCCCGGACAATTGAACTTTTTCCAGCTTGGGGTTTACCAATTAACAGGGCTTCTGTGGTTGGCAGTTCGGCTCGGATTTTCTCTAAAATCTCGGCAACCTGAGTTTCGCTCACACTAAACCATTCAACAACCGTCTGTGCCAGTTGTTCTACGGGTAGTAGTTGGGTTAGATGTGTTGTTGCTTTGCTCCAGACATCACCAATACGGTTTGGCCAGGAATTATCGACCGATTTGGTTATCGTTTTGTCGGTCGGTTCACTCAATTGCTCAGAATCATCTTGCTCAGTCATTTCCATCTAAACGTAGAAAACCCTTTTACTCATCTTATAGCGATTCTCAAAGGGAAAACCAGTACCGTTAGTAGTGTTATCAACTTGGGCGATCGCATTTTGGAGGCTGGGGAAGAATAATTAATGACTAATCAAATCAGCGATCGCCTTCAGCAATACATCTGGATCTACTGGTTTAGAAATATGCATTTGAAATCCGGCTGCTAGTCTGTGACGCGCTCTTCCCAGTATCCCGGTTCGCGGCTACAGTGCATCACCGCCAAAATTAAAACGTAATCTTCCTCAATGGTGTATAAAATTCCATAGGGAAATTTGCGCGTTAGACATCGACGAATGTCTTCGTCAACAACAGCCCAGCGAGTCGGTGACTGGATAATTCGGAAAATTGCATCCTCAACCGTATTAATAAATGCTTGTGCTAATTCAACTCGACGCTCTGCGTAAAACTTAACCGCTTCACCGTATTCAGTTAATGCTGCTGGATGAAAGACGTATTTCATTGCTCCAAAAATTGTCTTACCCTAGCTAATGCTTCCTCTCCAGGAATGGGTTGAATTGCACCACTGCGAACTTCATCTCTACGCTTCTTGGCTTCATCTGTCCAGAGTGTTTGAAGTGTTTCGTCTACATCAAATTCAAGACTTTCAACCAGCTTTTCTGCCAACAATGCTCTCGCTGCACTGGGCAAAGCTAAGGCTTCTTTCATGACTTGCTCAACAGATGCCATAATTCCTGAAAGCATAGCGACTATCCACACTCTAGCAGGAAAGCAGTAGATATGGCACAACATTAAACCAATTCGCACTCTTGCCTCCGGCACGCTTTGCGCGTTCGCTTTTTCTTAATAGAGCCTCCGGCACAAAAAGCAATAGGACTTATACCATTTCTTTGTGACGCTGCGCCAAATTCTCTTGGCTTCCTTCCTTCTTTCTTTCTTTCTTTCTTTCTTTCTTTCTTTCTTTCTTTCTTTCTTTCTTTGTGTCCTTTGCGCCCTTTGTGGTTCGTTCCTTATTAAGCAATTACCAATACTTCGGCCACGCTCAGGACAGGCTCAATACAAGTCGCTCAATACAAGTGACCAATGATTAATTAATCAAATCAGCGATCGCCTTCAGCAACACATCTGGATCTACTGGTTTAGAAATATGCATTTGAAATCCGGCGGCTAATGCTTGCTGCTGATTCATTTGGCCTGCATAAGCTGTCAGAGCGATCGCTGGTACGCGTCCTCCTTGGCCTGGCGATCGCGATCGCACTTCCCGCATCAGCATATAACCGTCTGTCTTTGGCATTCCAATATCGCTAATTAAAACATCTGGTACTGACTCAGACAGCGCTTGTAATGCTTCTTGTGCTGAAGATACGGCAGTTACTTGTACACCGTAGTCTTGTAAAATAAAGGTCACTAAGTCGCGGATATCTGGTTCATCGTCCACGACCAAAACTTGAGTATCGCCAAGCAGGGAGGATTCAGCTTCACAATCTAAAGACTCATTCTCTCCACGCGCGATCTGTTCACTTCTGACTAAAAGCGGTACTTCAACGGTGAAGGTGGTACCCAATCCTTCTCCAGGGCTTTCGGCTTGAACATTTCCCCCATGCATCTCTACAACCTTACGCACGATCGCTAATCCTAAACCTAATCCACCAAATGACCGCGTAATTGTGCTATCAGCTTGGCGAAAGTAATCGAACACATAAGGCAAAAATTCTGGGCTAATTCCCTTACCTGTATCGCTGACTTGAATTTGAGCTTGGTTAGCAATTTCCATCAGTCGAATTTCTACCCGTCCACCTGCTGGCGTAAATTTTACCGCATTGGAAAGTAGATTCCACACAACTTGCTCAAGCCGATTTGCATCGCCCATCACTTGTCCTAAAGTGGGATCAAATATCGTTTGAATTTGAATTGATTTAGCTTGTGCTGCGAGTTTTACAGTCTCTAGTGCGGCTTCAACTACCATTACCAAGTTTACTGGACAGACATTTAAGTTTAATTTTCCTTGGAGGATGCGAGACACATCCAACAAATCTTCAATTAGCTGAGTTTGTAACTTGGCGTTGCGTTCAATGGTTTCTAAGGCGTGGTTAGTGGTTTTTTGATCGAAATTACGAGTTCGCAACATTTTTGACCACCCCAGAACAGAGTTAAGTGGGGTTCGCAGTTCATGGGAGAGAACCGCCAGAAATTCATCTTTGATTTTGTTGGCGATTTCTGCTTCTTTGCGTGCTTTCATTTCTCGTTCGAGGAGGCGATCGCATTCTTCCTCAACTGATTTGCGATGGGTTATATCTAGTACAAAAGCAACACCATTATTTTTGGAATCATTCAACAAGGCTATCCCCAAAACAATTGGGACTCGCTTCCCGTCGCGCTGAAGATATTCTTTCTCATAAATTCTAGAAACTCCAGTGGTTTGGACTTCCAAAAGGGCGCGATCGTCTAAATCTTTATATTCAATAGGAGTAAGTTCTCTCCAATTAATTCTACCCAAAGTGGCAAATTCATCACGAGTGTAGCCAGCTAGCTCAAGAAAGGCATCATTGGCATCAACTATAAAGCCATCCACATTCCAAAATGCGACACCTATTAAGTTAGATTCAAACAAACGCCGAAATTTGGCTTCACTTTCGCGTAACAATTTTTCTGCCCGTTTGTGTTCGGTAATCTCACGACAAACTGTAATTACGCCTTCAATAATTTGCTTGGAATTCCGTAATGGTGTAAGGATGTATTCATAATAATGCACCGCATCAGGAGTAACATATTTACACTCATCCTTAATTGGCTGCCCAGTTTTCATCACAGCTTGTCGTTGCTTATCTAACTGTTCTACAAGGTCTGGGGGTACATCCAGGTCTTGCAAAGTTTTTCCGACAATATCCTGGGGCTTTGAGCCTAATACCGTAGCTCCATCCCGACTGACATACTGATAGCAACCTCTGCCATCAAAAATGTAAATGTGATCGACTGAGGCGGTGAGGATGGCATTTAAAATATTTGCCTGTTCTTGGACTTGGGTTGTTAGTTCACGAGTACTTTCTTCTGCTTGCTTGCAGACAGTAATTTCCATACAAACGCCGATCATTCGCACCGCTTGTCCACGATCGTCATAGATAAATTTTCCCTTAGCAGAAATCCAATGTGTACTTTGGTCTGCTCGAACTATGCGAAATTCATCATTATAGTCAGTCTTTTGGGCCATAGCCTGAGTGATAACTTGCCTTACAACTTGTCTATCTTCAGGATGAACCCACTTGAGAAAACTTTCATAGCTGCCGTTAAAACTACCTGGAAGCAGACCAAAAAGCAGTTCATGATTTTCAGACCAGATGATTTGATTGGTAACAATATTCCAATCCCACAAGCCCATCTGGGAAGTCTCTAGGGCTAATCTAAGCCGTTCTTCACTCTCTCTTAGGGAGGCTTCTACCTGCTGTCTTGCTGCAATTTCTTGTTGTAGCTCTAAAGTAACTGCTACATCTGTTGGCATTTGTTCAAGATGCCATTTGATATCATATTCAACAGCTTGAATATGAGGATATAAGAGTGCAAGTGTCAATTTTTTTTCTAGCTCAATTACTTGCTTCTCAAGGGCTGCTTGCCTTTGCTGATAAAATTTTTCTGATTGCTCTAACTCAGCTACACACGAACGCAAAGCTGCTAATTCATCAGTGACTTGAAAGTTCATTTTATCAACATTTGGCATCTTGCACACCGCTTATTACTAAACAATACCGATTTGAAGAGTAGGCATCCCCTAGCTTTAACAGTATGAATTTTTAAGCTAAAAAATGTAATCTGTCAAAAGGCGCATAAGGTTTTAGTCAAAAGACATCTTTTGAGATTAAGAGCCATATCTGATGACAAAACACTTTGCATCCACTAATGATTTAATAAAAATTTATCTCTTCAAACGCATCAAAGCTGCACCACTCAATAATGCCACAACCTGTCCCCAGAAGACAACACCCGATTGGTTTACGCCAATAGGAGGAATATTTAAACTGCCGATGCCATAAAATAATTGTTGCACAAACCACCAAAATAGATAGAAAAAAGCTGGAAGTTCGATGGGGATATACAAGATTATTAGCGGCAAAATTGTGTCTATTTTAGCTTTAGGAAACTTCATAATATATGCTCCTAAAACAGATGAGATCGCGCCATTGCCCCCAATCTGTGGTACCGTAAAACTTGGTTCCGCCAGAATTTGCACACAAGAAGCGATCGCGCCAGCAGCCAAATACAATCCGAGATAGCGTCTATGTCCCAGAATATTTTCCACACTCTTACCAAAAACCCACAAAAATAACAGATTTCCCAATATTTGGCTAAAGCTGCCATGTAGGAATATTGCAAAAACTAGTGAAAATGTGCGCCAAATTACAATTATCCAAGCAGCATTGTTGTAAAATAAGGCATTTGTAATCGCCCCAGTAATTTGGGCTGGAATCACACCCCAGTTATTAACAAAATCGCCTAATCCGCCACTAAATTCTAGTTGAAGCTCCCATAAAAATACGGCAATATTAATACCAATCAGCCAGTAATTAATAATCGGTTTATTCCGACAACGAATATTATCACTAATAGGAATCATACTAATTCGTAATTCGTAATTCGTAATTCGTAATTAAGAAACACCAAGCAAGTTTTAATACAAGGGGTTTTCTATCTGCTCCCCAGAGGATCATCCCAATGCAAGCAAATTTACCAAGATGATAGATTGTCATTGCGAATGAAGCGAAGCCCAATGAAGCAATCACAAAGTCTAGATGTTGCGATTGCTTTGCTCCATTTCATTATGTACCCTGCGGGTTATCCAAAGGAGTACGCAATGACAAAATATGTTTTTACACTTTTGGGATGCTTTTACTCCCCACTCCCCATTCCCCATTTCCTACTCCCCCTTAACGTGTGGCAATATTGAAATCAGATCGCATCGCACTTAACTAGGCAAACGAGATGCTGGGTAACAGACTTGTAGGAAGATACCAGATTATTAGTAACTTGGGAGGTGGGGGTTTTGGTGAAACTTTTGTGGCGAGTGATACCCAATTACCCGGTTCACCTTCATGTGTCGTTAAGAAACTTAAACCCCAAGCAAGCGATGCTGTAACTTTGGAAACAGCTAGGCGTTTATTTGATACGGAAGCACAAGTTCTCTATAAATTAGGAACTCACGATCGCATTCCCCAACTTTTAGCTTACTTTGAGGACAATGCCGAATTTTATCTCGTACAGGAATTGATCGAAGGACATGACTTGAGTCTAGAATTAATCCCTGGTAAAACCTGGGATCAAGAGCAAGTAATTTCACTTTTACAAGAACTTTTGACAATTTTAGAATTTGTCCATCAACAGAATGTAATTCACCGTGATGTCAATCCGCGAAATATTCTCAGACGCCACCCAGATGGCAAATTAATCTTAATTGATTTTGGTGCAGTTAAACAAATTACTACCCAGATAATTCTTCCCGAAGGCTCAATTAAAGGTACTGTTGCTATAGGTACGCCTGGATATATTCCTGGAGAACAAGCTCATGGTACGCCAAAATTAAGCAGTGATATCTATGCTACAGGAATAATTGCTATTCAAGCTCTGACTGGATTATCACCAGAAGAAATAGTAAAAGATGCCGATAGTAATGAAATTATCTGGCACAATCAAGCCACTGTAACGCCAGAATTCGCTCAATTTTTAGATAAGATGGTATGCTACGATTTTCGCCAACGCTATCCTTCGGCAACGGTGGCATTACAAGCGCTGAAAGAGTTAACACAACCACCCGCCCAGACAATTGCTTTAACTCCTATTTGTCCACCAAAAAATATCAACACTCAACCTAAAAAAGGTATATTGGGTAAAATTTTCCTAGCAATATTTTTAATTGGGATCAGTGGAATAGCATCAATATTAATTTTAAATTACATTAATTCAAATAACGCCATAGAATTATCTAAACAAGGAAATACGCTTTTTGATTTGCAACGCTATCAAGACGCATTAGAAGTATATGAAAAAGCCGTTAATATTAGACCCGATTATGCTCAAGCCTGGAATGGTGAAGGTAAAACGCTGTATAAATTAAAAAAATATAAAGATGCGCTAGCGGCCTATGATAAAGCAATTCAAATTCAGCCAGATTATTTTGAAGCTTGGAGTGGACGAGGTAATGTACTGCTTAATTTACAGCGATATCAAGAAGCGATCGCCTCTTTTGATAAAGCCTTAAAATTAAATAATCAAAGCTCGGAAGTCTGGAATGCTAAGGGTGAAGCTTTTAGTAACTTAAACCAATATGACCAAGCAATTAAATCTTATGAAAAAGCGATTCAATTTAAACCGGATAATTACGAAGCTTGGTATAAAAAAGGATTAGCTTTACAAAATTATAACCGATATGAAGACGCGATCGCAGCATACCAAAAAGTCGTAGATTTAAAACCAGACTACGAGCAAGCTTGGTATAATTTGGGAAATTCTTTAGTCAATTTGCGACGCTACCAAGACGCATTTACAGCTTATGATAAAGCTGTGCAATATAAGCCCAATTATTATCAAGCCTGGTTTTCTAGAGGTAATGTACTGCTCAATTTACAGCGATATCCAGAAGCGATTGAATCTTTTAATCAAGGAATAAAATATAATCCTAGTAACTATCAAGCATGGTATAATCTGGGTTGGTCGCTGCATCAAAGCCAACGCTATGAAGAAGCAATAAAAGCTTATAGAAAAGCAGCAACACTTAAGCAGAAAGACTATCAACTATGGTATAATTTGGGGAATTCGCAATACATTTTGCAAAAATACGAAGATGCGATCGCGTCTTATAATAAGGCAGTTCGTTATAAACCAGACCATTACGAAAGCTGGTATAGCAGAGGGAATGCCCTATTAAATGTGAAACAGTTTAAAGATGCGATCGCATCTTACGATCAAGCAATAAAATACAAGCCTAATTACCAACAGGCAATAGATGCCCGCAATCAAGCCCAGATTCAGCTGCAAGGCCAGAAACCAAAGCCTATAATCGTGCCAACTATCCCAGTTCCTAATCCGACTAATCCACCGCAGACGACACCCTAGTAGTCCACCCAGGGCTATTTCATTCTAAAATGTGACGTTTTCAAAGTCCCTCTCCCAGACTTGGGAGAGGGATTTAGGGTGAGGGCAAAAACTACGGTTCTCAA
>NZ_JBALFF010000100.1:0-14841 GCF_036916975.1 Nostoc sp.
GCTTGCTGAATCTACTGAAATGAGAAAGCAATCAAGCATTTTGAGAAAGCAATATGCTTGAATGCTTGCTGAATCTACTGAAATGAGAAAGCAATATGCTTGAATGCTTGCTCAAATATCACAATGAGAAAGCAAAAAGCTAGGATTTATGCCATTTCTCTTTCACTTTAATAATGATACAAATACCTGGGAGGGGACAGGCATTGCCTGTCCCCTACGAGAAATCTATAGGACTATGATTTGATTGCGTGAAAAAACTCCGTACACTCAAAAAGTCTTCTTTCCTACTCCCCACTTGCAGCCTACGCAAATAATTTCAGGAATCAAACCGGATTCCTATATATGTATCAAGATTTTCGTGAATTGGCATAAGGTAGTAGGGAAACCGTGCATCCTTACTTATTACCGCACAATAAGCCAAACCGAATTAACCCACGCTGATAACCGCGACGCATTAATCCCAGTGATAATGCCCCTTGGATGGTAGTCCAACCAGCATTTAGTAAACCCCAAAAGGCTTGGGGAGTAAATGCAGAATCAATCACTACATTCCAAAAGGGGGCGACAGCTGTTGACCAATCGGCGGTGCGGATATTATGTAATGGTAGTTGATGTGCGATCGCTTCGTACTCTGGCAAAGAAATCACATAAGGCAAACAATACACCCGATAAATATCCTGCAAGTGCTTTTGTTCATCCGCCGTTAGTGGAGACTCACCAGTTGGTCGATGACACCAAGTCACCATAATTAACTTACCACCAGGCTTTAATACTCGGTAGCACTCCTGAAGAAACTTGGTTTTATCTGGCATGTGTTCACCGCTTTCTAGCGACCAAACCAAGTCAAAAGAATCGTCATCAAAAGGCATTGCTTGAGCATTTGCGACTTGGAATTGTGTTCTCAGACTCAAATTAGCTTCCATTGCGCGTTCCGTTGCTCTGGCGGCTTGTACAGGACTCAGTGTAATCCCTGTAGCCTTAGCATTAAACTTTTGTGCAAGGTATAAAGAACTGCCGCCAATACCACAACCCACATCTAGGATATTGTCTGCTGCTTGTACCCCAGCCCAATTTAGCAGTTCTTCGATTAAATCAACTTGAGCCTGACGACGGTCTTTTTTCTGGCTACCATCAGCGCCGTAATAGCCGTGGTGCATGTGTTCGCCCCAAATCTGTTCCCACAGCCCGGAGGAAGCATCGTAAAATTGCTGAATTTGCTGGTAAAGTGTTGCGCTCATGTTCTAAGTTCTTGAAGTCTTACTTGAAGAAGTTTAGAAGATATTTTTCTATTTAGAAATTGATATTAGTTTTTCTTTCTAAAGTATCAAAATAGAAGTCTAAAAAAACTCCCCTCTAGAATGAATAGCCCTGGTATTCAGATTGGTAAAATTGATTGATAAAATTCTTTTAGGCAAACAGGCGATAATTAGCGATCGCAGGCTCTATTTGACCTTGTTGTTGCAAGGCGATCGCTAAGTTAAAATAAGCGTTGGCATTACTACTATCTAAATTAATTGCTTTTTGGTATGCTGCGATCGCATCCTCAAACTGTCCTTGTTCATACAGCGCCAAACCTAAATTTTTTCACTCCTCATAACTCAGAGTACCCACCGCAAAAGAAAAAATTCCAAACTCCAAACTCCAAACTCCAAACTCCAAACTCCAAACTCCAAACTCCAAACTCCTAACTCCTAACTCCTAACTCCTAACTCCTAACTCCTAACTCCAAACTCCAAACTCCAAACTCCAAACTCCAAACTCCAAACTCCTAACTCCAAACTCCTAACTCCTAACTCCTAACTCCTAACTCCTAACTCCTAACTTTTAACTTTTAACTCCCACAGCTGACGGCAAAATTAACATTGCATCGCCGAATGAATAAAAGCGATATCCAAAAGCGATCGCTTCGTTGTATATATTCAATAACCGTTGTCTGCCAATTAGCGCACTTACCAACATCAGCAAACTGGAACGCGGCAGGTGAAAATTAGTAATTAAACCATCCACCACCCGCCATTGATAGCCCGGATAAATAAACAGGTCTGTTTTCTGACAAAATGGTTGTAAATTCCCAGATTGAGCCGCCCCTTCTAAAGCCCTTACTGCCGTTGTTCCCACAGCAATAATTCGACCGCCAGCTGCTTTAGTGGCGCGGATTTGCTCTACTGTAGCGGCGGGGACTTCAATCCATTCTTCATGCATCTCGTGGGTAGTTACATCCTCCACTTCCACAGGGCGAAATGTACCCACACCAACGTGTAGCGTTATAAAAGCTTGATTGATATTGCGATCGCGCAACTTTTGTAATAATTCTGTTGTAAAGTGTAATCCTGCCGTCGGAGCTGCGATCGCTCCTGGTTGTTTAGCATAAACTGTCTGATACTGCTCATCAGCAGCTGCTGAAGTAGTAATGTACGGTGGTAGCGGCACTTCACCAAATACCTCTAACAGTTGCACCAAAGATTTTCCCTCTGGCACATCAAATTGCAACAAACGCCCCCCTGTTGCTTTCTCTGTTTCTAGAACCGTAGCCGTGAGGAGGTGAGGGGATGAGGGGGATAAAGAAATTAATTTATCTCCCCCTGCTCCCTCATCTCTCCCCGCTCCTTTGGCTTCAAAAATAATCTTCGCTCCCTGTTTGAAGCTTTTTCCTGGCTTAACTAAAGCTAACCAACAGTTATACTGCCGTTCTTCCAACAGCAACACCTGGATTTTACCACCAGTGGATTTATGACCATAAAGCCGCGCTGGAATGACTTTTGTATTGTTCATAACCAACAAATCACCAGACCGCAGCAGTTTAGGTAAATCATGGAAAATGTGGTGCAGGGGTGGTGTTTCGATGCCTGTAGTCGGAGAATCAACCACGAGTAGCCGCGAGCTATCACGAGGAACTGCTGGATTTTGGGCAATGAGTTCTGGAGGTAGTTCGTAGTCATAGCCAGCTACCGAGCAATCTAATTCAAAATTTTTTTCTTGTGAGCTAGAGGTGTCTTTCAAATTGGCTTGTACTAGTTTTTGGTTTATTTAGTATTTATACTCTCTTAAAAAAGCTGGTTTTAGCTTTCCCTTCTAAAGGAACTTTAAGGGATTTTCGCCCAGTTTCATTAGTTGACTATAAGATGGGTAATATTAGGTAACACGGAAAGATTAATATAAAAATTGGGTAAACCTCCCCATCTAAAAACGGGGGCTTTTACCCTACCGGGAACAGGCACTGATTGACGAATATATATATGTAGGATTGGCTTTGATCCCAAGCACCAACAAACATGGAATACTTGTACTATCTGGCAAATGCCAGTCTAACCCTGAGGGTCGTTCAACACCTGCACGCTAGACCCCAGACACCAGTTTCTTTCGTCACCGTAATTCATCAAATTGATGGCTGGGTGGTTAGGATAAAACTCAAAGGTCAAGTTTCGCCCCAAGAAGATGGCGACTTTCGCGCTTTTCTAAATGAATTAGGAATTAGCTACGAACCGCCAATGAGGGTGCAAATGGCACTTTGGAGTTTGGAAGCCGGACAATGCCCAGTGGACGTGATGCGTCGCTATCAGGTTGCGATCGTCTCTCATGGTAGCCCAGAGAGAGATGAAATCGAAGCGTTCCGGCAACAATTTGTCAGGGGCTTAGGCTACTGTCCAGAAACTTTGGCGTGATGCTCTAAATGTTGTAACGCCACTACAATATTATTGGTCATTGGTAATCAAGATATTTTATCGATTACCGATTAACCATTATCAATTGAAGAGTCGAAAGCTGCCAGAATATATTCTTGCAGCTTAAACTTGTATCCTGCTGCTGATGAAGTAGCTAGAGCTTCCTCGCTTGCTGTAACCCCAGTCAGATTTTTTGATATCCTTTGACAGTAGACAATAGCAACATCAAATCGACAAGAATAATCTGCCTTCTCAGGGTACTGGGCTAAAAACATTTCAGCAGTCCGACAGATTTTTGCTTGCTTTTGTGGGGTGATTGCGCTTCTTCCCCCTGCATCCCAACTACCTGAACTGCGGGTTTTGACTTCCACAAATGCCAATAATGAGTGGGGAGTGGGGTATTCTCCTCTGCTCCTCTGCTCTTTTCCAGTTACTCCATGATATTCAGCAATAATATCGATTTCTCCCCAGCGACTAGAAAAGCGACGATGCAGAATTATCCAACCTGTAGTTTGCAACCATTGGGCTACTAGGTCTTCTCCTAATTCACCAATATCTGGACAATGCATATAAACTTTAGTATTCTCGGTTATTTAATTCAACAGGAAAATAAGGGGCGTGTAAGCTTGAATTGGTATTCATAAAAATATTTTTAAAGGAATTTTGCGCTAACATCTCTGACTCAAGGATAATGAGATAGAGGAGGGGTCGCCATTGGCTAAAAATCGCATGAATTCTAAGTTAAGCATCCGAATTTGGGCAAGCATACTCAGCTTATTCTTTTGGGGAATAGTTGGCATCACCGCAACAGTCGGTTTTGCTCCAACAGTTTTGGCACTTGAATATAATAAAGAAATTTTGGTTGACGCTGATTTCTCAGGACGTGATTTAACAGATTCCAGCTTTACCAAAGCTAATCTTCGTCAGAGCAACTTCAGCCATGCTAATTTAAACGGTGTCAGCTTCTTTGCAGCAAATTTGGAGTCTGCGAATTTGGAGGGAGCCGACTTGAGAAATTCCACTTTAGACTCAGCTCGTTTAGTCAGAGCAAATTTGACAAATGCACTGTTGGAGGGTGCTTTTGCTGCTAACGCCAGATTTGATGGTGCAATCATTGACGGGGCAGATTTTACCGATACGTTGCTGCGTTCCGATGAGCAAAAAAAATTGTGCAAACTTGCCAAGGGAACTAATCTCATTACAGGACGAGATACGCGTGACACGTTATTTTGTCCTTAGTATTTTCTAGCTGGGAATTGGGAATTGGGCATCCCTTGGGCTTACCCAGGCTCCGGCTCCATCGAGCGACTTGTACTGATTGACTTCGCTCAAGGCAAGTCGCTCAGTACAAGTCCCCATTCCCTAGTTATAAAATATTGAGCAACTACCAACCACTCGCACCAATCTTTTCACAAACAATTTTCATTCCTTTGCCTGGTGAAGAAGTTGCTACAAAAGGGATTTCTCCTTTTTCCTTATCCTCTTCAAGTAGCTGTCCTTCTGGGCCGTAAATTGCAATGCGATTGCGAAAAAGCCGCGATTCTGTGCAAGATGCATCGAAGGTAGTCTCGAAAATGCCATCTCCGTAGATACCGTAAAGCTTGTATGTCGTACCCTTAATAGTTTTTGTGTCCAGAGCTACGCTGTTTCCCAATTTATCATGCCCTACAGTGATATATCTTTCTACATCTTGAGCGATCGCTGCGCCAACACCTTCGGCGATCGCACTACCACTGCTCAATAAAACAGCGATCGCCACCATACCGCATATTTTAAAATACATACGCTTTAAAAATATAAGATTTCATATATTTTTATCCCCAATCAAAGTCGTTCTGGCACTGTAGAAGCACTGAAATAATATGTAGCAATGTAGAAGTAAGATAATCTAAAATTTAAAATCTAAAATTGAATGCTAAATAAACGCTTTTATCACATTGGCTTTGGACAAGACGATTTAGGTTCATCGCCTCCCATCATTGCCTTATTATCTGGCGATCCAGAGCGATCGCGTCTAATTGCCCAAACTTATTTACAAGATGTCCGCTTGTTGTCGGAGAATCGCGGACTCAATAGCTATGTAGGATATTTGCCTAATGGTCGCACCATTTTATCAGCTACTAGTGGTATGGGTGCGCCTTCATTAAGTATTGTTGTGAATGAGTTAGTACAAGTAGGAATTCGGCAAATTATTCGCATTGGAACTTGCGGATCAATTCAATCTTATATACCAGTCGGTAGCGTTGTTATTAGCAGTGCAGCATTGTGTCGCCAAGGTGCAGCAGATGACATTGCGCCTGTGGAGTATCCAGCCGCAGCCGATCCGTTTCTCACAGTCGCTTTAGTTAAAGCCGCACGAGAATTAGAGGTTGAACATTACATAGGAATTACGGCATCAGTTGATACTTTTTACGAAGGACAAGAACGCACTGATTCAGCGAATCCAAATTTAATGCGATCGCTGCATGGTATTACAGAAGAATATCGGCGATTAAATATCTTGAATTATGAGATGGAATGCGGCACATTATTCAAAATGGCAGGAGTGTATAATTTTGCTGCTGCTGCTGTTTGCGGTGTAGTTGCTGGGCGTAGTGTTAGTGAAAATATCATCTTAGAACAAAAAGATATTGCTGTTAGAAATGCGATCGCAACTGCTGTACATGCAGCAGAAACCCTTGAATAATAACAAAATTATCTTATCTCACTTCTTAATTTGCCAGATTTAATCTGCTCTAAGTAGTTTTATCATGTCTTTACTTAATCTTTAATTTATCAATCAGTAATTCTAGATAATATGTATTGAGGAAAATACAATTTTATCTTCTTGAGACACATAAATAAACTGTAAAAAAAATCACTAGCTAACTTGAATATAGATAAAATGTGTGATTAAGATGCTTTTTCGGTTAGAATACTCAACTGAATTCTGAAGGCTGGCGCTTTTATTCTGTTCGATAATTATAATACAAACAATAGCATTTGTTTTAAAAATTGTTGTAATCAAGGTTTAAAAACTTTGCTTTTCATCTTAGAAAGATGGATTTACAGGAAAAATTTTTGCAGCTATTATGATGAATTAAGCTATTAAAAAATATCAGCAAATTTGGAGAAAAATATAACATGAAGAATGCTTGGAGGCGTTGGATTACGACCGTTAACCTAGCTGCGATGTTTACGATGGTCTACGCCTACATACTAATACCGACGCTGATATTTTTAGTATTCTCTCATCGGGCAACAGCTGACGATCCAGGAGCATGTTACATGATAACTTCTTCTGGTAAAACCGTTGGATTGGGAAGGCTTTGTGGCAATGTAGCCGTCCCTTTAGAAAAGAGAGTTTTTCGAGTCTCAATTAAACGCCGCTTTGGTGGAACTCCTGTGATTGATGTCACCTTCAACGACAAAAAAACCTTTGAAATGATTGTAGATACAGGTTCGAGTGAAACTATTATCACTCAAGGGATGGCGAATACACTTAAACTCCAGGCTACAGGTACCATGCAAGCCCAGATTGCCGACGGTAGCCAAGTAGAATTCTCAACCAGTGAGGTAACATCTATTGCAGTAGGTGGAGTTACAGCTAATAATCTTCAGGTAGCGATCGCACCAAAAGCAAGCATCGGCTTACTGGGTCACGATTTCTTTGGCAACTATGATATTAAAATTCTGGAAAAAGAGGTCGAATTTCATCACCGCTAAAGTTCGCAGATAAATTCTTACTTGACAAATAATGCTAGTTTCTGAGTAGAGGCGTAATTTGGCAACACTTGATTCAATTTTGCTTCATTGAGATGTAGATGATCTGACAACACGGCAGAGATAACATCCCGAAAATCAGTCGTAATAGCTAAATCCCGACCTTGGTAAAGTTGGGATGTAGATAGACCAGGCCATTCACCGTAAATACCACCGCGAATTTTACCGCCCAAAACCCACATAACATTCCCATGACCGTGGTCAGTACCACCGTTATCATTTTGCTTGACTGTACGACCAAACTCAGACATCACGACAATTGTCGTATTCTGATAAACGCTCCCTAAACCTTCGACCAAAGTTGCTAAACCCAAACCCAATTTTTTTAAGTTCCGAGCTAACTGTCCTTGAGTGCTACCTTGATTAACATGGGTATCCCAACCCCCTAAAGCCATAAACCCTAACTCAATTCTGGGGTCTTTGAGCATTAATTGCCCCAATCGTTGGGCATCACTGGCGAAGCCATCAGGTGAAGGCGCACCATTATTTGCCATTTTCATTTCACTATCTAGGTCATTGACGATCGCTTGATGCGCCATTCGTCCTTGGCGATAGGTCTGACTTAGGGCATCATTACCGTCATAAAGTCGATCGAATGCTGCTGCTAATTCAGGACGATCTATTGGCAGTCTGCTAGTATTTCTCCCTGATGCTATGTTAGCTACAGGCATCCGACCAGAAAAAATCCAGGGCGTTGTTTCTCCAACACTTACTGCTTGGATGGGTGTTTTTTGAGAAATTCCCCCTAGTAAACGATTCATCCAACCATCCTGAGTATGTTTGTCACCAGGGGTAGCGTTTTCCATGTATTGTTGAGCATCAAAGTGAGAGCGAGTTGGATCGGGGGAACCACAAGCATGAACAAATGCCAGATTATTCTCTTGCCATTTGGGCATCAAAGCAGCTAATGCTGGATGCAACCCAAAACGCCCATCTAAATCTATTACTCCCCCTTCCTTCCCAGGTTGGGGAATAGCAATTTGCGGTCGGGCTTGATAATAAGCTGTTTCTGAGTAAGGAACTACAACGTTTAAACCGTCTACCGCCCCCCGGAGGAAGATTACAATCAAGCGCTTCTGGTTGCTGTTGTAGGTAGCGGATCTAGCTACCCAAGCATTGCTACTTATGGCTGTGATTGCCGCAGCTGAAAAAATTCCACTTTGGATCAGAAAATCACGTCTTTTCATCTTTAAAAGTACTCAATTATGACTGTTTTAAATTTGGTAGAATATAAGTTATCTGTGCCTTAAGAGGGCGTAACTAACGCCGCATAAATTCTGGACTGCCCAAGATTAAAGCACTACGAATTTGAGAGTCACTAGAGGCGATCGCCTTTTGGGTTTTCACTGAAAAAGAATTGCCTAATGTATTGGTTAGTTGCAAAGCATCTACAGGAATACTGGCTAAAGTTTGTAAAGTTCTTTGCTGTGTGCCGACTTGCCCTTGTCCCAGTATTTTGTCGCCCTCTTGCATATTTGTTGGGATACTTGATAAGGGTAAATTTCCGTTAGCGATCGCACTGGCAAAGCTGAGGCGGCGGTTCATTGCATCAGGATTTAACCACACATCTGCTGTGTTTTTGTAACCATCTGGAGTTGGGCAACGGTATAGAGGCATTGCTAACTGTTGCAGCAGGTTGGAGATTGGTCTTGTGTTATTCACTTCTATACCTGTAGCTCGCACCGCCGAGATTGCGTATTCATAAGGTGTTTTAAACTTGGCATTAAAGTTTTTTGGATTCCAGAATTCCCGGCTGTGGAATAGGGTATTGAGAACCTCACGAATATTGCCATCAGTGGCAAGATAACGTTGTGTGAGATGATTTACTAAATTGGAGTTTGGGCGATCGCTGACAAAATATTGAGCTATCTGATAGCTGATGTGACGTGCAGTCGCCGGACTTTGAGCCAAAATATCCAAAGCTTCCTCCCCTTGGGCTTCACCACCGCTTTTAATTGTGTGTCCCAGGAAAACTTTGTCGCTAAAATCATGACGCTTTGGATTGAAGTAAAATCCAAAATTATTATCTGTCTGCTGACCGGAACGACTGAAACCCCAGCCACTCAAAATCCGCGCCAGAGCAATTACATCTTGCTGAGTATAACCTCCATCTACGCCGAGAGTGTGTAACTCCATCAGTTCGCGGGCATAGTTCTCATTCAAACCTCGGATATTTCCCTGAGCATCGGGGCGGCTGTCAGCCCGATTTTGGAAGTTGTCCAGATAAAACTGCATGGCTGGATGATGAGCAGTTGCCCCTAACAGGTCACGAAAGCGACCCAAAGCGTAAGGTCTAATTGCCTGTTGTTCATAAGCTCCCACCCAGAGGCGATCGCGTCCTTTAGCAGCATCCACATTAAAATGGTTATACCAAAAGTCCACTATCACTTCCTGGAGTTGTCGCTGACTGTTAGTCGCTTGTAATAACCGCGCCTGGACTGCCTCATTTAGCACCTGTTGACCCCGCTTGTTAGCAGCTTTTATTTCTTCAGGGCTAGGTTTTTGTCCTGGAAGATGAGTTGTGCCATATTCTAATAGTTCCACCGGATTCAAGTGGAAAGCATCTAGCTGGTTTAGTTGGCTAGTCAGACTTTGCGATTCTGGAATAGAGTCGGGTGAGAGTTGCTCTTGAATGTATCGCTCTACACCCATAGATTCCACTCTTTGCACATCTTGGGGACGAGGCCCAAAGCTGAGGCGATTAATTATATGTAATACTTTTGGGTCAACAGATGTGGAGGCTGCATTACTGGGGTCAATTCCTCCCAGTAAGATTAACAGCAACAACACCCAATATTTCGGCTTTAAAGTCATAGAGTTAACAAAGTTTGGGGTTTTTTTTAAGTAAAGAGCTTCTATCAAGCAGCGCGAATTGAATGCCTAAATCTAAATCCCTATCACTTTCAGGTAATTGCGATCGCAAAGCGTGCCTCCGGCTCTATTACAAATTACGAATTACGAATTACGAATTATTTAACAAATGGTGGGGGTTTAAGTCCCCTGCTTCTATCAAGCAGTGCGTTTTGTGTCGGGGTCTAAATCCCCGTCACAAAACGTAATTGCGAATGGGCGAAAAAGCGAATTGTTTTAATTGTGCTGTGCTGGAGGTGCAGGATTTTTCTTATACATGCGTTCGGCGAATTTCTGCCGTTGCTCTGGGTTCAAGATTTCCCGAATAGCAAGGGTATTTTCAAACTTGGTATCAGCAAGCTGCTGCTTTACAAGCTTAATTTGGTTATATTTAGCACGCACTTGCTCTTTAGTAGCTGTCCCAGCTATCAGGTCATGTAATTCCTCTTGCCCAAGACGTATTTCCTCTGATTTTTGGGCTATCTGCTGTTTAGATTGATTACGGATTTCTTTAATCTTTTGCAGTTGCTGGGATGTCAAATTCAAATCCTTGAGCCATCCCCCTGATTTACCATGATTTGTTCGAGGTACACTTATGGGGGTTTGGGCAATGACTTGGCGTGAAAGTAGAGTTGGCTTGGCCAGAGCAATAGTGCTACCAAGGGCAATCATTGCCACCGCCAAAATCGAAACACGACGGATTAACATCAAACCGATCTCCTATTCAGTATCTAAGTCTGTAAAATGCCATACATCACTTTCCAGATGTTCGTTACTGACTGTACCTTGCCAATTACTTTCAATAAAAGTTTCCAATGTCGCAAGTTCAGCCGGACTCGGTTGAGCCGGTATAAAGGCACGGTAGCCAACTATAGCAGCTACTAAGCCAGCAGCAACAGGCAGAACAAACCTTATCCTTGAATAGTGGCGTAAGGGTGACAAAGGCCAAGCTTTCACCTGTTGTAAAATTTGTTGTTCTAAATCAGGCGAGGCTGGCTGAACTTCTGGGCGATATTGGCAGAGAAAATTAACTAGGTCAGGATCATCATTGGGCAACTGAGTCATAGCTGTACTCCTTGGTTTTCCAGAAATTGACGCATGGCAGCACGAGCATGGAATAGGCGTGATTTGACTGTTCCCAGGGGAATGTTTAGGATTTGTGCTACCTCTTTTTGAGGTACTTCTTCCAAATCATGCAAAACCAATATCGTGCGATGGTCAAAACTTAGGTTTGCTAGTCCCCGTTGCACAAGGTCTTGATAATGCAGATTCATTAACTCTGGGGCTTCCTGTTGGGTAGGAATTTTTTCACTGAGAATCTGTAATTGAGTTCGCCTTTTAACATCTGCTTGTCGGTGGTCACAAGCCACGTTCCAAGCGATTCGGTACAGCCAGGTAGAAAACTTTGCTGTTTGGCGAAACTTGGGCAATCCTTTCCAGGCTTGCAGAAACACTTCCTGCACGACATCATCTAGGCTGGCAGGAGTACAGAGTTTATAGAGGATTGACCTCACTTTTTGCTGATGCCGTCGGTAAAGCTGACCGTAGTTTTGGGTATCACCCCGCAAGCACTGCTGTACTAGATAACTGTCAGATTCGCTTTCTGATTCACCAATCAATTGATTTGCTTTATTAACCTCGGCTGGCACAACTAACACCTGAGGCTTTCTCCTCTATCCGTTTCCTTGGTTGTATTTATTAGACCGGATGAATGGAAAAAAGGTTCAAATGGGTTAGAAGTTTGGGCATAAGCAACATCGCATCAAGGTAACTACGGCTCTCAAGATGTAGCTTTTCATTAATATCTTTATCTGAAACACGATCCAGATCCAGGCTACACAACGAGCAATTAATAACACAGCTAGTATTGTTTGAACCTTTTTTAAAACAGAGAAGTCTAAAACTATAGATTTCTGGTTCAATCAAAGGTATATGGTTATGAACATCAAAAGAATTATCTCATCTTGTTTGTTAGGCATTTTGCTAACTTCGAGTGTTTTAGCAGAGCGTGCATCTGCTCAGGTAGAAGTAATTTTGGGAAACAATCACCAACATGAGTGGCGCGAACGAGAACAAAGAAGGCTGGTATGGCTACGTAGAGAGCGCGAAGAACGTGAGCGCCGTGAATGGCTACGTAGAGAACATGAAAAACGTGAATTCCGCTTTAGGCATCAGTATGACTATCGATAAGAAATCACTTTAAGTTTTGAACATTAGCAGTTAGTATACTAGCTCGATAAAGAGTAGAAGGGAGGCAGTAACTTCCCTTTTTTTGTGGCATCAGAGGAAAAATCTTTATTCTTTGTTTGCTCATCAACTCAAGTGCGGCATCCAAGTACAACGCAATTATGACCAACATCTTCCTAAAATCCTTGCTTATGGCAGCGAACTCAATTTATCACCCTTGTTTATACACCGTAGATTCCACATACAGAGGTGCAGATGCGATTATCTAAAATCCCAATTTGGTATGATTTATTTTTCCCAGTCCCTGAGTACAATGCTGATTAGTGTCGCCCTTTGTCATACCAATTGAATTGGCTATTGAATTTGACAGCGATCGCCTTATTGTCAAGCCCCAATTTAGAATAGTTTGGTGGTCGTGTATCAGATTCTGGCGAAGGGCGCTGGAGTGCGATCGCAGCAATTGACGAATCTTTACCGACTCCGGTATTAAGTTCAGCGCTCTTTGCTGGCTTTTACTGGCGCGGCGAAGCAGATGCCAACAAACTTTTGTCAGCCATGCGCTATCAGTTTGGCGGCGATCATAAAAAAGCTAATTCCTCAAGAGGTTAGTTATGGGAATTCCTGAGTCAGACGCACTGGTATTTTTTGGGGCAACAGGGGACTTGGCTTACAAGAAAATCTTCCCCAGCCTTCAGTCAATGGTACGGCGGGGCCATCTCAATGTCCCAGTGATTGGCGTTGCCGGACGACCTTGGACGACGGATCAACTTAGGGAAAGGGCGCGTGATAGCCTAGAACATCATGGTGGTATAGATCAAGTCGCATTTGACAAACTTTCTGGACTACTCCAATACGTTGCAGGTGACTACAACAAACCAGAAACTTACGAAAAATTACATCAAGCCCTTGGTGATGCCACTTGTCCCCTGTACTATCTGGCAATTCCACCAAGCCTGTTTGCACAAGTAGTGTCAGGATTGGGCGAATCAGGCTGTGCTAAAAATGCCCGGGTGATAATTGAAAAACCATTTGGACGGGATTTGAAATCAGCACGCGAGTTAAATCAAATTGTGGCATCAGTTTTTCCCGAATCATCCATCTATCGCATCGACCATTACCTGGGCAAAGAACCACTGCTGAATTTACTCTATTTTCGGTTCGCCAACTCTTTTCTCGAACCCATCTGGAATCGCAACTATGTTGAAAGCATCCAAATTGTGATGGCCGAGGACTTTGGCATTCAAGGAAGGGGGCGCTTCTATGAGGAGACTGGTGCAATTCGGGATGTGGTGGAAAACCACATGCTGCAAGTATTGGCTTCAGTGTGCATGGATGCTCCCGCCAGTACGGCTGCTGATTCTATCCGGGATGAAAAAGAACGTATTCTCAAAGCTATACCTTCACTGCAACCTGATGATATTATTCGCGGTCAATTTTCTGATTACCACAACGAAGAAGGTGTTTCTCCTGACTCCCAAGTAGAAACTTTTGTTGCCCTGCGGTTATTTATTAATACGTGGCGGTGGTCAGGAGTTCCCATCTATACCCGGGCTGGAAAGAAATTGCCTGTTAAAACTACTGAGGTGATGGTCAAGCTTAAGTGTCCACCTCTAGATGTGTTCCAGGAGGGAACAAAAGAAAACACTAATTATTTTCGTTTTTTACTAGATCCAGAAGTAATTGTGGGATTGGGTGCTCGCACTAAAATCGCTGGAGAAGATATGATCGGCTCTGTGGTTGAACTCGTGGCCTTTTACGGAGGTGGCGACGAAATGGAACCCTATGAACGTCTCTTGGGTGATGCCATGCAGGGCGCTCCCACCTTGTTTGTACGAGAAGATACCGTAGAAGAGGAATGGCGGATTGTCCAGCCAATTCTCGATAACGTCACACCCGTTTACAAGTATGAACCAAATACATGGGGACCACCTGAGTCAGATAAACTGCTCTTGTCAAGCGATCAGTGGTACAATCCTTTGGGTAAAGAGTAGCATATATTACTCATACACTTAGTAATATAATATCAGTAAGCACAAAGCCTTCTGAGAGCGAAGTTGCTCGTTGTGCTTACGACATTCATCAAGTAATTCGGCATGACTTGGCATGGAAACAGCAGCCACAAGCTGGATTTAATATTAATTTCGATTGCCTAATATCGATTCTGTATGAAGATGCGCTAAACCATATTTAAGTACAAGAAAGAAGAAAGAAGAAAGAAGAAAGAAGAAAGAAGAAAGAAGAAAGAAGAAAGAAGAAAGAAGAACGAACCGCAAAGGACGCAAAGTACACAAAGAAAGAAAGAAAGAAAGAAAGAAAGAAAGAAAGAAAGAAAGAAAGAAAGAAAGAAAGAAAGAAAGAAAGAAAGAAAGAAAGAAAGAAA
>NZ_JBALFF010000101.1:0-5560 GCF_036916975.1 Nostoc sp.
GGTGGCCGTCGCTGGGAGGAGGGTAAGCGGCGATTGCAGCAGATATTGCAGCAAGGCACGCAGGAGGAATGGGACTAAAATTTCAAAGCGATCGCAAAATCTATTCCAAACACTTCAAACGTAAACAAGTAAAAAATAGCACACATTGTCAACGCTATGAAAATCAAATTAGTCCATGCCCATTTCTTAATCTCCATGGGCGATTACAGCAACGAGCGAGTTGGCTTTACGGTTGAACTAGAAGAGGGCGACACAGTAAAGGACGTAGTTGATGATTTGAGACAACAAGCGATAACAGCAATTGGGCCTAAGTCCGAAGAAGTCTACAACCAAAATCGGAAATTACGATCTGAGAACCGCGAACTTCAGGAGAGGACGAACAAGCTTCGTAGTGAGTGGGACGCCACAGCAGAATTTTTAAGAGCGCAAGGCATCAAACCAGAAGCGCCTTCAATGCCTCAATTCGATAGGTTACTAAACGCCGCTAAACCTGAGTCACAGTCCGTTGCCGCCGAATTCGTTGAGGAGGCTGACCCGGATAACATCCCTTTTGATCCTGAGAAACACGGCTTTTAACCCTCAAGACGATTAACCGCCTGATGAATTGCAATTGATGTTGCGATCGCGCTTTCTGTGCGCGGGCTACTTGACCCCGTAGCCGAAACGTGAGGTAAACTCACGTCGCGGACTGGAGTCCAACCCAGACGTGCAGCACATACACACAGCAGCTTAGGGCTTTTAGCCTGAAACAAGCTTTTATGGCTTTCCTATTTTCATAAGCTCGGCTGCTATAAGTGTGCTGTTCCCGAACCTATGTCACCAGAAGTTACCGCTTCTGGTTTTGCCTTGAGAGTGAACTAGGCTCAACGGCCTTCGGGTGATTCGTAGGCATGGCATCAGGGACATAAAACAAAACCACCCAGGAGGAACTGAATGATTAAAATTTTGGGACTTGATGTTAGCAAGTCCTCGGTTTCAGCTTGCCTGCTCACGGATAAACCAGAAGACCCACGTCAATTTTATTATGAATGTCCATTTTTTAAGTTCAGCGCTGATGCAAAAGGAATTCGAGATTTACTCGCGCTTAATGCGGACATTGCACTGTTAGAGCCGACTGGTAATAATTACAGCAAGCTTTGGGGTACTCATTTAGCCCGTGCTGGCGTTGAGGTGCGGTTAGTAGGTCATAAAGAATTGAGGAATTATCGAGCAAATCATTTGGCACTCCCAGATAAAGATGATGATGCCGATGCTCTGGCTCTTGCCTGTTACTACTTCGACTACCACCAAGACCCGCGTCGATTTGTCCAAATTCGCTCTCAACACATTGTCAAAATTCGGGAATTAGTATTGAGACTCGCCCACCTTAACCGGGTGCAGTCTCCGATCATGAATCGGGCGCGTCAAGATTTAGCGTGGCAGTTCCCAGAAGTTGCACTTGTAAAGTCCCGGCGGGGTGAATCGGGTGAACCTCCTTTATTGTGGGGGTGGCTTGCAAATGAAAGAAAAAGCAACCGCTATGACCGCCTTTACGAAAAAACTGTGGGACTAGGAATTTCTGACACAGTTCGCCAACATGCGAAACGCATTTGCAGTCTTCAAAGAGAGGAACACGTCATCGAGGCAGAGTTACGAGAGTTGCTGGCTGATTCTCGGTTTGACCATTACCGCACAGTTTTCAGAAGGTTTGGGTTTGGCGATCGTCTTTCGTCGGTGATTATCTCTCAGATTTACCCCATTGAGGGATTCCTGGGTGCAGATGGTAAACCAGAGGTGAGGATACGCCAAGGACGAAACTCTAAAAAGCCTACCAAACGTCACCTTTCACTGAGAAGATTTCAGAAAGCTTTGGGTGCTGCTCCATCCCTTGAAGCTTCTGGCGATAGCCGTAAAGCTAAAGTAGTGGGCGGGTCAGACTTATGTCGTAAGTCTTTATGGCAGTGGGTGTTTACGAGGATCGAGCCGAAGCGATCGCGCCTCAAAAATGATATTGGTAAAATCTTGGGTGAACAATTAGACAGTGAAAAAGCAGCCGGTCGTCCAGTGAAGCTGGTTAGGAATCGCGTTGCAGCCAAAGGAGCAAGGCTACTGTTTAGAGAACTAGTTAAAGACTTGAAGTGAGAAAAAGGGAATACCGCACGAAAAAGCTACGTTTTACTATTGACGAAAATCAATCTAAAAATTTATTTGATTTAGGCGTAGGCATTTTTACTTTGATTGCCGTAATCGCAAGCTTAACTTTTGGTAGCGCTTTTAATCACTATCCACAAAAGCAAGATTTTAACGGACAATCCGTTATGAAGTGACAAAAAGGGAATTTTGATGAATGACACTGAAAAACAAACCAACGACACATTATGTTCGTGGTGGCTGGAATGGAGAAGCTTACGTAATAGCCCTTTGTGGTGCTGAAATTAGTTTCGGTGAAGCTTCATCGCTAATTACAAATTGCCCTAAGTGCAAGAGGTTAAAGTTGAAGCATCCATGAGAGTGATTTTGTAGGTCATTCTTAGGGTGCAGGAAATTCCTTGATTTAGCATCGGGGAATTTTCGTACTATACAGTTTTGCTAGAGTGAAAATAGAGAACATTTCAATAACTTTGTATTAACTATATACTACCAACATACTACCGAATTTATTTAAATGTTTTTGCGTAAAGACACATCTTTACATATTCTTCACATTATTCACCGTTTATTATACGTATAAATGTAGGGGCAGTTCATGAATTGCCCCTACGGTAAATCAAGGCTTTCACTGCCTTGAAAGCGTAAGTCCTATAAGTTGCTGCATTACTTGCCAGAATTGCTGAAGGGTTAGGGTTTTTTAGGCGATCGCAAACCCGAAATTAACAACAGCCAAAGTCTTTCAATTACCAACAACAAACCCTGTGGAAACTAAACCACCCCTACCACCCTTTACGTTAGAGACTGCTAAAGTCAAAGTGCAAGCCGCAGAAGATGCTTGGAATAGCCGCGATCCCAAACGAGTTGTCTTGGCTTACACGGAAGATTCTCAGTGGCGTAATCGCGCCGAATTTTTTAGCGGACGAGAACAAATCAAGGCTTTCTTAAAACGAAAGTGGGCAAAAGAATTAGACTACCGTTTGAAAAAGCAACTGTGGAGCTTTACACAAAATCGAATTTCTGTTTGCTTTGAGTATGAATGGCACGATGAACAAGGTTACTGGTATCGTTCCTATGGTAATGAACAGTGGGAGTTTGCAGATAATGGATTAATGCAAAGGCGTGAAGCTAGCATCAATGACCTACAAATTCAAGAGTTTGAACGGAAGTTTCGATGGGAGCGGACATCCTGAACGCTACATAACTGGAGTTTAGCAGTTTTCCTTTGTTTCAAAGTCTCTCCTAATCCAGCTTTTAGGGGTTTCTTAAGTGGAGCAAGTGGCATTGACTAAAGGGGGATTTTTAAGGATTGTGCAGCTTAACCAGACACACAGATTAGACTAATATAGCAACGGTGGTATCATTACATCAAAATGATACCGTACTTTTGTCTAGATATAGAATTCTATCGCCCTGCCAACGGTAGATTATTTCTGAAAGGAGTTTGCTGCAATGTCCACAACACCTACTACTCGACTGATTTTGGAGACTTTACTCCCCCATCTGAAAGTAGCAGCAGCCTATGCCCGTTTTCTGCAACCAAAAATTGCTGCACTTCCCGCCAAAGAACAAGGAAGCAACTTTTTTAGTGCTGCACTTACTGATGCGGATGTGGCTATTCAAAATCTGGTAGAAGTAGTATTACTGGGAACTTTCCCAGAGATTCGCTTTTATGGCGAAGAATATGAAAGTTCTAATAACACTAAGTATTTTCGCGCTACTGACCTCGGTTCCGAAGGTGATTATTTAGTCACACTCGACCCAATCGATGGCACGAAGTTTTACATTGATGGACATTCTAATTACCAAATTATTCTCAGTATTCTAAATTCAGATGACTTTGAAGCTGTAATCGCTATTTCTCCTGCCCAAAACACTTATTTTTACGCTCTCCGAGGTGAAGGTGCTTTTAAAGGGACGCTGGAGATGAGTTTAGAAGCCTGTGCGCCGTTACACATAACATCCGCCAAACCTGCTATTTTGTTGGGATGGGGAATGAATGCGATCGCACATTTACTAAAAGATCGATATAAAGTCATCGATATAGCAACTGATTACTCTAGTGATATTGAAATTCCTAATCTCAATGGTATTCTCAGTGGTGACTTGAGTGGAGCAGTGATCAAATCGGGTAAATTTCTTGATAGTGCTGGACTCGCTTTTATTGCAAAAGAGGCTGGCTGGATTGTAACTACTGTGGATGGTTCGACTTTACCACCACTGCATACTTGTGAAAACTATAGTCTGCCTGGATTGATAATAGCTGCCTCAAAATCTGTTCATCAAGACTTACTGAAAGCGATGCAAAGCTTTAGGAGTGCTGAGTAAGAAGTATTGAGTAATTTTAAAAAATGAAAATCTGTATTGTTGGCGCGGGGGCGATTGGTGGATATTTAGGGGCGAAATTGGCACTAGCAGGTGAAGAGGTGACGCTAATCGCTCGTGGTTCTCATTTGGAGGCAATTAAAAAAAATGGGCTGAAGTTGCTTATGGCAGACGGTTCTAGCCAAATTGCTACTCCATTTCTGGCAACTAGCGATATTCAGGTAGCGGGGCCACAAGATGTAGTAATTTTAACTGTTAAGGCTCACAGTGTGCCTGCGATCGCACCTCTTCTCCCTGCACTCTACAATCCTCATACAATGGTGGTAACAGCCCAAAACGGCGTTCCTTGGTGGTACTTTCGCAAGTATGGCGGTGAGTATGAAGGTACGCAGATTCAATCTGTTGACCGAGATGGGATGATTGAAGCTAATATCGGTGCAGAACGCGCCATCGGTTGTGTTGTTTACCCGGCAACTGAGATAATTGAACCAGGTGTAATTAAGCATATTGAAGGCGATCGCTTTACTCTTGGTGAAATCGACGGCACTAAAACAGAACGCATTCAATTATTAGCACAGAGTTTAAAACAGGCGGGATTCAAAGCACCAATCCGCAATCAAATTCGCACGGAAATTTGGATCAAATTGTGGGGAAATGTGGCGTTTAATCCCATCAGTGCCTTAACTGGTGCTACTCTAGAGGATATTTGTCGCTATCCCCTCACCCGTGAACTAGCGCGGCAAATGATGACTGAAACTCAAGCGATCGCTCAAAATTTGGGTATAAAGTTTGGCATTACTTTAGAACAACGAATTAATGGGGCAGAAAATGTTGGTGCCCATAAAACCTCGATGCTACAAGATATGGAAGCTGGACGCGCTACGGAGATAGATGCTATTGTTGGCGCGGTGGCAGAATTGGGAAAACTTACTCAAATTCCCACACCTTATATTGATGCTATTTATGCCAGTGTTAAGTTGCTGGAGGCGACTAAACAAAGAAGTCTATTTAATTAAGTAGGTAGGCAAGATAAAACCAAACTATGTAACGAAAAGTAAAATCTCTGTATTTGGCTCGTAGTTGCGCTTTAGCGCATCCGGATAAAGAT
>NZ_JBALFF010000102.1:0-83990 GCF_036916975.1 Nostoc sp.
TGCAAAACATCGCCGATCGCTATTAATGTATTCGCTTCCCCCAAGCGATCGCCGATGTCGCGGTAAAATGACAAAGCGGTTTCGTAGCGTTGTAATGCTTCATCACTGCGTTTGAGGAACTGCAAAACATCGCCGATCGCTATTAATGTATTCGCTTCCCCCAAGCGATCGCCGATGTCGCGGTAAAATGACAAAGCGGTTTCGTAGCGTTGTAAAGCTTCATCACGTCGGTCAAGGAACTGCAAAACATTGCCGATCGCTATTAATGTATTCGCTTCCCCCAAGCGATCGCCGATGTCGCGGTAAAATGACAATGCGGTTTCGTAGCGTTGTAAAGCTTCATCACTGCGTTTGAGGAACTGCAAAACATCGCCGATCGCTTGTAATGTATTCGCTTCCCCCAAGCGAGAACCAGTGTCGCGGTAAAATGACAAAGCGGTTTCGTAGCGTTGTAAAGCTTCATCACGTCGGTCAAGGAACTGCAAAACATCGCCGTACACCTGGAGTAAATCACTGTAGCGTTTTAATTCATCTGGATTTTCTGGCTGTTTCCACTCTTGATCTAAACGCTTATATAATGTCAGACGGGCTGGATAGTAGTAATTTTTTCTTAAAAATTTGTCGCAATCATCATGATTGTTTTCACGATAATAAACGCTAGAAAAAGCCTGAACATATTCCCCAAGTTCACAGTGATGATGAAAAATTTCTAGATATTCCGCCACATCATCGAGTTTATCTGTGGATAACAGTTCTAGTTTCCGGCGTTGTTCGTAATAGGCGATGGCGCATTGATGCGCTTCTGGTGAAGAGGAATTTTGTAAATGACTTTGAATTAACGGTTGAAAATGAAACTTCCACACCCCTTGCTGTTTCTTCTCTTGTAACAGAGAACGTTTTGCTAGTTGTCGCAGTTCTACTTCTACCTGACTCTTCACCTCATCTGGAGAAGAAGAGGCGAAACCTAACTCTCCACCCCCCAACCCTACAAAGTTTGGAGAAGAATTCAAAGCCTCTCTCCTAAGAGGAGAGAGGTTTGGAGAGAGGTTTTCCAAATCCTGTGAAAAGTCAACTACTTCTACTTGTTCTTCATCAATCAAGCCAGACATCGCTATTGCTGCTGAACAGTCAAAGGGTAAGCGATACACGCTTAAATACTGCAACAGACTTTGTAACTTGGGTTCTAAACGCTCAACACTCGCATCTAAGATTTTAGCAATACTCGCCTCTGGGTCATCTCGGTGCAAACCTAATATCTTGAAAATATCCTGTTTCAAAACACTAATATTTGCCTCTTCTCCCTCTTCAGCTTTCAGCAACCCCGCCACCAGCTTCAATAACAAAGGATGTCCATCAGCACTCTTGACAAATTCTGCTAAATTTGCATCTGAACCTTGAATTTCCAAAGCTTGTAACAACGCCACCCCTGCATCTAGCGAAAGTCCATCTAGTTTTAACCATTTACTTTGGTTTAGGGTATTGCTTGGTAGCATTGGTTCTTCGCGGCTAGTCACCAAAATCTTACTTTCACTGCTAGAACCGAACCAACGCAATAAAAATTGGTCATAAGCCTGATCTCGCCATTGTCCATCATTGTGCAGCAAAGTTTCCAGGTTATCCAACACCAGCAAATGTCGTTCTGTTTCCAAACAAGCACAAACCGCAATTAATAAATCTTCTGGTTTTTCCGGTGCTGGTTTCTCCAACTTATCCAACAGCCAGCGTCCCCATACAGCAAAAGGATACGCATCACTAAAAGTTGCCCAAATCGGTTGGGGATAACTTGCTGCAACTGTTTCACATAATTTAGCAACTAATGCCGACTTTCCATAACCTCCCGTCGCCGTCACACCAATTAGACGCACACGATCTGAATGTAACCATTGCTGCATTTGGTCAAGTTCATCATTCCGTCCTTGCCAATAGCTAGTTTCTGGACGCAGTGAGTTAATAATGGGACTATTGGCATTTGAATTTATCCGTTGTTTTACGGACGAATCCAGTCAAACCTGTGGCGGAGTGCCATAGTAGTTATTATTATTTGTTGTACTATTGCCAAATTGATTAGTATTGTTTTCACCCGTTTTAGTTTGATAATTCTGTCCACCATAGTTGTACTGATTCTGGCTGCTGTTATCTTCCACACGATGAATATTGATTTCATCAGCAATTTTTTGCACATCTGTGGCAAAGTTACCGTCAGCGTTCATGACATCCAAAAGATAAACCGCTACTCGCTGTAACGCTTCCTGATTACCTTGTTCAACATCAGCTAAGGCATGATTAGCGCCAGGATTACCACTGAGTTTTTTCCGAATCGTCTGATACAATTCGTCAATTTTCTTCAGTCCCGTCTCAGTAAACTTCTCGCCTAACTTACCCACACTCGACTCAAAGAACTTGCTAAAAGCAACATTTGCGATCGCCTGCGCTGCTGCTAAAGTAATAAGACCAACCATATCTAATAAATTCCTCAGACAATAGCTATATTTTTTATTTTATTCTACGTTTAATTACAGTCTTACAGCTATTTTCAGGTAAATAGACCACACAGTAAGGGTTTTGTCTCCGTACCAGTATTTGGTAAGTTAGTACATAATCTGAAACAATAACAGTTAATACAAAGAGGGGATTACGTTGAGTCACAATCCAGATGCTATAGCCCCGCACGGTGGACAGTTGGTTAACCGGATCGCCACACCAGAACAAAGAGCAGAGTTTCTCTCAAAAGCTGACTTTTTGCCACGAGTGCAACTTGACGATCGCGCCGTTTCTGATCTAGAAATGATTGCGATCGGTGCTTTTAGTCCACTCACGGGTTTTATGAACCAAGAAGACTACGATCGCACTGTTACAGAAATGCGATTAGCTAACGGTCTTGTGTGGTCAATCCCGATTACACTATCGGTAAGCGAAGAAGTAGCTTCCCCATTGCCAGAAGGCGGCTTAATTCGTCTGGATAATTCCAGAGGCGAATTTATCGGAGTTTTGCAACTCACCCAAAAATATAACTACGACAAAACCCGCGAAGCAATAAAAGTCTACCGCACTGATGATGTCAATCATCCCGGCGTACAGGTACTCTATAACCAAGGTAACGTACATCTAGCGGGTGATATTTGGTTGTTGCAACGCGAACCTCATTCCCAGTTCCCCACTTACCAAATTGATCCAACTGCCTCACGGCAACTATTTAGAGACAAGGGTTGGAAAACCATCGTTGGCTTTCAAACTCGCAACCCCATCCACCGCGCCCATGAATATATTCAAAAATGCGCTTTAGAAATTGTTGATGGTCTATTTTTGCACCCATTAGTCGGGGCGACAAAAGAAGATGATATCGCTGCTGACGTGCGGATGCGCTGTTATGAAATTTTGCTAGAACATTACTACCCCTTAGACAGAGTAACTTTAGCAATAAATCCCGCCGCAATGCGCTATGCTGGCCCTCGTGAGGCCATATTCCATGCTTTAGTCCGCAAAAACTACGGCTGTACTCACTTTATCGTCGGCCGCGATCATGCTGGCGTTGGTGACTATTATGGTACTTACGATGCTCAATACATCTTTGATGAATTTGCCCCAAGTGAATTGGGCATTGTGCCGATGAAATTTGAACACGCTTTCTACTGCAAGCGCACTAAGCAGATGGCAACATCTAAAACCAGTCCCAGCAAGCCAGAAGAACGCATCCATCTATCGGGAACAAAAGTCCGAGAAATGCTGCGGCGTGGTGAATTACCTCCACCAGAATTTTCTCGTCCTGAAGTAGCGGCAGAGTTAGCGCGGGCAATGCAGATAGAAGTAAGGGCATAATTCGTAATTCGTAATTCGTAATTCGTAATTAAGATTCTACTGATGAATGCGGTTTCGTTGAGTCAGGAATGTGTTTTTATGTTTTTACTAACTTAAGTTAGTGATGTTAACAGAAATTATGAATTATGAATGAACAATTATTTGGTCAAGAAGCAAGCAGCATAAACTGTAACTTTACAATACAGAGTTCAGCCCTGTAAGCTGCTAACTGATAGCTGAGGGCTGATAGCTAATTATGGAACGGCGCACGTTTTTACACAGAATTGGCTCAATACTGGCGGTATTGGGGGTAACTGAAGCTGAGTGGTTGACTTTGGGAAATCGCTATTATCAGGCTTTGGCACAACCTGGTTCGCGCAAGTTGGCATTGTTAATAGGTATTAACCAATACCCACAAATCCCAGCCCTCAGTGGTTGTCTGACGGATGTGGAATTACAAAGAGAACTTTTGATTAACCGCTTTGGTTTCCAAGGGTCAGATATTTTAACCTTAACTGACGAACAAGCTAGCAGGGAATTCATTGAAGCAGCTTTTTTAGATCACCTGGGCAAGCAAGTTAAACCCGATGATGTTGTCGTCTTCCACTTTAGCGGTTATGGCAGCCGTGTTAAATTTGACACATCACCAAATACAATGCAAAATGCTTTGGTGGCAGCTAATGTATGTACAAATGCACAAAATGATAAAATAGTCAACTATATATTAGAAGAAACTCTACTGTTATTATTGCGATCGCTCCCTACAGACCGAGTAACAGCAGTATTGGATACTAGCTATTATGCTCCTAGCCCAGTCTTAGGATTAAAAATTCGCGCCCTTGAGGAGTCAGTAGGAAAGTTAGCAGCAGAAGAACTCGACTTTCTCAAACAACTTAAAACTCAGAAGTTATCCAGCACTCCCATTGTTTTAACAGCTACCTCAGAACCAAACCAGCCAGCCAGAGAAGGACTCTTTTCTGGTTTTAGTGCCGGGTTGTTTACCTACGCCTTGACACAGTATTTGTGGGAATTCACCCCAGCAACGACAATTCAAGTCGCCCTCTTGGATATGGAAAATTCTCTATACAAATTGGGTAGTAAACAGCAACCGGGGAATCTGGAAAACCTCTCTCCAAACCTCTCTCCTAAGAGGAGAGAGGCTTTGAATTCTACCCCAACGCTACAAGGGATGGGGGCTGGGGGGTTAGTCGCCTCTTCTTTTCCAGACAGTATCATTGGTGCAGAAGGCGTGGTGAGTGCTATTGAAGAAGACGGTAAAACAGTTTATCTGTGGTTGGCAGGATTACCACCACAAGTGCTGCTATACTACGGAGTGAATTCTCGATTAACCTTAGCAACAACAGAGCAATTGGTATTGCGATCGCGCACTGGGTTAACAGCAAAAGCGCAAATTTCCAAAATTGAAGGTGCAAATTCCCTACAAGTCGGGCAACTCGTTCAAGAAGCAGTGAGGGTTTTACCGCGAAATATTCATTTAAAAATAGCTTTGGATACTGGATTAGAAAGAATTGAGCGCGTAGATGCTACAAGTGCCTTCGCTGGATTTTCCCATGTATCCACCGTAATAGCAGGAGAAAAACCTGCTGATTATGTATTTGCCAAGTTACAGGAAATTCCCACTCGTTATGGTCTATTTTCTCTTGGTGGCGAACTAATTCCCAATACCGCAGGCGAAGTAGGAGAAGCAGTAAAATTAACAGTGCAAAGGTTAGCGCCAAAATTATCAATCCTGTTTGCAGCCAAGTTATGGCGACTTACAGAAAATCAAGGTTCTTCCCGCTTGCCTCTCAAGGCAACCTTAGAAATAATTAGCGATATATCACCACAGGTGGTGATGCAACGTGAAACAATACGAACTTTCAAACCTGAAACTTCGATCAAAAAATCACTCCCCACTGCGATTGTGCCTATCGGTAGTCGAATGCAATATCGAGTGGAAAACCAGAGCGATCGCCCAGTATATTTAATCTTACTGGGATTAAACAATAATCATACAGCAGTTGGCTTCTATTCTTGGGAAACCCCCCAAGAAGCAAACACTGCCGACACCAAGCCCCTCCTCAAACAAGTCGTCATCGGCCCAGGTGAAACCCTCACCCTACCCCAAACTAATGCTGCTTCCGAATGGCTGATTTCAGGGCCAGCTTGTTTTTACGAACAACAACTGATTTTTAGTACTGCTCCCTTTAGCGAAACTCTCGCCGCCTTGAGTACTGTTAAGTATTCCACAGCCGAACAACAGCCGATAGGTTCATTGTTGAATCCCTTAGACGTTACACAAGCCTTACTACAAGACTTACATAACGCCAGCGCCCTCAAAGCAGAAATGAACGGCACAGCAACTGACTCATATATCTTAGATGTGAATAATTGGGCAAGTCTTAGCTTTACTTTTCAGGTTGTCTAAACAACGATATGATGCAATATCCTTGGGTTAAGCATTTTTTCTTCTCTCTGTGTCCTCTGCGCCTCTGCGGTTCGATAAAAAATTGACTTTGATAAATTTAGCCTTAACCCAAGCGTATTGATATTTATTCCTCTTGAGAGGACTTGAGCTATAAGCAAGAGGAATTTATTCCCAGGCGGGTTAGCAACTGCCGTTGAAAGGTGTGGGGAATTAAACCCCTAAACTTTGTTAAAACCTTAACTTAATCGTATTGGCTCATTAACAAAACTTTTTTATACCAGCATTTATAGAGCTTTTTAGAACTTTAGTCATACTCCTATTGATTACCCTGAGTATTTAGCTGATCAGGTATGAACTATAAACTATAAAATATCTTACTTACAATTCAGTCGCCAGCAGGAGGACACTGAGCAAAATATTTTTTACATTATAAAAGCAACCTTCTAAATAAACTGGAAACAGCGTATGCCTCTTCACAAGCTTGAACATTTTGACCCCAACTATCGAGAAACTTTTGGCCAAGACGACGTTAAAGCTCTGGATCTTTACACTCAAGGAGGAGACAAAGTTGGCTCAGTGGCGGATGTTTTAGTTGATGACCATGGCCATTTCCGGTATTTAGTTATTGATACAAGCTCAGATTTTTTGGGTAAAAAAATATTACTACCAATTGGTCTTTCTCGAATAGACTATCCTGCAAGACGCGTTTATGTTGATGGATTAAGCAAACACCAAGTAGAAGGTTTAGTCGAGTACAGAGAAAACATGGTCGTCGATCATGATTACGAAGAAAGTGTCCGTAATGTATTTCGTTCTCCAACTAGCGGTGTAACTTACGATCGCAATACATATAATTACGAAGCAGAACCAGCTTTATACGGTCTGAATAATCAAGATAATCAAACTTTTAAACTCTATGAAGAACGATTAATTGCCAGTAAACAGCGCATCAAAACTGGAGAAGTAACGGTTGGTAAGCACATTGAAACAGAAACTGCAAGCGTTACAGTACCTATTCAAAAAGAACGAGTTCTAATTGAGCGAGTTGCGCCAACAGAAGCAGGAAAGGTTGTAGATTCCAATGAACTTAAGTTCCAAGAAGGGGAAGTAGCACGCATAGAAGTGTACGAAGAAACGCCTGAGATACGTAAAGAAGCCTTTGTGCGTGAAGAAATCAGAGTTAAGAAAGTAATAGAACGGGAGACTGTGGAAGCACAAGATACCATTCGTCGAGAAGAGTTAGATGTTGATACTGAGGGTAATTTACAGGTTCAGGAACATGGTACAACTACACACGAAGCTATTTAAGTAGCTGGTCAATAAGTTCCTTTGGTAGATTTATCTGAAATAATCATGCAGGCAAAGTTAATTTTTATCTCTGCCTGTCTTTTTGTATTAAACAACAAGTTCCCGATTTATCTAATAAATCGGGAATCTAACGCTTTAAAAAATTTATACGAACAACTATATAGAAACGTAAAATTTCTTTGCGCTCTGATCATCAGGACTTACGGAAAATTATCAAAAAACGAACCGCGAACGCGAGTGCGTCTGGTTAGACAAAAACACGTTCGCGCAAAGAAGGAATAGGAGCTTTAGAGGGTTTTTGCCTAAGCCCTAAATCATCAAACAAATATCTATAACTTTTGATTATTCAACTTTTGAAATAATTCATTCGCCAGAAAGAGGTAAACTAATAATTAAATGTCTATCTTAGTTAATAGGAGATGGGAAAGAAAATTTTTGAGGAAAATATTATGGTTCTCTACAAATTACAAGATTTTGAGCCTAACTACCGTGATAGCTTTGAAGGTCACGATATTAAGGGGCTTGGCGTTTATACACAAGGAACTGATGAAAAAGTTGGTACTGTCAGCGATGTTTTAGTGGATGAAGAAGGTCATTTCCGCTATCTAGTCGTTGACTTAGGCTTCTGGATTTTTGGTAAAAAAGTTTTACTACCAATTGCTCGTGCGCGTGTCGATTATAATACCGATCGCGTCTACACAATTGGCTTGACTAGAGAGCAAGCAGAAGATTTACCTGAGTTCAGTGAACGCGAAGCACTTGATTATGATTATGAAGAAAGAGTGCGTGGGGTATATCGTCAACCCACAGACTACGTTAAACCTGTAGATCCATTATTACCACTGGAAGCGACACCACCAGTGGATACAAACTATCAGCCAGCGACGACTCAAGCAGCGGCGACTACGCCAACTTACAATCGTGATAGCTACAATTACGAACAAGAGCCTTCTTTATTCGGGTTAAATGAGCAAGATCATCAAACTCTGAAATTGTATGAAGAACGGCTAATTGCCAGTAAACGCCGCCAAAAAACTGGAGAAGTAGCCATTGGCAAGCGCGTTGAGACTGATACTGCACGGGTTGCAGTGCCAATAGAAAAAGAGCGAGTTGTGATTGAACGTGTAACTCCAGCAGATGCAGGTACTGCCGTTTCTGGGCGCGAAGCAGACTTCCGTGAAGGCGAAGTTGCTCGCGTAGAAATCCATGAAGAAACTGCTGAAATTCGCAAAGAAGCATTTTTGCGTGAAGAAGTCAGAGTTAGAAAAGTGGTCGATCAAGAGACAGTTGAAACTCAAGAGACCGTGCGTCGTGAAGAGTTAGATGTAAATTCTGGTAATCTTCCCATTGAAGAACGCTAAATAACAGAGTCATTAGTTTAGCAACTAATGACTAATAATTAAATTTGACAGAGTACAGGTGAGGGTGTAAAATTAGCCTTACCTGTGCTTTGAATAGCTAATACAACTTTAGATTTTGGGTTGCGAATATTTCTCTGAATATGACTTAGATAAATACATCTATTCTCTCGCAAACATTTTCTAAATGTTATTTAGATGATTGATACATTTAATTTAGCTAACTAGAAAACAGTTCGTAAACTTTGCACTATGAATAGCCAACCGATGACAAAAAACATTGGACAGGCAAACTCTGATCAGACTAGCTCCTCATTAGCAGATTTAAAAAACAAGGTAAGCAATTTTGCCGTGTACGATCGGCAAGGTCAGCTAGTAGGAATAGTTCATGATTTAATTGTGGATGCTAATCGTCGATTAAACCTAGTTATATATTCTAACCAGGTGAATCAAGAAACTCTAGAAGATGGTCAGCAGTTAGCTGATAAACATCATTCTTTATTTAGGTTGCAGAGCCAGAGAATAAAAAAAATAGATAAGCCGACTAAATCTGTTTTCATAGACTTAAATAAATCAGAAATCGAATATATGCCTGAATATTTAGAAACAGAAACACCAGGCGATGCCTATGGGCAAGCTGCTTTGCATCTACGCACACTATCAGAATCAACTGAGCAGCCAGTAAATTATTTAGATGAGGCTACTGAAGAACAGATTATTAGTTTACTAGAAGAACGACTAGTTGTTGAAAGCAGTAAGCGTAAAGTTGGTGAGGTGATTGTTCGCAAAGAAATCGAAACCCGGATGATACAAGTTCCTGTGCGGCGGGAAAAGTTGATTGTAGAACAAATTAGCCCAGAATACAAACAACTTGCAGAAATTGATTTAGGAGAAGAGGAAATTTCTGGCATTGACTTAACCGAAGTAGAAAAAGTTGAAGTTCCGCATTTTGGCACAGGTTTAATGGTAAGCGGGGAATTTAGCTCACCTAAAACTGCTAGTTTATTGTTGAATGCGATCGCACTAGAGCAAAATCACGGTTGCAACCAGGTGCGAGTGACCATCGCTGTTGAAGATGAGTCACACCAGAAAAAATATCAGGAGTGGTTTGATCGCTGTTCTAAAGGTCAGCAAGCAAACCCTGAAAAATGAGTTAGTTTGTCGCTGATTGTTAGGGTGGGCATTGCACACCCTATTTTTTTGCTGATTTAAGAAAATAAAGTTGAAATTTCCTTACAGGTAATACCATTTCACTTTAGGGACTTCCAAATAAAAAAATACTCAATTACTTCTTGTGGGGTGGGCATCTTGCCCGCCCCACAAGATTGGGTAATTTATTTGTTGGAAGTCCCTTAATAATGATATAAAGACGTTCGTAGGGGCTTGTCTTTGCCATGCCCTTACGATAAATCTATATGTATCAAGATTTTCGGAAATTGGTATAAGTCGGATGTCTCCAAAGCAACTTAATTTACAATACTAAGCAGTTGCCGTTCTTTTGGCTACTTGCAATGAAATTTCGACTGAAGAGACTTTCACCGAAGAAAAAACAGCGTCTGATCCCACCTATTCAGATTAAAGTTCGAGATGGAAAATTTGAGATTATGGGTATGGGTGCATGGCATTCTTACTGGCGCGATCCCTACCATCTGCTGCTAACGATTCCCTGGGCTGGCTTTCTGACCCTGATTTGTACTTTCTATGTAACTGTTAATGCTCTCTTTGCCCTAGCTTACTTAATAGGAGGAGATTGTATTGCCAACGCCCGACCTGGCTCTTTTTTAGATGTCTTTTTCTTTAGCGTACAAACCCTAGCATCCATCGGCTATGGGGCAATGTATCCTAAAACAACTTACGCCAATATTATTGTCACCATTGAAGCAATGATCGGTTTGGTGGGAATTGCTGTGATGACCGGACTAGCTTTTGCTCGATTCTCCCGACCTACAGCCCGTGTGCTTTTTAGTCGTGTAGCAGTAATTACATCTCAGAATGCAATGCCGACTCTCATATTTCGCAGCGCTAATCAGCGTCGCAATATGATTCTGGAGGCGCAGATGCGAGTCTACTTAATGCGCGACGATGTAACCTCAGAAGGGCAGTTCATGCGTCGGTTTTACGACCTGAAACTGCTGAGGAACCAAACACCTAGCTTCACGTTAAGCTGGTCAGTGATGCACGTTATTGATGAGTTTAGTCCTCTATATGGGATGACACCAGAATCTTTAACCCAGACAAATACTATACTGATTGTCTCTTTGAGTGGCATTGATGAAACGGTTGCACAGGTTGTCCATGCCCGTCATACTTATGGTGCTAATGACATTTTGTGGAATAATCAATTTGTCGATATCTTCCATCACACAACCGATGGACATCGCTACATCGATTACAACCGCTTCCACGATGTTTTACCTTTAGATGAAAACAGTTGAAATGCTTAAAAATTACTTCCCAGTTTGATTGAGTGGAGCTTGTAAGGGTTTAACGACAACCCGACCATTTTCAACTACAGTGCAACTTTTAACCCTGCTCTTGCTGGGGTTAACTGGCACATCCTGGCACTGGTTTTGGTAAGAGATATTTTGCTCTTGTTGTTGATTGAGGACGACAACACAAGAGGGGCAGGAGGAGGAGGACATATAAAATATTTTGATCTCTATATCTATTATCGCCTTACTGATGGTATTTTGCTGAAAAATTTGTTACTGATGTGTTAGTCATTGGTCATTGATACATCCCTTGCTTTGAAAGTGGGTGATTTAAAACATATATGGGATAGGGCTGTAAATACTTGCTTTTTTGTGCTTGTAAGCTGTTTGATATATCTAAACCAAGTAAACAGGAAAGCGGTTATAAATCCCGCCCCGCTTTCCTCCCTGCTCAAACTTGTCTGGCAGGGTTAGACAGTGGGTTTTTCTAATGAAAAAATTTCTGAGATACCTGGGTTTAGGTTTGCTATCTACGTTTTTGACTGCAACTCCCGGATTGGGAGCTGAACGCCTTAGCTTTTATTACCCTCCCTTCGGCGAATTTTCCTTATCTGTGGACTCGCTGGAAACTTTTGCGAAAGTTGGCAAAATCGATCAAGATTTTTCATTTTATGCTAGCCGTGCTACCCCCCAACAACTCGCTCAATTGCGGGATTTGCTCCAGCAAAGGTTCAATGTCACTCCTACATTAGTATCTCAAGTTACCTACTCACCTATAGGCGAAGAAGTGGTGCAACAGCTGGGAGAATTACTCCTCACTGAGTCTCGACAGAACGGCTTCTATGCCATACGTGCCTCTTTGATTTTGGCTGCTGCTGATCCACAGGGATTAACAGTTGTGAATTTGCTGCGGAAATTTCCTAGCAATACTATCCGGGTGAATATTACAGAGGTGTTAAGGAGCGTTGATGATTTGTCACAATTGCTCAAAAAAAGGGATGAAGTTGTAGCCTCTCTCCAAAAAGAAGCGATCGCAGAAGCAGCCAATTCAAAAACTGACTTCTCACAACAGCCAGATTTGCGATCGCCAGGAAAATTTCGCTGGCAGAAAAAAACCTTCGAGCTAAATGACATTTCTCGCTCACGCCGTCTACCCGTGGATATCTATCTGCCAGAAGCACCTTCACAAAGCACTAAAGAACTTTCCTCGCCTCCCTTTCCCCTGATTGTAATTTCTCATGGTGTCGCCTCAGACCGCTCTAGTTTTGTCTACCTGGCTGAACATCTAGCATCCTATGGTTTTGCTGTTGCTGTACTCGAACACCCTGGTAGTAATGCCGAACGCTTTCAACAATATTTTGCGGGTTTGGCAGGCCCCCCAGATCCAGCAGAATTCATCAACCGACCTTTGGATATCAAATATCTCCTTGATGAACTCCAGCGTTTAGAAAAATCTGATCCCACCCTCCAAGGAAAACTCAATTTTCAGCAAGTTGGGGCGATCGGTCAGTCCTTGGGCGGTTATACTGTTTTGGCTCTAGCCGGAGCAAATATTAACTTTGAGGAACTCAGGCAAAACTGTAATCCTAATTATTCATCCTTTAATTTGTCGCTCTTGTTGCAGTGTGAAGCAAATAAATTACCCCTAAGAAATTACGAACTCAAAGACGATCGCATCAAGGCAGTCATGGCGATTAATCCAATTGACAGTTTAGTTTTGGGTGAGGGCGGAGTCAGCCAAATTAAAATTCCAGTAATGCTGGTAGCAGGTAGTCAAGATATTTTTGCCCCACCTGTATCTGAGCAGATTCGCCCCTTTACCTGGCTTTCTGACTCTAATAAGTATCTAGCTTTAATTGAAAACGCCACCCACTTTTCGGCGATCGGAGAAACTACTTCTGGAAATGATGTCTTACCTGTGCCATCTGCCTTGCTAGGCCCCGATCGCGCTCCTGTTTATTCCTATCTCAACGCCCTCAGCGTGGCTTTTTTGGAAACCCATCTCCTCAACCGCCCTGAATACCGTTCCTATTTGCAGCCTTCCTACGCCACTTTTATCAGTAAAGAGCCGCTTAATCTCAGTATTTTACAGTCGTTGTCGGCAGATCAATTCAATCAAATTTGGAATGGCTCAACAGCCCAGTCAGCCAAACCATCAAATCTTCAACCTACCCCTAACCATCCCTGAGAGGTTGAGGTAAAGCCCTTTTTGTCAATCGCTTAAAATATCCCAATTTTGGCTTAAATCTTTTCCCTCACCCCCAGCCCCTCTCCCGTCATATCGGGGAGGGGAGAGGGGAGACATAATTCTAGTTCCCCGAATCCCAAATGATGGGGTTAGGGGATGAGGGCAAACACAAAGTTTTTGCACCTGACGGGATGCTCCCAGCCAAGACTGTGTAGGTTTCGCCTGAAAAATCGCTCTGGAGTAGGTTGGGGAGCCACTGCGAAGAAAGGGGTTTCCCGACTTGTTCGCGTAGCGTCTCCCCCTGGGAGAAGCGAAGCAAGTGGCGTTTGAGGAACGTAGACCCAAAGGGGCTTAAGGCAGGGTAACCCAACATTATCAAGGCTTTGTTAGGTAACACTTAAGTTCAACCCAATCTACAAATCTTCAAAACCTACGCAGTATTGATACCCAAGCGACCAAAACAAAACTCTGACCACGCGTAACCAAAAAACGCTGACTCTAACGCAGTTTGTAAACTTTTGTAAAGAATTGGCTAACTCTGCATAAAACTATAAACGCCAACTGATAAATCAACAGAAACTACCCTGTGCAGTTATCAGACAAGATTTTTTTATCATGAAAAAAGTGTTTGCATTAATTGAAAAAAAATCAGCCAAATTTGCTCAATCACCCTTTTTTGAGTTTTTGGTAGATAAAAGCATTGCTTTTATACAAAGATTGTTTTTTGCTCCTTGTTTTGCACTTTTTTTAATGGGATATGGAAATTTCAACAAATTTGTTTGTTTACAAGAAACCACAGTTAACTCAATTCAATATACTGTTAACAAACAAATCTGTGAAGAAAAGAATCATTGGATATGGTTTTTAAAAGATTTAAAAAACTTGGATTTTAACTTATTTTTAAATTTAGCCGACTCTTTAAAATTTAATTGGAGCGATCGGACAGCGATTTTTAAACAAATAATTTATCAACTATATCGGCGAACTTTTGAAGTTAATGCCATTTATGGAGAAAAGCAGGATACAGAGAAGAGTCTTCTTTCTGCCTGTTGCCTTCTACCTCCTGCCTTCGTTGATAAAATTTTTCAACTGTTTACAGCCTTGGTAAATATAGTTATTAATTTTGCTGAAGAATATAATATTAAACAATTATTAACTCGGAGTTTCGATAGCTCCGACTTTCCTCAGTTACCCTGCCAGAAGAAAGCTACAGTCGGGGTTTAAATGCCCTTATGTAACTTTCTTCTCTACGAGACGCTGGGCTGAGAATGTGTGAATTTGGAATTATTACAGTCCTTCTCAATGGGGTGAAATACAGGAAGGAATTTACACATCCGTTAGCAGTCTTGCTTTTCTCAGAATAAATGTCAGTAGGGTTTCTTTTTTGGAAATGATTTCAGCTGTAACTTCCATCCCTGCTTGAATAGGATAAGATTTATCAGCCCTTTTTAAATAAAGTTTCTCTGGCTGAATTGTCACCTCATAGTAAGGCGCAATTGGAATGTTACCGTTACCTTGAGATGTAATGGCATCAGCACTAATGCTTCTGACAGCACCTTTGAGGATGCCATAATCTGGGTACGGATAAGCAGAAAGCCGCATTTGTACTTCCCCCTCTCGACATTTTGCTACCTGTGCTAATTTACACACCTGCACTTTGCTAATATCTGAAGAGGGAACACGGGCTTTGATTATGAAAGGGGCATTGTTGGGAGCAATTTGAGCGATCGCATCTCCAAGACGAACAACTTGTCCAGTATTTCTTAATTCTAGTTTCAGGATTGTACCGGACTCAGAGGTACGAATTACAGTTTTTTGCAGTTCGGTAAAAACTTGTTTAAGTTCTTGTTGAGCGCTGCTAATTTGGTTTTGGATTTCAACTTGACGCCTGATGAGTTCTTCTTTCTCTTTGTTCAATTGAGCAATAGTAGACTCACCCTTCGTCAGTTCTTGGGAAATACGTTCTTGTGCGATCGCTACATTAGCATCACTAGGATTCAGTCCAGCTTTAGCGCTTTCGAGTCTAGCAGTAGCAGCTTTAAAAGCTTGTTCTTTTTCTTTAATTTCGAGATCAGCGATCGCGCCTGTATTGCCTAGCTGCTCATATCCCTTCAGCTGCTGTCTAGCTAATTCAACAGAAGCTTCTAATTCTTGTACTTGAGTCTGACTAGTGATTTGTTTATCTTGATAATCTCTTTTGTTGCGACTCAAGTCTGCTTTGGCAGATGCGATCGCCTGTCCCATTGCATTAGACTCAGCAGCCATCTGATTTTTTAACGCTTTTAATTGTGCATCAATTTGCGATCGTTGTAACTGATTCTGTTCAATAGTTCCGAGAAGTTGGCTTTTTTTAGTTTGCAATTGGGAGTTATCGATCAAGGCGATCGTATCTCCCTTTTTCACAACCTGATTTTCTTTGACCTTAATATTTGTTACCGTTCCCTCAGCTGCTGCTTGCACTAACCGGATTTCTCCAGTTGGGCGGACGGTAGCATCAGCTTTCACTATTATGTTGTATTCAAATACACTGGCAAGGCTGAAGGCAGCGCCAACACTTCCAATTAAAAATATTCCTCCCAACCTCGTCCATATACTGACTGAGGGAAGATATTCGTCGTTTTGGACTAGGCGGAGAAAGTCTGGTTGGAGGTCAATGAACATGAAAGCTAAAAACATTTTGGTTCCGTAAATAATCTAGCAAAAAAATCTCCCTCGCGTTAGTGTGATGATCAAGATTTAGGGAGATCCAAAAAATAAAAGCTCTCTTCAGTTTCAAGAGTATTTTTGGCAAAAATATTATAAGTTTGGCGCTTTTGCCTTTCAGGGCGAAAGTGACAGCTTTTGCTTTTATTACTGATAAGTCCCTTATCTGTATATAGTTAGTATGTAAATATAAGGTTTCTATACAGTTAAGTCTAAATAACAATTATGCCTTTTCACCCGAACATCAAATCTTTATAATTTTTATCTAAATTTTCATATTAACTTTATTAGATTTACAAAAAATAGTATAATACACACAACTTTTTTACAATTATTTCTCATTTATAAAAGATTAAGTAAATTCCCCTGTTTTATATTAAATTAATTTATCTTTATTCAATTCAGTTTTGTATATAAAGATTAGATAAAAATATTTATACGTAAACATACTTAATTAAAATATGCAGAAGCCCAGCTTTACTTCTTATAAACCCACTCAAGTAGGATATGTATAAAAACATTTATTAATCGTTAGCTGTATCTTTAAAATTCCGTGTATTTGCGTTCTTTTTCAGTATTAATACTTAATATGGCTAACTTATGTATTATTCCCAAAAACACATGAGTTAGTTCGTCATATTTATATGAATTATGAATATTGACGCCTGAACTTTTTGATAATTAAAATTTTTTCTAATTAAATTTGTATAAAGAAGAACTATGTAGTATCTTTTTTGAAGACGTGTAATACATATTTCTTAAAAAATTAATTGCTTGACCTTTGGAGCAAGAGTCGTATAATACTTTTAGCGGAACGAAAAAGTAATTAAATATACTCTTTAAATGTTTATATATATTACTTTGAAGTGACGCAATTTTAACCCCAACAATCAAGCGAGAACTAAGATTATGGAAAGCACATTGTTCACAACATTAACCGTTACCGAAGAAGCAAGTTTGTCTGGTGGTTGGTACAAGAAGCACAAGCCCGCTACCACCACCCCCGCTACCACCACCCCCGCCAAACCTACAGTGACCCTGACTGGTATTACCCAAGTCAATGTTATTACTGACAGCGAAGACGCAAAAGCTACTAACACCATTACTATTGGTTAAGTAGAACCAAAAGAATAAATGTAAAGACATATACTCTTTACGTTTACTTGAAAGTAACGCAGTTTTAACCTCAACAATCAAGCGAGAACTAAGATTATGGAAAGCACATTGTTCACAACATTAACCGTTACCGAAGAAGCAAGTTTGTCTGGTGGTTGGTACAAGAAGCACAAGCCCGCTACCACCACCCCCGCTCCTGCCCCTGCCAAACCTTCAGTGAGCCTGAGCAATATTACCCAAGTCAATGTTATTAATTGGAGCGAATACGCAACAGCTTCTAACACCATTACTATTAAGTAGAACCAAAAGAATAAACGTAAAGACATATACTCTTTACGTTTATATCTATTACTTGAAAATAACGCAATTTTAACCCCAACAATCAAGCGAGAACTAAGATTATGGAAAGCACATTGTTCACCACATTAACCGTTACCGAAGAAGCTAGTTTGTCTGGTGGTTGGTACAAGAAGCACAAGCCCGCTACCACCACCCCCGCTCCCACCACCCCCGCTGCTCCCAAACCTTCAGTGAGCCTGAGCAATATTATCCAAGCCAATGTTATCACTGACAGCGAAGACGCAAAAGCTACTAACACCATTACTATTGGTGGTTAAGTAGAACCAAAAGAACAAACGTAAAGACATATACTCTTTACGTTTATATCTATTACTTGAAAGTAACGCAGTTTTAATTTCACCAATCAAGCGAGAACTAAGATTATGGAAAGCACATTGTTCACAACATTAACCGTTACCGAAGAAGCTACTTTGTCTGGTGGTGGTCGGCATAATAAGAAAAAATCTGATGCCGCTCCCACTACTGCCCTTCTTCCTACTCCCTTAGTGAACCTGAACAATATTATACAACTCAATATTGTTGTTTTGAGTAACTACATAACAGCTTCTAACACTGCTGCTGTTAAGTAGAAGGGAAAGAATAAACGTAAAGACACGATTAACCGCGTCTTTACTGATGTAAAATGTCTTAAACAAACTAACCTGCTCCAACAGTGTAATTTGCCTTGTGGCAAGACATTAGTTTTGTTGCTTCTCGCAGTTATTCTAGCATTACGTTTATTCTTACCGCATACTTTTGTTGAACAAAGTTAACAAAGTCTATCAACGTTTCCTAATAGGTAACTGTTGATGGACTTACTTAATGATTTTCCTAAAGATACTGCTCACCTTGAGTAGTCAAAGACTAAGGGTTGCTATTTAAAAAATCAGCCATATTCATCAAAATTTAGTAATTTGTGAACGACAACGAAACTCTTTTTACCTCATTGACTCCAAACGAATAAGCGAAATAAACATACAAAAATTCTCGGTGTTTTCTCTGTTGATATACAAAATATAGTCAAAGCAATTACAACTAATTAGAACTAAAAAAGTTATTGAGCTAGTAAGATTAAGAGATTTGTCTTTCCTAGTACAACATATATGGTAATGATATAGCGGTTCTCAATTGCATGAAATACAGACCTAACCCCCAGCCCCTTAAGAGCTAGCGTTGGGGAGTAAGAATCAAAGCCTCTCTCCTTTTAGGAGAGAGGAATGTAAGTGAGGTCAAAGTGTATTGCTTGCATTCGAGAAACGCTATAGTAAAATTAAACTGTTGGTCAAATTTTTAACCACGCAGGGATGAAACCCTGCAATTTTTTTAAGTTTTTTCACGATGTTATTGGGTACTGGAGTCTGAAATGAAATACCAAGTTGTTACACAACATAGTGAAGAAGATTGTGGAGCTGCTTGTCTTGCTTCCGTTGCCAAACATTATCGCCGTAACTTTACATTAAATCGCATCCGGGAAGCGGTAGGCACCGGGCAACTTGGAACAACATTGTTGGGATTGAGGCGAGGAGCAGAGGCACTTGGTTTCAATGCGCGTTCGGTCAGGGCATCAAAAGAAATATTAGACCGAATGAACCAAGCACCACTTCCAGCAATCATTCACTGGAAAGGCTACCACTGGGTTGTTTTGTATGGTCAGAAGGGCAAAAAATATGTAATTGCTGACCCAGCCTTTAACATCCGTTATGTCTCTAAAAAAGAATTAACGGAGGCTTGGTCAGATCAAGTCATGCTTTTATTAGAGCCAGATTCGGTTCGTTTTTATGCTCAACCTGATGATAAAGTCAACGGTCTTTGGCGCTTTGCGCGGCGGGCATTGCCTTATGGGGGCATAATATTCGAGGCTTTTCTCTGCGCTATAGTTATCGGTCTACTTTCGTTAACGTCTCCTTTCCTGCTTCAAATTCTAACGGATGATGTACTAGTTCGAGGTGATACCCAGCTTCTTATTGGTGTAATTATTGCGGTTGTGGTAATGAATTTGGTCGCAAGTAGTCTGCAACTAGTTCAATCTAACCTGATTGCCAATTTTGCTCAACGGCTTGAGTTAGGGCTAGTTCTAGAATTTGCCAGAGCAATCTTGCGGCTGCCTCTGGCTTACTATGAATCACGTCGCAGTGGCGAAATTGTTAGCAGATTGCAAGATATTCAACAAATTAATCAGCTAGTTGCTCAAGCAGTTATCAGTCTGCCTAGCCAAGTGTTTATCGGACTGATTTCTTTGGCTTTTATGGTGTTCTATAGCTGGAAACTCACTTTTGTTGCCGTCGTTGTTGCTATTGTCATGAGTTCATCTACGGTGGTTTTCTTGCCGACACTTCAACAAAAAATCAGAAGTATGTTGGTCTTAGATGCAGAAAACCAGGGTGTTCTTGTTGAAAGCTTTAAAGGAGCGCTGACGCTCAAAACTACTACTTCTGCTCCTCAATTTTGGGAAGAATTTCAGAACAGATTTGGTCGGCTCTCAAACATAACATTTCGCACAGTTCAGATTGGAATTATTAATAGCACCTTTTCTGGGTTAGTTTATGCTATTGGCAGCGTTAGTTTGATTGGTTTCGGTAGCACCCTAGTTATTAGTAGGGAACTCAGCATCGGTCAATTGCTGGCATTTAATGGGATGAATGGGAATTTTTTGGCATTAATCGGTGCTGTGATTGGATTTATAGATGAATTCACGCGTGCCAAAACTGCCACGGAACGTTTAACAGAAGTTATCGATTCCACACCTGAAACTCCAAGCGATAGTAGCAAACCCTTTGCTAAAATTCCTAGTGATGCTGATATTATTTGCAAAAATCTAACCTTTCACTACGTCGGTAGGCTAGAGTTACTGGAAGATTTTTCCATCACAATTCCTGGTGGTAAAGTTGTTGCCCTAATTGGTACATCCGGCTGTGGAAAAAGTTCTCTTGCTAAACTGATTGCAGGATTATATTCACCTAATTCTGGCAATATTCGGTTTGGTATTTATAATATGCAAGACCTAGCTCTTGATTGTTTGCGGCAACAAGTTGTTCTTGTTCCTCAAGACGCTCATTTTTGGAGTCGCTCAATTATTGAAAACTTCCGCTTGGGTTCTCCTCACCTCACCTTTGATCAAATTGTTAAGGCTTGCCAAATTGCTGAGGCAGATGATTTTATTAGTAAACTACCTGAAAAATATCAAACTGTATTAGGTGAATTTGGGTCAAATATTTCTGGTGGACAACGCCAAAGACTGGCTTTAGCAAGAGCTATTGTTAACGATCCACCAATCTTGATTTTAGACGAATCAACTGCTGGACTCGATCCAGTTAGTGAAGCTCAAGTTTTAGATCAACTGTTGTTGCATCGCAAAGATAAAACCACGATCCTGATTAGCCACCGTCCTAGAGTAATTACCCGTGCTGATTGGATTGTTTTGCTTAATCAAGGTAAGTTACAAATTCAGGGGACAGTAGAAGATTTGTCTTCCCAACCAGGAAACCATTTAGACTTTTTAACCCCTTAATTGCTCCCAGTTTCAACTAGTGGTCTGTCTCATTAAATTTGATGAGTTTGTAGTAAGTGCTTCAGTGCTTAAAAATCCAGTCGCAGTTACCGATAGCCCGCCCTAAACTGAAGTTCAGGGCTGATAGCTGAAGTCCACTATGCGTGGACTAAATAATCAATTTATACCCATTCTGTATCAGGGCTATTTCATTCTATTTTTACGGCAGTTTTTACGAATCTTTTTGAGAAAAATAAGAATTTAAACCTGATATAAGTTGATAACCGTAGTTTTTGCCCTCACCCTAAATCCCTCTCCCATATATGGGAGAGGGACTTTGAATTTCAGGCTCCCCGAATCCCATATATGGGGGATAGGTTGGGTTGAGGGACGTAGACCCAAAAGGGCTTAAGGGAGAGTAACCCAAGATTTCGGGTGCTTTGTTGGGTTAAGCAAAGCGTAACCCAACCTAAGTAAGTGGGCGCAGATAATCATCACTGGCTCGTAGTTGCGCTGTCTTGCCCTTTAGCGCAAGACAGCGCAACTACGAGCCAAATATAGAGATTTTACTTTTCGTTACATAGTTTGGTTTTATCTTGTCTAGCTACTTACAATTCTCTTTAACTAAACTGCATTGCTTTTCGAGATGGCATGAATTGTCAGACAGACACCATGCAAGTCTCAAGCATTCCTTTGATGGACTCAAAGCTAAAGCAAAACAAGTTCCCATTTTTACTGAAGTTTTGGCAGATAAACATGCCATTCTAATTTGCATTAAAGACAATAATTTAAATCTCTTCTATTATTTAAAAGATAAAAATTTGCAACTTTAATTTTAAATTAATCAGTAAATATACTGCTGTAAGTCTGCAAAATAGCTGAAAAACTGAGGTATTGCAACAAGAGAACAAAAGCTCTATGTCTTTTTTGTTTCTTAACTATGACTGAGATATTACAATTTTCCAAAACAGGGCTTAATTGTCAGGAAAGTAAGATATTTGTACTTAGGTATTCATAAAAACTTATTTAAGAAAATCTTTTGCATATATATACCAGTCGTTAAGAAGTATTAAGAAATTCTGATTAAAGAATATTGCAATAGCTTGATTTTATTGCTAACGTGTGTACAACAATGCTGATGAACGCTCTGATCTAGGAGAAGTAAAATCTATGAGCTATATGCATTCAGCCAAGTCTGTTAGGCTTTGACAGGTTAAAAACGATAATTTTCTGCCTCGTATAGACAATTATGAGGGATTGCAGATTAACCAAGAAATATCTCGTTGCTTTCATGCTTAGTTTGGGTCTGATTTGAATTGCAATTAATTATTTGTCTTACCTTGAGCCGACAAGCGAGTGTAGCTCTTGATTGTGTGTTTCGGGAATAGCGAAGAGTTTGGTAAGACTTAGATTTTGGAGGATAAAACCAATGGAGATTCAAGGTAAAGTTGCCCTAATTACAGGGGCTTCTCGTGGGATTGGACGAGCGATCGCTATCGAATTAGCGCAAATTGGCATTAAGCGGCTGATATTGGTAGCACGCGATCGCCAAAAGTTAGTTGAGGTAGCTAACGAAATTGAGGCGATGGGAACTGAAACTGCGATCGTGGCCTTAGATTTGACGCAGACAATTGAAGTAAATATCGCTGTTGCCAAACTGTGGCGCAATTACGGACAGATTCACCTGCTGGTTAATTGTGCGGGAGTCGCATACCAAAGCTCGTTTTTGCAATCTAAACTGCCCCAAGTTCAAGAAGAACTCTCCGTGAACTTGTTAGGAATGTACAACCTCACGAGTCTGATAGCTAGACGCATGGCCAGCCAAAGGCAAGGGACAATCGTCAATGTATCAAGTCTGATGGGGAAAGTGGCTGCACCGACAATGGCGACTTACTCCGCTACCAAGTTTGCCATCTTAGGATTTACCCAAGCTTTGCGCCAGGAACTAGCTGATTATAATATCCGAGTCATTGCATTACTGCCTTCTTTGACAGACACAGACATGGTACGCGACTTAAAATTATTTCGCTGGGTGATCCCCATGACTCCCCAACAAGTGGCTAAAGCACTCGTCACCGGAATGCAAAATGATTCAGCAGAAATTTTAGTCGGATGGCAAAGTCATTTAGCTGTATGGTGTCAACGCCTCGCGCCCTGGTTGTTAGAGCTAATTTTACGAATAGCAACACCGCCAGCACCAAGAAAACAACAGCCGAGTCAAAAACTGAAAAAGCTAATGCCGAAACTGAATTTCTGATGATTTCTGGCGTGTCTGCGCCGATCGCCTACCGTGCAGCAAAATTTATACCAGAGTTGCGATCGCTCTTTTATTACTCTGAAAAAATAAAAATGTTTCTAGTTTTTAGATTGGGTTGAGGCAATGCGTTACCCAACAAAACCGGAGCATCCCAATTTTGCAAGAACATGTTTATCATTGCGTTCGCGGAGCCTTCCCGTAGGGTACGAAGCAACAGCCTCATCAAGCCTAGCTTTACTTAGTCCATCCGCAGAGCGTAAACAAACTTTATCAAAAAGTAGAACACAAAGATGCGAATATCTGGGTAGACTGCACTGATGATTACTAGACTTGCCTGAGTTCGCAGTTACTGAAAATCAACTAAAAATGTTATGGCTCAGGATATTTACTGTATTTATACTGAGTCAAACACTATTAGATACTTAAGCAAGTTTTATAGATATAACTTATTTCGGAGCAACCAAAAATGCTTTCCTTGCCCACGACTCTTACTCCTTTGCCGGAAATTATTGATGGCTTGCCGAATATATCTGGTTGGGAAACAGAGGTTCTCTCTGTAGTTAACCAGGATCAGCCAGTATTTTTACCAACAACAAATATTCGCTTAGAAGATGTAAATGCTGTGTTTGCGATCGCCTTACACATGCACCAGCCAACTATACCTGCTGGAAATGGTGGTACACTGATCAGCAATCTGCAATATATGTTTGAACATCCTCATGAAGGGGATAACCACAATGCAGATCCTTTTGCCCATTGTTACAGCCGCATGGGAGACTTGATCCCCGAACTTGTAAATCAAGGTTGCAATCCGCGTGTGATGTTAGATTACTCAGGTAATCTTCTGTGGGGACTGCGGCAAATGGGACGCGATGATGTTCTCGATAATCTCAAACGTATTACTTGCGACCCAACCTACCAACCTTATGTAGAATGGCTGGGTACAATGTGGGGCCATGCAGTTATTCCTTCCACACCCATAGCAGATATCAAATTGCATATCATCGCATGGCAACATCACTTCGCGGCAATTTTTGGCTGGGAAGCATTAGCGCGAGTCAAAGGATTTTCGCCTCCAGAAATGCACCTACCCAATCACCCTGATGCTCTTTTTGAATTTGTGAAAGCGCTGAAAGAATGTGGATATCGTTGGTTACTGGTTCAAGAACATTCTGTAGAAACAATTAGCGGTCAATCTCTTACCCACAAACATTTACCACATCGTTTGGTTGCCCGCAATTCTCAAGGCGAAACAATTAGCATCACAGCCTTAATTAAAACCCAAGGTTCGGATACTAAATTAGTTGCCCAAATGCAGCCTTATTATGAAGCAAAAACCTTATCCAAACAACAAATTGGCAGTGTTTTTGTCCCACCAATAGTTAGTCAAATTGGAGATGGTGAAAATGGTGGTGTGATGATGAATGAATTTCCTAGCGCCTTTAAACAAGTTTGGTGGGATATGGTCAATAATGGCGGAGGAAAATCAGGTGTAGTTGGGATGTGTGGTACAGAATATTTAGAATTAATCGAAGCTGCTGGATGCAAACCTGAAGACTATCCAACTTGTCAGCCAGTGGGACAATATCAGATTTGGGAGCGAGTTTCATCAGATAATATTCAACCGGAAGCTGTAGAGAATGCCATTCAAGAATTAAAGCAAATAAACTCTAATTTTCATTTGGATGGAGCTTCGTGGACAAATCATATCAGTTGGGTGAAAGGATATGAAAATGTGTTGTCTCCCATGTATCAACTAAGCAGTTTATTCCATCAAAAATTTGATCCATTACAACAAGTTGACTCAGCAGAACCTGTTACCAGACAATCTCATTACCGTAACGTTCTTTTACATAACCTTTTGTTGCAAACCAGTTGTTTTCGTTATTGGGGACAAGGTGCTTGGACTGATCACGCGCGGGAAATTTCTCAACGTGGCGAAAATTTATTGCACATAAATTGAACTCTCCGAAGCTCAGAGGGGAGTTTGCCTCCCCGAACGCTTAAAAGGGTTCGGGGCTTGCTCTAGGTTGACAAAGTGCTATAGCCCTACGTGAATAACGAGATCCCCGACTTATCGGGGATCTGAGTCTTGTGATTTTGTAGAAAATGCTCTCAAAATTTTCATGCAGTTTTTGTATCGTCAGATGAGGCAAAAAAGAAAAAGTCAGCGCAATTGAGATTTAGTTCAAGTAAGTGGGAAGTCTAAGTGTAGGTTGCTAGGTGCTGATAACCGAATTGGATGAAAGACCTGGTATTAAAACTTACGACGAGGTAGCTGTGTTTCAAGTTGTTGTTGGTCATAGCGACGATCCTGATTCTCAAAATGCGATCGCTGAAGTTCTTCAAGAATGTAGCCGTTCTCTTGCAGGATCCCTTCCTCAGGCTGGACTTTTATTCACTGCTATAGACTTTGATCATGCGTTAATTTTGCAACGCATCCAGGATGCTTTTCCCGGAATTGAGTTGATTGGTGGAACTACAAATGGAGAAATCTCTTCAATTCTCGAGTTTCAGCAAGATTCTCTAACCTTAATGCTGTTTGCTACCGATGAAGTGGAAATTTGGGCAGGTATTGGCCGAGAAGCATCCAAAAATCCAGCCCTTGCAGCCCAAGAAGCGATCGCACAAGCAAAGGCAAAGAGTGCATCTTTACCACAATTGTGCCTCACCTTTCCCGATAGTCTAATGAGCAATGGGGTTTTAATTTTAGAAGGTTTAAAACAAAGCCTGGGAGGGCATATTCCCATCATTGGGGGAATGACTGCCGATGACTATACCTTTGACAAAACCTACCAATTCTTCCAAGGTGAAGTATTAAGTGATTCAGTTCCAGTGCTGCTATTTTCTGGACAACTACTATTTTCTCACGGAGTTGCCGGGGGTTGGACTCCCATCAGCCAACGTAGCCGTGTAACTAAAGTGGATGGCAACGTAGTCTATGAAATTGATGGACAGCGGGCCTTAGATTTCTATCGGCATTATCTCGGTGAAGAAAAATTTGCGTCCAATTATGCCATCCATGCTTTAGCAGTTTTTGAAGATCAAGATCATTTCTATTTGCGGGCACCCAATGGCTACGATCAACAATCTGGTAGCATGAAGTTCTTCTTAGATATTCCTGAACAGGCAGTTGTGCAAATTACTGATACAACTCGTGACAATATTCTGTCAGCTTCTGAGACATCTTTGAAGAATGCTCTTGCCGATTATCCCGGTGTCGAGCCAACAGCAGCGTTACTTATTTCCTGTGCAGCCCGTCGGCGAATTTTGGGAACTCTAGCAAGAGTTGAGTATCAGCTTGTCAAAACTCATTTACCAAAGATATTACCTTGTTGTGGTTTCTATGCTTATGGTGAAATTGCTCCTATAGTGGGCGGAGGTGAAACCCAATTTCATAACAAAACGTTTGTCACACTCTTAATAGGGACAAAATAAGTAGTGTATGGATAACCAAGATAGTTCCATACAGATGCAAGAGTTGGAAAAGGCAAACCGCATCTTGCGAAAGAAGCTGGAACGCTGCGAAAATGAACGCCGCCAGTTAGAAACTGACATTGGAACAAAGGAGTTTTTACTGAAGAAAGTCATTTGTGAGTTAGAAGACTCTCAAACAGATTTGCAGCAGAGAGGCCAAGAGTTAGAAAATACGTTAGATAGTTTGCATAAAATACAAGCTCAAATAATTCAAAGCGAAAAGATGTCTGCTCTTGGTCAAATGGTGGCTGGGATTGCTCATGAAATCAATAATCCCGTTAGTTTTATTTACGGAAATCTCACCTATATCAGCCAATATACCCATGACTTATTACGACTAGTCCAGCTTTATCACCGTTACTTCCCCAACCCACCTGTTGAAATTCAAACCGAACGCCAAACCATCGATTTAGAGTTTTTGGAAAAAGACGCGCTTATGGTATTGCGCTCAATGAATATTGGGACGGAGCGGATTCGAGAAATTGTGCTGTCACTGCGTAACTTCTCGCGCCTAGATGAAAGTGAATTCAAAGGCGTAGATGTTCATGAAGGGATCGACAATACTTTGATGATTTTGCAGCACCGCCTCAAAGCCACTGACAAAAGTCCAGAGATTCAGATTATCAAAGACTACGGCAATTTATCCTATGTAGAATGCTACGCCGGCCAGCTAAACCAGGTATTTATGAACATTCTAGTTAATGCTCTCGATGCCCTCGAAGAACTCAATACCAAACGAACTTATCAGGAAATCCGGGATAACCCTAGCCGCATCACAATTCATACCTCTGTTGTTGATTTGCAATGGGTAAAAATTGCGATCGCTGACAATGGATCTGGGATTCCTGAATCGATTCAAAAACAGATTTTCAATCCTTTCTTCACAACAAAACCTGTTGGCAAAGGAACAGGAATGGGAATGGCTATCAGCTATCAAATCATCACTGAAAAACATGGCGGCAAGTTAGAATTTTTTTCGACACCTGGAAAAGGAACGGAGTTTGTGGTTCAAATTCCTATCCAACAGCAAGTTTGAGAAGTAATCTAACGCAACGTTAATTCGTAATTCTGAATCAATCAAACTAAAGGCAATAAAATTTCAAATTTTGTACCTATACCAATCTGTGAATGAAAACTTAATTTTCCCCCATGTCTGACGGTGATAATTCGATAACTTACTGCTAAACTAGTATTTTTACTATTTTTTGTTTCAAGAGAAAACGACTCCATAATTTGCTGTTGCAATTCTTGAGACATTCCAGGGCCATTGTCAGCAATGCGAATTAATATCCAGCGAGAATCCGGTGCATTTGGCTTGCTTGCTTCCTGAGAAATTACTTCTGTAGTAATCTCAATTCGGGGTTTTTGAACAGTTTTTGTATCTTCTCGATGCAACTGCTGTCGCACTGCTTCATTGAGTAAAGTATCCACAATTTCGCTGAAAATATTCATCAAAACCTGGTTTAACTGCCCCATAAAGCAATATACTGGAGGTAATTGTCCGTAATATTTGACAATTTCAATTTCTCCTTGAAGGCGGCTATTAATTAATAAAATAATACTATCAATACTAGCGTGTAAATCTACTGGTTTGGGATAAACTTCATCGATATGACAGAAGTTTTGTAAACTGGTGACGAGCTTTTTTAATCTTTCTGCTCCGGTGCGGATACTAGCAAGCGATCGCAACAAATCTTGTTCTAAAAAATCAAATTCAATCTCTTCTTTAAGAAGATTAATTGCTTGAGAAACTGATGGTAATTCTTTGTCGTAAGCTGCTATCAGCTTGAGCAAATCTTGGCTGTAGGTTGAAACATAAGTTATGTTACCCCAAATAAAACCCACTGGGTCTAAAATTTCGTGCGCTACACCGTCTACCAAACGTCCCAAATTTGCCATTTTATCATTTTGAATCATTTGGGCTTGGCTGCGTTCATAGCGCACCAAATTGTCGATTCCTCGAATTTGCCAAGAAATAATATTTAATTCTTGGACATCTAACAATCTATAAGCACCAGATTCTGTTTCTACTACAATTGGTTCTGCTACTAATTCTGGCGATCGCTTCAAGCTAAGTTGCATCGCAGTTAAAATCGATGTTGTATCAGCAAGCAGCAACATCGGTATCCGCGCATAGCTGTAGAGAACGCCTAATGGTTGCTGAACAAATAACTCTTGTCCGAATGGGCGTATCAAAAATTCCAGCAGTCGCCGCCGCGAAATCATCCCAATGAACTTTCCCTGTTCTACCAAAATTACTCCTGGTAGCTGGGGGTATTTTTCCAAAAAACTAGCCACTTCCATACCAGTGTGATTGATTTCCACTGGGAAGTTGTACATTGGTAGTTCTTGGAGGGTTGAATCTAAATCAATATCGCGATCGCTACCAAGAGACACAAATGGCGGTGAGATTTGGCAACTGAATTCTTCTGACACTAGACACCCTGATTTTTACAAATATTAGCTAAACAATAAGTTAATATTTTACATTCTGTCACCCTCTAAATCCGGTTTTGGTTTAGATATCTACCGCAAGGTGGAAGTCAAAAGTAACACGCCCAACGCCCGGGTTAAGAACGTTGTTCGCGCAGCGTCTCCCTTGGGGAAAAGCAACTGGCTCTCAAAAATCAAAAGTCACGCATACTTTAATTTTGGGCTTTCTAACTATAATCACATAGTAGGTTTATTTCCGCGCCCTCTGTACTAGCGATCTGTCAGGGTGAAAATTGGAGAATATTTAGAGAGCGATCGCAAGCTACACTAAAAACAACCTTTACAAAAAGTGCAAAGGTAGCATTATGACCAAATTTTACTGCTACCAGGGTAATCACGATGACAAATAAACCTCCTTCCGAACCGGAGTCATCCCAAAAAACTGCCCTTGGCTTTGATGAATTTATAGCCATTCTGGTTGCCTTCGCCACTATCGGAGCAATTCTTTTATGGTCATTGTCTCGCAGGGATTCTAGCTGGAACTTAAACGGGTTGCTGTCGCCTTCCTCTACTCCGTCTAGAAGTGTTCAACCAAATCAAGTATTGCCCTTCCCTACTCCCAAGGTAGAACCCAATGCAGCCCCCAACAATGTTTTGCCGTCATCTCCACCTGAGGCTGTTGTTGAACCCAATCCACCTGCATTCCCAACTAACAGCGCAACTTCTTCTGGCGCAGTCTTACCATCTACTCAGGTCATCCCAACTCAATCCCCACAACCACAGACACCTCTATCCTTTTTAGCAGGGGTTGAGTCATCAATTACATCATCAGCGTTGCCTTTAGTAACTCCGGCAAAACAAAAATCTATTATTCCGCCGCCAATTGCATTTAACGATGTACCCAATAACTTTTGGGCTAGGCGTTTTATAGATGTTCTTTCTTCCCGTGGTATTCTCATGGGGTTTCCTGATTATTCTTTTAGACCAAATCAGCCTGTAAACCGCGCCGAATTTGCTGCTATCTTGCAAAAAGCCTTTGAGCAAGAACCGTCTAAGACTGCGATCGCATTTCAAGATGTATCAGCAAAATTCTGGGCTACTTCAGCAATTGACCAAGCCATCAGTACCGGATTTCTCAAAGGCTACCCGAAAAAAACCTTCAAACCCCAACAAAATATTACGCGAGTGCAAGTTTTAGTTGCCCTTGTTAGTGGGTTGAATTTGAAAATACCCACTTCCCAAAATCAGATTTTAAGTGTCTATAAAGATGCTAAAGATATTCCAACCTATGCTACTAGCAAAATAGCTGCTGCTACAGCCAATGGTTTAGTAGTTAACTATCCAAATCCACAAATCGTTGCTCCTAATAAAGTAGCTACTAGGGCTGAAGTGGCGGCGATGATTCATCAAGCTTTAGTAAAACGGGGCAAGTTGGAGAGAATTTCATCTCAAAACATTGTGCGATTGAGTAGGGTGTCTCCAAAACTCTTGCCCACTCGAAAGCAGAACCTAAAAGGTAATTTGTCCACACGAGGCTCATTTCAACAATAATTCGTAAATTTATAATTCGTAATAGAGCCTCCGACACGCTCTGCGGTTTTCATGGATCAAAGGGCTGTACCTAATTCGTAAATAAAAAGACCTTTAAGAGGTTTTAGTATGCAAAATTCTCCCTCTCCGAATCGGAGAGGGACAGACTTGAACTTTAGTTCAAGTCTGGGAGAGGTTCATGGAACTCACGTAAACCAAAGGTCAGAGGAAGTGACCGAAGAGGCAGGGGAGCAGTTCTTGCTGGGGGAAAGCTCCGCTCATTTGCCCTGCCACAAAGGTTTCAGAGCAAATAAATGTAGAGAAGGGTCACATAAAGAAGCGATAATCACTATTAAGCTTCTGGAATTTGTTGACCAACCACTTGTGATTTAAGAGTGGTGATTTCAGTAGTTAACTCTTTCCTGGTTGAGGCTTTGAGTAAATAGCGGTAAACAAACCAAGCAGAGTAACCAATACCGATCAACTCAAAAGTAGGTGCTACCAAGGGGATATCATTCAAAGCATCTAATATTGCCAAGAGTACTTTTACCCCAAGAATTCCTCCCACAATTAAACCAACATTGATCAGGGGTTGCTTATATTGATTAAAGAAGCTTCCCAGATATTCTGGCAATGTTGCTAAAAAGCTAGAAATTTGCTCACCATATTTTTGCCATTCATCTTGAGACTGTGCGGGAGGCTGGAGTTTGGTGATGCTTCCTGTTTGGCTGTTGATCTCTGCCACTGTAGTCTCTTTGGATGCGGTTTCAGTAAATTCTTGTTCTGGCATTTTCACTCCTAGAAATTTGACAGTTGAGTTTTTTTAATCTGGATAATTACAACCAAAAGGGTGTTGATTAGGTAATGCACTTGTGCATTAGTACAATTGCGTAAAGGACACAAAAGGGTTTTAGTGTCTTATAACTATAATTGCCCCATAATATCTACTGCATCAACTACAAGGTAGACACTCAGGATGAGGATAGAACGCACAAAGCAGCAGAATTTCTTCCATCGCCTTTCTGAGTTCTTTTTTTGAATCAACTAGAATCCTCAGGTTGTGATTATCCTATTGCGTGTCATTCGCTCATAATCGTACTAAATTTAAGTACAAATATCGCAAAAATCAGCCCACCTCTCATTTATATAAGCCTAAAACCCGATTTTAGCCGATATTAAAGCTATCTTAAGCCGTGTCCGTCAATTAACGCATTCGTATTGATATTAATACGGAATAAAAATTTTTGTGTGCTTACACAGACTAGACTTTTAAGCTATTTTATGATACCTATGCCTTGGAGATAAGGGAGCAGAGGAAGCTGGCGTTGCAGGGGGGAAAATTAATAACCAATGCCCATTTGCCTTGAGCGACCTAACAGTGCGTCTCTAAGAGTTGCCCAAGGGATGCCCCATGCTCAACGAATATCAAAGCTTTTGTTTTTTTCCTGATTGTATTAATTTTATAACGAAGCAGTTAAGGTAGAGTAGTGCCATCAGCTATGGCACTACTCATTGTTATCAACCGCATATTGAGGAAAGTGTTGTGGTAAGAAGAAGAGAGTCTCAGATAAATCTTTAGTGCAGGGAATTATTTGTTGCTGCTGAAAACAGTGGATTCTATTTTTTGTCAGTAAGTATACTTAGCAAATTTGCTATCAAAACTAGCAATACTATATAAGTATATGTTAATTATATAGTAAGTAATGATTTCCTATTGCTATAAAAGAAGATAATGTAAATGTTAATCACCAATTAAAGTGTTTGCACAAGCTAAACTGATTTGGTGATTTTTGCGGGAAGGCAAGGAGGCTTAAGAAATGCCTTCTTCAAAAGCCAACCCCTATCGACAGCAGTTCAGAAAGCAAAAAAGTGTCAGCCGAAGAGCCATCGACAGACGAACTCCCGACAATAGAATTTCCCTCACGAGGGAAACTCAAAGCCAGTTCCTGGCGCATCCATCAAAAAATTGGCTATGGGTACTTTGTAGCGATCGGAATTGGCTTTTTTGGCTCGCTGACTGGGTTAGTGATCGCCAATTACTACCGGGGAAGGGAAGTTAGGCAATTCAATCAAGCATACCAACAAGGGCAACTACTGAGTAATTATAAAGATGCAGTAGTTGGGGCGCAATTACATAGCTCTAACTTAGTTGCTGTATTGGAAAATTCACAACAGCTACAAAGTAAAAAAGCCGATTTTCTGAATAATGTCGAAAAAGCCAAGCAACTAGAGTCACAAATTGGCGAATTTATCGATAGTAAACCTAAAAGACTAGCCGCAACAAGTTCGACTTTACAGACGTTATTGCAGGATTACAAGACTAATTTAAAAGCTTACGTTGACCAAATCGAGGCAGTCTTACAAAAAATTAACTCCCAAAAAGTGCAGCAAGAGCAGATTTCTTCTGCCCGATCGCAGTTATTGGCAATTATGCGTGGTGATACAGCCATGCAGCTAGATCAGCTTTCTCAAAGCTTGACTAACATCCTGCAAACCGCCGAAGAACAAGAGCAAGAAAGGCAAAAAGCCGTTGAGCAGGCAAAAATAGTTGAGCGATTCATCGTAATTATAAGTATGCTGGTTTCGGTGGTGATCGCAGCTATTGTCGCTTGGCGTACCAGTCGAGCGATCGCTGAACCAGTTATCACTGTCACCCAAGTAGCTGAACAAGTTGCAAGGAAACATAATTTCGATTTGCGAGCGCCCGTCACCACTGAAGATGAAATTGGCCTACTCGCCAAATCTCTAAATCGTCTGATTGAGCGAGTATCAGAGCGAACAAAAGAACTACAACAAGCTAAAGAATTAGCCGAAGCTGCTAGCAAGGCAAAAAGCGTATTTTTGGCCAATGTCAGCCACGAATTACGTACACCATTAAATGCTGTCATTGGCTTGAGCCAACTTTTAGAAGACGACGCTACCGATCTTGGTTTATCGGCAGACTTTATCACAGACTTAGAAACAATTAACGCTGCTGGTAAGCATCTACTGCACTTGATTAACGAAATCCTCGACTTGTCAAAAATTGAAGCGGGGAAAATGACTCTTTATCCTGAGACATTCGAGATTGCGACGCTGATTCATAATGTTGTTCTTACAGTCAAACCAGCTATAGAAAAAAATGCCAATGTTTTAGAAGTGCATTTTGATGAACAACTTGGCATCATGTACGCCGATCAAACTAGAATGCGGCAGGTGTTGTTAAATTTACTAAGCAACGCCAGTAAATTCACTACAAACGGCAAAGTGACGCTGACAGTCAACAGAGAAAAGGATGAATTTCGGCCGGAGGCTCCTTTGGGCATGATTACTTTTACTGTTAGTGACACAGGCATAGGTATGTCTCAAGGTCAACAGCAGCAGTTATTTCAACCTTTTACCCAAGGAGATACTTCGACTACGAAAAAGTATGGAGGTACGGGACTGGGGTTAGCAATTACCCGCCACTTTTGTCAAATGATGGGTGGTGAGATTATTGTCAAAAGTCAGCCGGGAGTCGGTTCTACTTTCACCATTCGTCTACCAATGACTGTACAGGATTGAATGAGCCTATTAATTGGGAACTGGGCATTGGTTATTAATATCCTCTCCCCCTGCCCCCCTGCCCCCTCATTACTCAGGCTAAGTAATAATAGTCACCCTCCCTGTATCCAAATCATAACGACCTCCGACAATTTTCAATTTGCCCGATCGCACCTGCTCAGTTAAAAGTTGCGATCGCTTCAATCGTTCAATTTGATGTTGAACATTTGCCACCACAGCATTTTCAACCGCGTCACCCGGCTGACTCTTGACCTTTTCTACTGCTGGCTTAATTGCCTTCACAAAAGTACTAATATCACCGAGTAACGATTCGTTTTGGACTGCGGCGGTTACAGCCCCGCAACGTTCATGTCCCATCACCATCAATAGCGGAGAGGCTAACAAGACAACCGCATATTCAATACTACCGATCGCTTCAGGTGTGGCAATATTTCCGGCAATCCGAACATCAAAAATGTCTCCAATGCCTTGATCGAAAACAATTTCTGCGGGGACTCGTGAATCCGCACAACTAAGAATAGTGGCAAATGGATGTTGAGCAAGAGCCACTTCTTGCAAGCGCAGTGCCGATTGATCGGGGTATTGGGGTTGATGCTGAATAAATCGCTGATTCCCCTCCATCAGCTTTTGCAATGCGGCATCGGGACTGAGGGATTCCGGGGAAGTTGAGGGTATTTCGGCAGCTTTAGCTTGTTCCACCCGCCAGAGGAAATCGCTGACAGATAGCATCATCCCAAATGCCCCAGTCATTCCTAACTTCAAAAAGTCACGACGTTCCATGAAATGCTTCATTGAATTTATTGAATTTATAACTCTCTTACATTGACGCAACACATCTGACAGAGCGAATTTCCATCACATCGGAAACGTAGCAAGTACCACCGAACTTATTAAGAAGTGGTTTGATATTTTCTACAACTGGCTTGAGTTGTTCTGGCATACAAAAGGCGAGGATGTAAACATTATCAAGCATGGTCATGTCTAAATCTTCTGTCGTTCCTTGTAATCCTTTACCAGCAACATTTCTAATTACGGCATGGTTATGTACACCCGATTTGTCTAAACTATCTAAAATTTTGGCAAGTTCAAAGGAGTTGGCAATAATTTCTATCTTTTTAACTACGTGCATATTATTAGCTCCAAAATAGGTTAATTCCGTAGAGATATAACGGAATTCCCACAATAATATTGAACGGAAATGTTACAGCTAGAGCGGTAGAAACATACAAGCTAGGATTTGCTTCGGGAACAGTCATCCGCATAGCCGCAGGGACAGCGATGTAAGAAGCACTGGCACACAATACAGCGAATAATAGCGAATCTCCGCGAGGCATACCGATGAGTTTAGCAATCACCAACCCAATGGCTGCATTGACTATTGGAATTAGTATCGCAAATAAAATTAGGAAAACTCCGGTTTTTTGCAAGTCTTTAATTCTTCTGGCCGCAACTAATCCCATGTCCAGTAAAAAGAAGGTGAGAACGCCATAAAACAACCCTTGAGTAAAGGGTTCTAATACGTGCCAACCGCGTTCTCCTGTCAAGACACCGATCAACAGACTACCGACTAAAAGAAAAACTGAACTATTAAGAAATGCTTCTTGCAAAACTTCCGGCCACGAAAAATCCCGCTTGCCATCCGCGGTGAATATATTCACCAAAATTAAACCAACTATAATCGCTGGGGATTCCATCAGGGCAAGGGCTGCGACCATGTAACCATCAAAAGCAATGCCAAGCTCAGTTAAAAAAGCGCTAGCTGTGATGAAAGTGACGGCACTGATAGAGCCATAAGTTGCAGCGATCGCAGCAGCATCGTAAGTATCCAGTTTCAACCTTAAAATAAAAAAGCTGTAAATTGGCACAACGCAAGCCATCATCATTGCTGCTGCCATTGTTAGAACTACTTCCTGAGTTACACCGCTTTTGATTAGTTCTACCCCTCCCTTAAAACCAATGGCAAACAGTAGGTACAGCGAAAACAGTTTGGGCATCGGTGCGGGAATTTCTAAATCAGACTTGACAAAAACAGCAGTCATGCCTAAAAAGAAAAACAGGATTGGCGGATTCAAAATGTTGGATACAATTAAGCTGATATCCATATCCACCCCTTTTTGTATTGGTTAAACCTGAAATTAAAGAAATTTTTCATCTTTAAAAATTTAACGGTTGAATCATGATGTACTGTGTATTGCTACCCTATGTCAATTGGGTACTTAAGGAGTGAATAGTCCTATTCGTGACAATAGTCTCGCTTAGGTATTACAGCGTTTTTCAAGCAAATAAACCACGGGCTAGGGAACATTGCGGTGTCCCTACAAAAATCTGTAGAGGCAATTCATGAATTGCCCCTACTGTTGACAACAGAACAAGTTAAACCAATTCGCAATTCGCAATTCGCAATTACGTTTTGTAACGGGGATTTAACCCCGACACAAAACGTGCTGTCTTGCTGGGGAATTAAACCCCGAAACTTTGTTAAAGCTTGCCCACTATTTTTATGATTTTTCATTCCCCGTCGCTGATTTTACGACAGAACGCGCAGGAATAACTAATGGCTAACTTATCTATGTAGAAAAGTTAACGTAATAGGGAAAAGTGACGGTAAACCTGTACAACCTGGTGGGCGAAAGGGTATAGGGAGAACGTCTAATGAAGAGTATCGGTGACAAGTGAGCAAAGTACTGTGCTACGCAATCTTTTGTTGACCAAGTTTCGTTAAGATATTGTAACCTGGGCAATAGTAACTCTTTATTGATATGACGCCAGGCGACGCCGAATAGCCCGTCGGAGACATCGCTTTTTCACATCCATGACAACAACCACCGACTTTCTCGCTCACCTTAACCCTAGCCAACGTCAAGCTGTCGAACACTACTGCGGCCCGTTGCTAGTTGTTGCTGGCGCAGGTTCCGGTAAAACACGGGCGCTGACTTATCGCATTGCGAATCTAATTCTGAAACACCGTGTTGATCCAGAAAATATCCTGGCGGTTACTTTTACCAACAAAGCCGCACGGGAAATGAAAGACCGGATTCAACGGCTGTTTGCTGAACAACTGGCGATGAAACAACACGGTCAAAAGTTTGATTTGTTGACAGAATATCAACAAACGCTACTGCGATCGCAAGTTTACAAAGAAACTATCAAAGACTTATGGTGTGGCACTTTCCACAGTTTATTTTCTCGGATTCTCCGTTTTGATATTGAAAAATATGTAGACGAAAAAGGACGGCGTTGGAATCGCAATTTCTCTATCTTTGATGAATCAGATGTGATGACTCTGATTAAAGAAATTGTCAATAAACAGTTAAATTTAGACGATAAGAAGTTTGACGCTCGCTCTGTCCGTTACGCTATTAGTAATGCTAAAAACCAAGGTTTATCGCCCCAAGAATTTGAGCAAGAGCAACCCAATTATCGCGGACGGGTAATTGCCCAAGTCTACAGTTTATATCAAGATAAGTTAGCAGAAAATAACGCTCTCGACTTTGACGATCTAATTCTCGTACCAACTAGATTATTTCAGCAAAACGAGCAAGTATTGGGTTACTGGCATCGCAAATTTTGCCATATTCTTGTAGATGAATATCAGGATACTAACCGCACTCAGTATCAACTTATTCATTTATTGGTGACTAATGGCGAAAACAGAAAGAGTGAATGGGAATGGCAAAATCGCTCAGTTTTCGTTGTCGGCGATGCAGATCAATCAATTTACAGCTTTCGGATGGCAGATTTCACCATCTTGCTAGGATTTCAGGAAGACTTTGGTGATGGTTTGGTAGATGATGACACTCGGACGATGGTTAAACTGGAAGAAAACTATCGTTCTTGTGAAAACATTCTGCAAGCAGCTAATGAATTAATTGAAAATAACACCCAACGGATTGATAAAGTCCTCAAACCGACGCGGGGGGCAGGTGAGCAGATTACTTATCACAAAGCCGATGAAGAACTTGCAGAAGCGGCATTTGTAATTAATCAAATTAGCACTTTAAAAAACCAAAATCCAGAGTTGGACTGGGGTAGTTTTGCCATACTTTATCGGACAAATGCCCAATCTCGGCCATTTGAAGAATTGTTGGTGAAATATCAAATTCCTTACACAGTTGTGGGGGGAATGAGATTTTACGATCGCAAAGAAATTAAAGATGTGATTGCGTATTTAAGAGCGATCGCTAACCCATCTGATACAGTCAGTTTATTACGAGTTATTAATACTCCCCGGCGAGGAGTTGGCAAAACCACTATTGATGCTTTGGTTAACGCCTCCCAACAATTGGGGACAACCTTGTGGGAAATACTCAGCGATGAAACATCAGTTAATACATTAGCTGGACGGGCAACAAAAGCTGTAAATAACTTTGCCACAATGATTAGCCGTTGGCAAGCACAAATCGGTACGCTTCCCGTGACTGAGGTTTTGCAAGGAATATTAGAAGATTCTGGTTACGTTCAAGACTTGATGAGTCAAGGCACAGACGAAGCCACAGATCGGGTACAAAACGTTCAGGAACTTTATAACGCCGCGCTGCAATTTCAAGAAGAAAACGAAGAGGTTTCCCTGCGAGACTTTTTGAGTAGCGCCGCCCTTAGTTCAGATTTGGATAACTTAAAAGAAGGACAGACAGCCGTTTCTTTGATGACTTTGCACGCTTCCAAAGGTTTAGAATTTCCCGTAGTATTTCTGGTGGGATTAGAACAAGGACTATTTCCCGGCTACCGTTCCTTAAGCGATCCTGCATCTTTGGAAGAAGAACGCCGCCTGTGTTATGTGGGGATTACTCGCGCCCAAGAGAGGTTGTTTTTATCACACGCGCGGGAACGGCGTTTATATGGTTCTCGTGAAGCCGCCATGCGATCGCAATTTCTCGACGAATTACCAGAAGAATTATTAACCACCCAACGCCTGAGTCGTCAAACTTATACTAAAAGTGCCTCTACTTCTAGTAGTAAGCAAGACACAAAGCAGAATTGGCAAGTAGGCGATAGAGTATTACATAAAACTTTTGGTCTTGGTGAAATTACTCATGTTTTCGGAACGGGTAGTAAGATGTCTGTGGCAATTAAATTTGCCAGCTTGGGACAAAAAATTGTTGACCCAAGAGTAGCGCAGTTGCAACGAGTAGAGTGATACAATCGCAGAATCCCAGCTTCTTTGAGAAGTCGGGGTTCTTGTTTTTCATATTTTAATTTCTTCAAAATGTTCAACAGTGGGAAATGGATCATAAAAATGATGTAGAAGTTTTTTCCACTCTTGATACTCAGCAGAATTTCTAAATTCTACAGTATGAGATTCTAAAGTTTTCCATCTAACAAGTAATAAGTATTTACTTTGAACTTCTATACATTTATGCAATTCATGAGATAAATATCCGTCCATTGAGGAAATAATTTTAGAAGCTTTTTTAAAAGCCGCTTCAAAATCTGATTCTAAACCAGGTTTGACAGGAAGTATCACGGACTCAAGAATCATAAAGTTTTGCGGTGATAATTAAGCTAAGGTTAACGCGATGTGCAACAGTGATTAAACAGGGTTAATTTTTAATCTTCTAGCTAGCCGGCTTACCCAAAATGATCATAAGATTCAGATAGCTTGCCATTTTCACACGTATTTCAAATTTATAAAATCTCATCTAAATCTTGACTTGCTTCCTTGGCAATAGAGTATTCCATTATCCTTTAGTCTCACGCGCTTGACGTAATTTCTCCTCTAGTCGCGCCATCACTACTTCACCATCTACTACATCTCCACGTTCGATAGAAGCAAGCCCAGCAGCTAGTTTTTTCTGGGTTGATTCTTCCCATTCCTGATAACCATTCTCCCATTCTTTCAGCAGTTTCAGTGCTTTAATAATCACATCTTCAGCATTTTCATACTTACCTGTAGCAATTCGGGTTTGTATAAATTGCTCGTATTCTACTTGAAGTTGGATGTTCATAATTTTTACCCTTAGTTAATTAAAACTTTGTTTATCACTGATTAGTTGTTTTCTTGCTAAACCGCCAAGTCATGATTATCGCAGCGATCGCTAAACCAATAGCCAATCCCCACCAAAGACCAATAGCTCCATACCCCGACGAGATTCCGAAAGTATAACCAGTAAATAAACCAACACACCAATAAGCAAAAATACCAATTAACATCGGAATTCGAGTGTCTTTTAGTCCGCGTAATGCTCCCCCCGCAGTAACTTGCACACCGTCAACTATTTGAAAAATCGCTGCCACTCCCAGCAATTTCACTGCCAGGGCAACTACATCTGCATTGTTTGGATTGTTAATGTCAATATAAAGAGAAATAATCGACTTTGGCACTAACCACAATGTAATGCCTACTACACCCATAGATACACCTGCAATGGCAATACCTACATATCCAGCCAGACGAGTAGCAAGCAAATCATTTTGTCCAACTAACTGCCCAACACGTACTGTTGTCGCTAAAGAAATGCCTAGTGCAAGCTGGAATGATATCGAAATTGTTTGTAAAGCAATTTGATGAGCAGCAAGAGCATTTGTTCCTAACTGTCCGATTATGAAAGTAACAACGGTGAACAGTCCCGCTTCGACTGCAATCAGCCCCCCAATGGGCAATCCAACCTGAAAAATCTCGCCAATGATCCGGCGTTCCTCTAGGGGAAAAGCTTTTTTAGATGAAGGTCGAAAAATCCTGTAAACTGTAAATCGAGGCTGATTACATATATAAATCAAAGCAACAAACATACTCCAAAGTGAGACAGTGCTTCCCCAACCGATACCAGCTAAACCCAGCGCAGGGAATCCCAGTTTGCCAAACATCAGCACATAGTTAGCTGTGACGTTGAGCAAAGTACCCAAAACCACAGTCACGATGACTAATTGCGGTTGCAATAGAGCAGAAAGAAAGCTTTTAAGGACTCCAAAGCCTAAAGCAGGAATAAAACCCAGTGCGATCGCTCTTAAAAAAATCTCTGATAGTGCTACTGTCTTAGGATCTTGCCCTAGTAGAAGTAGTAAAGCACCTCCATTGTAAAGCAGGAATGTAATTGGTATTCCTAGTACTAAAGATATCCCTAGTCCCAGGCGGACAATTGTGCCAACTTTTTCTCTATTTCCCGCCCCGTATGCTTGGGCAGCTAACGGACTGACAGCAGAAACAATACCAGTAACTATCAACAGACAAAAACTAAAGATAGTAACTCCCAATGCTCCAGATGCAATAGTCTGACTTCCCAACCAGCCCATCATTACCGTATCCACAAAACCAGTTGCAGATTGAGCCAGTTGTGCTGCTGCTAAAGGTACGGCTAACGCCAGAGATTTTTTAATTTCAGAAAACATATACTTATAACCCGATGTGAAGAACAAAGGGTTTTTCCAAAATCTAAACCCATGTTCAGAAGATGCTGCTCCTGTGAACTTGAATCTATCTTAATGGAGTAAGAGGATTCGCGTTACAGTCTTACGGAGGAAAGACTAACGGGAGATGAATTGCGACAGGGAAAAACTAACGCGACAGCTATCAAATGTTTGGTTTATTTTGGTTCTCAACGTAATGTTTTATTTGCTCAACTGTAGTCATATAACTAAGCTGATTTTAATTGAATAATGCCTTTATCAAAAACACGATTATCAGTAGCGATCGCACTTACTTCTATTCTATCTTTATACACCTCATAAGAGGCAAAACTTAAATCACTCGTAGAATACTTTGTCCACTCAGAACGCCCTACAGGACGATTACCCGCACCTGCGCCACAAATTAAATAAGTTGTCCCATCAATAGCACGAGTGCGTTCATAACTATGTTCGTGACCATTGATGTAAAGTTGAACGCCGTATTTTTGAAATAGAGGAGTAAAAGTTTTAATAAAATCTGGATTACTCCCATACTGTCCCGATGAATAAATCGGATGATGACCAAATACAACTTTCCAAGGAGCATTACTAAGACTTAATTCTTTTTCTAACCAAGTTAGCTGGTTTTTCCAATCAGCATTACCGTTAGTATCTAAAGCGAAAAATTGTACCTGATTTCGTTTAAATGTATAGTAACGTCCCTTCATATTAAAGCCAGCATACTTGACTTGGCGATCGCCATTTTCAGTCCGAATATCGTGATTACCTAAACAAGCCTGAAATTTCACACCAAGCTTGAGCAAAGCTTGATAAGGACGCTCAAAAACTTCGCCAATTTTTTCAATTTCGCCGTTGTTGTAAATGTTGTCTCCAGCTAAAACAACTAAATCATAAGGATTTCGCTTGTGATATACGTTCATTGCTCCAGCCACAGCATACTGTCCTTTAGCCCCAGTCCCCGTATCAGCTACAGACACAAAACGTAATAACAAGTCTTTTTTAGCTGGGTTGGAGGCTATAGCTGTTGTTGAATCGGTAATATCAGCAGTTTGATGATTTTTATCAGCTAACATCCAGGCTAAAAATCCTGCACCAATGGCGGTGAGGCTACTTAAAAATAAAAATTGACGGCGTTTTAGGTTCATAACTCACCAAATTTAATAAATAGTCAGTTTAGCTGAAGTAATGTGCAATGAAGTGATACATTAAGGCAAAAGAAGGCAGCACCAGTAATAATGTACTTTGTTTGTCTTTGATTCGCTGCTTTTGGTGAAAGTTCCATGTCACAAGACAATCAGTCAAAACCGACGGATAAGCAAGTAACTCAACCTCCCCAAAAACCTTACCAGAGAGTTCAGCCATTTTGGAAGGCTAAAATTATCCAACTTCTTCAAGGGACAATTGGGGTTTTAGAAGTCACCGTGGAGAAACTGGAAACAGCACCCCCACCTGGTACTGTGGAAAAACCCAGTTTTTTGCAGCAGTTTCAGTTGTGGTGGGGTGGACTGTTAAGGACAATCCGCTTGTTTTTACCATCAAATTTGTCAACAAAGTTATCAGATACCCTTTTGACAGGAATTGTTACTGGAATTGCTGTAATTCTGGTTTGGACAACTGCGAGTGTTTTTACTGGTAAACCTCCTGAAATCGCAACAGTTCCACCCGTTGAAGAAGTTCCTACACCAACACCGACACCAACGATAACTACTCCCCCTGAGTCAGTTCCACCCGAACCACAGCCGCCACAGCCACCGCCAGAAGTACAAACTCCGCCACCACCAACGCCAGAACCCGAACCAATTCCTACACCAACGCCAACGCCACCCATAGAATTAACACCAGAACAAGCCTTGATTGCAGCTATTGAAAATCAGGTAGCCGAAATTAGCGATCGCATTGCCTCTGGTCTGATAAAGTCAATTCAAGCCAACTTCCGCACCAGCAATCTTACAGTCAAAATTAGTGACGATTGGTACACTCTCAAAGAATCTCAGCAGGACAAACTAGCTACTGAAATATTACAACGCTCTCAAGAACTTGATTTTACCCATTTAGAAATTATCGACTCCCAAAATAGGCTGATAGCGCGTAACCCAGTTGTTGGTACTGAGATAGTAATTTTTAAACGGCAAACAGCAAGTTAAAATAATTCGTAATTCGTAATTCGTAATTCGTAATTCGTAATTCGTAATATTTCGACTTACCTCGGCAACGCTTGGCACACTTCGGTCAATACAAGTTCGTAATTCGTAATTTTGACGTTTCAATTTAAGTAATTATGTTAGATAACGTTTCGCTATTGCTCCAAGCTTGTGAAAACTTAAACATCAGCTATGAAATTTTTCAACCGGCGGAAAACTTAATCAAAATTAAACTCAATAATAAACATCATTATTTTTGTAACTATAGCACTCCGTTAATTAATCAAGCAGTAGCCCACCTGATAAAAGATAAGGAGTACACTTACCACGTTTTAAATAAAAAAGTTAAACTTCCTCGGACAGTAGGTTTTCTTTCCCCTTTTTGTGATCTCCAGTATAAAAATTATTTAAAATTCCCAAGTTTTCAAGATATTATATTAGAAATAAAAGATAAATTTGAAATACCTGTTATTGTTAAAAGAAATTCTGGTTCTGGTGGACATAATGTGTTTTTATGCCAGAATACAGATGAAATTGAAACTGCTTTAAAAGAGATTTTTAATATCAATTATAAAAAGTATGATTACGTTGCGATAGCTCAAGAATTTATTCAAATAAAATCTGAATATAGAGCAGTTTTCTTAAATAAAGAGTTAGTTTTGCTTTATGAAAAAGATATAAGTGATGCAAAATTTGCAGGTAATCTCAGTCCTCTGCATTGGGATGGTGCAAAAGCAAAGTATATCAACGATCCACAGATATTGTCAGAAATTGCTAATTTTGCTAAACCAATTTTTGAAGAATTAGACCTTGATTATGGTGGTTTAGATATAGTCTTAGATCGAGATAACCAATATTGGTTAATTGAAATCAATTCTCACCCAAATTATACTATTTTAACTAGAGACAATGGGGAGGAACATGCGTTAAAAATTTTTGAAAAAATGCTAATTAGCCTAGCCTCAAAATAAAAAATTTAGGGGAGTATCCCGTCAGGTGCAAAAACCTTGATAGCCCTCATCCCCTAACCCCTTCTCCCATGTTTGGGAGAAGGGGAACTAGAATTATGTCTCCCCCCTCTCCCATATGAAGGGAGAGGGGCTGGGGGTGAGGGAAAAGATTTAAGCCAAAATTGGGATGCTCCCAAATTTAGTCCTTTGGCTAGCTAATTATAGTGGTTTGCAGTTGAGTCCAATACAGACCTAACCCCCAACCCCTTCCCTGCAAGGGAAGGGGAGTAAGACTCCAAACTCCAAACTCCAAACTCCAAACTCCAAACTCCAAACTCCAAACTCCAAACTCCCAACTCCCAACTCCCAACTCCCAACTCCTAACTCCAAACTCCAAACTCCAAACTCCAAACTCCAAACTCCTAACTCCAAACTCCAAACTCCTAACTCCTAACTCCTAACTCCTAACTCCTAACTCCCAACTCCCAACTCCTAACTGATCATTCTCATAGTCTGAGTTGGTATCCATACAGTAAAAATTGAGCCAATACTTACAGTTGATTCTACTTCAATTCGTCCCCGATGGAGTTCTACGAGTTGTTTAGTTAAAGCTAGTCCAAGTCCAGTACCTGCGTAGCGGCGGCGATAGGGTGTATCGAGTTGCTGAAATTTATCAAAAATTAATGGTAATTGTTCTTCGTGAATACCAATTCCGGTGTCTTCCACTTGAAAAATAGCAGTATTATCTTCCACCCAAAGACGTAAGGTAACGCTACCACTTTCGGGGGTAAATTTAATCGCATTAGTTAACAGATTCCAGAGAATTTGTTCTACTCTTTCTCCATCGGCGGTAAAGCGATCGCGCTTAGGATCGATTTGCAAATCAAGGTTGAGATTGATTTGTTCACTGATTGCTTTTTTTTGCAGTGACTCTAAAGCATTTTGGGCAACATTCACCAAAGAAAATTCCGAAATATTTAAAGCTGTCTTACCAGCCTCGATTTGCGATAAATCGAGAATGTCATTAATCATTTCTAATAAATGTTCTCCACTGTCGTGGATTGTTTGCAGATAACCCCGTTGTCGTTGACTCAATTCACCCAAAGGCCAACGTAACAATGTAGATGACATCCCAATCACATAAGTTAAAGGCGTGAGTAATTCGTGACTGATAGTAGCGAGAAACTGACTTCTGAGGCGGCTAGCAGCGTCGGCGGCCAAAAGGGCATCACGCAGAGCCATTGTGCGTTCAATAACTCGTTGTTCGAGAGTTTGTTTTTCTTGGGTGAGGGTTTGCATTAACTCAGCTTGGTGAATTGCGATCGCTAATTGTTCTGCGATCGCAATCAGCAAGTTTTTTTCGCTATCATTCCACTGGTATGGATTATCGCACTGATGAGCAATCAGCAATCCCCACAATTTATCCTCAAATATAATTGGTGTCGCCAACTTAGCCCTAACTTGGCTTTCCCTCAAAAAATTTAACAAACACTCTTCTAGAGCATAAGTTTTTTCCACATCATCTACAGCTAAGGTAAAACCTTGGCGATACTTTTCCCAACATTGAGAGGTTCGCCTAAAGCAATTTTTTTCCGTATAATTCAACACCGATGTAATAGCATCTGTAGCCCGGGCTTCATAGACAACATAACCTCCATAGTTTAGGCACTCTTCTAGTAATGGTTGATTATTGACTGACACAGAATGCGAGTGTTTATCGTTGCTCTCATGTATAGAAAAATAGATTTCCGAAGGTTCCCCAACCGATTTCATGTCTGTTACCAGTGCGGTTCTATCGAGGGGAATAGTGTCAGACTGGTATTGTTGAGTCTTGATGGAACCTGTAAATTTATAGATTACTAATCTGTCTAATTCCAGAAACTCACGCACTTGTGTAATTGCTGTTGCCATAATTACTGGCAAATCCAGGCTTTTGCGGATCTGCGTTGTTACCTGATTTAACAACCGTTCTTGGGAAATCTGTTTTTTTAAGACATCTTGCACTGAGTCAGAGATATAAACTGTCGGCGCAGTTGAGCTTAGAGGTGCTATTATTTCTTGGTTTGGCTGAGTTAGGAGATATTCTAATAACAACAGTGAGAATTGACTTTGGAGCGTGGCATCATTAGGGCGAATAATTTGACCATAGCCTTCAAGATTTTGGTAAGTAGAGGAATCACACTCAAACAAGTCTCTCAATTCGTAGACAAATGTTGCGATCGCCTCTAAATTAAATGTCAAACTAGCATTGAGTGCCGAGTCCTGAGTGGGTACTTGTTCCCCCTCATCCCCCTGCCCTAAGTTTCCTACCAACAGCGCACTAAACTGCTCAGAAACCACCAACGTAAACCTTTGCCTTTGCCATTCCCCAGGTATGCAAATCCGCATTAACACAGCTTCTGTCAGTATCAGAGCGGCACTTCCCACCGTTTGAGCCATCTGTTCTAACAATTCCCCAAGCTGATTAAATACAACAATAGGCAAGGTTCGAGAAAAGCTCAAATTAGGAGAACTAAGCATTTTAAATCATTACTGGTAAGAGGGGGCTGAATGCAGGGAAAAGTTTGTTTTGATTATGCAATAACCAATAGTTTAAGACGGTAATACAGCATTATGCATCGTACAAGTAGCATATCGGGTGGATGGAATCAGTCAGAAGGTTTAATTTTTATAGAACAAACTCCAGCGCCTTTCGTGTTGATTACGGCTGCTGATACCGACATTCAAACTTTGGCAGTTGCGGTGACAAAATTACCTGCAAGCTTTCCGGCATTAAGAGTGGCCAATCTCTTGCAGTTACAGCAACAGTTAACCATAGATACTTATGGTGAGCAAGTTTTAGAACTTGCCCAAGTAATTATTTTGCGCCTGTTAGGAGGACGTTCCTACTGGAGTTATGGTTTAGAAGTAGTGCAAGAAATTGTGCAACGTAATGGTAGAACCCTTATTGTAATGCCAGGGGACGACGCTTTTGATCCCGACTTAATTTCTCAGTCTACCGTGCCTGTGAATATTGTTAATCAGGTATGGCAGTATTTCAGCGAAGGCGGCGTAGAAAATTTCGTGAATGCTCTGCAATTTATCTCTGACAGTTGCCTGTTAACTGCATACAATCCGCCATTACCCCGTCCAGTTGGGCGTGTGGGATTGTATGAATGGGGAGTGGGGGATGAGGGAGCAGGGGGAGAAAGAATAACTAATGCCCTATGCCCCATGCCAAAAATTGGCATCCTTTTCTACCGCGCTCATTATTTAGCGGGAAATACCAAGGTAATTGATGCTTTATGCGAAGCTTTGGTACAGAAAAATTTACAACCTGTGCCAGTGTTTGTTTCTTCATTGCGTGAACCGGATGTGCAAGTTGAGTTGAGTGAATTTTTTCAACCCAAAGAAGCGGATTCAATAGCTGTGCTGCTGAATACCACCAGTTTTTCTCTAGCACGGTTAGAAAGCGAAACACCCCAAACTGAATTATGGAAAAAATTAGATGTGCCTGTGTTGCAGGTAATCCTCAGTGGCGGCTCAATTGAGCAGTGGGAGTCACAGTTTCAAGGGCTTTCTCCCCGCGATATTGGGATGAATGTGGCGCTACCAGAAGTAGATGGGCGGATTATTACTCGTGCTGTATCTTTTAAAGCCGTACAAACTCGTAATCCCCATCTAGAGACAGATGTAGTAATTTATGAACCAGTAAGCGATCGCATCGAGTTCGTTGCTAACCTAGCAGCAAATTGGGCGCGTCTGCGTTCCAAACCCCCCCAAAAACGCCGAATAGCCCTAATTTTGGCAAACTACCCCAACCGCAATGGCCGCCTCGCCAATGGTGTAGGACTCGACACCCCAGCTAGTTGTGTAGAAATCCTGCAAGCTTTACATCAGGCTGGGTATGAAGTAGAAAATCCACCGGCTCAAGGAGATGAGTTGATTCAACGCTTGACAGATGGCGTAACCAATGATCCAGAAGGTCAAGAATGGCTTCCAGTACACCAAAGTGTTTCTTGGCAAGACTATCAAAAGTATTTCGCTTCATTACCGCCAGCAGTTCAGCAAGGTATCACTGAACGGTGGGGAGTGGGAGAACAGGTAAGCAATCAAGAATTATTCCCCCCTACCCCCCTGCCCCCCTGCCCCTCTGCCTCTATCTCCGTTCCCGGAATTCAACTCGGCAACGTTTTTGTGGGAATTCAGCCAGCAAGGGGTTATGATAATGACCCCAGTTTGAATTATCATGCACCGGATTTAGAACCAACCCATGCTTATTTAGCTTTCTATTATTGGGTAAGAGAATGTTTTGGTGCTGATGCTGTAGTTCATGTAGGGAAACACGGAAATCTAGAATGGCTACCCGGTAAAAGTGTGGCTTTATCTAGTAATTGTTATCCAGAAGTGGCTTTCGGCGCACTTCCCCACTTATACCCGTTTATTGTGAATGATCCGGGTGAAGGTTCCCAAGCTAAACGTCGCGCTCAAGCGGTGATTATAGATCATCTCACGCCGCCGATGACTCGTGCGGAACTCTACGGTTCTTTGCAACAGTTAGAAAATTTAGTTGATGAATATTATGAAGCCGATAGTTTAGATCCTTCGCGTTTACCAGTGATTCGCGATCGCATCCACGAACTGGTAATCAAAGAGAATCTCCATTTAGATTTAGGATTCCATTATGAAACAGAAATTTTTAATTCTGAATCTTTAATCTTGAATTCCATCGGTGGCTATCTTTGTGAATTGAAAGAAGCCCAAATCCGCGACGGGTTGCATATTTTTGGGCAATGTCCCCAAGGCCGCCAGCTACGAGATTTAATAGTAGCGATCGCTCGCATACCCAATCGCCATTCTTCAGGTATCACCCGCGCCATAGCTCAACATTGGCATCTAGACTTCGATCCCCTCACAGCCGATTTGTCAATGCCTAGCGGTGAATACTCAATCGTCAATGGCACAGAATGCCGTACCCTCGGTGATATCGTCGAAGTCCTAGAAGAACACGCCGCCCTCCTAGTAGAACAACTCCTAACTCCCAACTCCCCCCTCCACCCTCCTAACTCCCCCCTCCCAACTCCTAACTCCTCACTCCTAACTCCTAACTCCCCCCTCCACCCTCCCAACTCCCCCCTCCCAACTCCTAACTCCTCACTCCTAACTCCCAACTCCCCACTCCCCATTGTCCTTAACTGGATACGCGATCGCCTCCTTCCCGCTTTACAACAAACCCCCCAAGAAATCACCCACTTATTACACGGACTCGATGGCGGTTACGTCCCAAGCGCCCCATCTGGCGCACCCACACGCGGCCGCCCAGAAGTTCTACCAACAGGGAGAAACTTTTATTCTGTCGATATTCGCGCCATTCCCACAGAAACAGCTTGGGATATCGGCAGAAAAGCAGCTGAAACCCTGGTAGAATATTACACTCAAGAGCATGGTGAGTACCCCAAAACACTAGGTTTATCATTGTGGGGAACAGCCACCATGAGAACAGGCGGTGATGATATAGCCGAAGCCTTAGCTTTACTAGGAGTCCAACCAGTATGGGATGGTGCAGCGCGGCGAGTAGTGGATTTTGAAATTTTGCCCCTAGCGATTTTGGGGCGTCCTCGTGTAGATGTTACCTTGCGAATTTCGGGATTCTTCCGCGATGCTTTTGGCAACTTAATTGACTTATTCGATCAAGCAGTGTCAGCAGTAGCAGACTTAGATGAACCGCCAGAACAAAATCCCCTCGCCGATGCAGTTCGCCAAGAAACTGATTTGTGGACAAGCCAAGGATTAACTTTAGAACAAGCCGTAGTGCGATCGCGCTATCGCATCTTTGGTTCTCGCCCAGGTGCCTACGGCGCAGGACTCCAAGGTTTAATCGAATCGCAAAACTGGACAGATGACGAAGATTTAGCCCGCGCCTACATCAACTGGAGTTCTTACGCCTACTCATCGGGAAACAGCGCCGAGGAGCAGGGGAGCAGAGGAGCAGAAATTCTTCCTAATCCCCAATCCCCCCTCCCCACTCCTAACTCCTCACTCCTAACTCCTAACTCCTCACTCCTAACTCCTAACTCCCCCCTCCTAACTCCTAACTCCCCCCTCCCCTCCCCCGAAGCCTTCAAGCAACGCTTATCCCAAATGCAAGTTGTCCTACATAATCAAGACAACCGTGAACACGACTTACTAGATTCTGATGATTATTACCAATTTCAGGGCGGCTTAACTGCGGCGGTGCGTTCTCTACAGGGAAAAAATCCTGAAACTTATTTTGGTGATAATTCCATACCCGCCAAACCACGAGTCCGCCAACTTAAAGAAGAAATTGCCCGGGTGTATCGTTCTCGCGTAGTTAATCCCAAGTGGATTGCGGGAGTCATGCGCCACGGATACAAAGGAGCCTTTGAAATGGCGGCGACGGTAGATTTTTTATTCGCCTACGATGCAACAGCTAAATGTGTCGAAGATTATATGTATCAAGGCATAGTAGAAGCTTACTTGCTCGATCCGGTCGTCTCGGAATTTATTCAAGAAAAGAACCCTTATGCACTGCGTGATATTGCAGAAAAATTATTAGAAGCACACAAGCGCAATTTGTGGGAGGATGTAAATATAGGAACATTAGAAGCTTTGAGGAACCTAGTACATCAAGCTGAAGCAGTGATCGAAGAAAAATCAATGGTGTAGGAAACAAATATGGAAAATCTTGCGTATTTGCACCTAGCTTTCGCCTACGAAGACAGCACACCCAGTCAATTGGTCTCCCTCAGTTCCTTGTTTAAGGACGCAGCTGCACCAGACTGGAAACGGCTTTCAGGTAGGGCTTGGAAGTATATGTTGCCCCTTGCTCTGTCCTTGTCTATTCTTGGCGCCGTCAGCAGCGTCATGGCACTAGAAAAAGGCGATCAAGGCCCTTCTGTCAGAAGTCTACAACAAAAGTTGAAAACAGCAGGTTTTTACCAATCTTCTGTTACTCAAGTATATGACGCATCCACACAAGAAGCTGTGCAGCGCTTTCAAAAGGCGGCTGGTCTACCCGTGGACGGCATTGTTGGGGCAAACACCCTGCAAAAATTAGAAAGTTGGCAAGCGAACAAGCCCACAACTACGGCTACACAAACTAAAAAGTCCACTGCTGTAAATACACAAACCAAAAAGCCCAGCACCACTAGTTCAGCTAGTTCAGCCACCAGCAAGCGCCGCAATCCTAATTACCTTGCTAAGGGTGATGAAGGTGAAGATGTCAGAGGTTTGCAAGAACGCTTAAGAGTCGCAGGGTTTTATTACGGGAACGCCACAGGAATATTTGGCCCAATTACCGAAGAATCTGTCAAGCGCTTCCAAGATTCTTACAAATTAAGCGTTGATGGAGTTGTTGGCCCAGCAACATTAGCTAAATTGCCAGGAACTGGCATTGGTGATGGAGAAGAGGCTCCCACAAAGGTAGTCAATCGAGATAAATTCCGTGTAGGCGATCGCGGTGAACCAGTTAGAGTACTTCAAGAACAATTAATCCGGGCAGGATATTTAGAGGGAGAGCCAAATGGCTACTATGGCCCTTACACTGCCGATGCTGTACGGAGATTCCAGGCAGCTAATTACTTGTCAGCAAGTGGTGTTGCTGGCCCAACTACCCGAGCTAAGTTATATAACTCAGTTAATACTACTAGCAAAAGCGAATTTAATACCTTAGAAATCCAAACGCGACTACGGGAGCGGGGTTTTTATAAAGGCAAGCTGAACGGTGTGATGGCAAATGACACCAAAAAAGCAATTAAACAAGCCCAAGAATTCTACGGCATCAGCCTCAAGGATCTTAAGAGCGGACGCTTTTAACATCCGCTTTGGCATTGTTAGTATCAGTCCTCAACTGGTTGCTTGCCTCCAGTAACAACAAATTACGAACTGCTCAAAATTCCCCTTATTTGGTTAATTTGAGTAGTTTCGTTTTAATTACCCACCCAAGTGCTAAAGCGGCATCAGCGCCCGTTGGCACTTGGGACACACTGCATGGATGGTCATTTGACAGTCCAGCAGGTGAAAACCTTCTTTTTGAGCGGTTTTGGAGCCAATTTTTAAAATTGAGTCATTTTTAAACTCAATAGTAGAGTTGCATCTCACACAAATTAAGTGATGGTGGTGATGGGGATAGGGCTGGTTGATTTCATAATGCTTATGTCCCTCGCCCAGTTCTAGTTCCCGTAAAATTCCCATTCTTGCCATCAACTTCAAAGTCCGATAAATAGTTGACAGACTGATCCCTTCACCATCAGTTTCTAGCCGATGATAAAGATCCTCCGCACTTAGATGTTCACCTTGCGGAAGTTCTTGAAAAATGTGTAAAATTGTTTGGCGCTGGGGAGTTAATCGCCAGCCTCGTTCATTCAGTTCTGCCTTGAGTGAAGTAGTTGTGTAGACAGTCATACTAATATTTATCAACAAAGCTCGTTAATTGAGAATATAACAAATCTTGGGAGCAATTTGCAACAATCATTGCCTATTGAGAATATATCCTAAATATTTAAGAACAATTCACCAAATCTTGAGCAAAATTCAATTAATAAGCTGTATTGCATTTAATTTGCATACAGCTAATAATTAGGATACTTGTAACGATTACATCCCTTGACGTTGAATTTTGCATAAGTTAATTTTGAATTGTTCAGTTGATCCCCGCCTTCAAGATATTTGAGCAAAGGTCTAGGGAAACTTTTGTCCAATTAAATGCAAATAATTTGCTACAAGTCTCTATTGACGCAATTTACAGGTTATCAAATAGCCCAAAGAAACCTCACCCTGGTTCTGCTATGCAAAACCTTTCCCTCTCCGATACTTTGGAGAGGGATGTCCGTCAGGACAGGGTGAGGTTTTTGTTTTTCAAAACCCTGGTTCTGCTATGCAAAACCTTTCCCTCTCCGATACTTTGGAGAGGGATGTCCGTCAGGACAGGGTGAGGTTTTTGTTCTTCAAAGCAGGAAGAGGTTCGTCAAACTTTTAGGAAACTAGATTGTTTCTCTTAAGGCATAACGAATGCCCTTCCTTGAAAGCTCACGTTAGCTTAGAGATTCCAAATAGTCGCGGATGAGGTTGCGACGTTTGGGTTGACGTAGCTTTTGCAAAGCCTTGGATTCTATTTGTCTGACTCGTTCGCGTGATAAATCGAGAGCGCGGCCAATTTCTGCTAAAGAGTAAGGATGACCATCAGCCAAGCCAAACCGCATCAAAATTACATCGCGTTCTCGGCTAGTCAAATCTGACAGAAGATGATGCAAATCTCTTTGTAAAGATTCTCGCATTAGCATCTCTTCTGGGGTTACACTGTCAGTTTCGAGTAATTCGCCTAACTCAGTGTCTTTATCCTTACCTACTTTGGTTTCCAAAGAAACGGAGCGAGGAACCCGTAACAAAACTTCTCGGACTTGGGTCGGTGTCATCTCTAACTCAGTTGCTAAATCTTCTAGAGTAGGGGTGCGACCTTTTTCTTGAGCAATTTTGCGTTGAGCCTTTTTGATTTTGTTTAACTTTTCGGTAATATGGACAGGGAGGCGAATCGTGCGACTAGAAGTAGCGATCGCCCGGGTAATTCCCTGACGAATCCACCAGTAAGCATAAGTACTGAAGCGATAACCCTTAGTGGGGTCAAATTTTTCTACAGCCCGCTCCAAACCTAGTGTGCCTTCTTGGACTAAATCCAACAATTCCAAACCGCGATTTTGATACTTCTTAGCAACAGACACAACTAGGCGAAGATTAGCCTTAATCATGTGTTCTTTTGCTTGGAGTCCTTGGGACTGAACTTGCTCCAACTCTTCTACAGTCAACTTGGCAATTTCCGCCCAGCGACGTTTGCCATCTGCCAAAGTCGGTCTGAGATCCGATACCATTATACCAGCAGTGGTAGCCCATCTTTCCAAAGACGGGCGATGTCCTAGTTCTGAGGTCAGACGTTCTTGAACTTCAATTAACCTCTGATAGGGCGTAATTACTTCATCTCCTTGCTTTGCGGCATTAGCAAGCACTATCCGCATCCGCAAGTAACGCTGGACTTTTTGAGCTTCTGAAACCTCTTCATCCCGCCCTAACAAGCGAACCCGACCAATTTCTTGAAGATATAGACGTACTAGGTCTGTACTCCGACGGTTAGTGTTAGCAGCAAAGTTAGCATTCTCAGCAGAAGCCATCTCTAGCTCCTGTAAATCATCTACCGATAACTCACTGTCATCAACCGTGAGATCCGAGTCCAAAGCCTGGCTAGACTTTTTGGTGTTGTAGGGGGCGTCTGCATAAAAAGATGTTGCTGGCATAAAGATCGTCTCAATGGCTCCAGGTAACAATAGATTTCGGTCAGCTTAGATTACGGTCAGCTATTCAACTGTTGCTATTGTTCCCGTGATTTACGATGAACTAACATGTTGAACGTTCCATTACAATTTTTTTTTGAAATTAACTGTAAGGGTTTGATTGGATACAGCATTACTGAACTTAATCGGCTGATAAACTTTTGATTGAACCAATAGCTATTCAAATCGGCAGCTAGGTTTTCAATATTTCAACTACTTAGTTAACATTTCAACCTTGATAGGTTTTAACGGTAATTTTTATAACACGGTATAAACATCCTTCAGTGAATGTCATCTTTATAATTGGCATAGTCACATTTACATGGCTACAAAAGTGATATCCTGACGATTTCCGAATTTTTTCTCAGGATTATTCAGGTATAAGTAGAGCTAATAGATATTGGAGAAGTGATTAGTATTAACGGCAAAAATTCTCTCGACACGGAGATAGAAAACGTGGGGGAGTTATTAAATACTCTCTTTGTGTCGTGCTAACCCGTCAATTTCAACAAAAATCGGCGGGAATCCCATCCCAACATTTCTGGGGGAGCATCCCGTCAGGTGCAAAAACTTTGTGTTTGCCCTCATCCCCTAACCCCTTCTCCCATATTTGGGAGAAGGGGAACTAGAATTATGTCTACCCTCTGCCATCTGAAGGGAGAAGGGTTAGGGGATGAGGGCTACCGTCTGCCATCTGAAGGGAGAGGGGGAACTAGAATTATGTCTACCCTCTGCCATCTGAAGGGAGAGGGGCTGGGGGTGAGGGAAAAGATTTAAGCAAAATTGGGATGCTCCCATTTCTGGGGCTTTGTTGGGTTCCCCTTTGCTTAACCCAACCTACAATTTTCCTTAGCCCAAACGTATTGGTTTTGATTATTTAATCGATGCTCTAGTAGTTGTACTCTGGCTTGATATCTCGCAGCATCAGTTCATCAAGTGCTTGTCGGGGTGTGGCTTCACCCTGAAGTAAACGATAAACTTGTTCAGTAATTGGAACCGGAATGTTTTGTTGCTTGGCTCGTTGCATCAAAACCCGACAAGTGTTCACTCCTTCAGCAGTTCCTTGTAAATTTTCGAGAGTTTCTGTAAGTGACTTACCACCAGCTAGCTGATAGCCGACTTGGTAATTGCGACTTAAGGGACTATTGCAGGTTGCTAACAAATCCCCTAGACCTGATAAACCATAAAATGTTTCTGTCTTCGCACCCCAGTTGTTACCGATGCGAACCATTTCTGTAAGCCCACGGGTGACTAAAGCAGCTTTGGCATTGGTTCCTAGTTGTAAACCATCGCATACACCGGCTGCGATCGCAATCACATTTTTCAGTGTTCCCCCCAATTCCACGCCCAAAGGATCGGGATTAGTATATACCCGAAAACGCCCAGAAGAAAATACTAACTGCACTATTTCCGCAGCCGTGGGAATATTACTCGCTACCACCGTTGCTGCTGGTAATTCCATTTGAATTTCTTTAGATAAATTAGGCCCAGACAAAACAACTACTGCATGGTTAGGGAATACTGTTTGCCAAATTTGCGACGGCGTACAGGTGGTTTCGGGGTCTAAGCCTTTCGTGGCTGTGACAAAAATTGTCTCTGGAGAAAGAGGAAAAGACTGGACTTGGGAAGCAACATCTCTCACACCAATCATTGAGATAGCAGACAAAACTATTTGGACATCTTTTAAAACTACTTGGATTTGGGAACCTTGACGCGACCACACGCGTACCTGATGACCATTTGCTGCGGCGAGATTTGCTAGAGATGCACCCCAAGCACCTGTACCAAGAATTGCAACCGATAATTTTGAGTTGGAGTACATCTGCTCACTCATAACTGATAACTCATAACTCCTAACTCCTAACTTCTAACTTTTAAACCGGGGGTAACGTTCCATTAATTCCCTGACTTGTTCTGCATGATATGAGCTTCTTGTCAATGGGGAAGAAACAACTTGTAAAAATCCGATTTCTTCGCCGAATGCCTTCCAAGCAGCAAATTGTTCTGGGTTGATAAATTCATTTACTTGCAAGTGTTTTTGACTGGGTTGGAGGTATTGCCCAATTGTCAAAATGTCGCAATCGACAGTTCGCAAGTCTTGCATGACCTGGCGAATTTCGGCATCAGTTTCACCGAGTCCAACCATGATACCGGATTTAGTGTATGTGTGAAAAGAAACTTGACGAGTTCGCTGCAATAATTCTAATGTGCGATCGTAGTTTCCTTGGGGACGCACGCGGCGATAGAGGCGTGGAACAGTTTCTGTATTATGGTTTAATACCTCTGGCGCAGCTTGTAGAATCAACTCTAGAGCATTCCAATTACCGCACAAGTCTGGAATTAGTACCTCAATTGTGGTGTTTGGTGAAACAGTGCGAACCGCATTAATACACGCGATAAACTGAGACGCACCACCATCAAGCAAGTCATCTCGGTTTACAGAAGTGATTACCACATGATTAAGTTTCATGAGGCGAACAGCTTCTGCTAGTCGTGCAGGTTCGGTGGGGTCTAGTGGTTTAGGTTTTTTTTCAAAATCAATATCGCAGTAGGGACAAGCGCGTGTACAAGCCGGGCCCATAATTAAAAATGTGGCAGTCCCAGCATTGAAGCATTCACCAATATTCGGACAGGAGGCTTCCTCACAAACTGTATTGAGGGCTAAATCCCGCAAAATATCTTTAACGTTACCGATGCGCTCACGCCCAGGTGCTTTCACCCGCAACCAGTCTGGTTTTACAGTCACAATCTGCTTTTACCACTAGAGTTATACAAATTTAATCGTAGCAAGCAAAGCCTTGGGTGAAGCGATCGCATAGATGTAATTATGTAATTTGGCACGGGTTGTGATATTGTTAATTTAGGATGCCATATTTATGGCGGGATGTGGCGCAGCTTGGTAGCGCACTTCGTTCGGGACGAAGGGGCCGCTGGTTCGAATCCAGTCATCCCGATTTTTTGTTGTCGAATAACTAATTATTTGTCGTCGTTAACAAATTAATATCACTGTTAACAAATTAATATCACTGTTAACAAATTAATGTCATCAAAGTTGCTCTTGCAAGCGTTAACAAATTAATGTCGCCGACTGTCTTTTTTGGGGCTGGTTCAAAATCAAGCTTCCCCATTGCACAGATTAAAAATCAGATTCAGGTAGTCAAGGATGAGGTTAAACAGGCTCAAACTGCGGAGCAAATTCAGCGCGAGATTGCTAAAGATGAGAAGGCTAAAGGAGATGCTATTTACTGGGCGATTTCTAATCTTGATTGCAAAAACCCAAATAATCAGCAAGATTTTGAGCATTTACCCCCAGAACAATTAGTGGCTGATATCTTAGAGAAAGATAGGCGAGTAGCTGAAATTATGGCAGAGATTAAGGCACTTTTGGAGCAGTGATAATGTTAGGTTTCCTAGAAAAGTTTAGCCGCTTAGAAGAATTAATTAGTCAGTCAGCATTAAAGAATGTTGATTCTGACCAAATCTTACTGATGAATGGGATTACCTGGGATATATATGAGACACTATTACAAGGGTTTCCAAATAATTCTCATTATCGCCTGAAATATTTAGAAGGTACTTTAGAAATAATGTCCCCTAGTCGTCGTCATAAGTTTAATAAAAAGATTATTGCTTTATTGCTAGAAGCCGATTTTTTAGAAACTGGTATTGATTTTTATCCTTTAGGCTCGACTACTTTTAGAAAACAAACAGCCGCTAGAGGAATAGAGCCAGATGAGTGTTATTGTTTTGATTCGGAAAAACCTGTTCCCGATCTTGCTATTGAGGTGGTTGTGACAAGTGGGGGTATTGATGATTTAGTTATTTATCAAGGTTTAGGAGTAGCGGAGGTTTGGTTTTGGCAGAATAATCAGTTTTCATTATATTATCTACGTGGTGATAAATATGAGTCAATATCAAAAAGTGAATTTCTACCAAATTTAGATTTAAATGTCTTGGCAAGTTTTGTTATCTCTGACGAGAAACCAAAAGAAATAATATTAAAGTTTATTCAACATATCCGTCGGGGCAATTCATGAATTGCCCCGACAATAACAGATATAATTAAGTAAAATCGGCAAGTTAAATCAAGAGGAAGTGCGATCGCTACGCCAAAATGCACTTGAGGAAAGTAATCTGATTTATAAAAATCTTGCTAGACAAATTTTTGATAATTATATAGCAAGTAGTAAGTAAGTGGGCGCAAATAATCATCACTGGCTCGTAGTTGCGCTAAAGGGCAAGACAGCGCAACTACGTTTATTCAGCAGTTTATAAACATCACAAGTCACTGACTTACCCGCGCTTACATATCCACGTTTATAGATGCTGCGACGTGTCTTTTTTATCAGGCAGATATCTAATTATCGGTGATTAATCAAACTTGGTAGCGCAGGTAATCCCGCTTCCCAGCGTTGAACGATAAAAGCTATATCCTTTATGTTGTAATACTTGTAGCTATTTTAGAGAAATGACATTAATTTGTTAAGACGACAAACAATTAGTTAATTGACATTAGTCGAAAGGCGCTGCTGTAGCTCTCTAACTCGAAGCACTGGTATAAAACCGTAAGGCAAATCGCCAAAACCAAGTGGAAGCGAAAAATAATGCTACTGCTAATATTGCCGCACCTATCAACCAGCTTATTTCACTCCGTCCCAGTAGCGCTTGGGCTGGTACAGTAGTTAAAAACGCTACTGGCATTATAAAGGTGAAGAAAAAACGGTAAGCTGTAGGATATGCTGCGATCGGATATCTTCCAGCTTCTAACAAACCACGTAATACTTCGGTAGCGTTGTATATTTTAACGAACCAGATACTCGTCGCTCCCAGCATAAACCACAGGCTGTAGAGAATCACCAAGCTGAACAATAACGGCAGCATAGCAAGTAGATAGTCGTCTATGCCTACACCAAGGCGTTTACCTGCGTAGCCAATAATAATACTACCAAAAATTAGATCCGGCAGCCCCCAAGGTGAAAGGGTATGGGTGGAAAGCCAAAACTGACTGCGGATAGGTTTTAATAATATAAAGTCCAAAGTGCCTTCTTGGACATGGCGGACTATGCGATTTAAGTTCGACGCCAAAAAAGTAGCAGAAAATCCTTGTAGTAAGGTAAAAATTCCTAGAACTACTAAAGCTGCTTCCCATGACCAGCCCCTAAAAGTATAACCAGTCCGGTAAAATAAGAATAGTCCAAAGAGGCTGCCCGCAAGATTTCCCAAGCTGCTGAGGGTAGCTATGAAAAAGTTAATTCGATATTCTAACTCAGCTGCGATCGCAGCACTCCAAAATAGTCTTAGTACTTTCAAATACCTTTGCATCCTGCACCTATAACATAAAATATGCCATCTATAATTACATTTCTACAGATTACACAATAACTTTACGTAAATTTAATATTACTTTTTATTCGGGAAAATTGCTAAACGTTAAGATGTTGTGGATCTATTGTTGAAATGTAAAAAATTCTATGCATCTGGATTTACCACAACTGATTAAATCACTCGGCTATTTTGGAGTCTGGGCGATTGTATTTGCTGAATCTGGCTTGTTAATTGGTTTTTTCCTACCGGGGGATAGCTTATTATTCACTGCTGGATTTGTCGCATCTCAGAATTTACTGAACATTTGGGTTCTGATTTTTGGTGCTTTTGTTTGTGCAGTCTTAGGTGACAATGTTGGCTATTTTACTGGGCATAAATTTGGCAGAAGACTATTTAATAAGGAAGATTCATGGTTGTTTCATAAAAAACATCTTGTGAAAACCCAAAACTTTTATGAACAGCACGGTAAAAAAACGGTTGTTTTAGCACGTTTTTTACCTATTGTACGGACTTTTGCACCGATTGTGGCTGGGATTGGGGCGATGCATTATCGCACATTTATGTCTTACAACTTAATCGGTGGTTTTCTTTGGACATTCGGCATCACTATCTTAGGGTTTTTCTTAGGAAAATCTCTGCCGCCTGAACAGGTAGATAAGTATTTATTACCGATTATTGGATTAATTATAGTTGTTTCTTTAGTGCCATCAATTATTCATATAATACAAGACAATAGAGCAAACAAAAGTTGATATTACTATGATGATTTGCTTAAATATCAACCTCTATCTGTTCCGAGAAAATCTTTTTACTGAAACATCCAGAATTAGTTAATCGCAGAATTAGCCATTTTTAGTAAAGAAGTGCGTTCGTCGCAGACGTTGGCGCAGCCATCGCCTGCTTTTAAACCAACAACATATTGCACGCCCTGTTGTCTCCAAGCCAAGGTAGCATCTGAGCAACCAGCACCACAAGTAAAATCTACAAAATAGCCAGTGATTCCCTTAGCTAAGGATACACGTTTCCCAGTCAGACGGGGTGTTTTGCGGGTTACGGCTTCAGCCGTAACAACGCCTAAACGACAGGCAGAAGCACCATTACAGTCGGGAGTGAAACCCAGTAAAATTTCGTACTTTTTTTGTGTAGCAGCTTCTATAATCGCGTAAATTGGATTTTCACCATCTGATTCAGGAATAAACCTCGGCAATAAAATACGAATCTGAGTTTTCTGGTTTAATTTGGGCAAAATAGATTTAAAAATTGGGTGTGACGGGGTTTTACTCTGTGCTATCAATTGAAACTGCTTATTTACAGTGGCAATGGCTGATGTGTGAAAGCTGCCAAGGCTGACTAATAAAAATACGGCACACACCGCAGTGGTATTTTTGAAGCTTAAAATCATCTTTGAAAACCTATTTCATCTAAAGTACTTATTTGTAATACCCATTTCCAAGATAAAATTACGTATTTAAGAGCGGCTAGAGTCAGCTAAACTAAAGAAGAAATTGCTTAAAAAGTTTTAATAATTGTGTTATGAGTACTGATTCACCTGTTAATTCTGCCGATAAGTCTGAATCCAACTTCGGGAAGCGTTTGAGAAACTTTTTAATTGTAATGGTAGCGATCGCCCTTAGCGTTGCCCTTGTCTTAGGATTGCGAACTGAAACAACCTCGGCAACTCTAGCCAAGTTAAGTGATACATCCACACCACTAGAAGTAGCAATCAGCAACGGCAAACCATCTCTAGTAGAGTTTTATGCTGATTGGTGTACTGTCTGTCAGAAAATGGCCCCAGATATCACTCAACTGGAAACAAAGTATGCTGAGAAGATGAATTTTGTGATGCTGAATGTGGATAATACTAAGTGGCTACCAGAGATGTTGAAATATCGGGTAGATGGGATTCCCCATTTTGTATTTTTGAGTCAGCAAGGGGAAACCATAGCCCAAGCGATCGGCGATCAACCCCGGACAATTATGGCTAGCAACTTAGAAGCTTTAGTTACTGGTTCGTCTCTCCCTTATGCTCAAGCTAGTGGGAAAGTTTCCAAATTTTCAGCCCCAGTAACACCAACGGCTAATCAAGAAGATCCTCGCAGTCATGGCAGCCAAGTGGTAAATTAGCAGTTACCTTCAGGCAATGGATTGCTGCTTGAGACGCTTATCGAAAATTTGGGTTTAAAACCCCGTGCTTCACGCAATGCTTTCTGGTAAGATGTCTAAGTCGCCATAGGGCATTGGGAGACTTTAAACGGACGTGGAGAGACTGTAAGACTACTTAGTAGCAGGTTTCTGTGAAGCGTCAAGGAATCCTCGCTCATGCTGGACGAGGAGGTATGTCAAAGCTACGGTTTTGCTAAAGTTGATATAGCGGTTCCCATTCAGATGCGCTACAAAATTATATCGCCAGGTGCAGGGGCTTGTCTTAGACAAGCCCCTACCGATGTACCTTACATAAACGAGAACCGCTATATTTTGATACCGCTATTTTATCGAACAGAATAAAGACGCCAGTCGTCAGAATTCAGTTGGGCATTCTAACCGAAAAAGCGATAATCCCCACCAAATTTCTAATTTAGTGGTCAACTTTCGTAGTCGCGGGAGCGATCGCTTAACTTTGCAGCACATTCTCGCTCATCTCTGCACAGAAGCTTAATCTCTCAGTTTCAAAAAGCCGTAGAGGATTTAACTAAATATACCAAGGCAAAACCACAATCAAAGATATTTTGTGCGATGGCGTATTTGCACTTTCCCGTGGCGATCGCACTTTTTATTTCCTCTAAAACCAGAATATCATAAATATCGCCTATTCTCTTGCAATATGCAAAAAATTTTGCTCTGATTCATTTGCCACTTGCACAAGAGTTATTCTGGCTGTTTAATTCTATTTTCAGTAACTTTGCTTTATACCAATTAATTTACTATAAAGCAGCGATTGATACAGTTTTAGTAATCGGTTTCAGCTTTGATGCTTGATAGGAAAGTAAGAAAAGCCGTAGAAAACTTACCAACAAATTCTACCGTATGGGTAAAATTTACCCATACTAAAAATTGTTAATTTTACTCAGATATAAATGCACACACCATTAGCAATGCTGTGTCACCTTTACTGTGCATAGATGAGATGAAATTACAGTTTTTAGAACAATAATAATGGAGAGAGTAATGATTACCGAAGAAGACTTAGCTCAACAGTTTACCCTTATTATTGAACAAGCTCACCCAAGAGCGTGGAAATTACTCCGCTACTGCTATGTAAAAGTGCTAAATTCTAAATCAAAAGGAGCGTATATCGCTCATGCCAAATATATAAGGATTTACTGTCCTGATAGACTGATTGCTGCTGTAGTGGCAGAAAAAAAATTACTGATAGAAGTGGCAGAATATCTGGGACTAGTTGAAGTTGTTTGTGTGAATGCTACAAAATTGTTACACGATCCTAAATCGCAGATTAAAAAGATTTATCCTCAATTGTGGTTAGATTTGCAGTGGATTGTTACGCAAAAGCAAGAATTATGAAAATTGGAATCTTGTCTAAAATTTCTTAAAACGCATAAAAATCTTATGAATCACCCCTACCTATCTCCCGATGATTTGCCTTCCCATCGGACAATTCAATTGAGTAAAATACTGTTCAGACAACTTGAAGAAGCAATAAAACAAAACTTTTTCTTGGCGGGCAATCGCATCACACGGATTTTGTTGTCAAGTTGCCATTGGTATTTCAAAATTAATAGTGGAATTCTGATATTAATCATGATTTGCCCTGATATAGAAAGTTATCAGAACATTATAAGAACTGTTCCCCAATTCACCAATATGTTAAAAAGATTTACTAACAGAGGTCGAATTACTATTAGTAGTTCAGTTAATAAAGATATACCGTGGGTACTCAGCATAGATGAAATATTACCTGAAGAAGACTCACCCACTAACTGATAAATATATCTATCCAAAATAACTCACTTGGTTTGGGTATAAGTAGGTAGGCGTAATTAAATATAAGATCAAACCTCACCCTCAATCCCTCTCCTTATTAAGGAGAGGGAAGCCGGATTGAGGGCAGGGCTATTTCATTCTAAAATGTGACGTTTTCAAAGTCCCTCTCCCAGACTTGGGAGAGGGATTTAGGGTGAGGGCAAAAACTACGGTTCTCAACTTAAATCGCGTTTAAATTATTATTTTTCTGAAAAAGATTCCTAAAAACTGCCGTAAAACTAGAATGAAATAGCCCTGGGATTTAGGATGAGGTTTTATATTTAATTTGACCTACTTACCAGATGGCAATAGTGCCTTAAATACTACAATTATGACCCTTTTAATTTCGACTAACTTGTTACATAATATTAAGTCGCAGATGGCGGCGTGAAAAGATTGCATTCACTACTTCTGACATCTCAACACTGCGTTTTCTACTGCCTTTTTTAGCTGCTGTAATCAGTGCCGATAGCAATTACCACTGCGGCGATGAAAGTTAATTAGGTATGATGGATTCATGGCTCTCGTAACGCTGTCATACTTAAGTATTTTTTCTACTGACAGGATACCGTTGAGTGGGCTTTCTTAGTTTTCAGACATGCTGTTAGATTAAAACATCAACAGGTTTCAAACATCATTTAAGCAAGGAAAATAAGATGGCTAAGACAAATAATCCCATAGTTGTGAGTGGGCAGGCTCATGCGATCGTCGATCCCCTGACTGGTAGCACTAATGCAAACACTGCTCAGATATTGAACGTTACTGGTCAAGGAGAAGTCACTGTTCCCACTACTTTAACTGAGGTGCAATTGGGGGTTCAAGTACAGGGAAAAACCGCAACCGAAGTTCAACAACAAACTGCCCAACGTTCAACAGCAGTAGTTGATGTGCTGCAAAAGCTTGGGGCGCAAGAACTTCAAACTACATCCATTCAACTAAATCCCGTCTATAATGATACTCAAACCCTAACTGGCTTTACAGGACTCAACACACTTCAGTTTGAGTTACCAACGGCTCGCGCTGGGGCAGCAATTGACACAGCTATTCAAGCAGGCGCGAATCTAATACAGAATATAAGCTTCACTGCCTCAGACCAAGCATTGCAGCAGGCACGTTTGCAGGTTCTTAGCGAAGCGGTTAAAGACGCCCAAGCTCAGGCTCAGGCTGTTTTTAGTACCTTGAATTTAACCCCAGGAAAGATTATTGACATTAATATTAACTCAGCTGACAATCCTAGCCCATCTCCTTTGGTGTTTAATGCAACACAGAACGCTGCAAGAATTGCTACAACTCCTATAATTGGTAGTCCTCAGACGATAGAAGGTAGTGTTTCTCTAGATATCGGCTATTCTCCAAATTCAGCAGCTACTCTCGCTTCGGCTACTCATAATCTCACAGGTGCGAGTAAGCCGGCTTTTGCGATCGTCGATCCCCTGACTGGTAGCACTAATGCAAACACTGCTCAGATATTGAACGTTACTGGTCAAGGAGAAGTCACCGTTCCCACTACTTTAACTGAGGTGCAATTGGGGATTCAAGTAAACGGAAAAACCGCAACCGAAGTTCAAGAAAAAACTGCTCAACGTTCAACAGCAGTAGTTGATGTGCTGCAAAAGCTTGGGGCGCAAGAACTTCAAACTACATCTATTCAACTAAATCCTGTCTATAATGATAGTCAAATCTTAACTGGCTTTACAGAACTCAACACACTTCAGTTTGAGTTACCAACGGCTCGCGCTGGGGCAGCAATTGACACAGCTATCCAAGCAGGGGCAAATTTAATACAGAATATAAGCTTCACTGCCTCAGACCAAGCATTGCAGCAGGCACGTTTGCAGGTTCTTAGCGAAGCGGTTATAGACGCCCAAACTCAGGCTCAAACTGTTTTTAGTACCTTGAAGTTAACCCCAGGAAAGATTATTGACATTGATATTAACTCAGCTGACAATTCTAGCCCATCTCCTTTGGTGTTTAATGTAGCAGATAAAGCTTTTGCAACAGGTACTAGAACTCCTTTAATTGGTGGCACTCAGACGATAGAAGGTAGTGTTTCTCTAGATATCGCTTATTCTCCAAATTCAGCAGGTACTCTCGATCTAGCTGTTAATGGATTGCAGCGATCTGCTTAATCAGGACTTACGCAACTGTCATAAGCCTGACTTTTCACGGTATCTGAAAAACCTCACTTCTATTTCTCTCTCCTCAAAGGAAGAGAGACTTTGAATTTTCCGCCTTAGAGCGTCGGGAAGGGTGTTAGGTGTTTCGTGATTTTTCCACATAACCTGACAATTCAGGTTACAAGCGAGGGCGCGGTGTAGTCGCGCCTCGTGCCAAACAACTAGGCGATAAATATGGGAATATTCGGACGTTTTACTCGAATTAGTCCTTATATGACTCCAAAATCCCACTGCGAATCATTAGTTGTGGCCAAAATAACACAAAAAACCCCATCCATGTCACTACAGGGATGGAGATGAGAACTGTTAGCCAGATAGTTTTAAATAGTAACCAGCTACCACCAATCAGGGTTACACCTGTGAGAACTATAGACCAGGGTTGACACCACCAAGGTTTGTAGTTCCAGGGGCTTAGGGGCTTTTGTTCAGACATTGATTTTATTTAGTATTGATATGAGTGTGACGAGTTGACCAAATATACATTAATCTTCAAGCATCTTTAACAACTGCGGCTCGCTTAATTGCGTAATTCCCAAGGAAAGCGCTTTTTCTAATTTAGAACCTGCATCTTCTCCTAGTACTAAATAATCTGTTTTTTTACTGACTGATTCAGTCACTTTACCACCAGCTTTTTGAATCAAAGCCTTCGCTTCATCTCGCTTTAAGGTTGGCAATGTTCCCGTAATTACAAAAGTTTTACCTGCGAACTTTTGATTACCATCAGCAACTGTTTTTGTTTCCTCTGTGGCAGCTAATTGCAATCCTTCTGCTTGTAAGCGTTCTATTAACCTTTGGTTGGCATCAATCCGAAACCACTGGTACACAGATTGGGCAATTTCAGCACCGATACCGTAAATTCCTTCAATCTCTGATTGCTTTGCTGTCGCTAATTGGTCTACAGTGAAATATTTCTGAGTCAACAATTGGGCATTCACACTGCCAACGTGACGGATGCCTAAACCATACAATACCCTTGACCAAGGTTGGTTTTTCGATTGAGCGATCGCATCCACTAATTTCTCTGCCGACTTTTCCCCCATCCTTTCTAATGCACACAATTTGCTTTGTGTCAACTCATATAAATCGGCAACGGAATGTACCAAACCTTTATCAACGAGTTGATGTACCAGCTTTTCCCCCAAGCCTTTAATATCCAAGGCATCACGACTTACCCAATGTTCAATGGAACCTTTAAGAATCGCTGCACAGGAAGCATTGACGCAGCGCGTTACCGCCTCACCTGATTCTCGCACCACTGGTTGACCACAGACTGGGCAATCGGTGGGCATAATGAAAGGTTCAGTGTCAGAGGGGCGGAGTTCTTTTAGTACCCTCAGCACTTCTGGGATGATTTCTCCAGCTTTGCGGACAATAACAGTATCGCCAATGCGGATGTCTAATTGAGTAATGCGATCGCTGTTATGTAAAGTCGCGCGAGAAACTGTTGTCCCCGCCAGTTGCACCGGGCGCATCTCGGCTAACGGCGTTAACGCCCCCGTTCGTCCGACATTTACAGCAATATTTTCTACACGAGTGGGTGCTTCTTCGGCTGCGTACTTTAGAGCGATCGCCCAGCGAGGGAATTTCTGGGTAAACCCTAGCTGTTCCTGAAGTTTAAAAGAATTTAGCTTTACTACTACCCCATCACTCATGTAGGGTAAATTCAGGCGTTCCGTATCCCAGTATTCATAATATTTTGCCACTTCTGCGATCGAGGCACACAGTTTATGGTTGGGGTTGACTCGAAAACCCATCTTTTCCAATAACTCTAATGCTTCCCATTGGGTGTTGGCAATACTGGTGTCATCTCTACCAGCAATGTGCAAGGTGTAGCCAAAGAAATCTAATCGCCGTTTAGCGACAATGCGCGAGTCTAGTTGTCTGAGTGTACCAGATGCGGCATTACGAGGATTGGCAAATAATTGCTCACCTGCTTTTTGTCTTTCCTGGTTAATTTGTTTAAATACTTCCAACGGTAAAAACGCCTCGCCGCGGACTTCCACCCTTTCTAGAATTTCTAACCCTTCAAAATTCAAACGTAAGGGAATTGAGCGAATTGTCCGCACATTTTGGGTGATATCTTCACCTGTCACCCCATCACCCCTAGTTGCACCCCTTACTAGAATGCCATTTTCATAGGTAAGAGCCAAAGCAGAACCATCAATTTTGAGTTCACAGACGTATTCCACCGAGTCTATTTTCGGTACTTGTCGCCGCCAACGCTGATCCCAGGCTTGGAACTCATCGATATTAAATGCATTCTCTAGGCTGTACAGGGGGATATTATGCCGCACCGAGGTAAACTGCGTATGCTTAAGCTCACCCACGCGCATAGTCGGACTATCGGGAGTCGCTAATTCTGGATATTGAATTTCTAGTTGTTGCAATTCTCGATATAGCTGGTCATAAACTGCATCCTCCATAATTGGAGCATCTAAAACGTAATAAGCGAAGCTGGCTTGTTGCAATAACTGGCGCAATTCTTCTGTGCGCTTTACTTCAGGCTTAATCTGGGTCATTAGACTTATTACAAAATACCTAGCAATTGATTCTCTCACTGCTAATTATAAAGATGTAGCGGGAGATTCTTGTTTCATGCCCCCACTTAACTAAATCAGTAGACCTGATTTGTCAGCCAGGGAAGAAACTACTTCCAAAAAAGGATCAGCCTTATTTAAGATTGTGGCAGGATAATTTTAACGGCGATGTCTCGATTAAGTTGTACGATGGGAACAAACTTATCCAAAACATTTCTTCCCGTACCGCTAACGATGGAGTTTATGAGGGGAGCATCCCGTCAGGTGCAAAAACCTTGATAGCCCTCATCCCCTAACCCCTTCTCCCATATTTGGGAGAAGGGGAACTAGAATTATGTCTCCCCTCTCCCAAATTTGGGAGAGGGGCTGGGGGTGAGGGAAAAGATTTAACCAAAATTGGGATGCAGTTTATCAGTGGACACCAGGTATTTCCGTAAAAGAAGGCTATTTTATTCGGATTTCTAGCTGGAAAGACGGAAATATTTTCGGGCAGTTGCAATTTTAATCAAGATAAGCGCTATTTTTAGCGGTGCGGAATGGGAAAATGAAAAGGATAACTGGCTAAACGCAAACCTCTTAACAAGTTTGGCGGTGTGGAAGTGATTGGAATTGTCATCGTTTCTCACAGTAAACAACTAGCTTTGGGTGTGCGGGAACTTGCCGCGCAGATGGTTCAAGGCCAAGTTCCTATCGCTATTGCAGCAGGTATTGAAGATCCAGAAAATCCATTGGGTACAGATCCGATTCAGGTTTATGAAGCGATCGCTTCTGTTTTCTCTGATGATGGTGTTTTGGTATTAATGGATTTAGGTAGTGCTTTGCTGAGTGCGGAAATGGCAATCGAGTTTTTTTCAGAAGCACAACAGCAAAAAGTATATTTATGTGAAGCACCTTTAGTAGAAGGTGCGATCGCTGCTGTAGTGGCGGCAGCATCTAGCAGAGATATTCACCAAGTCATGGCGGAAGCACGCGGCGCACTCCTCGCAAAAGCAAGTCAATTGGGTGTAGTTAGTAGTAGTTTGTCAGTTGTCACCCCAACAACAACCAATCTAGAATCACCAACGCGAGAAATCCGGCTGATTGTGAGCAATCGCTTAGGATTACACGCTCGTCCCGCAGCGCAGTTTGTGGGAACCGCAACCCGATTTCAATCACAAATTTTGGTGCAGAATTTAACTAGGAATACTGAGCTAGTCAGGGGTGACAGTATTAACCAAGTTACAACTTTAGGGGTGCGTCAAGGACACGAATTGCTGGTTACTGCCACCGGTTCTGATGCAGATGAAGCGCTAGGGGCATTACAAGGATTATTCGCAAATAATTTTGGTGAAGATAATGTTGCGTTGAATTCTCCACCAGCACTTCATCATCAAGTTACACCAACAACTCACGGCGAACTTTCGGGAATTGCAGCTTCTGCTGGAGTAGCGATCGCCCCCGTTGTTCATTATCAACCCGCCCACATTTCGATTACGGAATATCACGTAGACAATCCTGATATAGAGTGGCAAAGAATACAGACAGCAATTCACACCGCCAGACAAGAAATCCAAGCCGTTTTTTCCCAAGCATCTCTGCAAATTGGCGACGCTGAAGCCGCCATCTTCGATGCCCAACTACTATTTTTAGAAGATCCAGTCCTGTTGGAAGCCGCTCACCAACGCATTTTAGAACACCATATAAATGCTGAAGCCGCTTGGCAAGCCGTAGTCGATGAAGTAGCAACTTCTTACCGCACACTTGAGGATTCTTACTTGCAAGAGCGAGTTGACGATGTTGTGGATGTTGGGCAAAGAGTGCTGCGATTATTATCTGGGAATGCCCCTGCTAACTTGCATCTTCAGGAACCTGCAATTTTAGTGGCAACTGATTTAACTCCCTCAGATACCGCTAGACTAGATCCGACAAAGGTTTTGGGTATTTGTACTACTTCAGGTAGTGCCACATCTCACAGCGCAATTATCGCCCGAACATTGGGTATTCCCGCAGTTTTGGGAGTAGATGCCCAGGTGTTGCACTTAGCAGATGGTACACTAATGGCACTTGATGGTGAAAGTGGCAAAGCTTGGGTAGAACCAGAATCACATATCCTAGATTTACTGGCAGCAAAGCAGACAGCTTGGCAAACTGCCCAACAGCAAGCACGAGCTACAGCACATCAGCCAGCAATTACTCGTGATGGTAAGCAAGTTAGCGTTTTCGCCAACATTGGTAGTATAAGTGATGTGCAAGTTGCCGTAGCTAGCGGTGCAGAAGGGGTGGGATTACTCCGCACCGAGTTTCTTTATCTAGATAGGACAAGCGCCCCCACAGAAGAAGAACAACTAGAAGTGTATCAGGCGATCGCCCAAGTTTTAGATAATCGTCCGCTAATTATTCGTACCTTAGATGTCGGTGGTGATAAGCCGCTTCCTTATCTGAGAGTAGGTTTACCAGAAGCGAACCCTTTCTTAGGTTGGCGGGGAATTCGTTTCTGTTTAGATCATTTGGATTTGTTTAAAACTCAGTTACGGGCAATTTTGAGAGCCAGTGTCGGACACCAAATTAAGATCATGTTGCCAATGATTGCCAGTGTAACTGAGGTACGTGCAACTAAAGTAATTTTGGCTGAAGTACAGGCTGAACTAAATCTTGCTGGTATTGCTTTTGATGCAGCGATGAAAGTAGGAATTATGGTAGAGGTACCGGCAGCAGTTGCGATCGCAGATCAGTTAGCTGCTGAAGTAGACTTCTTTAGTATAGGGACTAACGACCTGAGTCAATACGTCATGGCTAGCGATCGCACTAATCCCCGCGTCGCAAATTTAGTTGATGCGCTACATCCAGCCGTGTTGCGAATGGTGCAGCAAACTATCCAAGCTGCCCATGCGGCGGGGATTTCGGTAGGATTATGTGGAGAATTGGCAGCAGATACTTTAGCAACACCAATTTTATTAGGTTTAGGGCTAGATGAATTGAGCGTCAATCCTCAAAGTATACCTAGAGTCAAACAGGCGATCGCTAGGTTTTATATAGTTGAAAGTGAAGCGATCGTGGCATCAGCATTACAACAAGATTCCGCAGAGCATGTCAGAGAACTAATGTCAAGTTCAGTTATGCCTCCAGCGTAAATACTTATATATTTTTTGTTGCCTGTATGTTTAATCTCTTAACCAAATCATAATATACTTTATTATTCCTTTAAATATAAAAATAGTTTTTATCAACCTTATAAATATCTTTGTAACCGTTGTCACATCTCAATTTTAATCCTCAAAGTTTTCTCTACTAGTAGCTTTTTTGATAAACTTTATGTAAATTCACTACAATAGTTTTTTAAAGATTACATGTATATATTAATATTCATACTGTAATATAACCGAAAAGACAAAAAATTGTCTTTAAAAGTAAAAACAATGGTACTGAGTTTGAAAAGTGGAAAAAAATTGTCAAATGCTGCTATTGGAGCAGCATTTGCAGCTGCTTTTATTGGGTTAGCAGCTAAGTCGGCAAATGCTGCACTGTTTATCGATCAAGAACAGCCTAGCATTAATGCAAAGATGGCATATTTTTCGCAGTCAGACTTAGCCCAATCATTCAAACCAGCAGCTAATAATGTTGCAGGTGCTGCCATAAAACTTACAGAGGGTGTTGGAACAGTTGGTGACATTAAAATATCCTTGTGGAATGGTCAAGGAAAGGTTTTAGCAAGTGGTATAGCACTCGGACAGGTTCCCAATGCATGGACAGAAGTATTCTGGAACCCCGTAGTTGTTACACCAAATAAGACTTTATACCTCGTATTTCAGTCGCTCAGTGATCTAGCGATCGCTGGTGATGTTAACAATCCTTATCCAGATGGTCAAGTCTATGCAAACAGAGGATTTCAATCATTCCCATATTATGATTACACATTCCGCACATACTCTGATGATAGTTTTGGAATCCAATCCGTTCCTGAACCAACCTCTGTCTTAGGTCTAATGACTTTCATTGCTTTCATTGGTGTTTCAGCCACCAAGTGCAAAAAGCAACAAAGTGCTTTGTCTAAAAGCTAAAAATAAATACAGCAGATTTCAAACTCCCTCTCCCAAATTTGGGAGAGGGATTTAGGGAGAGGGTGAAAACTACGGTTCTCAACTTAGATAAGGTTTATTAAAATCTTATTCCTAGTTGCCCGTTAAACCCACGAATAGAATTGTAACCAGCACCAACAACAACGAAAATCAGTGTAAACTTCTAGACTGCTCATCATCGGGAATCTTTGTGTCAGAAATATGCTTTAGTCCCCAAGCAGTCATCACTTTTAGTACAGAGCGAAGACTTTTTCCTCGTTCTGTTAATTGATAGTTCATTCGACGAGAATGGTTGCTATATGGCTGTTTCTCCACCAAGCCCATCTCTTCGAGAGACTTAAGGCGATTTGCCAGAATATTGCTTGAAATTCCTTCAGGGGATTCTAAAAACTCTTCAAAACGTTGTTTTCCAAAAAACATCATGTCTCGAATAACCAGAAGTGTCCAACGATCGCCGATTAAATCAAGCGAACAAGCGATTGGACAGGGTGAACGGCGAGGTTGGGTCATTGGCAAAACTAAATTTGCAGGTTACTTGCATTTTACAAGTAATATCCATTATACTAACTTGCAGTTTGCAACTTAAAAATTGAATGAGGTAATCATGGCTCAAGTCGCACCAACTGCTAGAACTGGGCAAAACTTTGCTGTGGCTGATTTGGGACTATTTTCTGAATTGCGGCAGTTTCTCTTTGAGACTCCAGAAGCCCCTATGAAGTTAGAGGGAAAGATATTTTTGAAGCAGATTCTTGATCTCTCAAGCACCGAAATTTCGTTTAATAACCTTCCCTCTAAGACATCCCTGCCTTTCTATCACAAGCATCGTTTAAATGAGGAAATTTATATCTTTGTTCAGGGGAAAGGAGAGTTTCAAGTCGATGATTGTGTGTTTCCTGTAGGTGAAGGAACCGTTGTGCGAGTAAATCCTGACGGAGAACGCTGTATGCGAAATACTTCAGATGCTGAGGATTTGTGCTGGATTGTGATTCAGTCACGAGTAGATTCCTACCCCGACCATACCATTCAAGATGGCTTTGGCGTTCAGAAGCGAGTTAGTTGGGTTGGGAAGCAGCAGATTTAATGTAAAGCGATCGCCGCATAACAATCAATACCCTTTTGAATTTCCTCTTGCAAGCTTTCTAGTTTCAGTTGGTTTAGCTGCTTTTTAAGCTGTTGCAATCGATTAAGCATCTGCTGGAAATTACGGGCATCTTGAATTACCCCTGCCGCTTCCCCTTTAAAACTGATAACTATTAAAATCTTATTCCCAGTTGCCCGTTAAACCCACGAATAGAATTGTAACCAGCACCAACAAAAACGTTATTAGTAGCGCTTACCTGAACGCCACCTGAAACTGCAACACCTTTATCTTCTGAATAAAGCCCAACTCCTACATAAGGTGAAATTACAGGCAAACTGATAAATTTTAAAACATCTACTCCCGTAGCACCATCAGGGCCAGTTCCTAGCTCAACCCCAAAATTTAAAGCCCTAGCTCCTACAGCATAAGTTACATCACCATCTTTTCCACCCACTGAAACCCAAGGTTGCGGTATAAGTTGAGCCGATGCTTGACTTGGGGTAAATAAAGCCCACATTCCGATGGATGTAATTAATGTTTTAGCAATAAACGTTATTTTCACGTTATTCTCTTCCACTAACTGGTGCATTTTAATTGTCTTCTCACAAATACCCTTACTTCAGCACTACTGTTAACTAAAGTTTGGCCATAATGGCTAATTGTGACGGATTGAACCTAATTTGAGTGCCTGATGAGTTCAAGCATTATTTTATAAATGTAATATTAATTACATCACTATGCAACCGTAATTGTTAATCATCAGGTATATTTGCTGATTACTTTATCAAAATGCCTAATTACTTTCTCAAAATGCCTGATTACTTTCTCAAAATACTTAAATGCTTTCACAAAAGGTGATTTGACTTACTGATTTTGGTGTTTTCCCCAAGCAAAAGTTGATTTGACTTACTCAAAAGGTGATTTGACTTACTGATTTTGGTGTTTTCCGCAAGCAAAAGTTGATTTGACTTACTCAAACCCCAGTTTGCTTAATGATTTCGGTATTTTCCGCAAGCAAAAGCTATGCAACCCTACTCAAAAGTAGATATATCTCGCAGCAAACTAGGAATTTCCCCTTGAGATAAAGGAAACTCCAGCAAAGTTTCTCTAAGACCCAAATACCCAGATTCAGCGAACGACAAAAGCATTCGTGAAAGCGCTAGCCAAACCTCCGGTTCGTATTCCCAATCACGATAACGCGAAGCTTTACCAGCAATTGAACGTAACGCCCAGAAATAAGAGTTTCTCACCACCGAACCACCTTTCTTAAACTCTGGTAAATCTTCGTGGTGGATAAAAAGTATTTGATTGTCAATTCTGGCTCTCATATCAATTTTGAATTTTGGATTTTGGATTTTAGATTTTAAATAATGAAAGTTCAAGCTCATGATAAGAAGTTGGTTCTTTCTGCCGTGAGCAAGGATTATTAACAGCGTTATCATAATTAGAATCTCTGCGATCCCTTCTTTTAATTGTCATAATTTATATTACTATGTAAGTATTTGTTATTGAAATGTCTCAACCTACAGGCGATCATCAAGAGGTAGTTGGATTTTTAGCCTTTGAAATTACTAGAGAGTGTATTCGTTTAAATCTCCCCTACTTCATACCCAAAACAGCATTAGTCAAACCGCCTGAAAATGAATCTGCTTACTCACCAGATGTGCTGATATTAAATCGCCCCAATTTGGTAAACGAACCTCTGTGGAAAAAAGAATCTACTGTAAGCCAAGCGGAATCAATCCCCTTAGTAGTTGAGGTAGTGAGTCAGTGCGTTGCGCGGGTTCCCCGCGTTGAAGCGACTGACGAACCCGTAAGGGTGAGTAGCAATTGGCGTGATAATTATTTAAAAAAAGCTGCTGACTATGAAGCTGTAGGCATCCCAGAATACTGGATTTTAGACTATGCGGCTTTAGGCGGTAGGCGATTTATTGGCAACCCAAAACAACCAACTGTTTCGCTTTACACGTTGATTGATCAAGAATACCAAGTTAGCCAGTTTCGAGGTAGCGAACGCATTATCTCACCTACTTTCCCCGAATTAAATTTAACCGCCGAACAGATTTTTCAAGCTGGTGGATACCCTGTATAACTCTTACACTATTAGAAAAGAGCGATTTCCGTTACAGACGAAATTTGTTGTCGCAAACTCTTCAGTAAATCAAGAGTTTTTTCGTAGGCAACTTTTTTGCCTTGCTGTTCATAGTACTCAGATGCTTTTTGTAAATCAGACATTGCTCCTAAATGATATCCTAAGCGATATTGAGCTACTCCCCGATTAACATAAGCTTGGGCATTACTTGGGTTAAGTCTGATGACTTGCGAAAAATCACGTACTGCACCAAAGTTATCTCCATTTCTGCCGCAAACACAAGCTCGGTTAAAGTACGCTCTATAATCGTTAGCATTGAGACGAATTGCTAGATTAAAGTCGAGCATGGCTGCTTGGATATTTTGCAAGGCAAAATGCGCTAAACCTCTGTCATTGTAGATATCTGCAAGCATTAAGCTGCTGATTCTCTTAATTTGAGTTAAAGCTAAATTAAAGTCAAGAATTGCCTCCGAGTCTTTCCCATCGCCAGCACGGGCTAACCCTCGGTTGTAGTAAGCTCGAAAATCAGATGGTTTAAGTGCGATCGCTCGATTAAGATCGACAATGGCAGCAGAATAATCACCTTGTCTGTAGTGTGCTACTCCCCGGTTCAAATAAGCCTCAGAGTTATCCGGTGCAAAATTTATTGCTTGGGTACAATCTGTAACAGCTTGATGATAATCTTGTAATTGGAGATAAGCCAGACAGCGATCGCTATAAGCTACAGCAAAATCTTTTTCAAGTGCGTAGTTTACCGCCGTAGGCATCGCCTGATTAAAATTCTCTATAGCTTCCTGGTAATTACCCCGTCCCATCTTATCAACACCCAATTGCAAGAAATCACTTGCTGTAATTTGGGTAATTAAAATGGGTGCTGAATGTGCAGGTATCAGAAAAATAAGCGGTACAATAACTACACTGAGAAATAATCGCCACAAATAACTCATAATACCAAATGAGGATAGGGAGTATTGTTTGATATTCTTAGAACAGTCTTTTTCAGGACTTACGCTTTCAAGGCAGTGAAAGCCCTGATTTTCCGTAGGGGCAATTCATGAATTGCCCCTACATTTCGTACCTAATGCGTAAGTCCTATTTTTGTAAAAACCTTAATCCAAAATTCAAAATCGTTCGACTGAGCGTACTCGAAGTCTAAAATCCAAAATTGGTATCAGCATCCTATTTGACAATTTCCGCAACCTTAAAATTAGCGGGACAAAAAGCCCCGCAAATTGTTAATTATTGAAGTTAGATTTTAGTCTACTTCCAGTCTTTATCTGCTTGTGAAAGTACATAAGCAGTTACATCTTCAATCTGGTTAGCTTTTAAACGACTACCAAAAGCAGGCATGGCATTTTTACCTTTTGTAACTTGGGCGATAATCGCCTCTGCTGAGTACATACCATACTTTTCTAAAGCTTCCTTCTTCAGGTTTTTCGGAGCTTGAACCAGATTTTTACCTCCCGCATGACAAGAGGCACAATTAGCACTAAATACTTTAGCTCCACTAACAGCATCTGCTGCCAAAGCTGGGCTACTGAAGGCAAAGGTGAAGATTGCTATGCCTAACAGCATGACTGTAATAATTTTTTTCATTTCGTATTCTATCTCTCTCCAATAACAGCTTATTCGTTGCGATATCCTCCATAATTGTCAGTTGAGGCGCTGCTATAGTCAAATGACAAGCTGTCAAACTTCGCTATCAAGTTTTAAATTTTGAATATTTGGGGTTTTCTATTTAGGGTTGTTAGCACAGAACAATGTCTGGCGACAAGCTGGTTTGCATCTACGCTAATAATTAAAATGCAAATTTATCTAAAATTTAATGTTTTATAACCAATACATGATAGGCGTTTAAGGATGAAATATATAAGATAAAAATTGTCCAGCTTCATCCTTTATATTTCATCCTTTGTTCTTTATTTGACAGCCCCTAACCGAGTAAGCGCATCTTCTGTAACACGACAAATTCGCCAATCATCTAATATAGATGCTCCCATACTACGATAGAATTCTTTAGCTGATTCGTTCCAATCCAGCACACTCCACTCTAAGCGCCCACAATCACGTTCTAGAGTTATCTGAGCTAATTTAGTAAGGAGAGCCTTACCAATACCTTGCCTGCGATATTCTGGTAAAACAAATAAGTCTTCCAGATAAATTCCTGGTTTAGTCAGAAATGTTGAATAATTATGAAAAAATAGGGCAAAACCAACAGCTTGACCCGCAGATTCTGCTAAAATCGCTTCTATATATTTGTGCGATCCAAATAAATGCTCTTTAAGTTCGAGAGCATTGCCAGTGACAGCATGAGATAATTTTTCATACTCAGCCAGCCCCTGAATTAATTTAAACAGTACGCTGTAATCAGTTGGTTCAGCAAAACGCACAATCAAATTCCTACGCGAAGTCATTAGTCTATAGTCTATAGTTCATAGTCCATAGTCTATAGGCAACTGTGCAAGTTTTTTTGACTAATGGCTAAATAAAAACCGAAAAAAGGTACAAAACGCCCTGTTTTTGGAATTTGCGAGAGCCAAACTCGCCTTTATTCATTACGCATGTGGATTTAATAAAAAGCAAGTTTTGTAAGGTGTGTTATCGGCATTTGTCCTAACGCACCTAAAATCTAGAATGGTGCATTACGCTACGCGATAACACACCTTACGAGATTAAAGTTTTGCACTTGATTTGATCCATGTTCGTTAATGGAGCTAATCTAGCTTCGTAGATGTAATTAAATCAACCAACCTTTTAAACGTTTCGCTATGTGGGGACGGCGCAATTTCCGCATGGCTTTGCTTTGAATTTGTCGCACTCGCTCACGAGAAAGATTGAACATGTTGCCAACTTCTTCTAAGGTACAGGGTTCGCTGGTTGTCAAACCATAGCGCAGAGAAATTACATCTTTCTCCCGTGGAGTTAACACGTCACCCAAAACTTCCCAAATCTCCTGACGCATCATGTTTTCATTCATTTTTGCTTCTGGAGACAGGTTATCTTCATCTTCTAGCAAATCCATCAATTCCGTGTCTTCTTCTTTACCGACGCGGTGGTTGAGAGAAAGTGCTTGACGACGTAGCTGTTGTAGCTGGCGTAGTTGTTGCACACTAATTTCCAAAGTTTCTGCCATTTCTCCTTCGGTAGGATTGCGACAAAGTTTTTGCTTGAGTTCTCGTTGTGCTTTTTTCAGCTTGTTAAGTTTTTCAACAATATGAATAGGTAGCCTAATTGTCCGCGCATCATTAGCTATAGCCCTGGTAATCGCTTGTCTAATCCACCAATAGGCGTAAGTGGAAAACTTATATCCTTTATCTGGATCAAACTTTTCTGTAGCACGATTTAAACCCATCGCTCCTTCTTGAATTAAATCCAGGAAAGGTACTCCCCGATTCAGGTATCGTTTAGCAATAGAAACTACCAATCTCAGATTCGAGCGAATCATTTTGCGTTTCGCTACTCTACCTTGATACAAGCGATTTTCTAATTGCTTTTCCGTCATTTCTAGCTCGGAAGCCACCTCTACCTTGCTAGGTTCGTGTCCGAGTTTTAATTCTAAGGCTGCTTGTAATTGCCTAATTTCTTCTAAAAACCTAACTCGCCGCGCTAACTCTACCTCTTCATCAGCTTTTAGAAGCGGATAACGCGCCATCTCTTTAAAAAACGCGCCGACAGCATCATCATGTTCGGTTTTATTGTATCCCGAAGGACGAGCCGCAGCCATATCATCCCCGTCGCGTTCGTCTGATTCCAGATTTTCTACTACAATTGTAGTTTCTTCATCTGCCACTGCTTGTAAAATATCGAGTAATGGTTCTTCAATATCAGCAGTATTCTCCAGTATTTCCATTTCTCCTAATTCAACAATATTCATAGTTTCCTTTAGGGATTGTTGCTTTGTTTGGTACATAATTTAGTTACAGCTGCTCGTTTGAGGCTTGGTAGTTTTCCCTAAGGGACGAATGCACCCGTTTATATAGCGAAATACAGGCTTATGCTAATTTAACTTCAGGAATGAAAATCGGCACCTACCTAACACCTATGGGTTACAGTTAGATACAACCTATAACGAAACTGGCCTTCGCACCCAACAAAACTTTCTTCTCAGGCTACCAACAGATTATATTCTTCATTTTTTTCTGAATTACCAAATATGTCAAACCCCCTCAAACTTTCTCAACCTTAACAAACATCTAAATTTCAGCTAACCATCCAAATTTCTTAAACTTTCATATATTTTTTTTTATAAATATTTTTAATGTTTATCCGTTAGAAATCACTGGATAAATTACAAACCTGGTGCTGGAGTTATCCATTCCCGATTTAAAGTTCCCCAGATGAGAGAAATTATAATAATGGCAGTTTAATTTCAAGATATTCTTATTTGTATAAAAGCATCTCATATACAGAAAGGGTTGAATATCTATCGATAGGCGGAAAAAGGCTACTCCCTATTTAGTAGATAGAGTAACTGTTGCAGAAAGGGCTGACATGCTTTTATTTGTATAGTGGGTACCAAATATTTATTGCATGTATAGTTGATACGAATTTGTCTAGTAGATTACATAAGAGGAAACTTATCAAGTATTATGAATGATAACAGTATTGGGAAATACAATTTAAGTCTAACAAAATAAAAAATTAGAGTTTAGTTAGCTAAGTTAATTGTGACTAGCTATGTGAGTAAAATGTTAAAATATAAAGTCAGAAACTATGTATATTAATGACGTAAAATTATCTCCTTTATTGGTAGCCCAAGCTAGTGAATCATACCAGTCAGGTACAACTCTGAATCGGTGGGTTCAAGTACTGGTAGACTGTCCAGGAGCCTCAACAGAATTAGAGAAAGGGGAAAAACTGTATACGTATTGCTTACCTGCCAAGTTAGAAGTAAAACCAGGGGATATTTTGAGTGTGCCATTTGGTTTTCAACAGGTGGGAGGGGTAGCTATTCGTTTCCTGCCAAAACCCCCAGCAGATTTAGCACTAGAAGAAATCCGGGAAGTAGAAGATGTGATTCAGAAGGATTTCATCGGAGATAGTTACTTTACTCTGCTGGAACGGGTATCAGAGTATTATTACACACAATTGATTCAGGTGATACGTATGGCGTTGCCGCCGGGATTATTGGGGCGATCGCAGCATCGCATTCGGCTCAAGCGAGAAAATATTCCCAATGGTGCAATAGAATTCCTTGGTTCAACGGCAGCTCGTCAAATTCTCAAAATTCTGCAATCTCAAGTTGATGGGGACTACAGTTTCAAATTCCTCAAGCGCCAGGTTCAAGGATTTGATTATGGAAAGAAGCAATTACTAAAACGCAATTGGGCAGAAACTTATGTGGAATTACTTAGACATTCTCAACCTCAGACAAAACCAGTAGTCACGTTAGTTGCCGATGGATCTTACATTGATTTAAATAAGCGTCAGCGGGAAATTTTAAAAGTGCTACGCGATTGTGGTGGCGAGTTGTGGCTAAATGAGTTTCTACAGATTTGTAAGACAACTACTCCTACGCTAAAAGGGTTAGAACAAAAGGGCTGTATCGTCATCGAAGAACGGGAAGTATTGCGAAGGGAACAAGGCCCAGCATTAGCTAAAGATCAACCAAAGTCATTAAATGCAGCCCAAGCTAGCGCCTTAGCGACAATCCAAACACTAGATGGATTTGCTGAAGTTTTATTGCATGGGGTGACAGGTTCAGGAAAAACCGAAGTATATTTGCAAGCGATCGCACCTCTGCTCAAAGTCGGTAAATCCGCCCTTGTTTTAGTCCCAGAAATTGGACTCACACCCCAGCTAACCGATCGTTTTCGCGCCCGTTTTGGTAATAAAGTCAGCGTCTATCACAGCGCCCTCTCCGATGGTGAACGTTACGACACTTGGCGACAAATGCTCACAGGAGAACCTCAAGTTGTCATTGGTACGCGCAGTGCAGTTTTCGCCCCTTTGCCCAACTTGGGTTTAATTATTTTAGATGAAGAACACGACAGCAGTTTTAAGCAAGACTCCCCCATACCTACCTACCACGCCCGTACTGTTGCCCAATGGCGAGCAGAGTTAGAAAATTGCCCCTTGGTGTTGGGTTCCGCTACGCCTTCGTTGGAGAGTTGGGTAAGTGTCGGAACCTCACCCCCTAGCCCCCTCTTTGCAAGCAGAGAGGGGGGACAAGAAAGAACCTCACCCCCTAGCCCCCTCTCCGCAAGCAGAGAGGGGGGACAAGAAAGAAATCTTAATTCATCACTCCTAAATCAGAAGGGAGGAGGCAGGAGTTATTACTTAAGTTTGCCCGAACGCATCAACTCTCGCCCTTTACCGCCGGTGGAAATAGTGGATATGCGGCAAGAGTTGCAGCAGGGAAATCGTTCTATATTTAGTAGATCGTTGCAAGAAGCTTTGCAACAGTTGCAAGAGAGAAAACAACAGGGAATTTTATTTATCCATCGGCGGGGACACAGTACTTTTGTATCTTGCCGCAGTTGTGGATATGTGTTGGAATGTCCCTACTGTGACGTGTCGTTAGCGTATCACCACACCGAAGAAAAAGCACCGGAATTATTGCGCTGCCATTATTGTAATTATGGGCGATCGCATCCCAAATTCTGCCCTGATTGTAGTTCCCCTTACCTAAAATTTTTCGGTAGCGGTACCCAGCGAGTAACGCAGGAACTAGCGCGACAATTCCCAGAGTTACGCTTGATTCGTTTTGATAGCGATACCACCCGTAATAAAGGCTCACACCGTACCCTACTCACCCAGTTTGCCAACGGCGAAGCAGATTTATTAGTAGGTACGCAAATGCTCACCAAAGGATTGGATTTACCACAGGTTACACTTGTGGGCGTTGTCGCCGCCGATGGATTGCTAAATTTATCAGATTATCGCGCCAGTGAACGGGCATTTCAAACCTTGACTCAAGTCGCTGGACGTGCTGGTAGAGGCGACGATCCGGGGAGGGTGATTGTACAAACTTATACTACAGAGCATCAGGTAATTGCAGCAGTGCGATCGCACGATTATCACTCTTTCTCCCAAGCTGAATTAGAACAACGCCAAGCCCTCAATTATCCCCCTTATGGGCGGTTAATTTTATTGCGCTTAAGTAGTCTCGATCCCATTCAAGTGCAAAATACGGCGCAAATAATTGCTACAACCTTGAGTACAGAAGAAGAATTCGAGATATTAGGCCCAGCACCAGCAAGTATTTTGCGGGTAGCTAATCGTTATCGCTGGCAGATATTGATTAAATTTGCCCCCGATGCGTTACCACAATTGCCAGATTGGGAAGAAGTGCGATCGCTTTGTCCTTCATCTGTTAGCTTAACAATAGATGTAGACCCATTAAATATTATGTGATTTTATTGGGGTAATACCAATTTTGTATTAGGGACTTCCAACAAATAAATTACCCCACAAGAAGTAATTGAGTATTTTTTTATTTGGAAGTCCCTTAACATGCGCCAAAGAACTATATGAGGAACGAACCGCAAAGGGCGCAAAGGACACAAAGAAAGAAAGAAAGAAAGAAAGAAAGAAAGAAAGAAAGAAAGAAAGAAAGAAAGAAAGAAAGAAAGAAAGAAAGAAAGAAAGAAAGAAA
>NZ_JBALFF010000103.1:0-28476 GCF_036916975.1 Nostoc sp.
GTAATCAACCGCGCTAACTTGGGTATGGAAGTAATGCACGAGCGTAACGCTCACAACTTCCCCTTAGATTTGGCAGCTTTAGATGTTGCTCCTGTCGCTCTTACTGCTCCTGCTATCAACGGTTAATTCTGAAATTTAGCTAAATAATAAAGCGCTCTCCCAAAAGGGAGGGCGCTTTTAATTTAAGTTAGTAACTAGATACTGTTATAGAGTTCGATAAAAACTCAGAGACACTATTGATAAATACTAAAGAATAGCGAAAAAATCTACAAAAAACAAAGACAAACTTTGTAATAACTCTAGGTAGAATACATAAGCCTAATCCTTTTTCCTCAAAATCATGGGCAATATTTTTGGTCATCTATTTCGCATCAGTACTTTTGGCGAGTCGCACGGCGGCGGTGTGGGGGTTGTGATTGATGGTTGTCCTCCCCAACTAGAAATTTCGGCAGAAGAAATTCAAGTAGAACTAGATAGAAGGCGTCCCGGACAAAGTAAAATTACAACGCCTCGCAAAGAAGCGGATACCTGCGAGATTTTATCAGGGGTATTTGAAGGCAAAACTCTGGGAACGCCTATATCAATTTTGGTACGGAACAAAGACGCTCGTTCCCAAGACTACGACGAAATGTCGGAGAAGTATCGCCCTTCTCATGCGGATGCAACTTATGATGCAAAATATGGTATTCGCAATTGGCAAGGTGGAGGCAGATCCTCAGCGCGTGAGACAATCGGAAGAGTAGCAGCAGGTGCGATCGCTAAAAAAATTCTTCGTCAAGTCGCCAATATAGAAGTTATCGCTTATGTTAAGCGCATCAAAGACTTGGAAGGTGTAGTTGATCCAAATACTGTCACCTTAGAACAAGTGGAAAGCAATATCGTTCGCTGTCCCGATCCTGAATGCAGCGATCGCATGATTGAATTAATTGAGCAAATAGGTAGGCAAGGTGATTCTATCGGCGGTGTAGTAGAATGTGTAGCCCGAAATGTACCAAAAGGTTTGGGCGAACCAGTATTTGATAAATTGGAAGCTGATATCGCTAAGGGTGTTATGTCTCTTCCTGCTAGCAAAGGCTTTGAGATTGGTTCGGGTTTTGGGGGAACACTGCTAACGGGAATTGAGCATAACGACGAATTTTATATCGATCCAAATGGTGAAATCCGCACACTAACAAACCGTTCTGGTGGTATTCAAGGGGGAATTTCTAACGGAGAAAATATCATTTTGCGAGTTGCATTTAAGCCGACAGCAACAATTAGAAAAGAGCAGAAGACTGTAACTCGTGAAGGTGAAGAAACCCTATTAGCAGCCAAAGGACGCCACGATCCTTGTGTATTACCGCGTGCAGTGCCTATGGTTGAGGCAATGGTGGCCTTGGTACTCTGCGACCATTTGTTAAGGCATCATGGGCAGTGTAAGGTCTTGTAGGCTATATATCGACTGATAGATGAGTTAGGAGTTTGGAGTTAGGAGTTAGGAGTTAGGAGTTTGGAGTTTGGAGTTTGGAGTTAGGAGTTAGGAGTTTGGAGTTTGGAGTTTGGAGTTTGGAGTTGGAAGGAATAATTAATGCCCAATGCCCCATGCCCTAATTCCAATCCTGTTCATCTTTCTTGCCGCGACTTTTGTAAATACCTCCCAGGTTGTGAATTTGACGAGTTTTCTCATAAAGTTCGGCCTCGGTCAAACCCCACTGCTGCAAGGCTTTATCTAGGTCTTTTTGGATATCTCTTGCCCCTGGAAACCCTTGATAACGCATTCGCAGTCTAGCTAATTCTGCTAAGTTATAGTCTGTCGCCTCTTGAGCGAGTAAAATATCAATAAGGGAGCGATCGCCGTTATAAAGAGGATGTTGTTGGTCTTTACCTGTGGGTGGATTAGTCATCATGAGTGCTGAGTGTCGTTAGCGGATAGCTATGGTTGAGCCAGTCCTAAGATCCTGAGTTTTAAGTTTAGCCCAGAGCTAAGGAGCAGAAAAGCCAAAAGAAAATCATCTTCTGCACTGACAAGCTAATTGTCAAATTAAGAACTCCAAACTCCTAACTCCCAACTCCCAACTCCCAACTCCTAACTCCTAACTCCTAACTCTTCTTAGACGGCTACTACACCTGAGGTCTTACGGCTCTCACCACTGCCACTCAAGTTTAAATAAAGTTACATTAGTCCTTAAGAAAATACAAAAAACTTTAGATGAGGGTGAATTTTATATCACCCAAAGTCCAAGCACCGAGGGAGCAAGAACCCATTATGTTTGAACACTTCACTTCCGAAGCCATTAGAGTAATTATGTTAGCTCAGGAGGAAGCACGTCGCCTGGGACACAATTTTGTAGGAACTGAACAAATTCTCCTGGGTTTGATGGGAGAAGGAACTGGAGTTGCTGCTAAAGTGCTGGCGGAATTAGGCGTTACCCTCAAAGATGCACGTCGGGAGGTAGAAAAAATTATTGGTAGGGGTTCTGGCTTTGTACCACCAGAAATTCCTTTTACTCCTAAAGTAAAAAGCCTCTTCGAGCAATCGTTTAAAGAAGCTCATAGTCTGGGACAGAATTACATTAACACTGAACATCTACTCTTAGGATTGACCGAGGCTGGTGAAGGTGTTGCCGCCAAAGTACTGCAAAATCTAGGAGTTGACTTCAAGACTGTCCGCAGTGCCATAGTTCGCCGTTTGGGTGAAAATGCACCAGCTATAGCTGGTGGTGGTAGTCAAAAGCGCACCCAACCATTAACGATGGAAGAATTTGGTCGGAATTTGACCAAATTAGCACAAGAAGGCAGACTCGACCCCGTAGTTGGTCGCCAGAAGGAAATTGAGCGGGCGATCCAAATCCTCGGTCGCCGCACCAAGAATAACCCAGTGTTGATTGGAGAACCCGGAGTTGGTAAAACTGCGATCGCAGAAGGTCTAGCTCAACGGATTATCAACCAAGATGTTCCCGAAAGTTTGCAAGACAAGCAAGTTATCAGCCTCGACATGGGGTCATTGGTAGCTGGAACTCGCTTCCGTGGCGATTTTGAAGAACGCATCAAAAAAGTCGTGGAAGAAGTCCGCACTGTAGGCAATATCATCTTGGTGATTGACGAAATTCACACCTTGGTTGGCGCTGGTGGTACAGAAGGTGGTTTGGATGCAGCCAACATCCTCAAACCAGCCTTAGCACGGGGTGAACTCCAGTGTATCGGCGCAACTACCCTCGATGAGTATCGGAAGCATATCGAGCGCGATGCCGCCCTAGAGCGTCGTTTCCAACCGATTATCGTAGGGGAACCCTCAGTAGAGGAAACCGTACAAATTCTTTACGGTTTGCGCGGCGCTTACGAACAGCACCACAAAGTAACAATTTTGGATTCAGCACTTGTAGCAGCAGCAGAATTATCAGACCGCTACATTAGCGATCGCTTCTTGCCAGATAAGGCAATAGACTTAATTGATGAAGCTGGTTCTCGCGTTCGTCTACGGAACTCTCAAATTTCTCCCAATAAAGAACTCAAGCGTGAACTAGCTGGCGTTACCAAAGAGAAAGAAGCAGCAGTCAGAGTCCAAGATTTTGACAAAGCTGTAACCCTGCGCGACCAAGAATTAAAACTCGCAGAACAACTGGAAGCAACCTTTGCCCAAAACGATCAACCTGTCAACTCTACTGTAGTTGACGAAGAAGACATCGCCCAAATCGTTGCCTCTTGGACGGGCGTACCAGTCAACAAGCTTACTGAATCTGAATCAGAGTTGCTCCTGCACCTAGAAGACACTCTACATCAACGGCTTATCGGTCAAGAGCAAGCAGTCTCGGCTGTATCTCGCGGTATCCGTCGCGCCCGTGTCGGCTTGAAGAATCCCAATCGTCCGATTGCTAGCTTTATCTTCTCTGGGCCTACCGGAGTCGGTAAAACAGAATTAGCGAAGGCACTAGCTGCCTACTTCTTCGGTGCGGAAGACTCGATGATTCGCCTAGACATGTCCGAATACATGGAAAGCCACACCGTCGCCAAGCTAATTGGTTCGCCTCCTGGTTATGTGGGATACGACGAAGGCGGACAACTTACAGAAGCCGTGCGGCGGAAACCCTACTCGGTGCTGCTATTCGACGAAATCGAAAAAGCTCACCCCGATGTATTCAATATGCTGCTGCAACTCTTGGATGACGGTCATCTTACCGATGCCAAAGGTCGGAAAGTAGACTTCAAGAACACGCTGATCATTTTGACTTCTAACATCGGTTCCAAGGTGATTGAAAAAGGTGGTAGTGGTTTAGGCTTTGACTTCGACACTCAAGCCGACGCTAGTTATAACCGCATCCGCACCTTGGTAAATGAAGAATTGAAAGCTTACTTCCGTCCTGAGTTCCTTAACCGTCTCGATGAAATTATCGTCTTCACCCAGCTTTCTAGGGATGAAGTCAAGCAAATCGCTGAGATTATGCTTCGTGATGTTGCTAAACGCTTGACAGAAAAAGGAATTATCTTAGAAGTTAGCGATCGCTTCAAAGACCGTGTAGTACAAGAAGGCTACAATCCCAGTTATGGTGCTAGACCATTACGCAGGGCAATTATGCGCCTCCTAGAAGATTCTCTCGCCGAAGCAATGCTGTCTGGTGAAATTACAGATGGAGATACAGCGCTTATCGATGTTGATGATGACTCTCAGGTAAGAGTGAAAAAATCAGAAAAACGAGAATTGCTCTTGGCAAATGTTGGCTAATTTTATACCCGATCGCTTTTTGCTGTAATATTTGAGAAATACTCTAGCCCTTCGGGTTTACCAGTCGCTCATGGGGGAAACCCCCAAGACTGGCTCACATCTGATATAAGTAGAGGCGATCGCAGGGACATCTCCGACAAACATAAAGTGAAATGGTATTATATCTTTCACCCCTAGTAGAAATGCTGGGGGCTTTTTTTATCCACAAATCATTGCGATATTGATTTCTCTGCCAACAATTCTGAGGCTGCTTCACCCTCACCCATGTTATCGGAATTACCAGATGTAGAAAAACCATCTGCTATATCTTTGATAAAACCAGCTACAGGTACCGCGACTAGTAAACCCAAGACTCCACCAACATTGGTTCCTACAAGCAAAGCAATTAACACCCATATTGGTCTGATACCAGTAAATTTGCCCAAAAGACGAGGTGCGATCGCCTGATCAATTACCTGATCAATGACAAGAGCTAGTGCAAAAACCTTCACTGCTAGCCAAAAGTCATGTGTGGCTATTATTAAAATTATTACAACAAGACTGACGACATCACCAAAGGGAATTAAACTCAAAAGCCCAACCCCCAAACCAAAAAGTAAAGCAAACTGGACTTGAAAAGCTAAAAACAATAATGTTAATGAAACTCCCATCAGCAAAGCCAAACTTCCCTGACCAATCAAGTAATTTTGAAAGTTTTGTTGAATAGATTGGCTTACCTTCTGAGCAAAACTTCCAGGTAGCTTTTTAAATATCACCTCCCAAATCCTTGGCCCATCTAACAACAGATAGAAAGTCAGTACTATTGTGATTAATGCCTCAGAGATGCTATCAATCGTATCTATGATAATGCTTAAAAGTTTATCTGAAAGAAACTCTAATTCATTGGGTAATTTATCAGTTAATTGGGTTAATAAGTGACTTAAATTCACATTTAATTTGTGCCTAAAAAACCACTCATTTAAAATCTGAAGTTTTTCTTTGCTAGAATCAATCCATTGGGGAAATACTCTCACCATCTCATTAAATTGCTCTAAAACAATGGGAACCAAAGTTATACCCAGAGCAACGATAATTATCAATGCTGATATAAAAACTAATGCTACTGCATAACCACGTTTCACTCCTCGCTTTTGGATAATCGCAACAGGATAGTTTAAAATGAATGCAAGTAAAGTAGCCAAAACAAGAATTGTTACAACAGGCTGAAAATTTTTAACCAGTAAAAATGCTAGCCAAGCATTGAGAAACACTAGAGGAAATAACAGCGTAAAAATTAACCATCTAAGTAGTTGATTGAGTGAAAAATTCATAATTAATTTAGAAATCAAAATTATTCTAGTTACTAAATTCAACCGAGTAATTAAATCTGCTCAATAGGAAGTAGACAATAAAAATCCTTCCCCATTCCCTACTCCCCATTATTCCAATTATTAACTTTCAGCGAAAGCTAAAAACTGCTCCTCATTTATTCGCCCTGCTTGATACAGAGTATTAGTAATTTCCGAAATAGTTAAAACCGCATGACTACGATAACCATTTTGCTGTAACCTATCTTTCACTCCTTGTTCATGGTCGATAAATACCACAATATCATTAACATTTAATCCTGCTGATTGTAACTTTCCTGCCCCTTCCATGACACTTTTACCACTGATGAGAATATCGTCAACAACTACAACTGTTTCACCAGGATGAAAGTTACCCTCAATTACTCTCCGAGTTCCATGTGCTTTCACCTCTTTACGAGGAAAAATCATCGGACAATGAAGGCGCAAAGCTAAACCAGTCGCAGTAGGTAAAGAACCATAGGGAATACCTGCTAATCTATCAAAAACGAGATTCTTCAAAATATCCTGATATGCAGTGAGAACTTGATTAAAAACTTGGGGATTGGAAATAATTTTGCGTAAGTCGATGTAATAAGGAAATATAGCTCCTGATGCTTGAACAAAGCTGCCAAACATAATACAGTCAATATCATAAAGTTGCAAAATCAAATCCTGGTAGGGATGCTGATTTAGCAAACAAACATCAGGGAACCACACAGAACATGTAGAATTTTCATAAATAATTTCAGTTTTTATTTGATTAATTTCTGCGCGTAAAGACTGGACTTCTTTAGATAGTTGGGTATTTCCCAACATATCTTGAGGAACAGGAATCAGTAAACCATCGCCGTTAGCATTCAAACCTGCTTCTAAAATTTGCTTCAGGTTTGCGCCTTCAGCCCAGATGCTACGCGCCATAATAATTCGTTCAGGCGCGATCGCTCGAATAAGTGCTAAAATCTCAGGATTTGTAGTTCCCACCTCCAAACCCAATTGTTCTGGAGTTCCCCAGGTTTTTGATTCTTTTACCACCTGTAAATAAAGGGGTGATTCGTTTGTCGGATATTGCTGTAAAGCTTCTGCACCTCGATTAGAAGTACAGCATAAAATAAATACCGCTTTACCCTGATAGACCAAAAAGGGGGCTACATGATCTTGTCCTGTATAGGGACTGAGAGTGATTGCATCCACCTGCCATTGTGTAAACACAGTTTGGGCAAAAATGGTACTAGTATTTAAGTCACTGTGTTTGGCATCTAAAATAACTGGGATGTGGTTTGGAATAGCTGCTAAAGTTTTGTACAGCAATTCTAAACCGGGAATACCTAATGCTTCGTAGAAGCCAAGTGTCGGTTTATAAGCACAAACATAATCAGAAGTTTCTGCAATAATGAATTGCAACCATTTCTCTAAACCAGTGATCAGTTCTTCAGATTCATAACGCACAGGCATCATCTCTGGATTTGGATCAAGTCCTACAAATAGTAAGCTTTGATTTTGCAAAATATTACGATTCAATTTATCAAAAAAGTTCATTTTTTTATTTTAATAAAACATTGATTCTGTTAATTCAGTACCACCAGCTTTGCGTCCTAAACGTGAGTGAATTACTACGAATAAGATAACTATCGGCACGGAGGCAAAGTGAACAATTCGCAATGCTTGCCAATCGCCAAAGAAATCGACAATCCAGGGAAATTGAGCAGGTTTATACATTCCTATTCCTGTAAATAATGCCAGCAGCAATATAGGAATAATTGCTGTATAAACAATTCGATGCCAAGCATAAATTCGACGTTTGGAATTTTGACTTTTTTGTAATGCTTTCAGGTCATTAGCACCTACAAACCGATGTCGCCAGCGCCGAGTAATTAAAATGTAAATTCCATACCACAAGAGATTTAGCGAAAATAGCCACATTGCTGCAAAATGCCAGTGTCTGCCTCCTGCAAGCCAACCTCCTAAAGTAAATATCGGAGGAATGTGCAAACCTGCACGTCCACCAAAAACAGGGTTGGCGTTGTAAATTTGTAGTCCACTGGTGAGCATGATAAATAGACTAATGATGTTACACCAGTGGAAAATTTTAGCTCCTATTGCTTGAATCGGTGGCTTCCGAGTTTGAGAGGGGGTTAAAGTCATAGATTTTGACTGATAAAATTTGCTGTTTATCTGTCTTGGGTAAATAGTCCAGCGAATTTGCGGATTATTACTTACCCTTATTTTCTCATCCTACGATTCAATTGAAACGTGGAATACAGAATGCAACAGGTGGTAAAGACGCACAGATGTCTCAGCTTAAGAACGAGGCTATCTCTCAAAGCTTCTTCTAGATAGGTTTTCAGCTTAAGTTGACACAATTGTTTAGCATTTGAGCAAAATTATATTTTTATCTCACAAAAAAGAGTGGTTTTAAAAACCACCCCCAATATTCCCTTACTGTAAAATTTTTGAAAATTTGTGAATTTATTAAATATTGCTCAAAAGCTGGCGTGTTTTCTAATAGCGGTATAGTGTCTTGGTGTTGTATTCATCTCAATTATCAACTCTGTGCCTTGACCTAATTCAGAATTACACTTAAGTTTACCTTGATGTTTCTCAACTATAATTTCTCGACTAATTGATAGCCCTAGTCCTTGACTTTTGCCTACTGGTTTAGTTGTAAAAAATGGTTCAAATATATGTCTTTGGATATGGGGAAGTATGCCTTTACCATTGTCATAAATGCGAATTATAATTTTGTGTTTTTTTTCTAGTAGTTTCTCATTTTCCAAATTTTCATTACTCTTGACTAATGATAAATGACTGCTAATAATTTCTGTATGAATAAAAATATTTGGAGTAAAGGAATAATCATGTTTCATCCTTTCTTCTAAGGCATCAATAGCATTAGTCAAGATGTTCATAAATACCTGATTTAGTTCACCAGGGTAACACTCGATTGAGGGCAATTCCCCAAAGTGTTTAATTACTTCAATGCCGGCTCTATCAGGCTTTTCTTTCAAACGATGCTGCAAAATCCTCAGAACACTATCAAGTCCTTCATGCAGGTCAACTTTTTTCATTTGACCTTCGTCAGAGCTTGAAAAATTCCGCAAGGCGAAAACAATTTCTTTAACACGCTCAGAACCGGCTCGCATTGACCACAGCAATTTCAAAAAATCTTTTTTCACGAAACCAAGGTCAAGGCGTTGTAGATGTAAAGCTATGACTGGTGTCGGTGTGGGATAGTGATGTTGGTAAAGTTCAATGATTCTGATTAAGTCTTCAGCGTATTGACTCGCAGGATGGAGATTGCCGTAGATGAAGCTAACGGGATTGTTAATTTCGTTAGCCATATCCGCCACCAGTTGACCGAGATTAGCCATTTTCTGGTTCTGCAATAACTGCTTTTGGGTATATTTAAGTTCTTCTAGGGTAGTTTCTAGCTGCTGTGATTTTTCCCTAACTTGGTCTTCGGTAGACTGGAGTTGTGAAAATAGTTGGTATTGTTGAGTAGCGTAGGCGCAGCACGTCGTAGACATCGCTTTATCCTGAGTAATATCCTTGTGCGTCCCCGCCATCCGCACTGGCTTACCGAATTCATCCCACTGAAATACTTTTCCACAAGCCAGAATCCACTTCCACTCACCCGATTTAGTCAACATTCGCAATTCGACTTCAAACACAGGTGTGCATCCTTCCAGGTAATCATGCAATACCTGGCGAATTCTTGGTAAATCTTGTGGATGTAAAAGTTGCTCAAAAGATTTATACTCATTGTTTATTTCGTCTACTCCATACCCCAGAATGCCTTTCCACTGGGGATCGTAATAGGTTTTGTTGGTTACTAAATTCCAATTCCACAACCCCAAGCCACTGGCGATTAATGCCATTTGTAAGGCGGCTTGTGAGCATTGACAAGGATCTAAATTTTCTTGAGATAAGTCTTTTGGTTCTGGGAAACTCTGGGAATCTTGTACTGATAGAGCTTCCGGTTCATGGGTAGGGGGTTTTTCGATATGCATAGCTGCTGGTACGATGAGGAAGATATCCTGTAGCTCTCTCTACGCTGTTTTAGCACCCTGACGATCTAGTTATGGATAAATCATCTACTTAGTTGATTAGACTGTCACTGCCCATATCATCAATTTGGATGAAATTTAGAAAAAGGTAATGCGATCGCAGTGGCGATGTTTTAGAAAAAAAATAGCTTTATTGTGTGCATCTACATTCTAAGATATGTCTAAAAAAAGTAGTTCAAATCACATATAATTACCTAAAAACTCGAAAAAATTTGTAAAAAAAATTCTATGCTGAAGTCATGGCAAATGTTTCAGAATACAAAAAAATTGTCAAGCCTTGTTTATAGCTTTTTCAGAAAAGACTGGCTGCTATCCATAGAAGGCAGGGTACATTGAGTTCCAAAGAATAATGGTGTGAGAAAATTTCATGCTTTGGAGCGGATGAGTAATGACTATAGATGAAGTAGTATTGCTACTAAAAGCGAGTCAAGCAATCGGTTTAACGACACTCCAAGAGATTATATTGCGTTCTTCGTGGGAAGGGAAAACCTACACGAATATAGCCTGTGAAGCTGACTACGACGAGGAACGTGTCAGTAAAATTGCTGCTCATTTATGGCAATTATTGAGTGCTTTTTGCAAAGAACCAATAAATAAATCAAACTTCCGCCAGACTCTAGAAAATCATCGTCTTAGCAAAGCACATCAACAGTTAGTTAAGGAATTCAACAAAACAGCCACGGCTATATCCTTAGAATTTCCTAGTGGGCCAGTATCCCTTAATTCCAGATTTTACATCCCTCGCTTGCCAATTGAAGAACTCGCCTACGCAGAAATGGCTGAACCTGGAAGTCTCATCTGCATCAAAGCACCGAAAAAAATGGGGAAAAGCTCTCTGATTTTGCGGTTGCTTGCACGCGCTAACAATCAAGGCTTTCGCACCGTAACTTTAGATTTTCAGCAAGCAGATAAAACAGTATTTGCCAGTTTGGATAAATTTTTGCGCTGGTTCTGTGTCAATATCAGTCGGGAGTTACAGCTAGAACCAAAACTCAATGATTATTGGGATGAAGATATGGATAGCAAAGTGAGTTGTTCTATCTATTTCCAACAGTATTTACTATCTGCGCTCTCAAGTCCCCTTGTTTTAGTAATGGATGAGGTGGACTGGGTGTTTGAGTATCAAGAAATTGCTGGAGAATTGTTACCATTGCTGCGATCGTGGTATGAACAAGCCAAAGGGGTAAAAGTTTGGCAAAAACTGCATCTAGTTCTGGTTTTTTCAACGGAAATTATTGTTGGGATAAAACAGACTCAATCACCATTTAATATTGGTTTAGCGATTAAGTTATCTCCCTTTACAAAAGAGCAGGTGCTGGATTTGGCACTACGTCACGGCTTGGATTGGACAGATGGTAAAAATGTCGAGAGTTTGATGGCAATGGTGGGAGGATATCCTTATTTGCTGCGATTGGCTTTTTATCACCTTGTGGGTAAAGGGGGATTAGAAGGAGATTTAGAACAGCTATTGCAACAAGCACCCACAGAAGCAGGAATTTATCACGAGTATTTAAAGCAATTTGTCTTAGTGCTACGAAATGAACCAGAATTGCAAGATGCTTTTTATGAGGTAATTAACGCTACAAATTATGTGCAATTACCAGCATTAGCATGTAAATTACAGAGTATGGGACTAATTAATTTAGAAGGCGATCGCAGTACTGTTGCGTGTGAATTATATCGTTTATATTTCCGACAATATCTCAAAAAAAGTGAGATAAATAATAATCGTATTGAACAGTTGTTTTAACTATCAGTTTATGCTTGGCTAGTGTGATTTGTGTAATGTAAATTAAGTCTGCTAGTTTAGTTAATGCTGCTGAGTCAGCACTCTATTAAGCAAAAAGAAAAGGACGTGATGTCTACGAGGAGTTATGCGATCGCGTTATAGTTGAATATAGAATTTATCATCAAGTAAGGAACTTGAGTCATGGCTAGTGCGACTATCACGAGCAAAGGACAAATAACTATTCCTCAAGAAATTAGGGATTATCTTGCCCAATATCGGGAACGCACAAGTGTTTGGAGTTAATCAGTAGAATTGCAGAATTACCGAAAGACTGCATTTCGTAACGTGAAGTAAATTTTCACGAGTAGTAACAACAAGCAATCTAACTTTGTAATGGCAACACAGTAATTAACCCAGAAAATCTAGCAAAATCAGTTGTGTTGTGAGTAAGTAACTGAGGAATGCCATAAACTAGCATTATGGCAACAATATTTGCATCATGAACTTGCTTACCACTAATAGCAATTTGCTCCATTAGAGATAAAAGTCTTTCTGTCACTTGGGCGGTTTCGTCAGCTACTCGAAATTGAGCTTGAAAAAATCGGGTACGCTCAATTATGATCGCAACAGGTCGGGGATTCATCAATGCTTGTGGACGACTAAGAGTCATTAAGAATTCCCGCAACACCTGGCGACTAATCCATAATTCAATTCCTGCATCATAAAGATTTTCAATAGCCTGTAGTGCTGTTTGGTGAAAGCGAGATTCGGAGACATTTGCATACACTAATATGTTCGTGTCCAGAAATACAGAGTTAGCGACCCCAATCACCATACATATCCTCACGTCTTAGAGAAAGATTTTCAGGCCAATAACCATAATTATCTACAGGGAAGTTTAGAGGAGGGCGTTTTTCTTTGCTCTCTGCTTTCTCTGCCAAAAGTTTTTCATCAATTACTATTACCACCTGATGCTCACCTTCTGGAATATCCAATGGTAACTGGACTGTAATTTTACCATCTTTGGTAACTGTGGCAATTGTTTCTATAGTTTTCATCTCATTTATCCTTAATCAATCGATTACAGCTAACACAGCTTTCGGCAATAACTTATCTTTAAACCAAACAATTCTGGCGGGGACATCATTTAATTGTACTCCTGCCTTTTCTAAATTAAGTCGCTCGGAAATTGCCAAAATTAAATCATCACGTCCAGCCCGTCGCACCTGAGAAAACTTCTTTTGTAAATATTCTGGTCGCCAATAACCAACAATTTCTAATAAAAAGGTGCGTCCATCAGCATGAACTAAGCGAAAATCGGGAATCATCACACTACCAGGAATCGGTATCAAATCAACTTCTCGCTCTAATGCCCAACCACTTTTTAAAGCATCCCATTTATCAGCAAAGGATGCTTCTAGCATACTATCGTAGGGCTTTCCTGGTGGGTAGTGGGATACCAAACCACATTCGGAATTGAGAGTAAAACGTCCAGTTTTCCAGGTATTTGTATAAGCGTCGCGGGTTTGGAGAATCGACGAAAGACTCCATTTAGTAACATGAAGTAAAGCTGGAATAAGTTTAGCGATCGCTAGCCCATATCGCGTACTAGAATTAAACAAACTCGTCGGACCATCAATGGTAATTGTAAACCCGTGGTCAGCATCACCCTCAATATAAGCCATCAATTGAAACAACTTTAAATAGCGAAACAACAGCTTATATTCTCCCGGAACATTCCGGTGAGCATTTAGCACCAATTGACTGGCCTTATAAAACACACCCTGCACCTGAGATAAGTTATATCTATTTAATAAATCTGGTGCTGTTGGTGCATCAAACACTGTCAAAATTTTATTTTCAGATAAATCAGCATAGAGTCCATTGCGAACCTGTTCTAATAAAACTTCCCGCTCAAGTTCTTGAGTTAATTCATCAGCAATTTTACTCAGATTAACTTGTGTAGATTCTCGACTAGAAACCGACTTTGCAGCAAATGAAAACACCCGTTCTCTTAACATCTGTGGTTCCAAAGGACTAACCACCTCAAAAGTGCAAAAACTGCTTTTAAGAATATAAGCTAACCCTCGCTTCACCCGATAATCTGTAGAATCTCCTTCAAAATCAGTCAATTGTCGCTCAAGCACACCTTGAGTCTTCCCCACTGCTGATTGAAAATAATTAATTAACTCAATCGCCAACTCTGAAGTTTTTTGATCAATCTTCAGTCTCTTCGGAATGATCTCCTCTCCGTTTTGGCGATGCATCAGTAAATCTGTCGGTAACATCTGCTGAATTTTGAATTTTAGATTTTGGATTTTGGATTGAATAATTAATCTCTAACTGTTCCGCAGCCTTCAAACTCCGTTCCTTCCCACTCCCATACACAACCTGTAACTTCCCTTTCCTCTCCTCCTCCTCTCTGCGTCCTTTGCGCCTCTGCGGTTCGTTATTCCTCTCCCCTCTCCGCCTAGCCGAAGTTCCCTCCTCACTCGTATCCTCCGCCACAACTTCATATAAAATCGCCTGCTTATTCTCAATATTCCCCTTCCGTAAAATCCTCCCCAAGCGCTGAGTATATTCCCTAGCCGAACCCGTCCCTGATAAAATAATTGCAACAGTTGCCGCAGGTACATCAACCCCTTCATTCAACACATGAGAAGCAACCAAAGTATTATATTTACCCTCTCGAAACTTTGTTAATATCTCATGCCGTTCCTTCACAGGAGTTTGATGAGTAATTGCCGGAATTAGCAACTCTTGAGAAATGCGATAAACCGTTGCATTATCAGCAGTAAAAATCAAAATTCTCGCCGGATAATGTTCTGCCAATAAATTAACTAAAATTCGCAACTTGCCATCAGTACCCAAAGCGATATCTTTCGCTTCTCGATGCGCTAACATAGCCCTACGTCCAGATTGCGATCTAGCACTCATTTGCACGAACATTTGCCAACCTTGCAGACTCCCCAAAGAAATTTTTGATTGCTTTAAAAAGTCATTGCGGGTTTGAATTAGTTGATTGTATCTTTCCCGCTCAAGTTGCGATAACTTTACCTTAATTTGGACAATTTCATGTTTTGCTAACGCCTTACCCGCCAAATCTTCAGCGCGTTTGCGATATACTTCTTGACCAATGAGGATATTTAAGTCAGCATGTTTACCATCGGTGCGTTCTGGTGTAGCCGAGAGTCCTAAGCGATAAGGTGCGATCGCATATTCAGCAATCACCCGATTAAAATCTGTCGGTAAATGATGACATTCGTCAAAAACAATCAACGCATATTGATTCCCCAACGTCTCAGCGTGAATTGCTGCACTATCATAAGTTGCAACGAGAATTGCCGTTCTATCCCGCGAACCACCTCCTAGCAATCCCACCTCAGCATCGGGGAAAGCCGCTACTAAGTGTGCATACCACTGATGCATTAAATCCAAAGTTGGCACCACAATTAGCGTCGTGCGCGGCGTTGACTGCATCGCCATTTGCGCCAAATAAGTCTTTCCCGCCGCCGTGGGAAGCACAACAACTCCTTGTCTACCCGCCAGTTTCCAAGCCGCTAGTGCCTCATTCTGATGGGGATAGGGTTCCATTTCCAGACTAGGAACCAAATCTACAGGATAAAATGCCTTAGCCTCATCGATAAAATAAACATCTTCCGCTTGTAGTGCTTCCACTAGCGATCGGTATCTAATTGCGGGAATGCGGAATTTTTCAACTCTATCATCCCACGTAGCATAATCCATCCAACCTTTACCCCGTGGTGGTGGATGCAAAATTAATGTGCCACGATCAAAATTTAATGTAGGGGTACGAGCCATAAGTATTGGGGATTGGGGATTGGGGATTGGTAATTTTTCCATTCCCTAGTCTATTGATTACTAATAACCCAAAAAGTGCATGATTCATCCAAGTAATTAAGACAAAACCAAACTATAGCAATCTTAAATGAGTTGCGATCGATAGGCTCAGATCCCCGACAACTTTTACGAAGTCGTGAATTTTGTTGTTCACAAATGATTTAGAACTGCTATAGATAGATGCGCCTATTAGTTATGGAATGTCTGATCGACAAACCCAGGACTTACGCTTTCAAGGTAGTCAAAGCCTTGATTTTCCCTAGGGGCAATTCATGAATTACCCCTACATTTTGTATGTAATGCGTAAGTCCTAAAACCAAACCTACAAGAACCTTGCCGAAGCCTACAAAAACAGTGACAGAGTTTTCTGCTAAACCTAAATTCACAATTAGAAGGCAAGATAAGTAAGTGGGTCAAATTAGATATAAAACCTCACTCTCAATCCCTCTTTGATGCTTTGGAGAGGGAAGCCGGAGGCAGGGTGAGGTTTTATCTTATGTTTAATTATGCCTACCTACTTTACTTAATCACACGGTATAGCAGGCATTATCCAGGCTTATGAAAGAAATTGTCAGCTTTTGAAAGATAAATACTTATTGAATAAACGAGGTTGAATTCAGGTTAAGGGCAAAGGACAAATGATAGCTTATATACTAAAATAAATTAACTTAATAAATTAATATATCTATGCTTTTTGATGGATATTAAAAAATGAATCTATATAATTAGAGCTAAATTTATCAGGTTATTGCACATTTGCTAAAACCAATTTTTACTACTTTAGATAGATTCACAGCAATTAACTGCTTACGTGTGTATTTTTTCGATGCATAATAAATGTTGAGCGATGGCTACGACGGGCTATTCGGCGTCGCATTGTCTAGCTGATTTTGGGAAGAATCCTTTAGCTAGCTGCATACAAGGAGAAGCGACATTGAAAGGAACAAATTCCCTTCTAGCGTCCTACGCTGTGACATTATTAGGTGTTGGTAGCGTATTGCTACTAACACTATTGCTACAGCCACTACTGAAACCAACTATTTTCCTGTTATTTTTTCCTGCCGTGGCGGTTAGTGGCTGCTATGGCGGCATGAAAGCAGGGTTACTGGCTACTGCTTTGTCTATTTTAGCCGTCAGCTACTTTTTCTTAGAGCCAGTGTTTTCGCTCTTTATTAAAAATCTTGACAGCATAGTGTGGTTAGGCTTGTTTATGCTGGTGACAATAGTCATTAGCTTGCTCACCTCAGAGTTACACACTGCTAAACAACATCTTCAAATGAGTTTGCAGAAGCTACAGGTGAGCGATGCAAAGTTTAGAAGGTTGGTAGATTCCAACATGATTGGGGTAATTGTAGCCAATATGGACGGGGCGATCGCAGAGGCTAATGATGCTTTTTTACGAATGGTAGGTTATTCTCAAGAGGATTTGCTAGCAGGGCTTCGATGGCGCGACATAATACCACCAGAATATATTGAAGCTAACAACAGTGCGATTGCAGAACTCAAAACCAAAGGTGTCTATCAGCCTTTTGAGAACGAATACATCCGCAAAGATCGCAGCCGCGTTCCCATCTTATTAAGTTCTGCCTTGTTAGAAAATAATCCAGAGAATGTTATCTGTTTTGTACTTGATTTAAGCGAACGCAAACAAGTAGAACTTGCCCTTTGCAAAAGCGAAGAACGCCATCGCGCTTTTTTAGAACAGAGTTCAGAAGGTATTTGGTGCATGGAATTGGAAGTACCAATTTCATCAGAGTGTCCAGAAGATAAACAAATTCAACATTTTTATAAATATGGTTACTTAGCAGAATGTAACAATGTTATGGCACAGATGTATGGCTTTTCTCGTGCCGAAGAAATGATTAGCGCCAGACTAAGAGACTTGCTCATTCCCTCCGATCCAGATAATATTGTATATCTGTGTAATTTTATCCGTTCTAACTACCGACTCATCGATGCAGAGTCTCATGAAATAGATAAGCAAGGTAATTCCAAATATTTTTTAAATAATCTGGTAGGAATTGTCGAAAATGGTCTTTTAGTCAGAGCCTGGGGAACCCAACGTGACATCACAGAATGCAAGCGAGTAGAAGCCGCTTTCCGTCTACGCAAGCAAGCAGAGCAAGAACGCCAACAATTGCTTGAGCGCGAACAGACAGCACGGGCTGATGCAGAAGCTGCAAAGCGCATGAAAGATGAATTTCTCGCCACACTCTCCCACGAACTCCGCACACCCTTAAACGCTATATTGGGCTGGACGCAGCTACTTAGAAATCGCACGTTTGATAAAACTACTAGTGGACGAGCGCTAGAGACAATCGAGCGTAACACCAGATCGCTAGCTCAACTGATCGAAGATGTCTTAGATGTCTCGCGGATTATTAAAGGTACACTCCATCTAAATATTCATCGGGTAAAACTTGTACCAATTATAGAAGCAGCAATCGAGACTGTGTACCCAGCAGCCCAGGCCAAAGAGATTAGCATCAACTGTAAATTCGAGCCAGAAGTAGGGGTAGTTATGGGTGATGCCAACCGCTTGCAACAGGTTGTGTGGAATTTGCTCTCCAACGCCGTTAAGTTTACACCCAAGGGGGGAAGAGTTGATGTGCAATTGCAGCACATTGAATCTTATATACAAATTCGGGTGAGCGATACGGGAGGAGGAATTTCTGCCGAATTCCTGTCCCATGTATTTGAACGCTTCCGTCAACAAGACAGTTCGACCACGCGATCGCATGGTGGACTAGGATTAGGGTTAGCGATCGTCCGCCACTTGGTAGAATTACATGGCGGCACAGTCTCTGCCGAAAGTCCAGGAATTGGACTGGGGGCAACATTCATTGTCAATCTGCCCATCAACACCCTTTATGTAGAGGCTAACTAGGACTAGCCTTTTCAAGGTGTGTTATTTTCCAGTTTTTTCTGGTTTAACTATTGTTAACCATCAATCGGCGCATTTATTGATTAGGTGTGTTAAGGCATCAATCAGGCGATCGCTTTCCATTGGTACAATGTCCTTCCCATGCATCACATTTTGAGTAATATGAAAATGCACCAATGCTCCTATAAAAATTCTTGCTGTTGCCTCTGGGTCAGGTATGTTTAATTCAGGAGCCGCTAAGTAGTGAGTGAGAGTTTGGGCTACTGGCTTAATCATCGCTTGGACACAAATTTGAGCTAATTCAGGAAAACGCCCAGATTCCCCGATTAATACTCGCATAAATGCACTATGTTCTTTGTCGTTAAGCATCTGCTCTAATGCTTTGCTTGCTACCTGGTGCAATATAGCGGCTGATTCTCCCTGAATCGGTTCTGTGCCAAAAATGGAGCTGTTCTTTTTGCTTGTCAGTTGCTCTAACAGTACTTTAAAAAGTCCTTCTTTATCTTGAAAGTGACTGTAGACTGTCGCTTTAGAAACACCTGCTGCTACTGCTACCCGATCCATGCTTGTACCAGCGTAGCCATGTTGAAGAAATTCTTGCATTGCCCCTTGCAGAATTTGCTCGACTTTATCAACGGAATTGTCTCGATCAACTTCGCCAGCTTTGATGCGTACCATTTATTAATCATCCTTTCTTATAAACAATATTAATAGATGCTGCAAAAGGCCCCAGTACAAAATGGCGAAAATAAATATACCCTTTGTTGAAAGGGGGCAGTTCTTGCTGGGGGCATTGCAAATTGATTCACAAGTTTAGTTGTATCATATTGACTAAACTAGTCCGTTTAGTTTAGCATAATTGAACTGGACAGTTTAGTACAAGTTGCTACTGGTCGTAAGGGGAAAATAGTATGGAGCAAAACAGGAATTCAGAGGATTTAAGGTCTTCTCAGAATCTTGTGCGATCGCCTGTTCTACTTGCAATAATTACATCTTTAGTAATAGGTGGAATCAGTGTTTATGCTGTGATGAAGTTCCAGGCTACAGCTAATGACAAACAAAAAACACCAGTAGCAGTTCAGCCTGTGGTAAAAACAGTAACAGCATTAGGGCGGTTGGAACCAAAGGGAGAGGTAATAAAACTGTCAGCGCCTTCTTCAAGTGGTGAAGGAAATCGGGTAGAGCAACTATTGGTGAAAGAAAGCGATCGCGTCAAAGCTGGACAGGTAATTGCGATTATGGACAACCGCGATCGCCTACAAGCTAGTTTGGTTGAAGCACAAAAACAAGTTCAAGTTGTCAAAACCCACCTTAACCAGGTAAAAGCAGGAGCCAAACAGGGAGAAATTGGAGCGCGTCAAGCTACCGTGAATCGTTTACAAGTAGAACTACAAGGAAATATTAAAACTCAGCAAGCGACAATTAATCGTATAGAAGCAGAACTCCTTGGGCAACAACGCACCTTGCAAGCAACAGTGGCTCGCGTAGCAGCCGAGAGAAGTAATGCCGAAGCTCTTGTGCAGCGCTATGAGACTTTATACAAAGCAGGAGCAATTTCTAGCCAGGAAGTTGATAGCAGACGCTTAAACGCCGAAACTTCGACTCAAGCGTTAATTGAAAGCCAAGCCACCCAGACAAGAACTGTAGCTACCCTACAACAGCAGCTTAACGAAGCAAAAGCCAACCAGGATCAAACCCTCGCCAGCTTGCAACAGCAGATTAACGAAGCAAAAGCTAACTTGAATCAAACTGCTGAAGTCCGTCCAACAGATATAGAAAACGCACAAGCAGAAATAGACAGCGCTCAAGCCACGGCAGATAAAATTAGAGTACAACTGGCGCAGGCTTATGTTGTGGCTCCTAAAGCCGGTCGGATTTTGGAGATTAATACACGAGCCGGAGAAACTGTTGGTAATGAAGGAATTGTGGCTCTAGGTCAAACCGACCAGATGTATGCAGTAGTAGAAGTCTACCAAAGTGATATCAAAAAAGTGCGTCCCGGACAGAATGTGCGGGTAAGTAGTGATTCCCTACGCCATGAATTAGAGGGAAGAGTGGATTGGATTGGTATGCAAGTAAAGCGGCAAAATCTAATCAACGCTGATCCCTCTAGCAATATTGATGGCAGAGTAGTGGAAGTTCATGTGCAACTAAATAAACTATCCAGCCAAAATGCTTCTAGCTTAACTAATTTGCAAGTCAAGGCGGTAATTGAACTGTGATTGGATTTATCCAGCAACTGCGGCGGCGAACGCCTTTAGGATGGTTGCAACTGAGTCATGAAAAAGGCCGTCTTTTGGTAGCATTATCAGGCATTGCCTTTGCCGATGTTCTGATGTTTATGCAGCTAGGGTTTCAGACTGCCCTGTTTGAAAGTAACACAATTTTACATCGTAGTATGCAGGCTGATATGTTTGTCATCAGTCCCCAAGCACGTAACCTAGCAAATATGTCTAGCTTTACGCGGCGACGGCTGTATCAAGCAATGGATGTACCAGGTGTAAAGTCAGCAGAAGGAATGTATATTAATATTGTTGATTGGAAAAATCCCCAAACACATCAGAAGACGACAATATTAGTTATGGGGTTCAATCCCGATCGGCAAATGTTTAACTTAGCGGATGTGAATCGCCAGATAGATGCTCTGAAGCTACCAGATACCGTTTTGTTTGATCGCGCCTCTAGAGGAGATTATAATGATGCGATCGCTAAAATTGACCAAGGTAAAACTGTCACAACCGAAATAGAACGCCGGACAATTACTATTAGCGGTTTATTTTCAGTCGGGGCTTCCTTTATCGCTGATGGTACTTTAATCACCAACGACCAGAACTTTCTGCGACTATTTCCCAGACGAGAAGCTAGCGGTGTCAGTTTAGGTTTAATACAACTCCAACCAGGCTACGATCCAAAACAGATCAAAACAGCTTTAGAAGCTTATTTGGATAATGATGTTAAAGTTTTAACCAAAGCCGAATTTATCGAATTTGAAATAAATTACTGGAAAACAAATACTGCTATCGGGTTTATCTTCAGCCTGGGTGTAGCAATGGGGTTTATGGTAGGCGTGATTATCGTCTATCAAGTTCTTTCTACAGATGTGAATTCCCATATAAAAGAATATGCCACTTTCAAAGCAATGGGATATAACAATCTTTACTTATTAGGTGTAGTGTTTGAAGAGGCGATAATTTTGGCAGTTTTAGGTTTTATTCCCGGAGCGATCGCACCTTTAGGGCTTTATCATTTAACTCGTAATGCTACCAATTTACCACTGTATATGACCGTAGCGCGAGCCTTGACAGTATTAACGCTGACAATGATTATGTGCATAATTTCTGGTGCGATCGCCACCCGTAAATTACAGTCCGCCGACCCCGCAGATATGTTTTAGAAAATGGGCATTGGGCAAAAAGATACTTAGGAATAAGAATTAAATAACATACAATTTATGTCCGACAGCTTACCTCACCCTCAATCCCTCTCCGATATATTGGAGAGGGAAGCTAGATACAGTATAAAGTTTTGATTTTCTTTAATTCACGTTCCTTATCCAATTGCAAATCTAAAATCTAAAATTTAAAATCTAAAATTAGTATGTCTCCTGTAATCACTGTTAAAAATCTTGACCACTATTTTGGTCATGGGCAACTTCGCAAGCAAGTTCTTTTTGATATCAACCTAGATATTAACGCTGGCGAAATTATTATTATGACTGGGCCTTCTGGTTCTGGTAAAACTACACTTCTCACCTTAGTCGGCGGCTTGCGTTCTGCCCAATCCGGCAGTTTGCAGATATTGGAACAAGAACTGTGTGGCGCTAAGAAAAGACAACTTACCCAAGCGCGACGCAGTAACGGTTATATTTTCCAAGCGCATAACTTGCACGGTAGCTTAACAGTACTCCAGAACGTCAGAATGGGCTTGGAAGTGCATAATAATATTTCGCCGGCAGAAATGAAAATCCGGTCAGCCGAAATGTTAGAAGAAGTAGGATTAGGGCATCGCCTGAATTATTATCCTGATGATTTATCTGGGGGACAAAAACAAAGAGTTGCGATCGCTCGGGCGTTGGTCGGTCGTCCTAAAATTGTCTTAGCAGATGAACCCACCGCCGCCCTTGACAGTAAATCGGGACGAGATGTGGTCAACCTGATGCAAACCCTAGCTAAAGAACAGCATTGTACCATTCTTTTAGTTACTCATGACAATCGCATTCTAGATATTGCCGATCGCATCGTCTACATGGAAGATGGCAAGTTAATAAATGACAGTGCTGTTGTTGCAGCCGGTTAGGTTGGTTACGCAGAAGAGATCCCCAACCCCCGATAAATTGGGGGCATTCGATTCTAATTCCCCCCTTAAAAAGGCTACGTTGTACACATAAGTCATCTAATTATCTCCCTGTCCTGACGGACATCCCTCTCCGAACTCACGGAGAGGGACAGGTTTTGCACAAGCAAAACCAGGGTGAGGTTTCTGTCGGCTATTCGATAAACCGTAAATTGCGTCAACAGAGACGTACACGGTAGCTTAAAAAGGGGGGTTAGCGTTAATTTGTAATGAGCAATGCTGTGCTACCGCGTGGTCTATTTACCTGAAAATTGGTCTAACTATTTTGCTGAAAAAATCGTCTCTGTAGTTTCACTAATGCCAATGTAGCGACTCATCTGCTAGAGATTTGAAAGGTTTACTGTTATATAATAAATGCTTGCCAGAGTTTGGAGTGCATCAATTGTGGGCATCGATGCCGTCAAAGTCGGCGTAGAAGTCGATGTCTCAGGGGGATTACCGGGAATTGTTGTCTTAGGACTGCCAGATTCAGCAATTCAAGAATCACGAGAAAGAGTCAAAGCAACGCTGAAGAATTCAGGTTTCGCTTTTCCCATGCGAAAAATTGTGATCAATTTGACTCCGGCAGATTTACGCAAAGAAGGCCCCTGTTTCGATTTACCTATTAGTGTGGGAATTTTGGCGGCTTCTGAGCAAGTTAGCGCTGATTTGTTGGGAGATTATCTATTTTTGGGCGAAGTCTCTCTGGATGGCAGTTTGCGCCCGGTGGCTGGTGTTTTGCCGATCGCAGCAGCAGCCCAAAAGATGGGAATTGCAGGTTTAGTTATCCCTGCTGATAATGCTCAAGAAGCAGCAGTGGTTCAAGACTTGGCTGTTTACGGTTGCAAACATCTGTCTGATGTAGTGGATTTTTTAAATAATCCCGGACGTTACAAACCTGTGCAAATTGATGATACAACCGAGATAACAACAGTATCTTACCCTGGCGCAGATTTGCATGATGTCAAAGGACAAGCTCATGCGCGTCGTGCTTTAGAAATTGCTGCTGCTGGTGGACACAATTTAATTTTTGTCGGCCCGCCTGGTAGTGGGAAAACCATGTTAGCACGCCGCTTATCAGGAATTTTACCGCCCCTAAGTTTTGCGGAATCTTTGGAAGTGACTCGCATTCATTCGGTAGCTGGTTTATTAAAAAATCGTGGTTCATTGGTACGCGATCGCCCTTTTCGCAGTCCTCACCACTCAGCATCCGGGCCTTCTCTGGTTGGTGGCGGTAGCTTTCCTCGTCCTGGGGAAATCTCATTATCTCACAGGGGCGTGCTGTTTCTCGATGAACTCACGGAATTTAAACGCGATGTTTTAGAATTTCTGCGTCAACCTTTAGAAGATGGCTATGTGACAATTTCCCGTACCAAACTATCGGTAATGTTTCCCGCGCAGTTTACTTTGGTGGCGAGTACCAATCCCTGTCCTTGCGGTTACTATGGCGATACCATCCAACAATGTACTTGTTCTCCCCGTCAACGCGAGCAATATTGGGCAAAACTTTCTGGGCCGTTGATGGATCGAATTGATTTACAAGTTGCAGTGAATCGCTTGAAACCAGAAGAAATTACCCAACAGCCTACCGGAGAAGCATCAATAACAGTCCTAGAACGAGTCCAACAAGCAAGCGATCGCGCAATTACCCGTTTCCAAGGAGAAGCAAATCTGCGTTGCAATGCCCACATGCAGAGTCGTCATCTCCAGAAATGGTGCAAATTAGATGATGCTAGCCGCAATTTATTAGAAATGGCAATTAGAAAACTAGGTTTATCAGCAAGAGCCAGCGATCGCATTCTCAAAGTAGCACGAACTATTGCAGATTTAGCAGGAGAAGATGAGTTAAAAACCAATCATGTAGCAGAAGCTATCCAGTATCGCACAATCGATAGAATGCAGTGAAACGGCGGTTAGAAATTACACCCTATTTCAATACAGTTTAGTTAAGCATTTCTTTCTTCTCTCGGTGTCCTCTGTGCCTCTGTGGTTCGTTAAAAAAATTGAATTTAACAAAGGATTTTAGCCTGATACCAATTCTGTATGAAGATGCCCTAAAGCATATTTAAGTACAAGAAAGAAAAACGAACCGCAAAGTCCGCAAAGAACACAAAGAAAGAAAGAAGAAGTTAAGAGGGTTTGGCGCAGCCTCACAAAGAAATGGTATTAACTGAACCGTATTGCACCTTATTTTATGAATTGCTTCAAAATACTCAGCGCTTTACTTTTGCAGCCCTTTTTGCAAAGTGCCTAAAATTTACAGCGAAACATTTTTCAAACATCCTCTAAGACGCAGCACAAATCAACTCACCAATACGCTTGAGAATTTGCAAAACGGCGTACAATTCTCTCGCGGATGCAAACGGAGCAAAGACCCTTGAAAAATCGTAATGTGGTGTATTTGTTTGCGTCACTTTCACAAATAAAATATCGTCTCCATTCGTCACCATTCCAAACACAGGTTGATTGGGGTTGGGGTTAGCCATCATATAAGCTAGGGCTTGCGGTACAGCCGCCCAAACTGACAGTGTGGTTTTTTTCGACTCCAACACCATCACCCACAACTGCTCTTGTAACACTAAAACATCAATCCGTCCGCACAGTATTTCCTCGCCATCATCTAGCACTAGTTCCACCGATGATTCAGCCTTAATTCTGAAAGGAGGATCGTAAAATCCAGAGAGTGCAAGTATTGGTGATACCAACAATAATATGACTGTCCCTTCTAGTAAATCACCTCCGGCCCGGTGATAAAGATACCTACGCCGCACGATATCCACAGAGGCTTTTTCCGCTTCTGTAATTTCAGACAATCCCTGATACTACTCTGGGAAAAATTTCTCGTCTTCAACACGGACAAAACCGAATCGATTTTTTGCATCCTCAAGAGTAATAATTGCTTCTGTAATTGCTCCCGTCTGTGTCATTGCTTCTAGGTAAAAATTGCTTTACTAAGTAGGTAGGCAAGATAAAATCAAACTATGTAACGAAAAGTAAAATCTCTGTATTTGGCTCGTAGTTGCGCTTTAGCGCTAAAGCGCAACTACGAACCAGTGATGATTATTTGCGCCCACTTACTTAGATTATGGCTAATTGGCGCGATCGCATTGTCATATCACAATAAAATTCTAAATTCCTCCTCAAGAATCCTTCAAAAACCCCCTTGGGAGGATGCCTCTACTTATGAAATCAGTATCAAATATATCAGGAAGTAAGCGATATCCTTAAGGAGACTGATTGGATGAATGTGCAGGCAATTGGGAAGTTATTACAAGAGACATTCAAAGAATGGAGTGAGGATAAAGCCTCACGGTTAGCGGCGGCGCTAGCTTATTACACGATTTTTTCGATCGCACCATTGCTAATTATTGTAATTGCGATCGCAGGGGCAGTATTTGGAGAAGAAGCGGCAAGAGGGCAAATCGTTGGAGAAATTCAAGGTTTAGTCGGCCGAGATGGCGCAGGGTTTATCCAAACAGCCATTAAAAATGCTCACAAACCACAAACAGGAGCGATCGCTTCTATTATTAGTGTTGTAGTTCTCCTAGTGGGTGCTACTGGTTTATTTACCGAGTTGCAAGATTCCCTCAACACAATTTGGGAAGTGAAACCGAAACCCGGACGCAATGTAACTAACATGATTCGTCTACGGGTTTTGTCCTTTGCAATGGTAATCGGAATTGGCTTTTTACTTTTAGTTTCTCTGGTAATTAGTACAGTATTAGCAGCATTAGTAACATACTTTAGTAACTTGGTGCCAGGTGTCGATTTTATCTGGCATATTCTCAATTTCATCCTCTCTTTTGCCATCACTACGTTTCTATTTGGACTCATTTTTAAAGTTCTACCAGATGTCGAAATTGCTTGGAGTGATGTTTTAATTGGAGCTATGCTCACCTCCTTTTTGTTTTCTATCGGGAGATTTTTGTTAGGACAATATTTAGGTAATGGCAGTTTTGGTTCAGCCTATGGTGCAGCTGGTTCACTGGTGGTAATCTTAGCTTGGGTTAACTATGCCGCGCAGATTCTTTTCTTCGGTGCGGAATTTACCCAAGTTTATGCCAGAAGGTACGGTAGCGGTATAACCCCATCTAAACATGCTATACCTTTATCTGATAACACGAAAAATAATGGTAAGGCTCCAACGGGGCAATCGTCCACTAATAAGAAGTCTTCTTCTAACTTGATTAATCGCTTGTTCCAATCTTTCAATAAACCCAAGCGCTTAAAGCAGAAAAGAAAAAATCAGCGATTTTAATTCCTTAATCCGGGAATTATATGTTTATAAATCTGATAGACGTTGAAGTATTTAACCTCTAATAAAAGTCAGTTTTATGAAATAAGACCACAGATAAATAACCTGATACTGGATTTTTTCCAGAAGTCTATTCAGAAAGGAAGAAAATCAGTGCTAATGGAAAAATGGTTTTTTATCAATTGGCAGGCAATCTTTATTCCTAGCATCAGCATCTTTGAGTTAATTATCCGTGGTTCGCTGGTTTATTTAGCGCTGTTCTCAGTGCTACGCGTGCTTCCTAGCCGACAACTAGGAACACTAGGAATCACTGATTTACTCGTAGTTGTGCTATTTGCTGAAGCTGCCCAAAATGCTATGGCGAGTAATTATACATCGATTACTGAAGGCGCTATCTTGGTAGGAACTGTGATTTTTTGGAGTTACTTGCTGAACTGGTTAGGTTACAGAATCCCCCAGTTTCAACGTTTTCTGAATCAGCCACCACTGCTACTAATAAAAAATGGTCGGATGATTGAGCGTCATTTGCAACGAGAGTTAATTACAGAGGATGAGTTGATGAGCAAGTTACGCCAGCAAGGTGTGGAATTTTTAGCAGATGTGAAGTTTGCATATATGGAGGCTGACGGCAGCATTAGTATCATCACCTTCGACTCTAAAACTAGTCCCGTCCCTGAGCAAAAAGCAATAGTAAAAAGCGATATACATTAATTAAACTTTGACATACTCCCCGCCCTACAAGGGCAGGGATTCTAGGCTCAAACAGCAACCGCAGTCTCAGACCGACTTACATCACCTAACCCGATGTTTGAAAAACAACTGGTAAGCTTTCTCGATGCGTTGACAGATATCCTGCACTCCTTGAGAACCAACCGACTGCCAAAACTCATTACACTTACGCAGTTTGGCAATATGAGACTGAAGTTTGCTGCAATTCAAGTGTTTTCCCCACATTCGATAATAACGTCTGTGGAGAGCAATACATTTGTTATAGATCACCCCAGCAGCATTAATTGACCGTTTGAGGTATCTATTTCGCCTGTGTTGGTACAACTTAAACTTCAGTGTTTTCATGCTAAGATTCTACCATAAATAGACGGCATTATGACGGCATGAAAAAATTAACCATCCGATGTTCCGATGAGGAATACAGCATCCTTGTAGAATATTGCCAACAAACAGATCGCACTCACAATGATGTACTCAGAGAATTAATTCGGAAGCTCAAGAAAAGTAAACTCAACGAGGTTGTCACCAACCCCGTTGGTCTTCAAAACCGTGCGTGAGACTTTCACCTCACACGGCTCCTCAATGACTCGGCACG
>NZ_JBALFF010000104.1:0-39205 GCF_036916975.1 Nostoc sp.
GGATTAAAGGTACCGTTTCCTTTGGACAGATATACTTCAACATCACGATTGCCATCCACCGCTGTACCTTTTTCTTGGCGGATGAAGTCGCTTAAGCCGTCACCATTAAAGTCTCCTACAATCAGATTGGCAACGTTCCCGTTGGCAGCAAAGGCATCTATTAAAGGGATGCCTGGATTAAAGGTACCGTTTCCTTTGGACAGATATACTTCAACATCACGATTGCCATCCACCGCTGTACCTTTTTCTTGGCGGATGAAGTCGCTTAAACCGTCGCCATTAAAGTCAATTTTATTTTGCATTGCTGTTTTTCTTGATTAAGACACTACCAAACTTGCACATAGTAATATTGCAAGATAAAGCTATAGCAATCCATTTGATTTTTAAAAAAGTCCAAGTATATTTAGGGTGCGTTACGTTTTACTAACACACCCTGGGTCTATTTCAAAAATCAAATAGGAGTCCTATATGTATAATTACGGCTAAGTTTTAGGAATTATGCTATCGTTTACAAACTTTTACATTCAGTAGATCGCAAACTTTCGGAAACTGACGAGAGAATAGGAGTTTGTGCGATCGCTAGTCAGGAGGTAAACAGCATTCGTTTAAAAGCGATCGCTATTTTTGCAGATTAACAATATTCAAGATTTTAAATTATGGTTAAAACAATTCCAGCTAGAGACATCAGTCTTTACGAATTAGAAGAAAAATTTGGTTTGCAACTTTCCACAGACAGCAATTTTTTTACAGAATGGACAGAAATACCAACTCTGACTGATGGTGAAAAGCAAGCGATCGCACGAGTAAAAAGCAACTATTTAAACTTAAGTAAGCACCGTCTGATGTCAGAAGAGGCGGTAAAGATGGTAGTGCTGTCTCCTTTACTCGATTTAGCTGGGTTTTATCAACCTCCTTTTGAGATTGAAACCGAGACTTCTGTGGAGATTTCTGCTGAAGACGAAAGCTTTATTGTTAAAGGAAACATTGATGTTCTTGTCGTCCAAAAACGTTTTTGGGTACTTGTCATCGAATCCAAAAGCAGTAAATTTGATGTGATGACAGCCTTACCTCAAGCACTCACTTATATGCTTGATTGTCCAAATGCTGCACAACCGACTTTTGGTTTACTAATCAACGGTAGGGAATTTGTTTTTATCAAATTGATTCAACAAGAACATCCTTGGTATGAACGATCTGATGCGCTATCAATTGAACGCGATTCAGAATTACAGCAAGTACTCAGTATATTGAAGCGCTTTGGAGAATTAATTGGGGATTAAAACCTCACCCCCAACCCCTCTCCTTGTTAAGGAGAGGGGAGATGAAGCACAGCTTTATCGGGGTGAGGTTAAGCGATACATCACGCTTATTAGGAAACGCTATATTACTAATTAAGATTAAGACAAAGAATATCCTGTTGCTTTTTTAACGTATTTCACAACTTTTTCATAAGATTCAGGATTACTCACAGGGTTGATGATGATGGGGATAGTGCCATCTGGCAACCAAAAAGTTATCCTGCCATTCGATTCATGACAAAAGGAACTGATGCAGTTGAGATTAATTACATATTCATTGTTTTCGTAATGGATTTTTACCCAGTGGGCATGATCTAATTCCAATCCAATCACACATTCTAAATAATAAAGTATCTTTTGATAATCTTCCAAGTTGCTTTGGGGGTTAATCACTATCGGAATGGCACTATGGGGTAACCAAAAAGTAACCCTACCGTTCAGTTCATAACAAAAAGCATGGACTCGTTCAAAATTAACTACATATTCTCTCCTTTCGTAAAGGATTTTCACCCAGTACGCCACAACATCTCCCCAAGTCCGAAATTTACGAATGATGCACCCTGTATATCCAAGTCTACTGAAGCCTTTAGGTAATGTTGCAATTAATTATCAATTGTTATGAAACCTCCAATGGTGTTGCTGTACCTGAAATTGAAAGAGAAAGAGCGATCGCTGCTTGAATAAACCCTTTAAATAAAGGATGAGGGCTACTGGGGCGCGATTTAAATTCTGGATGAAATTGGCAAGCAAGAAAGAATGGGTGCTTGGGTAATTCCACAATTTCAACTAACAGTCCATCGGGAGAAGTACCACTGATCGCGTAACCAGACTTTAACAATAAATCGCGGTAAGCATTGTTGAACTCATACCGATGTCGATGTCTTTCATAAATCACATCTTCTTGATAAAGCTTAAAAGCCAGTGTATCAGGAAGAACACGACAAGGATATAGCCCTAAGCGCATTGTACCCCCTAAATCGACTACTTCCTGCTGTCCTGGCAATAAATTAATTACCGGATCGGATGTATGAGGGTCAAATTCAGCACTATTAGCGCCTGTCAATCCCCCTACGTGCCTAGCCCATTCAATTACAGAACATTGCATACCCAGGCATAAACCCAAAAAGGGAATTTGGCGATCGCGCGCGTATTTAATCGCGGCAATTTTGCCATCCACCCCCCGAACCCCAAAACCTCCCGGCACAACTATACCATCGACACCTTTAAGATAAGTTTCGGCTGGTTCAGTTTCCAAATCTTCTGAATTTACCCAACGCAGACGCAGTTTGCCATAAGTAGAAATTGCTGCATGGTTTAATGCTTCTACAACAGATAGATAAGCATCACTTAACTGCACATATTTACCAACAATGGCAATTTCTAACTCATGCTTGGGACTATGTAACCGTTTTACCAAGGTTTGCCACTGCGTCAAATCTGGTTTGCGTTGTTCCATTTGCAGCAAGTTCAGCACTTGTTCTGCCATTCCTTCCCGTTCTAGATTTAGGGGTACTTCATAGATACTTTTGGCATCTTGGGAGGTGATGACGCATTCTTCGGGGACATCGCAAGAGCCAGACAATTTCTGTTTTAATCCCTTGGGTAAGGGGCGATCGCTCCGACAAACTAAAATATCTGGTTGAATGCCAATGGATCTGAGCTCTTTGACTGAATGCTGTGTTGGCTTAGTTTTCATCTCACCGGCTGAAGCAATCCACGGTACCAGAGTTACGTGCATATACAGTACATTCTGCCGTCCTACCTCTTTGCGGAACTGGCGAATTGCTTCCAAAAATGGTAGTGATTCAATATCTCCCACCGTACCACCAATTTCTGTAATTACTACAGATGGGTTTGTACTTTTAGCAACTCGCAGAATTCGCTCTTTTATTTCATTAGTAATATGAGGAATAACCTGTACAGTACCGCCATTGTAGTCTCCGCGTCGCTCTTTATTGATAACTGCCTGGTAAATTGAGCCAGTCGTTACACAATTCAACCGCGACATTGAGGTATCGGTAAAGCGTTCGTAATGCCCCAAGTCCAAATCTGTTTCTGCACCATCCTGGGTAACGAATACTTCCCCATGTTGAAAGGGACTCATTGTGCCAGGATCGATATTGATATAAGGGTCAAGTTTGAGAATCGACACGGAATATTCGCGCGACTTGAGCAAACGCCCTAGACTTGCTGCTACAATGCCTTTACCAATACTGGAAACTACGCCTCCAGTTACAAAAATAAACTTAGTCATACTAGTTTGAATTTCTAACAACTTCTAAAAATACATCCCGTCATTGTGCCACAGTTATTGTGGTGTAATCTTCTATGATTTGCTGTGAAAAAACTTCTAGGACTAGTAATATTAGGCTTTATTCTCTCCTCCTCCATAGCATTGGCACAGCCATCTCTTATAGTCATTTTTCCCGATACAAATTACCAGACAAGTGCCGAAAAAATCTTCTTTCTGGGTACTGCACCACCAGATGGTCAGGTTTTGATCAATAATAAGCCAATTAACCGCAGCAAAGCTGGTCATTTTTCCCCTAGTTTACCCTTGCAGTTGGGGGAGAATTTTTTTACTGTGCGTTACCACAATCAAGAACTCAAGATTGAAGTGACAAGGCTTACCACTAGCCCTGAACTACCACAGGGGTTAGCTTTTGCTAAAGATTCCCTGACTCCCGCAGTTGACATTGCCAAACTACCGGGAGAACTAATTTGTTTTAGCGCGATCGCACCCCCTAACGCTAGCGTATCTGTCAAGTTGGCTAATCAAACTATTGCCCTTCCACCCCAACCTCAACAGGCACAACTACCAAGTAATTTGGCGGCTTTGACAGGGCAAAATCAGCCTTATGCCCAGTCTAGCGTAGGCAATTATAAAGGTTGCACCACAGTAGCAACAGCCGCCGATCTGGGACAACCTCAGTTTCAACTGACGCTCAATGGTAAGACGATAACTCAACCAGGGACTGGTAAAATTCAAATCCTCTCAAGAGCAGAATTGCCAGTTTCTGAGGTTACAGTAGAGTCAGGCGTGGCTCGCACTGGCCCAAGCACCGATTATTCTCGACTTACACCACTGCCCAAAGGCACACGCGCAACAGTAACAGGTAGAGAAGCTGAATGGTTGCGCCTAGACTATGGCGCTTGGATTAATAGTAAAGAAACGCGCATTTTACCTGGTGCAGTTCCGCCACAGACAATAATTCGCAGTGTCGGATACCGTCAACTCCCTGGTGCGACAGAGATAGTTTTCCCCTTACAAGTTCCCGTACCTGTGAGCGTGCAACAAAGTGAGGGTGCGATCGCTCTCACTCTCTACAATACCACTGCCCAAACGGACATAATTCGCCTGGATGATGACCCCCTAATTAATCGCCTAGATTGGCAACAGGAAGCTCCAGAACAAGTAAAATACACCTTTAACCTCAAAAAAGCTCAACAGTGGGGATATAAGCTGAGATACGACGGTACAACCCTGGTTTTGGCTTTGCGTCATCCGCCGAAAATTAGGAACACAAGACGCAAGCCTTTAGCTAATCTCAAGATTGTACTAGATCCTGGGCATGGAGGTAAAGAAACTGGTGCCAGTGGCCCAACTGGATATTTAGAAAAAGATTTGAATTTGGTTGTATCTAAGTTGCTGCGGGACGATTTGGTGAAGCGAGGAGCAACGGTAGTGATGACACGAGAGGACGACAAGGAACTTTCTTTAGTAGAACGTCAGGCAATTATCAGTCGAGAAGAACCTGCGATCGCTATTTCGATACATCACAATTCTTTACCCGATGATGGCGATGCCGAAAAGATCAAGGGATTCGCCGCTTTTTGGTATCAACCGCAAGCCCAGAACCTGGCAATATTTTTACAGAAGTATGTAGTCAAAAAAATCGGCAAACCTTCTTATGGTGTGTTTTGGGATAACCTGGCGCTGACACGTCCAACTGCTGCGCCATCAGTGTTACTGGAATTGGGTTTTATGAGCAATCCCGATGAATTTGAGCAGATAGTCAACCCAGAGGTAGAGAAGAAAACGGCTCATGCGATCGCTCAGGGAATTACTGAGTGGTTTAGGAGTGTGAGATAAATTTAGAGGTTCTACTTATATCCCTAGCTTACCTCACCCTCAATCCCTCTCCTTATAAATGAGAGGGATTGAGATAATTGATGAAGTTTTGCATTTTATTTAATCCACGTTCTTTAGGACTTTAGTGGTGGATTTTTAAGCACGCTTTGTGCTTATTACAAACTCATCAAATTTAAAAGTGGAATGAAACTCTAGTTTTTTGAAAATTATTCTAGCTTCTTCGATTTTTCATTTCATGCTGACTCTAATACTTCCGAATTCCGAATTGTTAACAACACTTCTATAGCCAATAATTGGAATTTTAGTTGATTTTCAATAATATTTTGAAATAAAAACTTATAGTACACGGACTGACTATAAATTTCTTGATTATTTTATCAAAAGCTGTGAGCATCGGTAATTTATTGGGCAATCTAAAGATAACGTAGAATTTCTTCTTACCGAACTATGCCATTAAGGAGCTAACCCTTGATCCGAGCAAACTCCAGCCTATCAGCATCTAACAGAGAAAATTATCCCTCACGAAATTTACTAATTCGATTTATTCTTGGCGGCACTACCCTTATAGTCAGTATTTCTGCTTATTTCAGCTATCAAGCCGCTAGAAATATGATGCTCAAAGATTTGAGACAGAGCGCTTTTTCAGAGGTACAGAGAGGGGGTGCTGAAATTGAGCAGTGGTTACAGGTTCGCCAAGTGGAGGTACAAACCCTGGCGAATACTTCAACTGTACGATCCTTAAACTGGTCTGTAGCAGAACCTTATTTAAAGGCAGAAGTCAAGCGGATCAATGAATTTTTTTTGTTTCAACTAGCTACCCCAGATGGTTCATATTCTAATACAAAAGTTGGTCGAGCAAATAAAAATATTCGGGATCGAGACTACTTTCAAAAAGCAATTGCAGGAAAAAGCAACATTTCCGATCCCTTCATTAGCCGTTCTACAGGAATTTCTTTAATTGCGATATCCACCCCGATTTGGTCAAATTCTGCTATCAGTAGTTCACCGATAGGGACTTTTCACGGCAATGTGAGAGTCGATCACATTGCAGAGGTTGTTAACTCCCTGTACTACGGTGCGAATAGCTATGCTTTTGCGCTCAATTCCCAAGGACAAGCGATTGTCCATCCTAACTCGGCGTTAATGTCAACCTTAGAAAAACCTGCACCTAGCCTGCTGAAAATTGGCGATCGCAATTTAAATGCGATCGCCTTCAGGATGGTAAACAAACAGCAGGGAATTGAGTTAATGGAAATTGACGGCACTAAAAAGTATGTAGCTTATCTGCCGTTGCAAGCCGCTAATTGGTCTGTGGCTTTGGTGATTCCCCGCCAAAATATCGAATCTCGATTGCAATTTCTCGATTTAATTGCCTTAATTGTCGGTGGACTGACTCTCACCATGATTACCGTCTTATGGCAAGTGCAAGCATTTGAACAAACTCAACTGAAAAAATCTAAAGCTGCGGCTGATATAGCCAACCATGCTAAAAGCGAATTTTTAGCCAACATGAGTCATGAACTACGAACGCCCTTGAATGGCATTCTCGGTTGTGCTCAAATTTTGCTGCGTTCCCCAGCTTTACCTAATCAAGAGCAATACCATGTCAATATTATTGAACAATGCGGCTCTCATCTGCTGACTTTAATTAATGATATTTTGGATCTCTCCAAAATTGAAGCAAAAAAGCTAGAACTGCATCCAAATGATGTGCATTTCCCATCTTTTCTCGAAGGAATTGTCGAAATATGCCAGATTCGAGCAAAAGAAAAAGGCATTTTGTTTATCTATCAACCGGCGATTAATTTGCCTACAGGAGTTCATGTTGATGTCAAAAGATTACGTCAGGTGCTATTGAATCTGTTGGGAAATGCCATCAAATTTACAGATGAAGGTCAGGTTACTTTCAATATTGAAGTAATCGATCAACCTCCTAGTGTCCAGACAGTAAAACATCGCCTTCGCTGCACTGTAGAAGATACAGGAATTGGGATAACTCCCGTAGAATTGAATAAAATTTTCTTGCCATTTGAACAAGTAGGTGATAAGAAGCGCCAAGCTGAAGGTACAGGGCTGGGTTTAGCTATTACTCGACAGTTAGTACAGATGATGGGTAGCGATATTCATGTTAAGAGTCAGATCGATCTGGGGAGTAGCTTCTGGTTTGAGTTGGAAATTCCCGAAGCGACTGACTGGGTACAATCTGCCATGACTGCATCAGAAAAACAAATCATTGGCTTTGAGGGTAGCCCCTACACCATTTTGATGGTTGACGATCGCTGGGAAAATCGCACAGTGATTACAAACTTACTGCAACCACTGGGTTTTAATGTAGTTGAAGCCAGCAACGGTAAAGAAGGTTTAGAAATAGCGATCGGCCTCAAGCCAGACTTAATCATCACAGATTTGCTGATGCCAGAAATGGATGGGTTTGAATTAATTGAACATCTGCGTCACACTCCAGAAATTAAGGATGTATTGATTATCGTTTCTTCCGCTAGTGTCTTTGAAGCCGACAAACATCGCAGTCTTGAAGCTGGAGGTAACGCCTTCTTGACCAAACCTATAAAGGTAGATGAATTATTGCATCAACTACAACAATATTTAAATTTGGTATGGATTTACAAGCAATCTCAGCCTGATGGAGAAAAAGCCAAAGAAGCAACCACAGCAAATAGCCAATCTGTTCAATTAACTCCTCCTTCCCCCCAAATCTTGCAAGAACTAGTCACCTTAGCCAGTAAAGGTAACTTCAATGGCATTCTCAAGTGGGCCGATCAACTAGAGCAAACAGACACAAACTTCGCGCCATTTGCTAATGAAATAAAGCAACTAGCAAGGCAATTTGATGAAGATTTAATCCTCAATTTCTTGACTCAATATGGAATGGAGAAAGTATGAAAACTACTATTGAAGACCAGAATAATTCTATCAATTACGCTCCTTCGAGGGGAATTGTCTTAGTCGTTGACGATAACCCTGCCAATTTACAAGTTTTATCCAGCTTTTTGGATCAGTCTAGCTTTGAAGTTTGGGCAGCACGCAGTGGTGAAAAAGCCATTCAGCGATTAGAAAATGATGATTTACCTGATTTAATCTTGCTGGATGTAATGATGCCCGGTATAGATGGTTTTGAAACCTGTAAACAGCTAAAAAGCAATCCTCGCGTCCAAGATATTCCGGTCATTTTTATGACAGCCCTTTCAGAAACAGCTGATAAAATCAAAGGTTTGCAATTGGGAGCCGTAGACTACATTACCAAACCTTTTCAGCAAGAAGAAGTCTTAGTGCGGATCGAAAATCACCTAAAATTGAGAAATTTGACGAAAAGCTTAATTGCTAAAAACGCCGAATTACAACAGACTCAAACTCAACTGATTCAAGCAGAAAAGGTAGCATCTTTAGGCCAAATTACAGCAGGAATTGCTCATGAAGTTAATAATCCTATCAATTTTATAGCTGGGAATTTAAATTTTGTTGAACAGTATGTGCGCGAGGTAGTTAGTTTACTGCATCTCTATCAGAAATATCTGCCCGAGCCACCAGATGAAGTTCAAACTGCGATTCAAAAAAGCGACCTTAACTTTTTGTTAGATGATTTATCTAAAATTATTCAATCCATGCAGCTTGGTACAGATCGCGTTACAGAAATTGTGTCATATTTAAACAACTTCTCGCGCCACAGAGAAGCTGGTAAAAAACTAGCTAACTTGCATGAAGGGTTAGAAAGTACCTTACTCATTCTCGGACATCGCTTTAAATATAATGCTCATCACCCAGCCATAAAATTAGTCAAAGAATATGGAAATCTGCCACTTATTGAGTGCTTTCCTGGGGAAATTAATCAGGTTTTTATGAATTTAATTTGTAATGCGATCGACGCAATCGAGGAAAAAAATACAAATAAAGACATTGATACAATTTATCAAAATCCTGGAGTTATTAAAATTACAACTGAGACAAATGGAGAGCAAGTTATTTTAAAAGTTGCGGACAATGGGCCAGGTATAAATAATAATGCCAAAAACACAAAAATATTCGATGCTTTTTACACAACAAAACCCGTCGGTAAAGGAACAGGGTTAGGTCTATCTATTGCTTACCAAATTGTGGTTAATAATCATCATGGCAAGCTCACATACGATTCCAAACCAGGTGAAGGCATAGAGTTTATCATTGAACTACCCATCCGATAACAATAGTCCTATACATATAGATTTATGGTAAGGGTCAGGCATTGTCTGACCCCTAGCAGGGTATTTGTATCATTATTAACGTAAAATGGGATAACTAACGAATATTCACTTCTTGCAGGTATTTTTCTGTCTGAATATATTGAATATTAGGGGTTGATTTTTTAGAGGTAAATGAATTTTTAATTTTTGCAGAAGCTACCTTTTGATAATCAATCAGCAAGCGTTGTTTTTGAGTATATTCATTCACTTTGACTTGAGCTTGAGCATAAACTAGAGTATCGTTGGGAATATTTCGGAGAAATTTTACAGCATGATCAAAATCACCAACAAATGCTTGTTTATAGGCTTTCTGTAAAAAGTAAGCTGCTCTAATCTGCCGCTTTCGATTGTACTCAGCTAACTTGTCTTGAACTAAAGCACCCGCACGACTTTCTTGAGGAATTTGCCGCAGATATTGTAATGCAGCAGAAAAATCTTTTGTATCGGCGCTTTCGTAAGCTTTTGCTAATAAATATTGCGTCTGTGCTTCAATGTTGACGGATGCTTGCTGAACTAGTTTAGCTGTTTTAGATTGCCAATATGAAATATTTGGAATTTTAGCAACAGCATGAATAACATCTGACCATTTGCTCTCATTAAAAGCTGTTTGAGCTATTTGGTATTGCTGTGCAGCTACTTGCCATTGCTCTTGCCATTGTTCAATTGTGGCTTGCGCTTCTGGATAAACATTGCTGTGGGAGGGAATTGATTTAGCGAGTGCGATCGCTTCTTCTAAATCTCCTGTTTGATATTCTTGTGTGGCTTTAGATAAAGTTTCTGTTTCTGAGTATGCAGGTGCAGCATGAATTAAAGAATATACACCAAATCCCATCACTAAAGAATTAGCCGCCAGCCCTACTTTAATTCCTGTTAATAACGGAGATAATTTCCCAGATGTAGGATTATTATCTTCAATCGCCGCCTCTATCAAATATCGATCGTCTGCTTCTAATATTTCTGGTGACTGATCCCATGTTATTTGTTTAACTACCCGTAGCACCTCACTCGCAGACTGAAAGCGGTTTTGATAATCGTAGCGGATCATTTGGCTGAGAACAGCAGCTAGATAATCATTAACTGGCGTGTTTTCAGAACGCCAAACAATTTCATTAGTATAAGGATCAGCTTTTAATTGTAGTGGTTCTAACCCTGTTAAAGCCTGGATCGCAATCATACCCAAAGCATAAATATCACTGTTGGGCTGTGTTTGTCCAATAAATTGCTCTGGCGGTATATACCCTAATGAAGTGACAGGAATTCTATAAATAGGCAATTGGGCACCTATCCCAAAATCGATAGACTGAATTGAGCCAAAGTCAATCAAAGCTAACTTGAAATCGCTATTACGTCTGATCAAGTTTTCTGGTTTGATATCGCAATGGATAACGCCGTGAGAATGAACAAATTTCAGAATATCTAAGACATCTATCAAAAATTCTACAACTTCCCTTTCACTCCACAAACACCCCCATTGTTGAGCAATGGGGAATTCCCTACTCAGAGGATATCCTTCAATCCATTCTTGGACTAAATAAAACTGGTCGTTTTCTTCAAAGCAAGCGAGAAATTCAGGAATTTGGTCATGGCTTCCCAAAAGCTTCAGGGTTTCGGTTTCAGTCTGAAACAGAAATCTCAGCATCTCCAAGTAGCCTGAGTCGGAACTACTAACTTTAATCTGCTTAACAACGCATTTGGGATTCTCTGGATAATCTACGTCTACAGCTATGTATGTTTGTCCAAACACCCCTGCACCCAGGCTTTGGATAATTTGGTAACGCCCTTGTAGTAATTTACCGATTGTGTGGTATGTCATGACCTGGTTACTCAGTAAGTCCTTTTATTTACTTTTCAGCCATTCCCTCCGGTTTCCGGAATGCTTGAAAAATACATATCTCAAACCTTAATTACTGAAATGCAAAATGGATTTACTTCAGTAATTTTACTTAAGTATTTCAAAAAATGAGCAACAATATTTCTAATTTCTTTAAGAATAGAACTGACGCAAAAGATAGCCGAAACCATTATTTTTATCTAGTATTAATTTATGAAATACCACTAGAATATAAAGATTATGTAAAGCTTGTATAAATTTTATGTATTTATCATTGCAAAATCACAACTTTTTTAACTAATATATCGTCGTAACTACTGTTACATCTAACACAAAGCTAAGAATGCAATAGAATGGTAGCCCAGTACTTAATTTTTCACTACTAGTCTGTAAACGAAAAATTGAGGAGTATGGGTTGTTGGTAGTTGGCGCTTTAGCGCTAAAACATCAATTATCAACCTATCAAAAGCAACGACGTTTTTTCCCAAGCAGTGATTGTATAAAGAATAGATTTGTGAGTTTCAGCTAAACAGGTTCTGACTTAAAGAGATATCCAATGAAAAGGTTTTATAAATTAGCAATTGCGTCTGCTATTGTTGGGTTCGGATTAGGAACGCTTAATACAGCCCAAGCAGCAACTTTTACTAAGACTGCATCAGATGAAGGTTGGTGGGCTGCTGAAGGTGGACTTCTTGGCCCTAATTCTAACAATAATACCAACTATGTAACTGGAAATATCCGGGGGTCAGATTTACGTAACTTTTTTACATTCAATCTTGGTGATCTAGTAGGAGTGTCTTCAGCAACCTTGCAAATTCAAAGATTTGAAGGTTCAGGAAATCCAACAGAGACTCTCGGTTTTTTTGATGTTTCAACACCTGCTAATGTGTTGAGTCAGAAAATTAATAGCCCCAATGACACTATCTATAATGATTTGGGAACTGGTAAAAACTATGGAACTTTTAAGGTCAGTACTTCTGGCGATTCAAACGAAATCCTAAGTTTTGCTCTTAACTCCAACGCCATTGCAGATATTAACTCCAGAAGCGGAAAATATTTCTCAATTGGAGGTGCGCTTCTGGGGGATCTTAGTGAGGAATATCTTTTTACTGGTAGTAGCGATCAAGCGCCATTTGCTAAACTTGTGGTTGATACCAATTCAACCCCTGTTCCAGAACCTAGCGCGCTTGGGGGGATAGTGGTTGTTGGTGTTGGAGGCTGGTGGCTAAAGCACAAGCGAAAAGCGTCTTTAAGGAACAATAATTAGATATAGCTTATATCAAGTCCGCCAAATTACCCATAATAAAAGAACCCCTCCCCGCAGGCTCTTTGGGGTTCTTCGGGTTTAATAAGCAATCAAGCGGACATGATATTAACTGTTAGCTTCCTCACCCGCCCAGAAATAAATTTCAGCGGCTCATAGCTAAAGTCTCGAGTTGCCGAGTAAAAAGTTTATAGTTAGCGAGGTTCTTCTGTGCTCTCTTGTTCCTCCATCGCCTCACTTTTATCTTGTAACGGCTTCACCACCCGGGCGATCGCTTCTTGAATAAAAGCCTTAATAAATTCATCTCTGCGATTAATTTGAAACTGTCGCTGGACAACTTCTGTCATTCCACCATCACCCCAATCTTGGTCATGACGAAAATATTCAACAAAACTTTTACCAGCAATTCGCGTTAAATAAGCTGCTGTCACGCCTTGAATTGCTCTACCAATAATAAAGGTGGCAACATTGAGTTGCAAAGCTGTAGATAATAATTCAATTGCTCCTTTAACAATGCCTAAACTGGCGATGGTTTTCGCTAAAGAAAGGGCTAACTCTCGTCCCCGTTCCATATTCAATTCACAGCCGTAAACTCTGCCAATTTCCACAACCATTTGAGCATTCACAGCTGCTGTTGCTAGTAAATCTACGACTGGGATAGGCGTAACTGATACTACACCAGCCCCAATCCACTGAAAGCGTTCTACAATTTTGTCAGCTTGACGGCGACGCTGGCCATCAATGAGTTTTCGTGCTTCGTCTCCCAAACGCAGAGATTGTAAAAGAATATTATCTGCTACCAAATCTTCACCTTCGGCGCGTAAAACAGCAGCGGTGCGCCGCAGCAAAGGGACAATATCGGGTTCCGGCTGGAAGGTTTCGCCAGTTTCTAGTTTGGCAGATTGGGGATTAGCAGCGATCGCTACCACATCATTAGTTGCAATAAATCCCCGTACCCGTTGACGCAACCTTGCAAGGATGGATTCTTTATCTTCATCTGTATATAAATCAGTTTTGTTGAGAACTAGGAGCGATCGCTTCCCAATTTCTGCTAATCCCCGCAACGGTTCATATTCTGAGCGTCGTAAGTCATTATCTACCACAAACAAGAGTAAATCTGCTTCCGTCGCTAGTTCTCGCGCCATTTGTTCCCGTTCCGTTCCCGCCACCCCCGCTTCTAAAATCCCTGGCGTATCCGTAATTAAAATCTTGCGTTCTAATCCCTTCAACCGCAGACAATAAGTTTCTCCCACCTGGGTTGTACCCATCGGTGCATCCACTTGACCCACCATGCGTCCCATAATTGCATTGACTAGAGAAGTTTTGCCAGCACTCCCCGTACCAAATACCACTACTTGAATTTCACCGCGTGCTAAGTTCGCTTCAATCTCTCGTGATTTACTTAATAAAGCTTGGCGTGCTACTTCATCTTGAATTTGCCCTACCTGTTGGCGCACGGCTTGGAGAGTGGTAGAAGCAGCATCAGATTTAGCAGCAGGAATTTGGGCCGCAGTTACTCGCTTTGGGTTGCGGCGCGATCGCTTTTCTCCAGATTGAATCACCAATACATAATAGACAAAAGCGGCAACCAAGGCTCCAATGAGGACAATCAGCAGCAACAGCAGCAAATTGCCTAGCAACGGCGAATAGGACAATTGCCAATAGAGGCGCGATAGGGAATCAATTAGCCATAGGGCTAGCCCCAAAATGACGATCAGACCAACAATCAGCGTTACTATGCGTGACAGAGGCATGGCTGGGAAATATTAGTGGATATTCAGTAGGCAGATGCTTCTAATGTTAATAGTTTCAGTATTTTTTACCAGAGTAGTCAGAAGCAGCTTTTGATTCAATCAAGAAGGCTCATCTGCTTGACTAACAAAATGGCTCTGGTATTTCACCAAAAAATCAGAGAAAGATATTTGATACATTTTTCACAACCAAACCACGAGGTATTGGTACTGGTTTGGGGCTAGCGATGCCTACGGCGGGCTATTCGGCGTCGCCCATCAAATTGTGGTAGAAAAATATTAGGGTAAAATTACTTGCCAATCTGAGTTAGATCGAGGTACAGAGTTTGTGTTGGCTTTGCCTAAAGCAGGTATCGTTTAACCAATTATCATCCTTAAGCTAGTAGCTTTTGAAATTTTATTCGTTCATTATGAAGCTCGCATGTTTTAATTTTTTAGTGGACTAACGCCAGTTTTAGCAAATTTTTTGAGAACAAACAGAGAAAACTTATGGGACTTTTCGATCAAATTCTTGGTGCCGTTGCTAATCCCAATCAACAAGGCAGCTTAGGTCAATTGGGAAGTATTGTTAACACTGTACAACAGTTGAGCGATACCTACGGTGGGCAAAGCCAACGCACTGGCACAGACCCTTCTACCATCCAATCAGTTTTGTCAATTGTCGGTAGTCAAGTGCGTTCTGCTTTACAACAAAAGCAAGCCACAGATGGTAATGAAGCCACACAAACTCTAGTTAATCAATATGCCGGTACTTCACCTAACCCCGAAGCCGTCAATTCGCTGTTTTCTCCTCAGATACAACAACAGGTAGCTCAGGTTGCAGCCGAACGGACTGGATTGGATACTGGTATAGTTCAACAATTGCTGCCTTTAGCAGTCCCTTTGGTACTGAAGTTTTTGCAATCAGGTGCAAATCCCCAAGCTGGCGCGAATCCTGTACTGAATTCTTTCTTGGATGCTGACGGCGATGGTGATGTCGATATCGCTGATGCCATCCAAATGGCTAGTCGGTATATGCAAAAGTAACACTTATTAAACCCCACTCCCAACTCCCAACTCCCAACTCCCAACTCCCAACTCCCAACTCCCAACTCCAAACTCCTAACTCCAAACTCCTAACTCCTAACTCCTAACTCCTAACTCCTAACTCCTAACTCCCAACTCCCAACTCCTAACTCCCAACTCCTAACTCCCAACTCCTAACTCCCAACTCCTAACTCCCCACTCCTTCGGCAATTAACCCTTGCTAGATTCTTAGCTAAGACATAGGCTGAGAACATCGGAAATTTGCAAATATAAATCAGACAGTCTATGTCTAAATTTTTTGACTGTATCACTGAGGAACTCCAAGACTTTATTGCAGCCCAACACCTTTTCTTTGTTGGCTCTGCACCCTTGAGTCCTACGGATCATGTTAACCTGTCTCCTAAAGGTTTAGGCTGCTTTCGCGTCCTCTCTCCCAACCGAGTAGGTTATGTAGACCTTACAGGCAGTGGTAACGAAACATCAGCCCACTTAGAAGAGAATGGGCGGATAACCTTTATGTTTTGCGCTTTTGAGGAACCCGCGCGTATCCTCCGGCTTTACGGTCAAGGAAAGACGATTTTACGGAATTCTCCAGATTGGGACTCCCTCTACTCTTTGTTTGTACCGATTCCTGGAACTCGTCAAATTATCGTCGCTGACATTGAAAAAATCCAGACTTCCTGTGGTTTTGGCGTACCACTATATGAATATCGAGGTCAGCGCCAGACTTTAGTAAACTGGGCTAGTAAAAAAGGCGAAGAGGGAGTTAGAGAATTTCAACAGCAGAAAAATCTCCTCACTATTGACGGTTTAGCCACACCACTGAGTAAATTATTTTAAATTTTACAATGCTTAAGACCTTTTAGGATCGGTGTCACCACTAATTATTACTTGGAACAAGTTTCCTAGTAAAGAGAAAAACGCCGAAACTAACACTATCAGCATTAAACTAGCAAGGGCAGCAAAGGGAGAGATGATGAATAAGAGTAAAAGCACAAGCATCAAAATTGTTAGTAATGTCTTATTCATCTTTTTCACCTTTAATAGTTGCTACTCTCAAGCTAACCAACTAACCCATGAACTTGACCACAGTCTATAGAAGGAATTCTTCTTAGTTCTGTGCATGACTTACGCAAACAATAGCCGAAACCCTTATTTTCACGTAGGGGCAATTCATGAATTGCCCCTACTGCGTGTACTTTTGCTTAAGTCCTACGCTGGTAAGATTTTGCAAAAAAAATGAGCGCCAAACTTTAAAAATTTATTTTTGTCCATCAATAAAATGATTTGCTCTATCCCAACAATTATGAATTATGAATTATGAATTATTCAATCACCTGTCCTCTGTTAGACTTAACCTGTCCGCGCTTAGTTTTGTAGTCAAGGCGCTTTCTTTGAGAACTGCGAGTTGGTTTGGTGGGTTTGCGTTTTATCGTTACTACAACTGCACTTTGAATAAGTTCTTGAAGTCGTTTCAAAGCTGACTCCCGATTGTTCTCTTGGCTGCGGTGTTCCTGCGCTTTGATGACAACAACTCCATCCTGGGTGATGCGGCGATCGCTCAACTTTAAAAGCTGTTCTTTATAATAATCGGGTAATGATGAAGCCGCAATATCAAAGCGGAAGTGAATCGCCGTGGAAACCTTATTCACATTTTGGCCTCCCGCTCCTTGCGAACGAATTGCACTAATTTCAATCTCACTCTGTGGGATAATAACTTTGTTGGAAATTTGCAGCATTACTCACAAGGGAAAAGAGGAACATTTCAATTTAGGATAAAAATCCTTTACTCACAGGACTTACGCTTTCAAGGCAGTGAAAGCTCTGATTTCCCGTAGGGGCAATTCATGAATTGCCCCTACATTTAGTACCTAATAGGTAAGTCCTAACTCGGTTTCTTCGGGAGAATCTATTACTACATCTTGGTCTTCATTGTTGTCCAAATTCACCTCTAAAGTCTTTCCTTCTATTGTCACTTTATCACCTGGCACTAGTCGCCGCCCTCGTCGGGTTTCTAACATACCGTTGACTTGAACATCGCCACCTTGAATCATCAGCTTGGCTTGGCCTCCACTTGGCACTATACCCATCAACTTTAAATATTGATTTAACTTAATTGTGTTGTCTCTGATTTTCTTCATACTAAATAAAACTACACCATCTTAATTGTATCGTGACGCGATCGAGGCAAAGTCTGAATCTATTGCGCCACATAATCACCTGAGTCCAGTATTTCATTAATTTCTAGGGAATTAATTTGGTAATACCTTGCAATACCAATGCGTCCCGATGCATTTCCAAATTAGTACATCACAACGCACATCAACCTTTGGGCTGATTTTACTATTTGGCGATGGGAGAGCGACGCCGAATAGCCCGTTGTAAATATCGCTATAACAAAAAGCTGTGATGGCAGTTTATTATCTTCTATAATGTTGATCGACAAAACTGCCAGATATAGGTGAACAAACTAGTCTGGAAGGTTATTTTAGTATGTTCAGGGGACTGGATCTATGATTAAGCTCGGTTTATTGGTACAGTCCCAGAATAACTCTTTGGGTATCGGAAAAGTTACGGAAATATCTGATGCCAATGCAAACGTTGAGTATTTCTGCTCTATAGGGCAACGTCTGCAAAAAACTTTACCTTTAAATTCTCTCTCTCAGGTCAAGCTTGAACCCCAGGCTCGATGCTATATTAAGTCCCAAAAGCAGGATAAATGGATAGTTGGCAGAGTTTTTATCTGGGATGAAGATACAGAAATGTATCAAATTGATTTACCAGATAAGAAAACTGCGATCGCTACTGAAGAAGACATTTATGTTCGTTGTAATCTACCAAACACAGACCCCATCGAAACTCTAGCGATGAAGGGTCACGAAACCCCCTACTTCCACGACAAAAGATTAGCTTTCGTTAAATCCTTGATTAAGCAACGCGCTGTCAGTCGCGGAATGACAGGACTGATTTCAGCAAATATCAATCTTTATCCTCACCAAGTTGAAGTTGTGCGGCGGGTACTAGAAGACCCCATTCAACGCTATTTGCTAGCAGACGAGGTGGGACTGGGAAAAACCATCGAAGCCGGGGCGATTCTGCGTCAATTCCTTCTGGATGAACCAAAAAAAGGGGCGGTGGTGATAGTTCCGCAATATTTGCTCAAACAATGGCAAACTGAGTTAGAAAACAAGTTTTACATCTCCCATTTTGGCAAACGGGTAGCGGTGCTGGCGGTTGAGGATATCCATAAAATCAACCTGAAAGCGAAGATAGGCTGCTTAATTTTAGATGAAGCCCATCATATCGCAGCAATGGCAACCTCTAAGGATGCAACAGTCCGCCAGCGTTTTCAGACTTGCAAAGAAGTTGCTCATAAAAGCGATCGCTTACTCTTATTATCCGCCACTCCGGTTTTAAATCATGAGCAGGATTTTTTGGCAATGTTGCACTTGCTCGACCCAACAACCTATAAAATGGGTGATTTAGCAGGTTTTCGCGCCAAAGTTGCCAGCCGTCAGCAAGTTGGTAAACTTCTGCTTTCTTTTAAAGAAGATGCGGAACCTCTTCTCCTCAAAAGCAACTTACAGCAACTACGAAACCTGTTTGCTGAAGATGAGTATTTACTGAAGCTGGCGGATGATTTAGAAAATTTACCAGCATCTACCGAGCAAGAGCAAATCCTCCAAGCGATTCGTGTCCACGTCAGCGATATCTATCGACTACACCGCCGAATGCTTCGCAACCGTCGCGCTGCGGTGGAAGATGTGATCTTTGACCGCAATTTTACGCCCAAAGAAGAGTATGATTTAGACGAGCGATCGCTTGATATCCACGAACTCCTCAATCAATGGCGGAGTGTTGCTCCTAGTGAAAAGCAATATCAGCGAATTTTTCTGTTATTGTTCCTAGCTGCTGGTACTTGGTTAGGCATTTTAGAGCAGGTAATTACCGCCCGGTTAACTGCTAAACCTCATACTAAACTCATCCACGAGTTTAAAGATGATGATATTCGCCTATTAACTACAACCCCCAAATTCTCAGGGGAAGAAGAGATTTTGCAATCCTTGCTAAAAATTATTCGTCAACCTCAAGAGGACGGACAACGGACGGAAAGTTTGAAAACGATGCTGCTGAATCAGCTAGGTACATACTTCAAAATTCCCGCAAACGTTCGGAAAAATCAAAAGGAATTCAACACGAGGATACAGCAGAGAATTAAAAGACCAATTATCGGCGACATTCTGCCCAAATTTATTGTATTTACCAGTTTTGTGCAAACTTGTGGCGAAATTGTCCGGTATTTATCTGATAGCTTTGGTGCAGAGACAGTAGCCAGCCATCAATTTGGAGAATCACCAGATAAAGTTGAGGAAGGCTTAAATAGGTTCAAGAATAATCCAAACTGCTTTATTTTAGTATGCGATCGCTCTGGAGAAGAAGGGCGTAACCTCCAGTTTGCCGATTGGTTAATTCATTTTGACCTTCCTTGGTCGCCTAATCAATTAGAACAGAGAATTGGCAGACTTGACCGCATTGGCAGCAAAATTGGCATCCAATCTAGTGCCTTAATTGGCCCCTACTTGTCAGATAGTCCTCACAATGCTTGGTATAAAGTATTGAAAGATGGGTTTGGTATATTCCAACAATCAATAGCCAGTCTCCAGTTTTATGTAGATGAGAAACTTGCAGAATTAGAAACAGTTTTGTTTCAATCAAATGCTGCTGGATTGTTAGAGATGATTCCACCAATTCAAGAGCAAATTGAAGCTGAAATAGCCAAAATTAGCGAACAAAATGCTCTAGATGAAATTGATGCTAACGATGAAATTGCCACCGAGTATTTTCAAGATTTAGATAATTACGATGCAAGTCATTTAGAAATTAGACGAGCAATTGAAGGCTGGATTTGTGACGCGCTGGGATTTAGAGGACTCAGTAATCCAGATTCATCAGACATGCGACGTTATCAACCCTCAACGCGGACATTGGTTCCTATAAATGACTTAAAAAACCGTTTTGCTGAGAGTTCCCTAGACCAATTTGGTACTTATAATCGCAGGGTAGCAAACCAGAATCCTGGTATTAAACTCTTTCGGGTTGGGGAAGGATTTATTGAAGCACTCTGGAACTATATAAACTGGGATGACCGAGGTGAAGCCTTTGCAATGTGGCGCACTGATGCATCTTGGGACTCTAAAGAAGGGAAAGAGTGGTTCGGTTTCCAATGCAATTATGTAGTCGAGGCAAATTTAAAAATTGCAAAACAAGTTTTACTAGATAACAAACTAGATAATTCTCAATTCAAAAACTTGCAGCGACGTGTCGATGCTCTATTTCCACCAATTATAGAAACTATCTATGTTGATGGTCGTAAGGAAGCAATACGCATTGTTGAAGATAAAGCGCTCTTAAGTATCCTGCAACGTCCATATAAAGATAAAAACAACAATCAAGGACGAGATTACAATCTAGCAAAAGAGCGCTTAGGAATTATTGATGATTTTGTTGACCCTAGTAAATGGCAAAATTTCTGCTATCAAGTGCGTAACACTTCTTCAGAATTACTCTCTAATCGTCCCGATTTTATTGACTTATGCCAAAATTGTGCTAGAGTAGCCGAAAAGAAATTAGCCAATAGAGTAGAACAATTACGGCTGCGTCTAAACCAGCAAAGTTGGGATAATGCCTTAGCTGAAGAATTGAAGATAGAAACTGCTTTAAATGCAGCCATTCTAGAGGGAATTCGCCAGCCCCAAATTAGGCTTGATTCTGTCGGTTTTATTATTGTATCGGGGCGATCGCTTGTACAATTTGAGTGATATTATCTGCGATTAGATAGCCTTGGTAATGCTATTTGATTTAGAAAAAGCGAGAGGCTAAGATCCCCGACTTATTGAAGAAGTCGGGGATCTTATTGTTGCCATTACTGATGACATTGCTGTAAAAACATATATAGTAGTGCCTATATGCAAGGTAAGTTGCCATTAGGCAGGGCTATTTCATTCTATTTTTACGGCAGTTTTTAGGAATCTTTTTCAGAAAAATAAGAATTTAAACGCGATTTAAGTTAAGAACCGTAGTTTTTGCCCTCACCCTAAATCCCTCTCCCACATCTTTGAGAGGGACTTTGAAAACGTCACATTTTAGAATGAAATAGCCCTGGCCATTAGGAATTGCAACACTATGTTAATTAATTAGGACTTACGCAAAAACTCCTCAAACTCTTATTACTTCGTGTCCTTTGCGTCCTTTGCGGTTCGTTTTTCCATAATTTTGCGTAAGTCCTATTAATGAATTAAGAGATATTAATTTTATTATTTTTCCAGACTGGTCTAATTTAGAAACTGCGATCGCGTTGAGAGACTAAAGAAAGTATATTTTGACTTTAGCTGAAAAATAAGTAAGTATTAACACTAGTGATACTCAAACGCAATGAAACGTTCAAATCGCCTTGCTTGGATAGGAGCGATCGCACTCGCTGCGATCGTTTTACTTAGTTTGATTGCGGCTCCCAATAATACTAAAATTAACGCTGGCTCTACTTATAATCGCGCCCCTGATGGTTACGGAGCTTGGTATGCTTTTATGCAACAGCAGGGAATTTCTATCAAACGCTGGCAAAAGCCTTTTAGTGATATTCAGCCAGATAAAAACCCTGTTACCTTTCTACAGGTAAGCAGCGATTTAAGGGAGACGACACTGGATAGTCAAAAGCGGGAATGGCTAGAAAAAGGAAATACTTTAGTAATTTTGGGTGCGGGGGCGCGGGTTACAAAAGCGCAGTTTAGCACTATGCAGAAATATCACCAAGGTGATATTAAAATTGATACACGTAGACGATATAAAAAATCTAACTCTAAGCAAGTTGATTTAGGCGATCGCTTTGGTGCTGTTGTCTGGGAAGAAAGTTACAAAAAGGGAAAGGTGATTTTTTCTACCACTCCTTATTTAGCCGCCAACGCCTACCAAGATTATTTAAGTAATTTCAAGTTTTTAGCCAATTTGGTTACTGAAAATAACACAATATTTGTCGATGAATACATCCACGGCTATAAAGATGCTGATATCAGAAAGAAAGAAAGCGAAGGAGATTTATTTAGTTTTCTTGCTAAAACTCCTGTATTTCCAATATTGCTGCAAGTAGGTATCCTGTTATTAGTGTTAATTTGGGCGCAGAATCGCCGCTTTGGCAAACCAATAGCTTTAGATACACCAGTTGTAGATAACAGCGAAGCATACATCCAAGCTTTAGCCGGAGTCTTGCAGAAAGCTGATACCGCCGACTTTGTTGTAGAGATGGTGGGTAAACAAGAACAACTACAACTCCAAAAAGCCTTGGGATTAGGGCAAATACCTTTAGAACGCGAAGCCTTGATCAACTTCTGGATAGAAAAAACAGGTGCAAGTGCAGCAGAACTAGATGCAGTTTTAAAGCTACAATCTCGCAAACAACCCATCAGTGAACGAGAACTGTTAAGCTGGTTGGGGAAATGGAGAAACATTAGACTAATTCGTAATTCGTAATAGAGCCTCCGGCACGCTGCGCGGTTTTCATGGCCCTTTGGGCTGTACGTAATTCGTAATTAATTTTTGGAATTATGCATAGTATTTCTGCGTTGGTTATTTATCAATAAAAAATATGAGTGAAACCCATCCTATCTTAATTCGGCTTGGTCAAGGTCTTAATCAAGTAATTGTCGGACAATCTAACCTAATACGACAACTTTTAGTAGCACTCCTAGCGGGTGGACACGTAATTTTGGAAGGAGTACCGGGGACTGGGAAAACTCTCTTAGTAAAAGTGTTAGCGCAGTTAATCCAAGGGGATTTTCGCCGGATTCAATTAACACCAGATGTTTTACCTTCAGATATTACTGGTACAAATATTTTTGACTTGAATAGCCGTAATTTCAGTTTAAAAAAAGGGCCAATATTTACCGAAGTGCTGCTAGCAGACGAAATTAACCGTACTCCTCCCAAGACACAAGCGGCGCTACTAGAAGCGATGGAAGAGATGCAGGTAACATTGGATGGTGAGAGTTTGCCCTTACCGGATTTATTTTGGGTGATTGCAACCCAAAACCCCCTAGAATTTGAGGGGACTTATCCCTTACCAGAAGCGCAGTTAGACAGATTTTTATTTAAGCTGGTGGTAGATTACCCAGATGAAGCTGCCGAAAAGCAAATGTTGCTGAATCGTCAGGCGGGTTTTGCAGCACGGCGTTTGGATATTAGCCGTTTGAAACCAATCGCAACAGTAGCCGACATTTTGCAGGCACGACTTGCAGTCAAAGAGGTTAAAGTAGCAGAAGCGATCGTTGATTATTTGTTGGCGTTGGTGAGAACATCGCGTCAATCTCCCGATTTAACTTTGGGCGCATCGCCTCGTGCAGCTGGTGCTTGGTTGCAGACATCTCAAGCATTAGCATGGTTAGCTGGAAGAGATTTTGTCACACCAGATGATGTTAAAGCAGTTGCATCGCCCCTATTACGTCATCGCCTGATTTTGAAACCAGAAGCAATGCTGGATGGTTTACAAATGGATGCGGTAATTGCGTCGGTAATTAATCAAGTACCAGTTCCCAGGTGAAAAAATCTTTGTCAGGCTATACACGCAAAACTCGCCTTAAAAACCTTAACTTTATCTTACCTGTTTGTATAGCCGCAAATTTTATTCGTTGGGGTTTAAGTTCACTGGCAACCCGCCATATAGCGGTTCCCACTCAGATGCGGTACAACATTATATCGCCAGGTGTAGGGGCATGGCACTGCCTGGCCCTTACTTACTTGATGTACGTCACACGAGAACCGCTATACCTTGGATGAGATAATGCGATCGCACTCTTTGGTTACATAGAAATAAAAGGATTAAAGCAATGATTTAGAATCAACTTATAGGTAAACTGATATTAATATGATTGACCACGACCGTTTATTTAAAGAACTGATTGCAACATTTTTTATAGAATTTTTAGAATTATTTTTTCCCCAGGTAATTGCTTATCTAGAACCTGACTCGTTGAAATTCTTGGACAAAGAAGTATTTACCGATGTCACTGCTGGCGAACAATACGAAGCTGATTTAGTAGTACAAGTAAGATTTCGAGAACAAAAAACTTTTTTCCTCGTGCATATCGAAAATCAGTCATATCCACAAGCTGATTTTGGACGGAGAATGTTTCGTTACTTTGCGCGATTGTTTGAAAAATATGCTTTACCTGTATATCCAATTGTAGTTTTTTCCTATGACGCTCCCGCACACCCAAAAAAATATTTACCGGATGGAATTTCCAGATAAAAATGTTCTGGAATTTAACTATGGGGTGGTTCAACTCAATCAATTAAACTGGCGCGATTTTTTACAGCAAGAAAACCCCGTTGCCAGTGCGCTGATGGCTAAAATGAACATAGCACCCTCAGAACGTCCCAGAGTTAAGGCTGAATGCTTGCGTTTGTTAGCGACTTTACGACTCGATCCAGCACGAATGAAAATGACTGGTGGGTTTGTTGACACTTATCTCAAATTAAATGCAACAGAAGAAGAGATTTTTCAAACTGAGATTGCTAAATTTGAAGTAGCCAAACAAGAGGTAGTTATGGAAATTGTTACTAGTTGGGAATTAAAAGGAATACAAAAGGGAAAACTAGAAATAATTATGCGCCAGATAAATCGTAAAGTTGGTGCGGTTACACCTGAATTAGAAGAACGGATTCGCCAATTATCGACTACACAATTAGAAGATTTAGCAGAAGCTTTGTTAGATTTTAGCAATGCAAGTGATTTGGTAGCTTGGTTAAATGGGCTGGAGGAGTAACAATTAATATATATTATTCATAATTTTTGTAGAGACTTGAGGAACATCGTGTCTCTATATTTTTTGTTACAGCCGATCGCACAATCAAGTAATCGCACCACCTCCCCATCTGTCCATCGCCCACGACTCTACTGCTGATATTTTCTAATCGACTCCAAAGCTTGTTGATACCACTCTGTATTTCCTTGTTGCCGAAATAGTTCGGCTGCTTTTTGCAAGTCTACAATCCCCCCTTGTTTGTCTCCTAAATTTTTGCGGGCTATTCCTTGGTTGTAGTATGCATTGGCATAGTTGGGATCAATCTTGAGAGCAACGTTGTAATCAGCGATCGCCCCTTGATAGTCTCCTAAATCAGAGCGGACTAATCCTCGGTTGTTGTAGGCATCGACATCGTTAGGATTAATCTTGAGAGCAGCGTTGAAATCAGAGATCGCCCCTTGGTTGTCTCCTAATTTGTACCGGGCTATTCCTCGGTTGTAGTAAGCATCGCCATACTTAGGATTAATCTTGAGAGCAGCGTTGTAATCAACGAGCGCCCCTTGGTTGTCTCCTAATTTGTAGCGGGCTAATCCTCGGTTGTTGTAGGCATCGACATCGTTAGGATTAATCTTGAGAGCAGCGTTGTAATCAGTGATCGCCCCTTTATAGTCTGCCAGTTTGTACCGGGAAAATCCTCGGCCGTAGTAGGCATCGGCATAGTTAGGATTAATCTTGAGAGCAGTGTTGTAATCAGCGATCGCCCCTTGGTTGTCTCCTAATTTGTAGCGGGCTAATCCTCGGTTGTAGTAGGCATCGACATCATTAGAATTAATCTTGAGAGCAGCGTTGTAATCAGCGATCGCTCCTTGGTTGTCTTCTAATTTGTAGCGGGCTAATCCTCGGTTGTAGTAGGCATTGGCCTTATTAGGATTAATCTTGATCGCAGCATTATAATCAGCGATCGCTCCTTTATAGTCTCCCAAATCGTAGTAGACTATTCCTCGGTTGTAGTAGGCTGAGGCATCATTAGGATTAATCTTGAGAGCAGCATTATAATCAGCGATCGCTCCTTGGTTGTCTCCCAATTCGGAGCGGGATATTCCTCGGTTGTAGTAGGCATTGGCATCATTAGGATTAATCTTGAGAGCAACGTTGTAATCAGCGATCGCTCCTTTGTTGTCTCCTAATTTGTACCGAGAATATCCTCGGCCATAGTAGCCATTGGCATAGTTAGGATTAATCTTGAGAGCAGCGTTGTAATCAGCGATCGCTCCTTGTTTGTCTCCTAATTCGGAGCGGGCTGTTCCTCGGTTGTAGTAGGCATAGACATTGCCCGGATCAATCTTGAGAGCAGTGTTGTAATCAGCCATCGCTCCTTGCTTGTCTCCTAAATCGTAGCGGGCAAATCCTCGGTTGTTGTAGGCATCGGCATAGTTGGGATCAATCTTGATAGCAGCATTGTAATCAGCGATCGCTCCTTTATAGTCTTGCAAATTGTACCGGGAATATCCTCGCCCGTAGTAGGCATCGGTATACTTGGGATCAATCTTGATAGCAGCACTGTAATCAGCGATCGCTCCTCTATAATCTTCTTTACTATATTTTTCGTTAGCTTTAATATAAAAGTCATCTGCTTTAGATGCAGCAGCAACATTAATACTTGGCAGATTCACTCCCAAATCTACCCCCACAGCTAACATCCTCTGTGCAGCCGAATATATAGTAGTTCCAATCCCGGTAGTAATTTTAGTCTGGCTTTTTTCACTTATTGGTTGCTCATCAGCCCTGCCGTGAACTGCTACAACTTCCCCTTGTTCATTTAGCACCGCACCCCCACTCATACCGTTTAAGGTATGATTATCGTAAATGATGTTATAACCATCACGCTGTGCCGTGCCGTTGGCGTTTACTTGTCCTTTGTTAAAAAAGAAACCTGGGTTAGAAAGAGATGCTGTCTTAGCGGGAAACCCAGCGACATAAACAGTAGTCGTGCGTGTAGCTTCATCAGAATTACCAATCTTGCCAATGTTGTAAGTTTTGCTACTGCTAAACTCCAAAACTGCTAAATCTGTCTGTGGTATGGGCTGCATCGATTTAATTGGATAACTTTGCCCATCTGGTGTTAATATTTGATATTTTTCACCACTTTTTACCACATGATAGGCAGTGAGGACAGTGTAAGTATTCTCAGAGCGTTTGATCAGAATTCCCGAACCTGAATCGTTGGATTTTTGAGTGTTGACAACTCTTACTGTAATATCTTCAGCTATTTTTTCTATTGCTGATGCAGATAATCCTAATGCTACCTGCGACTGCACCAATACCATTGATACACCAATCAGCGCAGATGAAAGTCCATAATAATATTTCATATTTTTACCCGATTTTTTTGATTTTTACCAAAAACAAAACAAAAACCTCCCCTTGTCCCAATACTGCGTAGGTTTTGCCTAAAAAATAAAAATGTGTAGTTATCCAACAAACCCCCTAAAATGTTGGGTTTCCTTCCTCAACCCAACCTACGTATATTCAAAACCTACGCAATATTGCACGCTGTCATAACCCACATCCCACATCCCTCTCCTTACTAAGGAGAGGGACAGGTTTTGCGTAGCATAAACCAGGGTGAGGTTTTCTTGAGCTATTCGATAATCCAAAATCTGTTGACTGGGTGTAATCCACCCAGCGATTTTTAAGGCTCAGGTTGGATATTATTCAAAAAAGTATCAAAATCAACATAGATTTGCGTATTATCACTATTTTGATTCGGGATTTTTCCAGATGCTAAACCACGTTGATCTAACAGCCTTTCCGCAGCCAGTTTCGCATTAGAACCCTGCTTGAGAGTAAATAATACAGTTTTGCTTGTGCAAACATCGTTTGTACTAACAGCAGCGCAGACTACCGGATAACCATTGATCTTCCCAGAGATAATAGTTTTGAGATTACCACTGTCATAGTTTTGTTGAAATCTGTACGACACTTGCTTACAGCGTTCTAAAGCCGTCAACTTAGAAGAGAAAAATTTTTCTTCGCCCCAACGAATTATTGCTCTTTTTGTGCCATCTCCTATACGCACAAATGTTACAGGCTTACCTTGGCTCTTAGCACATTGGAAGGTAGGGCTGCATAACTAGGCTGATGAATAATTACAGTTGTTGTAGATGCCATGAGCAAAGCTATGCCAGAAAGTCTAGCAACTTTGGTCAACGTCGAATGCTCTAACCTGCTAACCATAAATTTATGAGTGTTTGAGTACTAGAAAAGGGTATAACTTAAATTATTATCGGGTTAATACCGATATTTACAACCTAATTTTGCAGAAATTCTGCATAATACTTAAAAATACCAGTAAATATCATGTTCATTTATGAAGATAATATAAAAATGGCTGTTAATTGCTGTATATCAGCCAGCGAGTAACTAGTTTTAGGATCTAGGGTGAATATCAATGAGTAAGCTTGGTGGACGTTACCAAATTCTCGAACAAATTGGACAAGGGGGGTTTGGAGTGACTTTCTTAGCCGAAGATACCCAACGGCCAGGAAATCCCAAGTGCGTTGTTAAGCAGTTTCAACCAATTTTTACCAATCCAGACACTTTACACTCAGCAAAACGTTTCTTTGACAGCGAAGCAGTGATTCTCGAAAAGTTGGGAAATCATGATAACATCCCGCGACTTTTGGCTCATCTTGAGGAAAATCAGGAATTTTATTTAGTTCAAGAATATATTGAAGGTCACGATTTGAGTAAAGAATTACTTCCAGGTAAAAAGTTGAGTGAAGCTTATGTAATTAAACTTTTACAAAATATTTTACAAGTCTTAACTTTTATCCATCAGCAAAGAGTAATTCACCGAGATATCAAACCCTCAAATATCATCCGCCGCCTAGATGGTAAAATTGTCTTGATCGACTTTGGTGCAGTCAAACAAATTAGTACCCAAATAATTCAACCTCAAGGACAAAGGAATATAACTGTTGCTATTGGGACTGAAGGCTATATGCCGAGCGAACAAACATCTGGTAATCCTGATTTTCGTAGTGATATTTACGCAGTCGGAATTGTTGCTATTCAAGCTCTTACAGGAATACCGCCAGAACAATTACCAAAAGATGTCAATAATGAAATTGTTTGGCGCAATCAAGCAGAAATTAGCCAAGAGTTAACATATATTTTAGATAGAATGGTGCGTTATGACTTTCGCCAGCGTTATGAATCAGCAGAGCAAGTATTACTTGCTCTACAACAAGTATCGCTATCAGCACAACAAGTATCGCCATCAACATTCCCGCCAACAATTCTACCCCAACCTATTCGTCGTCCACTACCGTGGAAATGGATAATTCCTCTGTTTGCAGTAACAGCAACCATTACAGTTGTTAGTATCTTTAGACTTGTGCCATTCCCGGTTCAACCAACACCTGTAGAATTATCATCTTATGAAGATCCCAAAAGTAAAAGCAAGATAAAATATCCAGATACCTGGAATAGACAAGATTTGAACAATCTTTTTACTGGGGAATTGGTAAAATTTTCACCTCAACAAAGTACAACAAAGACTTCTCAAGAGCAAGTAACAATCACAATTCAAGATTTTTCTGGAACCTTAGAAGATTCTAAAACTCAATTTATTGAAGATATTAAAAAGTCCCAAAATGGGCAAATTATTAGTAGCAATACAACCACTTTGGCATATAGACCAGCGTATCAAGTGATTTATACTGTCAAAGATGGAGACAATAATTTAAAAAATTGGCGGATTTGGACATTAAAGGGAGATAAAGCCTACGTAATTATCTACACTGCTGCCATAGATGATTATGATAAATTTGTCCCAACTACAGAAAAAATGATTCAATCATTTCAAATTGATTAATTTATCTATTGGTACAGCCCAACTAAGGCGATTAATCTCCTCATGTAACCCCTTATCTGCTTCGGAACCATCAACAAAGATAGAGGGAGCATCCCACAAAGGATTTGCTTGCATTCCATTTACACCCACCACCTCACCCCGACAATTTAGCAATGGGCCACCACTCATCCCCTTTTGGATATCATTGCTATAACCAATTTGATAGCCACCCTCTAAAGCTGTGGGTAGTAACAGTGAAACTTTACCAGTAGTGAAGGAAAACTGGTGTTTTTCTTCGTCATTTTGTGAATAAAAACCACTAGCAAAAACTTGATCGCCTACAATTAGTTTAGAAGCGATAGATGCTACTGTGTAATTTTTTTTAGGGCTACGAAACTGCAATATTGCCAAATCATTCTTGCCAAATGTGGTATTTTTAGGCAAACTGGCTGTATATATCTGACCATCAGGGGTTTGAATCCGATAGGGAGCATCATCTGCTCTGAGTACATGAGCATTAGTTAAAACTGTATACATTGAGTCTTGTTTTCGCAAAATAATCCCAGAACCCAAGAATTCCTTTGACATCACTTTTACAGTCATAGCTTGAGCGAGTAAGCGTAACTTTTCTGTTGATATTTGCGGTTGCGATAGTCTCAATCTTAAAGTCTGTGATAAAGGTAGTTTACAACTAGCGATCGCACATCTACCGCGATCGCTAAAATATAATGCCGATGCATATATCGCCAATGATAAACAACCAACACAGGTAACTAATTTCAATCTGCCCTTACTCATCCCACCTGCAAGCTAATATTCACAGTTTTGCTCTCATCACTAGATATTATTGCCAGAATCAATAAATCTGCAAACTAAATTTACAGTATTTCGCAATCATACCCAGAAATATACAGCTATTTTCAGGTAACTAGACCCAGGGTAAGGGTACAGCAATCCTGTGTCCCTACCATTATTGGTATTTTTTAATTAGAAAGAAGTCCCTTATGCACCCCCACACTTTAGGCATTTGGAAAGTAGCCCAAAAGGAAGCTCAAACTAACTGCGTCTACAAGTTATAAAGTATGTGTAGATAAGACAGCAAGGATGTTGAGGAAAAAATCTCTATGACAAACTACCAAGAAACCATACTTAGTAACGAATCCATTAATGAGCTAATCGCCGAGACGGCAAGCATTAACCATCTGGAAGTAATTGAAAATGTCATCGACTCTTTGGAACAAGATGACAGTGCGATGGTTCAGCGCACTCCAGAGGGTGGTTATCTCTGGAAGTTTAAGTATGGAAGTGTGGAAGTATTTGTCCAACTCAACGGGACAAGCGATGAAGACACCATCACGGTTTGGTCTACGGTGCTAAATTTACCTGCCAAAGATGAACCTAAGTTGATGCGGCATCTTTTGGAGTTAAACTGCTCTAGTACTTTTGAAGCGCGTTTCGGTATTATTGAAAACCGAGTGGTTGTGATCTCAATACGCACCTTAGCGGAGTTATCTCCTGGCGAAGTATCTCGAATTATTACCATTGTAGCAACGATCGCTGATAATAATGATGAAGCTTTACAATCTGAATTTGGTGCTAGTTAAGGAATTTTGGATTTTAGATTGGGCTTCTGCTGCATCGGATGCATACTAATCAGGTTTGGCGACTGGCAATGTGCAGATGGCGATTCATTGCTGGGTACTAGTGGTTCATGTGCCAAAAGTTTACAGAGGTTCGTGGTGTTCAGATCCCCGACTTCGTAGAAGTTGTCGGGGATCTCGCAGCCCCTCATAACTAATGCGACAGACCACTAAAACAGCACCAGTCTGGAAAGCATCCGCCAATGCGCTTTTATCGCTACTATCATCCTACGAATAATCGCCTGCTACAGGAGTGAATGCAGGACTCTCCTTTATATACCCTGCTCTCACACAATCATCAATTAGTTGTAAAATAAAAGGCCACAGTTCCGGCGCACCTGTTTCTACAGGCGCTACCCGTTTCATCACCTGATCGCGCCTAATGCCATGAATGCGCCAAGTCCCGCCCTGAGTTTGTTGATTGTGCAGCAAAGGCTGTATCCGGTCTAGGGCTGCGGCAAACTTGGCCGTGGTTGTTTTTCCCGCTTCAAACTCATCCCAGAGTAAACGCAACTCCCTACCTTGATCTGCTGGCAAAAGTCCAAATAAGCGTAACGCTGCTTGTGCTTCTCGTTCTGCCTTGCTGTCATTAGCCTGGACATCGTAACAGAAGGTATCACCTGCATCAATTTCTACCAAATCGTGAATTAGCAGCATTTTGATGGCATGGAATATATTAACACCCTCTGGGGCATATTCTGCTAATGCGATCGCCATCACCGCTAAATGCCAAGAATGTTCAGCACTATTTTCCCGGCGTGACCCATCAATAATCAGGGTTTGGCGCATCACTTGTTTCAATTGGTCAATCTCGATGATGAACTGAATTTGTTGAGTCAGCCGATTGATTTGCACCTAGATTTCTGATTGTGGGTAAGATTTACTGGATTTTAGACTGTAGGTAATTAAACCACGTCTAAGCTAAAAAACAAATAAGCTTCCATAACCCTTATTAAATAATTCGTAATTCGTAATTCGTAATTCGTAATAGAGCCTCCGGCACGCTCCGCGGTTTTCATGCCCAAAGGGCTGTACGTAAATTTTGTTTTGTAATGGGGATTTAACCCCAATCGCATTACTTACTTATTTTTAGAACCGGGGGACTTAAACCCACGGAAGTAGTTAAATATAACTCTTGTGGGGTGGGCAGGAAAGCCCGCCCAGCTTATGCAAGTTTATTTGTGGAACAGCTTATCTTGAAACCTATAGTTCTTCCACGATCAAAAGGATTTGCCCTCATCCCCCAACCCCGAATCTCAAATCTGGAATTCGGGGAGCCAGAATTTCAAACTCCCTCTCCCAGGTTTGGGAGAGGGATTTAGGGAGAGGGTGAAAACTACGGTTCTCAACTTAGATAAGGTTTATCTGAATAATTCTGGCGAATCTGCAAGGGCTTGTTTCTGCATACCAATTAAAAAGCGCCTGGGAGTGTTGCCGTGTTTCCACCCCAAACGCTTTTTATTTTTAACTTGCTCCTCACACAAATAAATAGTATCACTGCTTCTATCAAAAGGCGAGTATATTGAGTGACACTTTCAAAACTGCACCTACAATTCAATTTTTATATTTCTATATATAAATTAAAAAATGCCTGGGAGTGTTGCCGTGTTTCCACCCCAGGCATTTTTTATTCTCAACTTGCTCCTCACACACAAATAAACATTATCACTACTTCTATTAAATGGCAAGTATTTTGAGTGACATTTCTAAAATTGCACAAGCAGTCCAATTTCTGACAAATTAAAAAGCGCTTGGGAGTGTTACCGTGTTTCCACCCCAAACGCTTCTTATTTTTTAACTTGCTCCTCACACACGACTAAACCATATCACTAATTAAATCAAAAAGCAAGTAAGTTGTATGACACTTTGTAAACTGCACACCAAATGAGCAATAATTTAGTGTAAAAAGTGACGTATTAGTGTACAAAGTGACGTACACCAGTTAAGACCATCAGCAAACCCAGTTCGTTAGCAGCAATGATAGAATCTTTATCGCGCACACTTCCCCCTGGTTGGACAATGGCTGTAATTCCTGCTGCTGCGGCTGTTTTTACAGAATCATCGAAGGGGAAGAATCCATCGCTGGCGAGAGTTGCACCAATGGATTTTGCTTGAGCTTGTTCTAGGGCAATTTTAACCGAGCCGACGCGGTTCATTTGACCAGCACCTACTCCTAGTGTAGTGCGATCGCTAGTTACAACAATGGCATTAGATTTAACATGTTTGCAAACTTTCCAAGCAAACAGCAATTCGGCTAATTCGTCTGGTGTGGGTTGGCGTTCGGTAACTATTTGCCATTGACTGCTATCAGCAATTACATCATCGCTAGCTTGGACAAGAAAACCACCTGCGATCGCTTTTACTGTATCCTTAAGGCCACTGCTCAAATCAGCTAGAGTCAAAACCCGCACGTTAGATTTCTTGGCTAGGATTTGTTGAGCTTCTGGATCACAACTTGGTGCAACCACACATTCTAAAAATGTTTTAGTTAACTCGCTAGCTGTAGCCGCATCAATCGGACGGTTGAGTGCGACAATCCCACCAAAGGCAGAAGTAGAATCAGCATTGAAAGCTTTTTGGTAAGCTTCAGAAATAGTGCTTCCCAATGCTGTACCACAGGGATTTGTATGTTTGATAATCGTTGCGGCTGGAGTATCAGTGAATTCAGCAATAATTCGGCGTGCGGCTTCTAAATCAACTAAGTTATTGTAACTAAGTTCTTTGCCTTGGAGTTTCGTCGCAGATGTCCATCCTGTTGGGGTAGTACCAGTTTGATACCAGGTGGCGGGTTGATGGGGATTCTCGCCGTAACGCAGAGATTGTAATTGTGTGCCGTTCAGGGTGTACTGCTGTGCTTCTGAAAGGTAAGATGCTATCGCGCGATCGTAACTAGCAGTGTGCGAAAATCCTTTTAAAGCTGCCTTTTGCCGAAACTCTAGGGATGCTTCGCCGTTATTTTGCTGTAATTCTTGTAAATACTCCTCATACTGGGCTGGATCGCATAATACAGCCAGATGGGCGAAGTTTTTCGATGAAGCGCGTAGCATTGCTGGGCCACCGATATCAATTTGTTCAACAGCTTGGGATAATGTTACTCCTGGTTTAGCGATCGTTTCCTCAAAAGGATATAGATTCACAACTACTAAATCAATCGGGCGAATTTGGTTATTTTCTAAATCTGTCATATCTTGGGGAACATCTCGCCGCGCCAAAATTCCGCCATGAATTCGGGGATGTAGGGTTTTGACTCGACCACCTAAAATTTCTGGTGAACCTGTATAATATGCAACCTTCGTAACAGGGAGTCCCGCATCTTTGAGGGCTTGGGCTGTTCCCCCACTGCTGATTAAATCAAAGTCGAATTCTTCAACCAAGCTACGGGCTAGGTCAATTAAACCAGTTTTGTTAGATACACTCAGCAGGGCTAGACGCGCCATTGATCAATTCCTTAAAAGTAGGCTAGAAGCAAAGGATCTCAAGTTTTACATAAGCTTTGGTTTACTTCAAGACCATTATTAGGAGAAAATAAGAATAAAATATTGCAGCGATCGCTAAAGAATATATGCCAGATGGACAATCCTTTGTTTGAAATCCCAACGCCGGATAGGGATCTCGCCCGTCCTCTAGCGGGCAAGATTCCCAAAGCATAAGCTATCTCAAAACAGTATTGAATGCAAAAATAAACCAGTAATAATTAATCCCACCAAAAAAACAAGTTGTCACTTGAGCAAAGACTCTCAGCTAACCGCTCCACCGAACCACAGCCTTGGTCTACAATATCAGAACAAAAATCATACATGCGATCGGCAAGTCCTTTAGGATCTTCGATGGGGGTGAGGAAACGACCTTCGAGAGTATCGTGAGCAACTAGGGTCAAAATAAAAGGCTGCACTGCTTCAAGTTCTCGTAGCCATTCCACAACATAACCAGGGCCAATACCGTAGTTACAACCATTTGTTTGATGTAGGGCAATCACATCATATTTATTTGTGGTTGGCAAAACACAAAGTTGTTTCGGTCCTTCTGCATCGTAGGCTTTCTTTGGCTCGTAGACAAAGCAACCCCGTTGTAAAAACTGTTGTTGTAAATCTTCCGTTTTGATTTTGCTGCGGCGTTTGCTGTTCACATGAACTTTAAACAAGCCGGAAATCTCATCATACATGGGTACTGGCTGAGTCCCACAAATTTCTCCTAAATCTGCAACTGCTTTTTGATATTCAGGGTTCTGGGCAGTTTGGGAAAAGTCTGGACGGGGTAGTTCTACTCCCCAGCGTTTATCATCATCGCTGTTGTTTTCTTCATCATCTTCATCTTGTTCATCCCATCGTCGTTTTTCAACACCATATTCAACCAGCATCTCTATGACATGATGATGATCAAATAAATCTGCCAAAGTCATCGCTGTATCTCCATCTTTAGAAACGGCATTGACATCAGCACCCCGTTCAATCAGCATTTGAATTAGCTCTAAATGTTCTTCCTTTTGTACTGCCTCTATTAAAGGAGTGTGATCTTCATTATTTTTAGCGTTGACATCTGCTCCTGACTCTATCAGAAATTTTGCCAGTTCTATATGAGTATTTCTCAAAGCCATCAAAAGCGGCGTATCTCCCTCCGAATCTTGCTGATTAATATTTACTGCTGCCTGCATTAATATTTGCACAACCTCTAGATGTCCATTGATGCAACCAAGACATAGGGCATCTCTTGCAAAACAATCTCGTGCTTGAAGATTTGCTTGATGTGAAACTAGTACTTGCACGATATTTTTATATCCTTTAATTGCTGCTAGCATCAAAGCAGTTATGCCCAAAGAAAATCTCATCGCAGGAAATGACTCGTAATCGTCTGAAATAATCCCACGAGGTTGTCGTTGATTGACATCAACAATATCAGTGGCATTGATATCAGCACCTGCATCAAGCAGCAAATTTACAACCTCTAAATGTCCAGTTGATGCTGCTAACATTAACGGCGTGCGGTTCTTCGTTTTTCTCCTTTGGTCGCGTGCATTCACGTTAGCACCTTCAGACAACCATGTACGTACAGCTGCAACATCTCCCTGTTCGGCGGCGTTCAGCAGATGTTCTTCTGGACTTACCCTTGATGCATCCACACCAAACTGACGCAGAACTTCTAGAACGTCTGAATGTTCGTTTCGCACTGCCCAATCATAGGCTGATAATCCCTCGCCATCTTTTCGGTAGGGGTCAGCACCTGCTGCCAATAACACTGCTAAAGCTTCTCCATGACCGCAACGTGCTGCCAGAATTGCTGGGAAGGTGTCAACTGCAATTTCTGGTTCAGCAATGTTGGATGTGGCAAGCTTTGCCCGATTTGTGGCAATATCAATAGATTCAATGGTTTCGCCCACCTCAGATAGTGGTGCATCTCCGGTTTCAACTGCGTCGAGGCTTTCAAATGCTTTACCAAGAGTCTCCAAAGTATTGAATGCTGTTTTTAATGCAGATCCAGCCTGTCTTTGAATTGTGGCATGATTGATTGTAATACCTGATGTCAAAATATTGACATCTGCCCCAGCAGCTATCAGCGCTCTAATTACTGCTGCTGAACCTTGTGCTGCTGCCATTGCGATGGGTGGAATACCACCAAACTTTGTTGTTTTGCTTGGGTTGGCACCTGCTGCAATTAGTTTCAGAGCGATATCGAAGTTACCTCTTTCAATCGCTTTTAATAAAGGGTTTGAAAGCATACTGCCATTATCAACATCAGCACCCGCAGCAATTAACAAATCAACGATTTCCGCATTTCCCACTCTGGCCGCCTCTTGCAACGGGCTGCCACTATATGTTGACACATTAACATCTGCACTCTTAGTAAGCAAAACTCTGACGATTTCCACTCGACCGGTCATAACTGCCCAAACTAACGAGTGTCTAAGTGAAGAATCATCAGCCCCCGCTTCAATTAATGCACATTTAATTTCATCTGGGCCGTAGCGTGCAAGTTCGTAGGCTGTTTTATCACCTTTTTTGACATTTGGATTTGCGCCTGTAGCAAGTAATTTTTTTACGCGCTGGGTATCACGGGACTCAATAGCGGCAATTAGCTGCTCGTCCATAACATTTTCTACCTATCTATTTGGAGTTATCTAGTTATTTTGCCCATTTAACTTTTTTTTGACCTTGACGATGTAGGTATTCTTTGGGCAAGCAATGCCACTAAATACTAAGTCAGCTTGAAGAGATAGGATCTATGAAAAGAGTGAAATTTTAGGAGTAAACCTCTGTCTTTACAAGCTATCACCGTTAAGAGAGATTCTCAACCCCCCTCTGGCTTAATTGTCACTTTGCATGGTTGGGGTGCTAATGCTGAGGATGTAGCATCTTTGTTACCTTTGCTCAACTTACCCGATTACCAATTTGTATTACCCAACGCACCTTATCCTCATCCCTATTCCGCAGTCGGGAGGGCATGGTATGATCTGCGGGTGGAGAATATGTATGAAGGATTGGCAGAAAGTCGGCAACTATTAAGGGATTTTTTGCAATCTTTAGAAAGTACCACTGGCGTACCTTTGTCACGCACCATTTTAAGTGGATTTTCTCAAGGTGGGGCAATGACTTTAGATGTCGGCTCAAAATTGCCCCTAGCAGGTTTAGTTGTCATGAGTGGGTATTTACATCCTGATGCAGTAAGGGCAAATCAAAAAGGGATTCCGCCAACTTTAATCAGCCACGGGAAATATGATGAAGTTGTGCCTCTGCAAGCTGCTTTAAGGGCCCGAGAAACTCTAAAGTCTCTAAATGTGGCGGTAGAATACCACGAATTTGATATGGGGCATGAAATAAATCCACAAACGTTAGAGGTGCTACGAAATTTCGTTGTAAATACAATTGCTTAGTCAGGATTACGAATTTTTTATAAATTATGGTACAAATTCTGACAATTTTCACGAAAATAATCACTTCTAATGAGTAATATATATTGGGTGGCTGCGAAAGAACGCAATTTAACCCATGCTGAAGGCGAGTGCTGCATAAGGGAGGGGCTAGCATTATGACAACTCTAAGCATTTCCAAGAAAGAAATTGCTGCCATGACCGTGGCAGAAGTAGAAGAACTGGCTACACGTCTGGAGCTAGATAATTATAGTAATGCTTTTGAGGGTTTAAATGATTGGCATTTATTGCGAGCGATCGCATTTCAGCGCCCAGAGTTAGTTGAACCCTATATCTACCTCTTAGACTTGGAACCCTATGATGAAGCGTAGTTGAGAGTTAGGAGTTAGGAGTTAGGAGTTTGGAGTTAGGAGTTTGGAGTTAGGAGTTTGGAGTTAGGAGTTTGGAGTTAGGAGTTTGGAGTTAGGAGTTTGGAGTTTGGAGTTTGGAGTTTGGAGTTTGGAGTTTGGAGTTTGGAGTTTGGAGTTTGGAGTTTGGAGTTTGGAGTTTGGAG
>NZ_JBALFF010000105.1:0-74275 GCF_036916975.1 Nostoc sp.
ACCTATGCCATCAAAGGAGACTGTATCACGGGCGTTGATATTTACACTACCTGCATCTCCTTTGCCATAAGTGCTAGCCTCTAGTCGAGCGCCATTCGTTAAAAAAAGCGATCCAGTTATAATATTGACACCCCCACTCTTACCCACAGCGTACAAATTTACTATGCTGGATGCGCTACTGGGATTTCCATCGTTACCTATGCCATCAAAGGAGACTGTATCACGGGCGTTGATATTTACACTACCTGCATCTCCTTTGCCATAAGTGCTAGCCTCTAGTCGAGCGCCATCGGTTACAGAAAGCGACTCGGCTGTAATATTGACGTTTCCACTTTTGCCTAGAGAATTTAATCCCACCGAATTGGAGATAAAGCTCCCCTCTGCAATGTTGATTCCCCCTGTCGCATTCAGCCTAATATCTCCTGCAACAGTTTCAGATGTCCCCAAACCTTGCCCAATACCAGCACTTAAAATACTTCCTCCTAAAATTTCTAGATTTCTGGCATTGACTGCAATATTACCGCCACCAGCCCCAGTTACATATATATCTGCTTGATTATTGAGAGATACCTCAGATCGCGTAACATTCTCAGGAAATCTCAAGCTGAGATTATCGCCATCTACACCCAGCGCTACACTACCAGGTTCGCCCAATCCTCCTAACTCAACTCGTCCACCACTAGCATTTAATTCTCCCCCATCCATGCTGACATTACCACCCACCAGCAGTAAACTTTTTCCATCTGGTACTCGTAAACCTAATGCCTTAAAGCCTGCTGGATCTTTTCCTGCGGGTGCGATTGAGTTATTTTGAATCGCTGCGTTTTGATTAATCTGATTAAATAGCAATGCTGAAGGATTAATAGTCAACAACGGGGAAGGGATATTTTTATCAGTAGCGCTAAAAAATCCGATATTTCCAAATTGCAGTGCATTCGCTGTACTCGCCACAAAGGAACCACCAACATTTAAGCTGGCATTTGCACCAAAAATAATCCCATTAGGATTAATTAGAAATAGGTTAGCTGTTCCATTAGCACGAATTAACCCATCAATATTAGAAACTGATCCACCCGTTACCCGACTGATGATATTTTGAATATTCGCAGCATTATTAAATATTGCAGTACCGCCAGTGGGGACAGAAAACTGCTGAAAACTATGGAACAAGTTTCTTCCAGCTTGGGTTCCCCCTTCAATGGTACTGATGTTATTCTGTGTTGTTACACGAGAATTATTGGGTAAAGTACTATCGGGGGTAATTTGGGCAAAAGCACAATTAAAAGAGAAAGCGAATGTCTGCAATACAGCTTCACCGATCGCACTACCCATTACCAACCAACTTCCCAGTGCGAATTTCCAGCACCAATGCTGCCTATCTCGCTTCATCCTAGACATTGCACCCCTTAAATAACTAGCAAGTAAACTACAACCTTTTATAAGGATAGATAGAAAACGCACGGTAGAATTGCGAGAAATAATTACGAATAGTTACGCTGCGATGCCTGCGGCGGGCTACGCGATCGCACTACAAATCTGCAATCAACCTCGCCTTCCTCAAAAAGAATTGCATCACAGTCTCTTCTTTAGAAATAATATCAACTGTACCCTCCATTCCCAATTGAATAGCACATTGGTGTTTTTCCCTACCTAGAGAAAGGCTTTCTGGCTCAATTGTTACCTGATAAAACGCACCAACGGCAGCCATCTTTTGGCTGACAGATGTTGTGGCGGTGGCATCAGCAGCATTGCCTTGAGGTGCGATTGTATCGGCGGAAATTGTCTTAACCTTGCCTTTGAGAGTACCATAATCTGGATAAGGACAAGCAGAAACCCGCATTTGTACCGTTTGGCCTTGTTTCAACTTATTTTTATCCTGAAGTGCTACTGCTGCCTTAATCTCCAAGGGGGCATCAGTGGGGATAATTTGGGCAATCTCCTGTCCAGCAGGCACTGTTTGACCGGAGTTTCGCAGGTTTAATTTAGAAATAATTCCGTCTGCTGTGGCAGTAATTCTAGTCTGACTGAGGTCGATATTTACCTGTTGGAGTTCGCTCTTGGCACTCTCTAGCTGTTTTTGGATTTCAATTCGTTGCTGGATTAAAGCAAGGCGTTCTTTATCTAAAGTAGCAATGTTGGCTTGACCGGTAGCTTTTTCTTGGGCAATGCGATTATAAGCGATCGCTACTTGTGCATTAGTTGGATTAAGAGCAGTTTGGACATTTTGCAATTTAGCTTTAGCCGCTAAGAGTCCTTGTTCTTGCTGGCGAACAGCTAGTTGTGCTTCCTCAAATTGATCTTGAGATAAGGCTCCAGCTTTGGCTACAGTCTGATAGCGATTTCGCTTTGACTGGGCAGCTTTGAGACTAGCATCTGCTGCATTTACATTTGCATCCGCTTCTTGGACATCAGTAGCGGTAGTAATAACTTTATCTTGATAGTTGCGGCTGCGATCGCTTAATTCAGCTTCAGCACCAGCAATAACCCGGTTGAGGCGCTCAGTTTCAGCTAAAACCTGGCTATTAATAGCGTTAATCTGGGCGTTGATTTGAAACAGTTGTAAACGACTTTGCCCAATGTTACTTTGCAGTTGGCTCTTTTTGGTTTGTAGCTTCGAGTTGTCAATAGTGGCGATGACATCCCCTTTTTTGACAACTTGATTCTCTGAAACAAAAACCCGCGTTACCTGACCTTCGGTAGCAGCTTGAACCAGCCGCAATTCCCCAGCAGGGCGGACAACAGCTTGTCCTTTAATTGTCACTTTATATTTGGTAACAGAAGCGAGTGGAACGCCTAACCCCACAGCACAGACAAGAACTAGTCCGCCCCAAGTAGTCCAACGACCAAGCGGGGGGAGAAACTCGTTATCTTGAATTGGGGGCAAGTAGTCTGAGTTAGAATGGCTAATCATGCTATTTTATTTACTGATTGTGCTGAATTTCCCATTAGAGTTAGAGGATTTAGGCACTAAACCATTTGTTAATGGCTCAACGCCGTCTAAAAAGTCTAAGTGTTCACCAGGTTGATGGCGTAGAGCCTCTGGAGTGCCTTGAATTTTTAAACGCCCTTCTTCCAGCAATACAATCCAATCAGCCCGCCCAATGACCTTGGGGCGATGGCTAATCATAATTGTGGTTTTGCCCAGTCGATGAGATAGCAGTCTATCTAGGAGTTTGGCTTCACTCACTGGGTCGAGAGCGCCAGTAGATTCATCTAAAATTAATACTGGCGGATCAGTAACTATAGCTCTAGCGATCGCTAATCTTTGTCGTTGTCCACCAGAAAGATTCGCGCCAAATTCGCCTAAAACAGTTTGATACTTATCGGGAAGTTTACTAATAAACTCATCTGCACCAGCAATAGAGCAAGCTTGCACAATTTGTTCAAAGGCTATTTGAGGATAGCTGAAGCGGAAGTTTTCAATAATTGAGCGACTCCAGAAGTGAGGTTCTTGAGGTACTAGCACCACCTGTTGACGCAGACATTCCATTGAGAGGTCTTGCTGATTATAGATGCCATAGCGGATATTGCCAGATTGGAGGAAATATAAACCAGCAAGCAGTTTGGCGAGGGTACTTTTACCACAACCGGATTTACCAATCAGCCCAATAACTTGGCCGCCAGGAATAATCAGCGAAAAATCTTCCAGCAAGTCAACTCTACCTGCGTGGTGGAAATTAAGGTTGGTGCAAGTAATATCTATATTGCCCTTAAGTTCTGCCCAAGGCTTTTTCTCGTCTTTGTCGTCTTCTGGCGTAGCATCAATTACCTCCGTCAGACGTTGGATGACAATCTGGGCAGTGATAAACTCATCAACTAAGCCGATGACTGAACTCAAAAAGCCGAGAAAGTTGCCACTCATCCCACTAAACGCTAGCAACTGACCGATGCTCAAAGTACGATTAATTACTAAATACGAGCCTAACCACAGTAAGGCAATATTAGTGCAAGTAGAAAAAATATTAGTAATTGTGCTGCTGTAAAGCCCCAGCTTCATCGTACTCCAGCCCAAGTTAGCAAGCCGACCATAATTTGCCTGATACTCTTGCCAAGCTTGGGGAGTGGCTTGAGTAGTTTTTAGCACCTGGACACCGTGAAAAGTTTCAACAAGAAAGCCTTGGTTTTCTGTACCCAATACGATCGCACTGCGGGTTTTCTGGCGCAAAGCAGGGAGAAAAAGCAGGTTAACAAGGGTGACAATTATAAAGGCAGCCAGGGAAGCTAAAGTCAGCCCCCAACTGTAAAAGAGCATGAAACCCAACGAAACCAAGGCGATAAAAAAATGGCTGGGTAAACCGAGGACAATTTGGGAAACTAGCTCATTGATGTGATTCACATCGGCAATCCGGCTGACTACTTCTCCACTGCGTCGTCCTTCAAAATACGAGAGGGGCAAACGCAACAGTTGTCGTCCGTATTCTAGAATCAGTCCTAATTGCAGTCGTTGACCGAAGTGACCAATTAGGTGAGATTGTACCAAACCGATCGCACTGCTAAATAGACTCATAGCGATCGCTCCAATTGCCACGACGGTTAGCAGCTGAGTATCTCCTCGCACGAGTACGTCATCGGTCAACAGTTGCATCATTAAGGGAGAGACAAGGGAAAGTAGCCCAATGACGATGTTAATTGCGATCGCTTGAATGAGAATACCGCGATAGGGTAAAACCCGCATCAGATAACGCCCAAAGCCGCCAATTTTATCATCTGATTGCTGATAAAAGCGGCTGTCGTCTGGCGTTAGCAGCAGCATGATGCCATTACCCCACCCTTCTAGCAACTCCTCGCGGGTGAGATAGCGGATGCCTACACCAGGGTCAGCAATTACATATTTTTTCCCCTTTTGACCGTATAAAACGACCCAGTGGTAGCCTTTCCAGTGAATGATGGCGGGTAGAGGGGCTTTATTTAATTGCTCAAGTAGTTGCACCGAGGCTTTGACTTGACGCGTATTAAATCCTAGAGTTTCTGCACCCCGGCTCAACCCCAGCAAGCTGGTTCCCCGCGATCCTGTACCAACTACTTCCCGCATTCGACTAATGGCAAAGGTGCGTCCGTAGTGTTTGGCAATAGTGGCTAGACTTGCGGCACCGCAGTCTTCTTCGCTGTGTTGAAGTACACTTTGGTATTTCATAACTTAAAACTTACGCATAGGAGAAAGTCAGTCGGGGCTTTCACCCCGACCAGAGCTAGTTTTCAAAATGTTAGAGGTGTTGACTCAACTTAAAAATGAGTAAGTTAGGTCAACCTAATTAAATTCGTTGGTGCAAAAGTCGGACAAGATTAACAGCGAAAACCTGACACCATCTTGCTAAAAGGTTGTTCGCCCTGCTATTTTAAACGTAGCAAAGGACGATGGAGAATAAAAGCCTAGCCGGAAAGAGGTTCCATCTTTCACATCCGCCGCCACAGTGATGACACCACGGTAGTTTGCAGGAATAAACCTGTCATAAGTGTTGACCTGACCACCGCTAGGGCGCGGGGCATAAACGTATAAGTCGTAAGGGTTCTTAGTCAGTCGAATTGAAATGTCGTTGAATTGGCGGGTAGTTTTATATACCGCTGGTAATATCCCAGATGCGTAATTAACTGTGCCACTGAAATTCCTTACGGCTCCTCCTGCTACAGAAGCAGACTTGTCATCTGAAATGTCTTCAATCAGAGAGTCTAAAGCAGCAGTATTATTATCAACTTGCTTAACGGCAAGAATTGCATCAATTTGTTTGAAGTATTCTTTGGTCTTTAACATTGTCACTTTCCTTTTCTAGATTGATGTTGATGTGGAATTAGTGATGTATTGTCTAACTGCATTTAAATATTCTGAGATTCATTTTATAAAGTCAAGAGTTTAAAAGTAATTTTATTTGCATAACTAAAGGACTTATGTTTTGATTATTCAAATCTTTTGTATAAAAAATACTTTGATTTTCCAACTTTGTTTTTAAATATAAAAAATTTCATGTAGGAGCGATCGTTTTACGCCCCAACAGGTGTCATGTATATGGTCTTGGCGAGTGTAATACCATTTCTTTGTGAGGCTGCGCTAAATTTTATTGACTTCTTATTTGTTTCTTTCTTTGTGTCCTTTGCGACCTTTGCGGTTCGTTCCTCATATATGGCGCATCTTCATACAGAATTGGTATAAGCAGATTGTTATGCTCAGATTAGAGCTAGTGCTTCATGTCATTAGTTTTGATGGCTTATGAAAGTTCGTATTAAGCGGATCTAGCCCTTGAAAATCAGCGATAAATCGCTCACTACAAACCTCTCAAATTTAATGACATGAACCACTAATGTTCAGCTTTTAACTTAGATTTCTAAGTGTCTGGCTATTCAAGAGGGCTGCCTATGCCGGCTTGATGTACCGCGTCGATACCCACACATTCAGAGAAGAAGCTAATTTACGGAATCCGTTCTTCAGGATAGCTGGTACTTGCAAGTTGTAGAACTGACCAGGATACCAGCGCCCAATACTGGGGTAGTTGGTGCCCGGTCCAGAACGAAAGTTTAGGTAAGTAGAGACATCCTTAGTCGTGTACGTTTTAAAAGAGACTCCTCCCTCCATAGTTTCTGCTTCTTCAGGTTTCAATTCAACAATTAGGTGTTCATTATGAAGATAGTTGAGCGTTTCCATCGTTTTATCCTTTAGTGTTGTTAGAGTTCCTTGTTCCTTGTGTCTGAGCACAAATCTCTAGAACTGTTGTCAGAAGACTAGAGCGTGGAATTAGTAATCAATTGTCTAACTCCATTTACATCTTCTGAGATTAAATCAATAAAATCAACGGTCAAAAACTGATTTTATTCGCATAACTCAAGTACTTATGTTTTCATTATTTAATTTTTTTAAATTTCAAATTGAAAGTATTTTTGTCTTGTAAATTAAAGTGTTTTCACGCTCTGAGATACTCCAAGTCACCCACCTTGATACTGAAGCTATATCTTTGATTTCATCGTCGCTTTTTTATCGCTGCTTTTGACCAGTCACAGCATCAACGCCTGAAAAGCCTAACTTCTGACCATTCATCCGATAATTATAAATTTTTGTAACAAGTTGCAGAATTCATAGACTTTTAATTCCGAGAAGTAAGCAGAGGTTCGCAAAGAAGCTAAACGAACTTCCAAAGAGTGCAAGTTCTACCAAGAGGAATCATTATGGAAAATCCAGGTCTTTGCTTAACACCCTTTCAGCGCAGATACCTACTGAAAAGCTTAGGAAGCGACTTACGTGCAGAATACCGCCGTCGCATTGAAATTATGCTGCTTTTCGATACAGGTGAATCTCAGGCTCAAATCTGTGAAGCTTTGGGATGTTCTCAAGAGACTGCACGCTACTGGATTACGATCGCCCAAACAGGACAAGCTCACAAATGGAGCGATCGCTTAATGGGACGGCCTAAAACTGTGAATGAGCAATACCTCGATCGCTTGAAAGAATTGGTAAGCCATAGTCCGCGCCTTGTTGGCTATTCATTTGAACGCTGGACAGCACAATGCTTAAGCAAACATTTGGCAAAAGAATTGGGAATTAAGGTTAGCAGTTGCCATATTAACCGTTTGCTCAAGGAGATGGGGCTTTCTACCCGACCAAAAGGCAATACAACTAAGCAAAAAACCTTACCCCAAAAGGATTTTGACATCGCCCGTCGAGCCTAGTGGTCTGTCTCATTAATTTTGCGGGGCTGCGAGATCCCCGACTTCTTCAAGAAGTCGGGGATCTGAACACCACGAACCTCTGAAAACTTTTGGCACAGACTACTAGGAGTAGTTCACCCATTTTCGGTAAACTCTGGATATAAGGTCATGCCACCATCTATAAACAGTGTTGTCCCGTTGACATAATCAGACTCATCAGAAGCCAACCAAACTGCTGCTTTGGCGATATCTTCTACATCACCTATTCGTTTTGATGGAATCAATTGTACTAACTTCGCCTCTGCTTCTGGAGTATCCCAAGCTGATTTATTAATTGGAGTTTTGATTGCACCAGGAGCAATGCTATTAATGCGAATTTTGTGGGGTGCAAGTTCTTGGGCAATACTTTTCATCATCATATTGATACCGCCTTTACTAGCAGCATAATTAACATGACCCGCCCAAGGAATTACTTCATGCACTGAACTTATGCAAATAATCTTACCTGCGGCAGATGAAATCTCCGGTTGTACACCTCGACGCAAGAATTCCTTTGCGGCTTCCCTAGCACACAAGAATTGTCCTGTCAGGTTTACCCCAATGACTGTATTCCATTGGTCAAGGCTCATATCTATAAAAGGTGAATCTTTTTGCAGACCAGCATTGTTCACCAAAATGTCAATCGTTCCGAATTGCTCAATTGTCTGGCTAAACATTGCCTTTACTTGGTCTTCTTTGCTGACATCAGCTTGTATGGCGAAAGCTTCACCATTTGCAGCCTTAATATCATCAACAATTTTTTGGGCTGATTCGGCTTCAGAATTATAGTTAATAGCTACTGCTGCACCTGACAAAGCCAAATTGCGAGCTATAGCTTCACCAATGCCAGAACTAGCACCCGTTACAAGTGCTTTTTGACCTTTGAGCAGGTAAGGAGAATAGCTCATAATATTTCCTCAGAATGTAGAGATGGAGTGTCTCTGATAGCAAAAACTTAAGTAAGTGGGCGCAAATAATCATCACTGGCTCGTAGTTGCGCTTTAGCGCTAAAGCGCAACTACGAGCAAAATACAGAAATTTTACTTTTCGTTACATAGTTTGGTTTTATCTTGCCTACCTACTTACAGCAGAATTCAGAAATCATGAGCGATCGCTGATTTTACAGCCTCAATCACAAAACTGCTTGCTAAATCAATTTATCACACGCCTGTATTAAATATTGCCTAACTAATGGTTAATTGTTACGCAAATTTATCAGGTTCTGGGATTACTTTAAGGGTTTGTAGTGGCGATCGCTTCTAACTATTGGAGTAATAGATATATCTAACTAAAGGCTTAGAAAAATTTTCATTATTGAATGAAATCCTTATAAGTAACTGGGTCAAATTAAATATAAAACCTCACCCTCTATCCGGCTTCCCTCTCCAAAATCTCGGAGAGGGATTGAGGGTGAGGTTTGATCTTATATTTAACTTGTTCCGTGGGTTTAAGTCCCCCGGTTCTAAAAACGGCAAGTAATGCGATTGGGGTTAAATCCCCATTACAAAACAAAATTTACGTACAGCCCAAAGGGCTATGAAAACCGCACAGCGTGCCGGAGGCTCTATTACGAATTACGAATTACGAATTACGAATTACGCCTACCTACTTAACATAAACTTAGCAGCACTTATCTTCTAAAAAAACAATAGATTTTATAAAAATTTAAGTTTTTGATATCGGCTTAATTTATACAACAATACGCTTCAGTTAAAGAGAATAGTAGGTTGGGGAGCCACTGCGAAAAAAGCAGTTTCCCGACGAGCCTTGCAAATGGCGTTTGAAGAACGAAACCCAACATTTTTTCACAGGTAATTTTTACAACCAATACGATCAATGTGCTTTTTTAGATAAATCATCCCTAAGATAGTATGTTTTTTTCTAGTTTTTAGATACACTGTTAAATTGTTATTTCCATAACATTTTTCTTAATAAAAATACTTAAAAATTTAACACTGAATTTTATTTTTACTCAGGACTTACGCAAAAAGGTAGTCAAAGCCTTGATTTATCGTAGGGGCAATTCATGAATTGCCCCTACATTTAGTACCTGATGCGTAAATCCTATCACTAACAGAAGTCATCATAGCCCGTAGATACCTTAAGGGAAAAACGATGCTTGGCCTGCCTCTCAATAGTCAAAATCTCCCATATCCAGACCCGATACATCCGATCCTCGTCCACTTTGTAATTGCGATGGTGTTATTTTCGTATATTTGTGACGCGATCGGGTATTTTTCCCACAACGTGCGGTTGTTTGAAGTAAGTTTCTGGAATATGTTTGTTGCTTCAGCAGCGATTTTCTTAGCAGTTATCTTTGGTCAATTTGAAGCAGGTCTAGCAAATAATTACGCATCTGTTGAGCCAACACTGAATTTTCACACAGTCATGGGTTGGTCGCTGGCGGCGCTTGTAGTTGCCATCACGGCTTGGCGCTTTGTAATTCGTAACCGCAACTCAAGGAAAGTACCACCTGCTTACCTTGGGGCAGCAACGTTTTTGATTTGTCTGGTATTCTTACAAGTATATTTAGGAAGCAAGCTGTTTTGGGTATACGGTTTGCATGTCGAGCCTGTGGTTGAAGCCATGAAGCAGGGAGTTTCACAATGAATTCGCAACTGATTGACTCTTTGAGGTTGCGTTTGGGTGCAAACGGACTTCCCTACGAAATTCCCATGCATCCCCAGTTGGTGCATCTGACATTGGGTTTGTTCATCATCGCCATCTTATTTGATATAGCAGGAGCTATTTTTCCTATAGAACGACCAATATTGAAATTTTTGGGTTTGACTGCCATCCGTTCTGGGTTCTTTGATGTTGGCTGGTACAACCTAGTAGGAGCGGCTATTGTGACATTTTTCACTGTCGCATTTGGTTTTTTTGAGCTACTGCTAGCAAACCCAGCAGTGAATCAAAAAAGTGATTGGGGGTTGAGTCCTGGTTGGACAATGCTATTGCATGGTTTAGGCGGTGTTTCGCTGTTGGGGATGATCGTTGCCATGACTGTATGGAGAGGTTTACAACGCTATCGTTGGCGTCAAGATGCTTCCAGACAAGTGCAGTGGAGTTACTTGTTAGCAGGTATTGCAATGATGGGGATATTTTTTGTCCACGGAACTTTAGGGGCGCATCTAGGAGAGCAGTTCGGGATTCATATTACTGCTGCTGAGTTACTCAAAAACGGCAAAGACCCGAATTTACTGCTTAAATAAACAAAATATAATATTATGGTTAGATTTTTAGAATATTTCCTAATAGCTGGTTGTATTGCAGTTTTGCTCGTCTTCAGTCATTGGATTGGGCAGCAAGCGTATTCTTGGATGCCTCTTGAAGCTACAGCAGAAGCACAAAAGGTAGATTATTTGTTTAGCTTTTTAGTCTCAGTGGGAGCATTCGTCTTCCTTGGGCTTGTTGGCATGATGGTGTATTCAATAATTTTTTTCCGGGCATCTCCAAAAGACTACAGTGAAGGACACCCGTCTAGAGGTGATGTCAGGCTAGAAATTTTGTGGACGGTAACCCCAACTCTACTAGTATTGTGGATTGCTTTCCAAGGCTTTAATATTTATCAGCAGTTAGATATCACAGGTTTGCAGCAAATTGTACATTTGCATAGACCTCTAGAAGAACCAGCCTACGCCGAATTAAATGACAACAAACCCAAACCAGCATCTGAAACTATTCGTGTTTTTGTCAAGCAATGGGATTGGTCTTTCCAATATCCAAATAATCTCACTAGTAATGAATTACACCTGCCTGTAAACCTTCCGACTCGTCTAAATATGCACGCCAAAGATGTGCTTCACAGTTTTTACGTCCCAGAATTCCGCTTACAGCAGTATATTGTCCCCGGACGCAATATTGATATTGTGCTAACGCCCATTCGCACAGGTAAATACCATTTAAAAGATTCTCTATTTAGCGGTACTTACTTTGCTTTGATGGATGCAAATGTATACGTTGAATCCCAAGAAGCATATAAGCAGTGGCTCACCCAGACTGCTGCTCAACAACCAACAGCAACAAATCAAGCAGTTGCCGAGCATACACAAACGACGAAGGCATGGTTTAAAACTAGCTGGTACACTGTCACACCAGCGCAACCATCAATAATTACAGGTGAAAGGAAAGTGAATAATGACACATGATTCTACTGCAAATATGGCTGAGGCTAACGAATCTCTAAATAACTGGCGACCCTATTTCAGCTTCAGCACCGATCATAAAGTTATCGGTGTTCAGTACATGGTGACGACCTTCATTTTCTTTCTGATTGGTGGGCTGTTAGCAATGCTCATCCGGGCTGAACTGATTACGCCGGCATTAAATGTAGTAGACCGTCCTCTCTACAACGGCTTGTTTACCATGCACGGGACAATCATGATTTTCCTATGGATTATCCCCTTTAATGCAGGTATTTCTAACTACCTAGTACCGTTGATGATTGGAGCGCGGGATATGGCTTTTCCCCTGCTCAATGCCATCTCTTTCTGGATAATTCCACCTGCTGGTATTTTGCTAGTGTCTAGCTTTTTGCTACCCAATGGCCCAGCACAGTCCGGTTGGTGGTCTTATCCACCAGTTAGTCTGCAAATTCCCCCCGGTCAAGCGATTAATGGTGAATTGATTTGGATTGTCAGTTTGGTACTGTTAGGCATTTCTTCGATCATGGGGGCTGTCAACTTTGTAACTACCATCTTTTGGATGCGGGCGCCGGGGATGACATTTTTCCGAATGCCTGTGTTTGTTTGGTCAGCTTTCAGCGCTCAGTTATTGCAGCTGATTAACTTGCCTTCGTTGACAGGTGCATTGATATTACTGTTATTTGACCTGAATTTTGGTACGCATTTCTTCAAACCGTTAGAAAATGGCGACCCGATAATTTATCAACATCTATTTTGGTTTTACTCTCATCCAGCAGTTTACATCATGGCACTACCAGCCTTCGGGATTTTTGCGGAGGTTCTACCTGCCTTTTCTCGTAATCCCTTGTTTGGCTATCGGTCATTAGCTATTGCTACTTTAGGTATTGCTTTAGTGAGCATCTTTGTTTGGGTACATCACATGTTTACCAGTGCTACCCCAGACTGGATGCGGATGACTTTCATGTTTACATCAATGTTAGTTGCTGTACCCACTGGTGTAAAAGCATTCGGTTGGACTGCTACGATTTGGAAAAGTAAGCTGCATTTAGAAACACCGATGCTGTTTGCGATGGGAGGTGCGGCAATGTTTATTTTCGCTGGTATTACCGGAGTGATGCTAGCCGCAACCCCGTTTGATCTTCACGTCCACAACACTTACTTTGTAGTGGGTCATTTCCACTACGTTGTTTTTAATACCATCACGATGGCCATCTTTGCTGCCATTTATTTCTGGTTTCCCAAGATAACTGGGAAAATGTATGCCGAAGGATGGGGTAAGTTGCATTTCTGGTTAACCTTTATTGGTGCTAACCTCACCTTTTTTCCGATGCACCCATTGGGTTTACAAGGAATGGTGCGCCGCATTGCTTCCTATGAACCACAGTATCAGGGATTGAATATTATAGCTAGCCTTGGGGGTTTCTTGTTGGGAGTATCTACACTGCCCTTTATTGCTAACATTGTCGGTTCCTGGCTATATGGCCCAAGGGCGGTTAACAATCCTTGGCACGCCACAGGACTGGAGTGGACAACCACCTCACCACCACCAGCAAATAACTTTGAGGAAATTCCAATAGTGATAAAACCACCCTACGACTATGGCGATCCCAAATATTCAGTTATCGAAGATTCCGACAACAGTGAATCAGTGTAATAGGGATGAGGGAGAAAGATAGTTACCAATCTCCAATTACGAATTACGAATTACGAATTACGAATTATTATGACTCGTCGCCCCATCCATATAGATGAAAGTCCCATCCGTTTTGAGCGATTGCATCGCCGCCTACCAAATTGGTTACAACGCTTTTTGCCAAATGGTGGTGGAAACTCTGAAGACCATCATGGCAAAGGGATGTTTGGGTTTACCGTGTTTTTGCTGTCAGAAAGCTTAATTTTTTTAAGTTTCATCTTTACATATATTGCTCTGCGGTTGACGCACTCAAAAGATTGGCTTCCACCTGGTATTTCTGGGCCAGAATTGTCTACTTTCGTTATTATTAATACGGTGGTATTGCTTTCTAGCAGTTTGGTAATCCAACTAGCAGAAAATGCTCTCAAGCGTGGCAGGCTCAAAAAATTTCGCTGGATGTGGCTGATGACAATTTGCATGGGAACCTACTTCTTAGTTGGCCAAGCAATTGAGTGGAGTAAACTTGATTTTAAGTTAAGCACAGGACTTGTTGGTTCAACATTTTACTTATTAACGGGTTTCCACGGTCTGCACATTCTTAGTGGTGTGATTCTCCAAATAATTATGCTTGTGCGTTCTTTCATTGCAGGTAACTATAACAAAGGACACTTCGGGGCAAGTACGACAACTTTGTTTTGGCACTTTGTGGATATAATTTGGGTGTTTTTATTCTCATTTCTCTACCTCTGGAAAGCATAAATAATCAGAAAATCAAAGTATTTTAAGGAGTAATTTTATGAAGTTATTAGCGCAAGAATTACCATCTCCAAAAGCAATCCAAGAAACTCCAGCACCTGGTAGTAACCAAGACCCACTGATTGCGCGTGGGTTACAAAAAGAGCAGTATATTGGGATTATCGGGCTAGCGATCGCACTTGTTGCTGCTGTGGGATTTTTTAGCCGCAGAGTTGAATATGCTATAATGTTCGCTATTTTTCTTAGCGCCCTTCTGATTGGTTTCTTCTTATTGGTATAGCTAAGTAACTGGGTCAAATTAAATATAAAACCTCACCCTCAATCCCTCTGCTTATTATTGTCGGGGTCAGCCGGATTGAAAGTGATATATTATATTTAACGAACTATGTTCAGTTTAAGTCAAGAGTCTCTACAGGCCGCGCGAATTGAATGCCTCAGCTAAATCCCCCGAAGTAATGCGAGTCGGAAACCGTCCCCACAAACTTCTCTTCGTGACAAAACGTAATTACGAATTACGAATTACGAATTACGCCTACCTACTTAATTTCTCATTTGTTATTTTGCACTTTGCTCTTAAAGCGCCTTTGCGCGATCAAAAAGAATTCAAACACCTAATAAATTAGCAATTCAAAGGTATTTATGAACAGCCCAGTTTATCAAACGGTGATTATCGGCGGTGGTTTTACCGGTTTATTTACAGCCTTACACCTAGCTCATGAACATTATCCTCGCTCTGTGGTCTTGATTGATAAAAATGAGCGCTTTTGCTTTAAGCCATTACTGTATGAATATTTCGATGGCGAAATGGATAGCTTTCAAGTATTACCGCGTTTTTCGGAATTACTTAAAGGTAGTGGTGTGATCTTTGTTCAAGATGCAGTACAGGCTATAGATTTGCATCAACGGGAAGTTAAATTAGCATCAGGAAACTCTTATAACTACAGTAACTTAGTATTAGCTTTGGGTAGCGTTACTACCTATCATCATGTTGAGGGTGCGAATGTTAATGCTTTTGCTTTCTGGACAGAAGCAGATGCGATCGCTCTTGAGCGTCATTTACGCGACTGTTTACAAAAAGCCATCCAAACCGAAGATGTAGAACAACGCCGAAAACTATTAACAGTAGCTGTAGTTGGTGGTGGTGCAAGTGGTGTAGAAATGGCGGCTACCTTAGCAGATTTGCTTCCACATTGGTATAGCGCTTTGGGAGGAAATTCTGCTGACATCCGTGTAATTATACTCAATCATGGTCAAAAAATCCTTGATGGCGATATTAACGATCCACTACGCCCAATTGCTGAGACAGAATTACAAAAACGCACTATCCCAATTGAAATCCTCACGGGAGCAGAAGCCACTGCTATTCACCCCAATGCAATTGAATATAAGAGCAATAATCAAGTTCACACACTGCCAACATACACCGCTATTTGGACTGCTGGAACTTCCATTCATCCCCTGATTAAAGATTTAGCAATTCCCCAAGAACATCGGGATCATCATAATCGTCCCCTAGTTACTCCTACCATGCAATTGCTCGACTTCCCAGAAGTTTTTGCAGGTGGTGATTGTGCAGGAGTTCAAGATAGTTCGCTACCGCCAACAGCCCAAGTTGCTTATCAACAAGGAGCTAATATTGCTAGGAATTTGAAAGCGATCGCTCTAGAAGAAGAACTCAAACCTGCTAAAGTTAACATCCGGGGAACTTTGTTAAAGTTGGGGATAAATGATGCTGCTGTTAACTTGTTAAATGTTTTTGAAGTTGGAGGCGAACCTGCACATTTAATCCGTCAAGCCACTTATTTAACGCTATTGCCAACACCAATTCATGACTTTAAAGCAGCAACCGAATGGGTAGATGAAGAGATTTTTCATCAGCACCTCGGACCTCAAGATGTAGGTAAAAAAGTGGTGCAAGCAGTTGAATTAGTTGGTGCTGGAGTTGTAGGTGTTTTAGTTGCCAGAAAATTATTAAAAATGTTGGGAGACGAGGAAAAAAGTTAAACACAAGAAAAAACCTCACCCTCAATCCCTCTCCTTATTAAGGAGAGGGAAGCCGGATAGAGGGTGAGGTTTTATATTTAATTTGATCCACTTATATCATGTCCGCATAATTAGTTATGATTCCCACAGTCATTGCACCCCACACGCCAGATGCTCCACTTGGGGAAACCGCAAGTCCGCACTGGCTACCCTTAATCCCCTCTCCTTAATAAGGGGAGGAAAGACAAAGCGTAGCTTTGGCTCTTTGGGGTTCTCCGGGTTTAATAAGTAATCAAGCGAAGCTCCTCTAAGAGGATGTTTATAAAGTCTAATTTCTTACTAGCCGTGGCGATTATAAATCGCGGCTACACGGGCAAAACCCACCTCCGTGGGTTTAAAACTCTTGATTTTATCTTAGTCCACGGAGGTGGACTTCGTTTGTGTAGTAGCGAATTATATTCGCCCAATACTTGTTCATTCATCCTCTAAGAGGAGCCAGTGCAATTTTCTGCCAAGATAACTAAACTGTAGTTGTCAAATTAACTTTGATAATCAGATCATTGAAATCCTTGTCGCCACCACCAGGCAAATCTTCAAAGCCAAAGGTATTACTTGCTAACATGCGAATGTGATCTGATTTATCAGAATTAGCACCCAAGAATGGAAAATAAACCGCCGGATCGTTATTAGAATCCTTATCTAAAAGCGCATCAGGGCTACCGTTAACAATAATAAAAGGAACAAAAATCGCCCCAGGTTGGAAAGTACCACTTAAAGTAGCACTACCTTCGTTACTCACACTCAAATCAATACCAGCAACTCTGCTACGCACAGCAGCCTGAGTATAACCAGCCTGTCCTGTGAGAATATCAGGCTTGCCGTCGCCATTGGTATCAATTCCACCATTTTCATCAGTCACTTGATAGAAGCCGACGTAATTGTTGTAAGATGCCTCTCTGTAAACGTTAAATTTAGCGTTGACTGATTGTTTGACATCTCGCAAATCAATTACTTGCCCTTGAAATTTATCTTGGAGATTTGTACCTAAAGGTAAAGCTTGATCTGTCTGCTTAATTTTTACCACCAGATCGTTAAAATCTGTGGAACTGTTACCAGAAGTATCCTTCCAACCTAGAGAGAAACCATCAGCACCCAAGTTTGTAATTTTTTGGGTTGAGACACTAGAAAACAATAATTTTCCGATGGAGTTAGGATCGTTGCGTACAGCATCAAGCGTACCGTCTTGGACTAATAAGAATCTAAAACTCTGACCAGAATTTAATTCCAGCAGACTGCTGAGATTATTGTAGTCAAAACCGTTAGGGGTATTAGCGATCGCTGATAAAATTACTTCTGACCGTTTTAAAGCTGCTTTGGCATAACCTTCAGCACCAGGGGCAATACCATCAATCGTCCCTTTAGCATCATCAACAGTAAATAAACCCAGTTCATTCACCTTCTTAGCACTGTGTCCAGTGAGTTTGATTTCCAGTTTGACTTTGACATTATTACCTGTAATGTTAAAGACATCATCATCCGGGTTAGTGAGACGGGTGGGTGTTTCAACATTATTATTAACATTAATAGTCAATCCCTTCTCAAAGGTGAGATTACCATCATCAGTAGTGCGGACGCGGATTTTGTAACTAGACTTAGTTTGAAAGTCTGGAGAATTGTTGATTTTGAGGCTATTGCCATCAATGGTGAAGGCATTATTATCAACATCGTCAAGTCCCGAAACTAAGCTATAGGTGAAGGTGTTACTATCTGGGTCGGTGCTGCTGAATGTGCCGATGACGGTATTGGCTGCCACATTTTCATCGACATTTGTTTTACTTAATGCCAAATCTGTAGGTTTGGCATTGACATGATTGATGTTGATGGTTAATGGTTTTTCAAAAGTTAGTCCCCCAGAATCTTTAGTTTCTACACGGATGTTGTAGCTTGATTTTGTTTTAAAGTTGGGAGAAGTATTAATTTTGAGGCTAGTGCCGTTAATTGTGAAGGCATTATTATCAGTATCGCCAGTACCCTTAACTAAGCTATAGGTGAAGGTGTTACTATCTGGGTCGGTGCTGCTGAATGTGCCGATGACGGTGTTGGCTGCCACATTTTCATCGACATTTGTTTTACTTAATGCCAAATCTGTAGGTTTGGCATTGACATTAACAACAAAGGTGCGAGAAGTTATTTGATTGCCATCACTGACATTGAGAGTGATTGTTGCTTGACCATATTTAGTAGTAGCAGGTGTGACAGTGATAGTGCGATCGCTTCCTGTACCGCTAATCAAAATCCCATTTTGGGGAATTAAATTTGCGTTAGATGAAGTTCCTGTCACCGTCAGATTACTAGCAGCCGTTTCAAAGTCACTGATGCTAAAAGGAATTTGGGCTGTGGCGGTATCTTGATCAATAGTTTGGTCGGGAATTTTGCCACTAGGAGTAACTTTGACAAAGGCTAAATTGCTATTTGTACCCGCAGATGGGGTATCGTCTCCAAAGAAGAGGAAATTGGGCTTTTCGTAGACATCAGGTATGGGAGCGGATATTACAGCAGCAGTGTAATCCCTTACTTTACCTGCCAATTTGGCGACACCATCAGCAAATAGGGTGTAATTATCACCTAAAATTGCCAAATCATAGTTGACCAATGTTTTCGTGTCAAATGTCACCCCTTCCGCTTGGGTGAATAGGGTTTTGAATGGATTACCGGAAGTATCAGGTTCCAGAGACGGATCTTTTTGTGTTGTACCGTCATCCTGGGCAAAAATCTGGTCAGTGAGGAACCCTAATTCAATACCCTTTTTGTCTTTATCGAGAGCAATGACGCTAAATCCAGCCCGATCTGTTTTGCCATCATTATTCTTATCGGCAGTTGTAGCTAAAGTTTGAGAATTTACCTTTAACCCAAAAGAGACAACAAACCCAGCATTCCTATCAAGGGTGGGGAAGAGAGGATTTAAAGGGTTGGTGGTTAAAGATGTTCCACTGATACCGTAGTTTGTGTAACCAGCATAGGCTGTATTATTGGTTACTAGATTAGTTGTACTATTTGTAGCAGAGGTGGTCGCAGTACCAGACTGTGCAATAGCTTGATAAACAAACCAAGGTGCATTTGCAGCTGCACCTGAAGAATCAGGTTTCTGACCAGTACTACCGTCATAAAGAAGTAGTGTATTGCCAACACTGGGTGCATCGTTGACAGCAGTCACTTGGACTGTTTTTGTTACAGCTGTACTTTTAGTTCCAGTGTCATCGGTCAAAACTATCTCTACGGTACGGTCAACAGTGGCAGGATTTTGAGAATCGTTAGCAAAGGTAATATTACGTACTAAAGCTTGAGTTGCTGCTACAGTAGCGTCAGCATTCAGGTTAATGACTAAACTCTCAGTACCAATACCGCCACTAAAGTTACCAATTTTGGTGCTGCCGTAATAAATTTCCCTACCATCGAGGTTAATTTCAGTTACCCCGGTGCCTTGATTGCGAATACTCAAGCGATCGTCTGCTGTCCCCCCACTAGCGAAGCGGACTGTGAGATTACCTGTATTGAAGTTGGGCGAGTCAGTATCGCTGACAGTTGCACCTAAATCTAAAACAGTTGCGGCAGAGTTTTCAGTATAGGAAATACTATTACCAGGTAGGGAGATGACTGGGGCAGCAGGTTCGGCAATTGTTAAAGTGGCACTGGGAGCATTAAGTAGCACTGAGACGTTGGTGCTCCTGAAGTTAGCGGCAGCCAAATCCAGCTTGCCGTCGCCGTTGAAGTCTCCCACTGTGACTGAAGTGGGATTACTGCCGACGGTGAAGTTGGTGGCGGTGGCAAAGCCGCCTGTGCCGTCGCCTAGCAGCACTGAGACGGTCTTGCTGCTATAGTTAGCGGTAACCAAGTCCAGCTTGCCGTCGCCGTTGAAGTCTGCCACTGTTACTGACCGAGGACTAGTCCCGAGGGTGAAGTTGTTGGCGGTGGCAAAGCCGCCTGTGCCGTCGCCTAGCAGCACTGAGACGGTCTTGCTGCTATAGTTAGCGGTAGCCAAGTCCAGCTTGCCGTCGCCGTTTAAGTCTGCCACTGTTACTGACCGAGGACTAGTCCCGAGGGTGAAGTTGGTGGCGGTGGCAAAGCCGCCTGTGCCGTCGCCTAGCAGCACTGAGACGGTGTTGCTGTAGGGGTTAGCAACAGCCAAGTCTAGCTTGCCGTCGCCGTTGAAGTCTCCTACTGTTACTGACCGAAGACCAGTCCCGACGGTGAAGTTGGTGGCGGTGGCAAAGCCGCCTGTGCCGTTGCCTAGCAGCACTGAGACGGTCTTGCTAGCGCCGTTAGCAGTAGCCAAGTCCAGCTTGCCGTCGCCGTTGAAGTCTCCCACTGTTACTGAAGCAGGACGACTGCCGACGGTGAAGTTGGTGGCGGTGGCAAAGCCGCCTGTGCCGTCGCCTAGCAGCACGGAGACGGTGTTGCTGCTGCTCTCAAAGTTAGCGGTAGCCAAGTCCAGCTTGCCGTCGCCGTTGAAGTCTCCCACTGTTACTGACCGAGGATGACTGCCGACGGTGAAGTTGGTAGCGGTAGCAAAGCCGCCTGTGCCTAGCCCTAGCAGCACGGAGACGGTGTTGCTGAAATAGTTAGCGGTAGCCAAGTCCAGCTTGCCGTCGCCGTTTAAGTCTCCCACTGTTACTGAATAGGGACCACTGCCGACGGTGAAGTTGGTGGCTGGTTGAAAATTGGCGGTGCTGTTGGCACCAAGGATGTAGTCTGGGCTGGCTTCTAGGTTGACAGTGACGGTTTCGTTGGGGTCAACTATGGCATCAGCGACAGCTGTGACTGTTAAGGTAGCGGTGGTTTGTCCGGCAGCGATCGCAAAAGTATTGGCTGTGAGAGCGGTGATATTTGTACCTGCTGCCAAGGTGTAGTCGGTGGTGGGGGTGGCGGTGCTACCTGTGGTGTTAAAGTTAACTACTAAGCCACCAACTGGGGCGGGAGTGTCGAGGGTGATCTTAAAGCTGCCGACTGTACCGCCTTCTGTGGGGTTAGTGCCTGGGGCGATGCTGATTTTAGGGGTGGTGTTCAACAGCACTGAGACATTATTGCTGTTTCTGTTAGCAGCAGCCAAATCCAGCTTGCCGTCGCCGTTGAAGTCTCCCACTGTGACCGAAAAGGGAAAAGTGCCGACGCTGAAGTTGGTGGCAGTGGCAAAGCTGCCTGTGCCGTCGCCTAGCAGCACTGAGATATTATTGCCATTGATGTTAGCGGTAGTCAAATCCAGCTTGCCGTCGCGGTTGAAGTCTCCCACTGTGACTGAAATGGGACGACTGCCGACGCTGAAGTTGGTGGCAGTGGCAAAGCTGCCTGTGCCGTCGCCTAGCAGCACTGAGATATTATTGCCATTGATGTTAGCAGCAGCCAAATCCAGCTTGCCGTCGCCGTTGAAGTCTCCCACTGTGAATGAAAAGGGACTACTGCCGACGCTGAAGTTGGTGGCAGTGGCAAAGCTGCCTGTGCCGTCGCCTAGCAGCACTGAGACACTATTGCTGTTGGCGTTAGCAGCAGCCAAATCCAGCTTGCCGTCGCCGTTGAAGTCTCTCACTGTGACTGAAGCGGGACCACTGCCGACGGTGAAGTTGCTGGCAGTGGCAAAGCTGCCTGTGCCGTCGCCTAGCAGCACTGAGACATTATTGCTGTTTCTGTTAGCAGCAGCCAAATCCAGCTTGCCGTCGCCGTTGAAGTCTCCCACTGTGACTGACCGGGGACCACTGCCGACGGTGAAGTTGGTGGCAGTGGCAAAGCTGCCTGTGCCGTCGCCTAGCAGCACTGAGACACTATTGCTGTTTCTGTTAGCAGCAGCCAAATCCAGCTTGCCGTCGCCGTTGAAGTCTCCCACTGTGACTGAATTGGGACTACTGCCGACGCTGAAGTTGCTGGCAGTGGCAAAGCTACCTGTACCGTCGCCTAGCAGCACTGAGACATTATTGCCATTGTAGTTAGCAGCAGCCAAATCCAGCTTGCCGTCGCCGTTGAAGTCTCCCACTGTGACTGACCAGGGACTACTGCCGACGCTGAAGTTGGTAGCAGTGGCAAAGGTGGCAAACACTCCAGAGTAGGCTTCCCTAATTTCTGGTTGCAAAGCTAGGGTAGAGGCGATTTGCCCTATGTTCACCTCTAATTCCCAACTTCCCCCTTGTTGGGCGTTGCCAACTTGACCATCTGAAGCGGCGATGTTTGCCCCAGTAAGTTGGTGTAGTTGTTTTATGAAGGTTTTTCCAATTTCTCCTCTGGCGACTTCACACCCATAAATGAGGATTTCGGCAGCAAGCCATTGTTGTAGTTGCTGGCGATAGGTGTGGAGGTTGTCTAAATTTAGTTGACTATTACCTAGTTGCAAACTGCCGGGGCTACCGTGGGCAATTATCTGGATGCTGGCCCCCGGATAGTTGTGGCAGACGGCGCTAATTTGGGCGATGCCGTCAAGGTCTTTGTTGAGGACAGTTACTTTGGCTGTGGGTATGATGCCTTGGACGAGTATTTGATGGTCATCAATTCCGGCGTCGATGATAACTAGAGTGTGCTTTGTGGTAGTTGCAGTGGTCATGATGTTTAAGTATTTCCCTGGTTTGGTATTAGTTTGACCTTGAGTAAAATCACTTGCTGGTCAGATCCCCGTAAGATCCCCGACTTCGTAAAAGTTGTCGGGGATCTGACAGAAGTCGGGGATCTTACACTCAGAAATGTTCTAATAAAATTTACGTAGCTATTGACTTGATTTTTTATGTATGTATAGTTAGAGACTAAACGCCCAACACTCTAGCAATGTTTATCGCTAGTGTCAAAATTTATATATTTTTTTGCCAATGATCCTACAATCCACTGCTAAAGCTGCTCTCCCTGTAGAAATACTCGCCTCGCGTCATTTCATTGACTGGCTGCAATCGCAGCAAATTAGTCTGGCTTTCTCTACCTATCAAAGTTCGCGTCTGATGCTGTTAGGGGTGAACGCCCACGGGCAATTGTCGGGATTTGAGCGGGTTTTTGACCGCGCAATGGGGTTATATGCTACCCCAGAACGAATTTATCTCAGTTCTAGATCCCAACTCTGGCAGTTAGACAATGTGCTGACTCCCGGACAACTTTATGATGGTTATGACAAGCTGTATATTCCCCGAATTGCTTATACTACTGGGGATTTAGATATTCATGATTTGGCGGTGGAAGCTGATAACGATGGCTTTGCCAACGCCAAAGGCGAACGCATTGTATTTATCAGTACCATATTAAATTGTCTGGCAACAGTGAGCGATCGCCATAGTTGCATTCCCCTATGGAAACCTAAGTTTATTTCTAGTTTGGTAAATGAAGATCGCTGTCACCTCAATGGTTTGGCGATGGTAGCCGGTAAACCCCGCTATGTTAGCCTCTGTGGTGAATCTGATGTGGTGGATGGTTGGCGGGACAAGCGAGAAGGCGGGGGTTGTATTATTGATATTCAATCTGATCAGGTGATTGCTAGGGGTTTATCTATGCCCCACGCCCCACGATTTTATCAGGGTAAATTGTGGTTGCTAAATGCTGGCACGGGAGAATTTGGCTATATCGATTCTGATGGAATATTTCAGCCTGTCGCTTTTTGTCCCGGTTTTCTGCGTGGTTTGGCTTTTAGTGGCGATTATGCCATTGTCGGCTTATCTAAACCCCGCGACAAAACTTTTTCTGGTTTAAAACTGGATGAAAATTTAGTCAATAAAAATACTGAACCCCGATGTGGGTTAATGGTGATTGACTTGAAAACAGGTCAAGTTGTCCACTGGCTACGTCTAGAAGGAGAAGTGACGGAACTTTATGATGTGCAGGTGTTACCAGGAGTCCGTCGCCCACAAGCATTAGGATTCCAGACTGAAGAGATTCAGCAGTTGATTACCCTCGATCCACGTTCTCCTCTAATAGCGGGAAATGCGCGAACTGACAAGTCAGCGCCTATACAAGAATTTACTAACAACGCAAATCAAGACAACATAATCTCTGCAATCACGCCTCAGAATCAAGACTGGCCTAATTGTGATTGGTTATGGCCAATTCCCCAGCAGCAATTAAGAGCCGTAGAACAACTTTATCAACAAGCATTAGCTTTACAAACACAACTACAATTCACAGAAGCGATCGCTTTATACGAACAAATTATCGCCCAATATCCCCAATATGCCCCCGCTTGGTATCAATTGGGGGTAATTATGGACAATCAAGGACAAACTAACCAAGCTGTTCTAGCTTACCAACAGGCATTGACAATTAACCCGAAATATGCACAAGCACATAATAATTTGGGTATTGTGGAAGTAGCCGAGAAAAACTTAGAAAAAGCGATCGCTTATTTTCAGTCTGCAATTCTCAGCAACCCGAACTATGCTTTTGCTCACAATAATCTTGGTCTAGTTTGGCAAATGCAAGGTAAGCTATCAGCTGCTGCTGCTAAGTTTCAGGAGGCTTTACATAAAAATCCTGAGTATGCAGAAGCTTATCTGAATTTGGGCATAGTCTTAGAGGCACAAGAAAATTTAGAAGGGGCGATCGCTTGTTATCGTTCTGCTATTCGCCATAACTCAGACTATATTAAAGCATATAACCGCTTAGGTTCAGCACTGTTATCCTTGGCGATCGCTAGCAATGGTCAAGTAGATGAAGCCAAAGTAGCATTTGAAAAGGTTTTACAACTGCAACCAGACTCGGCTGAAGCATTCAATTACTTATTTTACCTCAAAGAAATGAGTTGCGATTGGCGTACTCGTCAGTCTGATTTAACCCGCATCTGGGAACAAACTGTCTCTGAGCTTGAGAAGCAAAAACCGACAACAATCGGTCCCTTTGATAGCTTATACAAACCTTGGGACAAAACTTTTTTGCTCAAAATAGCTCAAACTCATGCACAAAACATTAAAGCACAATGGGCAAGTGAAAAGCAATCTCTGAATTTTACTCATTCCCGGTTTTTGAATGGGCGGCTACGCATCGGCTATTTATCAAATGATTTTCGCAACCATGCTACTAGTCATTTGATGAAAAGCTTATTTAACCTGCACGATCAAGCTAATTTTGAGATATTTGTCTATTCTTTCGGCACAGACGACAATAGCGAATACCGCCAACACATCGCTGTTAACAGCGAACACTTCCGAGATATTACTACTTTATCTATAGAAGAAAGCGCCCGCCAGATTTATAATGATGGTATTCATATATTAATCGATCTCAAAGGTTACACTGCTGGTTCTCGCAGTGCGATTCTGGCTTTGCAACCTGCTCCGATTCAGGTTAGTTATTTGGGCTATCCGGGAACTATGGGTGCTGACTTTATCGACTATATAATTAGCGATCCAGTTGTGACACCACCAGAATTTGCTGATGGTTTTAGCGAGAAGCTAGTCACCTTACCCGACAGTTATCAAGTCAACGATTATCAACAAGCGATCGCTTCTACCCCTGTGACTCGTTCTCAGTATGGTTTACCAGAGTCGGGTTTTGTTTTTTGCTGCTTCAACAACAACTATAAAATAGAACCGCAGATATTCGATGCGTGGATGAGAATTCTCGCCGCAGTTCCGGGTAGTGTGTTGTGGTTAATTGTGAGATTTCCTGCTGCTGAGGATAATCTTAAAAGAGAAGCCCAAGCGCGAGGAATTAATAGCGATCGCTTAATTTTTGCCCAATATCACACCAAAGCAGAACATTTAGCAAGACATCAATTAGCAGACTTATTTCTAGATACCCTTTATTATAATGCTCACACTACAGCTAGTGATGCTTTATGGACAGGTTTACCAGTCGTCACTTGTATAGGAAAAACTTTTGCTTCTCGTGTTGGGGCTAGTTTGCTAACAGCAGTTGGTTTACCCGACTTAATCACTAATAACTTAGAAGAATATGAGCAATTGGCAATACATTTAGGTCATTCCCCTACAGCATTGCAAGAACTCAAACAGAGATTAGCACAAAATCGTACCACTTATCCTCTGTTTGATACACCACGCTTTACCCGCAATCTTGAACAAGCCTACTTTGCTATGTGGCAGATTTATGCTGCCAGAAACCCGCCAAAAACAATAGAGTCAAAATAATTCGTAATTGATAATAAGTAAGTGGGCGCAAATAATCATCACTCGCTCGTAGTTGCGCTTTAGCGCTAAAGCGCAACTACGAGCCAAATACAGAGATTTTACTTTTCGTTACATAGTTTGGTTTTATCTTGCCTACCTACTTAAAGCCTCCGGCACCCTCCGCGTTAAGCCAAGCGTTGCCTATTTGCTTTACGTAATTCGTAATTATTACCCCATGCCAAAAGGGAGCATCCCGTCAGGTGCAAAAACTTTGTGTTTGTCCTCATCCCCTAACCCCTTTCTCTTCATTTGGGATTCGGGGAACTAGAATTATGTCTCCCCTCTCCCATTATTGGGAGAGGGGCTGGGGGTGTATATCTCCCCTCTCCCATTATTGGGAGAGGGGCTGGGGGTGAGGGAAATTTATGTGAGGTACACCCGTAGGGGCTTGTCTTTGCCATGCCCCTACACCTGGCAATATAATGTTGTACCGCATCTGAATGGGAACGGCACCTACTTACAAACCTTTAATTAATTACCCCGTACTACTTACAAGTTCGACTTGCACGATGCTTGGGTTGGACTACGCCGACTCAAAGCCGGATAATTTGGGCAGATTACAGGCGGCGTTATACATTAATAAGTGTATCTGCAATACCGGACTTGTTCTGGCTTAGTCTCAATAGCAAAGGTTTGGAGATGTTTACTTTATCAGAAACTTCTATCCTGGCGGCAATCCTACTGGTAGCTTTAGGCATTTTGGGCTGGGGCTTTTATCGCGCCAGACCTTTTGGTAAGCTGGGAATCTTAGCCTGGTTACAGTCGGTGGTGTTGATGACTCCCTGGCTCCTGTTTTTTGGATTGTTTGCCGCAGGGATTTACATCAATATAGCGGGTATATTGTTCTTAGTGGTAACTTCCGCCGGATTGTACGTCTACTTGGGCAGACAGTTACGCGCAGCTGGGCAAGATGCCATTCTCAAGCAACGCGCCACAGAAAGACTCGCTGCTGATTCCTTACTCGAAGCAAATTCCCCACAACCAAAAGTAGCAGAACTCAAACCCGATATCCCACCAATACCAGAAGAAGACTTGAATGCAGTTAAAGGTATTTTCGGTATCGATACGTTTTTTGCGACAGAAACGATCGCCTACCAAGATGGAGCCATTTTCAAAGGCAATTTGCGGGGAGAACCAGAAGAGACTCACAACCGTCTAACTGCAAGCTTGCAAAAACGCCTTGGCGATAAATATCGCCTATTTTTAGTAGAAAATACAGACAACAAACCAGTGGTAATTGTCCTACCGAGTCGCAATGATCCGCGGCCGATGTTGTTATCGCAAAAAGCTTTTGCAGGTATTCTGTTAATAGCGACCATTGCCACAAGTTTAGAAGCTGGGGGATTACTGCTGAATTTTGATTTATTTGCCAATCCAGGGCGGTTTCAACAAGCTTTGCCCATAGGCGCTGGGATATTTGCGATTTTAGTAGCTCACGAAATCGGTCATTGGGTACTTGCCCAGCGTCACCAAATCCGCCTTAGCTGGCCTTTCTTTCTACCCGCAGTGCAAATTGGTTCTTTTGGTGCAATTACCCGCTTTGAGTCTCTATTGCCCAACCGCAAGGTATTATTTGATATCGCCTTGGCAGGGCCGGCCGCAGGTGGTATTGTCTCTTTGTTAATGCTGCTGACGGGCTTGGTGCTTTCCCACCCAGGTAGTTTATTTCAATTGCCAAATCAGTTTTTCCAAGGGTCGATTTTGGTGGGAAGTTTGGCGCGAGTTGTTCTTGGTTCGGCTTTACAGTCGTCGTTGGTAAGTGTTCATCCTTTAGTGATAATTGGTTGGTTAGGGTTAATTATCACCGCTTTGAACTTAATGCCCGCAGGACAACTAGATGGTGGGCGCATTGTTCAAGCGATTTATGGACGCAAAACCGCAGGACGGGCAACGATCGCAACTTTAATTTTACTGGCGCTAGTGTCTCTCGGTAATACTCTGGCCATGTACTGGGCGATCGTGATTTTCTTTTTGCAACGCGATCAAGAACGCCCCAGCTTGAATGAAGTCACTGAACCCGATGATGCTAGAGCCGCTTTGGGGCTTTTAGCTCTATTTTTGATGATTACCACGCTTTTACCCCTCACTCCTGGCTTGGCTGGGCGTTTGGGAATAGGATAATGCTTATGGAGCCTATACCCAAACAAGCAATATTTCTTGTTTAAGTGGGCGCAAATAATTATCACTGGTTCGTAGTTGCGCTTTAGCGCATCTTTATCCGGATGCGCTAAAGCGCAACTACGAACTAAATACAGAGCTTTTACTTTTCGTTACATAGTTTGGTTTTATCTTGCCTACCTACTTAGAGTAACTTGAAGCCAAGGTGATTGAGAACTTCACGCAAGCGATCGCGTCCTTTCAGTGATTCTACGGTTGCGATCCTTTGGGCTGAGTGTTCTGACCAATCGCCAGGGACATTCATCTCTTGTTCAGTATAAAATTCTTTCATGATCTGGTTGTAATGAGCGATCGCTTCTTCTTGATCTACCAATTTATAGGTTTCACGGTGCAGCACAGCTGATTGTGGCAACCGTGGCTTAATTGCTGCTTCTACCTCTGGATTCGGATAGCCTACACACAGCCCAAATACAGCATACACAGAGGAAGGCAAATTCAATATCTCTGCTACCTCTTGCGGGTGGTTGCGGATTCCACCGATATATACTGTTCCTAAACCGAGTGACTCGGCTGCTACTGTTGCGTTTTGCGCCGCCAAACTTGCATCGATTGTTGCCGTCACAAACATTTCCAAGTATTCTAGCGCATCATGAGATATGCCACGACTCTCAGCAACGTAATTTAGACGCGCCAAGTCTGCTAACCAAACCAAGAATAAAGGAACCTGCTTAATATGTGCTTGGTTCCCCGCTAACTTAGATAACTCTTCTTTGCGTTCTTCATCTTCCACTGCTACCACACTCCAGGTTTGCAAATTAGAAGAAGTAGATGCTGATTGGGCGGCTGCAATTAGTAACTCCAGAGTTCCCGGTGGTAGAGGATGGGATAAATAAGACCGGATTGAACGGTGAGATAGTAGTGCTGTTAGAGAATCATTCCATTCAATTTCGGGATTGAAGGGAATTTCACCGTAGCGCGATCGCAGTAGTTCAGTAGGATTAGTCATAATCAATTCCCAGATTCACATTTCAAAATTTGTCAGCTAGTTTATTCCTAACACTAATTCCATTTTTAGGGGCATATATCTCTATGCCCTGACAGCCGATTTATTGTACTAGTTTAAGTTTTTGGTAACAATGCTGTATATTCTTCTTTTCTTAACATTGCATCCTTCACATTTATCTCCTTAGGAATTAGCTTCAATTTATAATATGTATCCGCAACACCTTGTTGTAGATTTATCAGATTGTCGTCAACTGGTACAAGCCCAAAAGTTCGCCTATTAGTTGCTTTTTTCATCGTCTCTAAATCAATTCCTAACACAGGTGCTAGAGTTTTTGCTACTTCTTCTCGATTCTGTTTAGACCATTCTTCTAGATTCTGAATCTCCTCTAGTATTGCCTTGACAGTTTGAGGATTTTCAGTGACAAATTTGCGACTTATCAAATAATATCCTCCCTGTTTATTAATTCCAGTGCCATCAATCAGGACTCTGGCTTGAGTTGCCTGTTGAGCAGCTGCATAAAATGGGTCTCAAATTACCCACGCATCTACACTACCCTTGACAAATGCAGCGCGGGCATCAGCCGGAGCCAAATACTTAGGTTCAATGTCAGTATATTTCAATCCAGCTTTTTCTAAAGCTTGGACTAACAATAAGTGGGCACTAGATCCTTTTTGAAAGGCAATTTTTTTGCCTTTCAGGTCAGTAACTTTTTGAATTGAGGAATTTTGGGGAACAAGAATTGCTGAACTAGCCGGACTAGCAGCAGTGCCAACAACGTAAGTTAGTGATGCTCCTGCTGCTTGGGCAAATATTGGCGGTGATTCTCCTACAGGACCGATGTCAATACTACTTACATTCATCGCTTCTAGTAGTTGAGGTCTCGCTTGAAATTCAGTCCACTGCACAGTGATACCTTCTGGTGCTAAACGCTTTTCTAAAATACCCTTAGTTCTCAGCAAAACGGTCGTTTTTTGATAGCCAAATCTGACTACTGTTGCTTTACCGGAAGCAGAATTGCCCTGATGTGTGCCACTGGGATTAGAATAATTAACAGTCGATGTTGATGAACAGGCAGCAAATAGCAAGCTCAGAGAAAGACCTGTAACAAAAGCCCCCACTATTGGTAAAGGAGAAGAAAAGAATAACTTATAATACTGGTTGCTAAAGGGAATATTCCTGAATTTTATGAATGATGTCCACTTGGCAATGAAACGGCGAAAGATTAGGTTAATCATCAATATGATTTCTCCGAACTATATGAATACTATAAACTTATAGGTTTACCGGAGTATATGACAATAGGGTTTAGTTAAGCAATACCTTCGCCAATTTACAGACAGAGCGCAGTTTTCATCCAGCAACAACTTCTTTCTGCTTGCTGCCTTTCTTGATAAAATCCTGTATGGTTTTTGTGGAAGGAATTTATACTGTCCTGTTTGTCTAGACTGGGGTTTTAGGTTTGTCTAATGTATTGGGCGATTTCGGCAAAAACTAGATTACCTCTATTTTTATCTGAGGTATTGTTAAAGAATATTTATTAAAAAGATAACCCAAGTTTAACAGTATATCACTAATCTTAATTTTTAGTAGTTCATTCTAGTGATGTCATGTTGAACAAACCTGATAGAAGAAGATGTTTAAACTATACATCTATTGGTGCAGTGATTATGGGGCTGACTGGAGGGCCTATATTCTCCACTCTTGCCCAGGCCGAGGAGATTAGGACCTTCACTCCGATTAAGCACGTCATTGTCATTGTTGGTGAGAACAGAACCTTCGATCATCTCTTTGGTACTTACCAACCGCGATCAGGTCAAACAGTGACTAATCTGTTATCCAAGGGCATTATCAATGCTAATGGAACACCTGGGCCAAACTTTCAAGCAGCAACTCAATACAAAGCTTCCGTCACTAATACCTTCTCGATAAGTCCTGCTAATAAAGAACCCTATACAACGCTACCACCGCCGAAAGCTGGCGGTGGACAAGTTGCAAGTGACACGAATCCGCCTCCTTTTAAGACCTTGACTGCTGCCCAAGCTGCCGAACCTGCACTCCTACGGGAGGATGTCAACCTGCTATTGACAGGTGCAACTGGATTGCCGAGTGGTACTGTGGATACCCGAATCAAGAACGTAAATAACCTACGGAGTGGTCCTTTCCAACTAACTCCTAGTCTGCCTTATGATGCCTACGCGGCCAGCCCTGTACACCGCTTCTATCAGATGTGGCAGCAGACAGATTGCGACATTAGCCATGCCAGTGCAGACAATCCTAGTGGCTGTCTTAAGGATCTTTTCCCTTGGGTCGAGGTGAGTGTTGGCGCAGGAAGCAATGGCAAGCCGTTTTCGACTTTCACCGATAAGGAGGGTGCCACCTCTATGGGCTTCTACAACGTCAGCAAAGGAGACGTGCCATACTTCAAGTCTCTGGCTGATCAGTACGCAATCAGCGATAACTACCATCAACCTGTCATGGGTGGCACTGGGGCAAACTCAGTGATGATTGGTATCGGTGATGCCATTTGGTACAGTAATGGCAAAGGCAATCCAGCCACACCGCCGCAAAATGAAATCGAGAATCCCAACCCGCAGCCTGGAACCAACAACTTCTACACCCAAGATGGCTATTCTGGTGGCACTTACACCAATTGTTCTGACCCCGGTCAGCCAGGGGTGAGACCTGTTTTGAGTTATCTCAATTCCCTCCCTTACAAACCAAAGTCGAACTGTGCAGCGAATACCTACTATCTGCTGAACAACTACGATCCTGGTTATTTTGGTAACGGAACGGTTAACAACGGGGTCACTAACAATGGCTTTGTGATCCCGCCGTCACCTGTTCGCAGCATTGGTGATGCTTTGTTGGAAAAAAATATTTCGTGGCGGTACTACGGTGAAGGTTGGAATAAATACGTTAAAAATCCCACCAGTAACACCAACGTTTATTGCAACATTTGCAATCCCTTCCAGTACGTGACGTCAATTATGACGAACGAGAAAGTAAGAACGGAGCATTTGAAGGACACCACGGATCTGGATAACGATATTAACAACAATTATCTGCCAGCCGTCTCCTTTGTGAAGCCTGGTGGCTTACTTGATGGTCATCCAGGATCATCAAAGTTTAATCTGTTTGAAGCTTTTAGTAAGAAGATTATTAAAGAGGTTCAAAGCAAGCCCGAACTTTGGAAGGACACAGCAATCCTGATCACAGTTGATGAGGGTGGTGGATATTACGATTCTGGCTACATTCAGCCCCTCGACTTCTTCGGCGACGGAACACGGATTCCTTTAATTGTGGTGTCGCCATACTCTCGCGGTGGTCGCGTTGTTCATACGTATTATGACCATGTTTCGATTCTGAAGTTTATCGAGAAGAATTGGGGACTGTCGCCACTCACTAGTCGTAGTCGTGACAATCTACCCAATCCTGAGACCCGCCGCGCAAATCCTTATGTACCAATTAACGGTCCGGCGATCGGTGATTTGATAGATATGTTCGACTTCTCAAGACCTTCGCAAATTTACAAGCATTGGTAGAGAGCGAAAATAAATTCGCAATAGTTCACCTAATGTGCAGCTAACGAGATTCTAATGGAGGCGATCGCAGTTTGAACTAAGCAATTCTGTCATTGACAGTTTGAGGTCATAAACAATTTGTCAATAAGTAATAGTGCTGAAAACAGACGTAGGAAACACAATTTTAGGGCTAGCGATGCCTACGCCTAAGCGTCATTAAAACAAGCGCCATTTATTCTGACCCGAAAAAGCATTTACACAAGTTAATTAAATACCCACACTTCATAGTTGTTTGAAGTAGTTGTGAAAATATCCCCAAAAAGCATTTACACAAGTTAATTAAATACCCGTACACCAGCATTAATTTTTAGCCAAGCACTATTGACAAAAAGAGTTTCGCTTCACCTGTCACGAATAAAGGGGGAAAGTGCGATCGCCCCCGTCAATCTTCAATGGATATCCTCAAATGAATAAATTCAGGGAAGTTTGACATAAAAATAGAGATTAGTGGGGTAAATTAAGACTTTTGCGCTTATTGTCGCAGTGCCAAAAAACATATCACTAATTCAGCAAATCAGGTTCTTCGCGTACAATTCTGTCGTAAAGGGGCTGGAAGCCGAACCACCCACTTGTATGTGACCCCACTTGAGTTTGTGTTAAACGGGCTGTTTCGTGTTTGATAATAGTAGGTCTACCGGCAGCTTCTGCCAGTAGTTGGCCTTGGCACGATCGCTCTAAGCTAATGTACCAAAAGGCAGCTTCATCTACTGTATGTCCCACAGTTAAAATGCTGTGGTTACGCAGGATTATCGCTTTATTTGGCCCCAAAGCTTGCGCCAGTCGCTGACCTTCAGAAATTTCTAAAACCATACCTGTGAAGTCATCAAATAACGCATGGTCTTCATAAAAAGCACAAGAATCTTGAGTCAAGGGGTCAAGAAGACGACCTAAACTAGACCAGGCTTTACCATAAAGTGAATGCGCGTGAGCCGCCGCGATTACATCAGGTCGAAGTTCATGAATTTGAGAATGGATGGCGAAAGCTGCTCGATTCACTTCAGCATCACCTTTAACCACCTCACCTTGTCTGTTAACCAAGATCAGGTCAGAAACTCGGATATGACCGAAGTATGTACCGAATGGATTCACCCAGAAATGGTCTGTAAACTCTGGGTCACGAGCTGTAATATGGCCTGCGATTCCCTCGCTGAAACCAAATTTACCAAACAGGCGAAAGGCAGCAGCTAGGCGTTGTTTGCGGTGCAGACGTTCGTCTTCTACTCGCTCGAATACGGGGGGTTGTGGTCTAGTATAGGGCATGTTCTTTTTCCTCTTCCTCTTGACAAGGAGCGTTGGAATATCCAGAGCGAAAGGATTTGACGCTATGAGATTCTGGGATGAACTGGTGACGCCAGATGCAACCAGTATCATTACCTAGAATATGGATAGATACAGATGCGCTCTGGGATGTAGTTTTGACGGCGTGGATATCACCATCTGGGGGTAACAGGCGGTAGATATCTCCTGTTTGAAGTCTACGCACTTCAGTTATTTGTAATTGTGCGTGTTCTTGGGCATCGCCGTTATCTACACGGCGATAGACTGTTTCTTCTTGATTGCCTTTGTATAAACCAATTAATCCCCAGGCTAAATGGTCGTGGACGGGAGTCGTTGAACCAGGGGGAATCACCAAACTAAAGATTGACACTGACCGGTCTTTGGCGCGATAAAGTAGCCACTGACCAATACCGCCGCCCATCCTGCTTTCGGGATTGACTTGGGCAAACTTTTGGGGTAGCCATTCCTGTTGGACAAGCAGTTCTTGAAAATAGGGTTCTAATCTAGCGAGAGTTTGGGTGCGATCGTCAACAGTGCGATCGCTAATTTCAGACACTTTTGCCACAAACGATCGTAGTTCCTGGCTCTCAATAAACCATTGGTCTTCGCGCAATGGTTCCAAGATAGTGTGGTTTTTCATCTATATTCCTCCGTTTAGGAGGCGACTAATTATTAACTAATTACTCCTAGTGGTCTGTCCCATTAATTTTGCCGGGCTGCGAGATCCCCGACTTCTTCAATAAGTCGGGGATCTGAACACCACGAACCTCTGAAAACTTTTGGGACAGAGCACTAGTTACGAATTACGAATTACGAATTACGAATTACGAATTACGAATTACGAATTACGAATTATTTTAATTACGAATTATTTTAATTACGTCTACCTACTTATAACTCGAAAGTTCAAGCTTGAAAATTAACTCCACCCGTTCAAGTTGAAAAGGTGGAGTTAAAAAGTTGGAGAGTAAGTAAATTCTCCTCTCACAAATGACAAATGACAACCAACTAAATAGACGACTTAACAAATTTCTCCAATCTATCCATTCCCTTTTCAATCGTCGCCATATCTGTGGCGTAGGAAAGGCGAATGTTGTCATCAGCGCCAAAAGCAATTCCGGGGATGACTGCAACTTGATGTTTTTCTAGCAAAGCGTCACAAAATTCTAAAGATTTTAGACCGGTTTTGCTGATATCAGGAAACAGATAAAAAGCCCCATCTGGTTTTGAGGTACTCAATCCGGGAATGGCGTTGAGTCTGTCTAACATTACTTGTCGGCGTTTAGCGAAAGCTTGGCGCATTTCTTCGACACAATCTTGAGGACTTTGTAGCGCCGCGATCGCACCATATTGGGCAAAGGTACACACGTTAGATGTACTATGTCCTTGGATGGTACTCGCGGCTTTAATGATTTCTACAGGCCCTGCTAAATAACCAAGTCTCCACCCAGTCATAGAATAAGCTTTTGCAAACCCATTACTAATCAAAGTCCGGTCAAAAATTTCCTTCCCCAGAGAACCGATGCTGATATGTTCTGCACCGTCGTAGAGAATCTTTTCGTAAATTTCATCAGAGACAACAAAGATATCTGCATCAACTACTACCTGCGCCAGTGCTTTGATTTCATCTGGCGTGTAAACCATCCCTGTGGGATTAGATGGAGAGTTGAGGATAAATAACTTTGTCTTCGGCGTGATGGCTTTACGGAGTTTTTCGGGAGTAATTTTATAACCCGTCGTTGCATCTGTAGAGACAATTACTGAGACTCCACCGACCAAAGTCACCATTTCGGGATAACTTAGCCAGTAGGGTGCAGGGATAATTACCTCATCGCCTGGATCGATTAGCGCCACGATCAAGTTGTAGAGAGAATGCTTACCGCCATTGGTGACGATGACATTTTCTGACTTGTAATCAAGACCGTTATCAATTTTAAGCTTGTGGGCGATCGCTTCCCTTAACTTTGGTTCTCCAGCTGCTGCACCATACTTGGTTTTGCCTTCTGACAAAGCTTTTACTGCTGCGGCTTTAATATGCGCTGGGGTATCAAAATCTGGTTCTCCAGCGCTAAAACTACAAACATCTATTCCTTCTGCCTTCAGTGCCTTAGCCTTGGCTGCGATCGCTAAGGTTAATGAAGGTGTTACCTGACTTACTCTTGCTGCCAGCTTCATTCTTACTATTTTTGGCAAATCTTTCACTGATCTAAGGATATCCCAGAATCTCTACCAAGATTTGTTTTTTCTGAATTCGTTGAGAATTGGCAAGAATTTCTCAGTCTTGACTATTTACTCTTAACCATGTATTCTTTAAAACGTTTTTCGTTTGTATGCAATATACTTTCACCTCTCTTCTATAGAATCTTACTCCCCAACGCTAGCTCTTAAGAGGCTGTTTTTGTTAGGTCTGTATTCGGCTTATTTCTAGGAAAAACCAACTATTTATATGCTGTTGAAGAAACTTCTCATCCCATCTTCTCTGTTAATTACAGGTCTTTTTATCACGAATCCTGCCATTGCTCAAAATCGCGGTACTCCGGGTAAATTTGATTTTTATGTATTGACACTTTCTTGGTCGCCGGATTATTGTGCAGCAAATGGTAGCCGTGACCAGCAACAGTGTGGTTCTGGAAAGAAACTTGGTTTTGTATTACATGGTTTGTGGCCACAATACCAAGCTGGTTATCCTGCTAATTGTTCCACAGAAAAATTACCGTCGGAAGTAAAGCGACAATTTCCCAATTTGTATCCTAGTAATAAACTTTACGATCATGAATGGGAAAAACATGGAACTTGTTCGGGGAAAACTCCAGAGGAATACTTGGCATTGAGTAAAAAGTTAAAAGATGCGATCGCTATTCCCGCAGCTTATAATCGTCCTAACAAACCCTTGCGTACCACAATTACAAATTTTAAAAATTCATTTGTGAGTGCAAATAATCAAATTACTCCTGATGGTATAGCCCCTTTTTGTTCTGGTTCAGGAAGATTTTTGCAAGAAGTCTTCTTTTGTTATTCCAAAGACGGTCAACCTGGTATTTGTAGCGCCGAGATTTTGAAGCGATCGCGAAAAAGTTGTGGTCAACCAGATTTCTTACTGAGAAACATTAGATAAAAATGGGGAATTGGGAATTGGGAATCGGGAATCGGGAAAGAATTGTTATAAGTAAGTCGTCCCAAATAATCATCACTGGTTTGTAGTTGCGCTTTAGCGCTAAAGCGCAACTACGAGCCAAATACAGAGATTTTACTTTTCGTTACATAGTTTGGTTTTTTCTCGCCGACCTACTTAACTCCCAACTCCCAACTCCCAACTCCCAACTCCCAACTCCCAACTCCCAACTCCCAACTCCCAACTCCCAACTCCTAACTCCTAACTCCTAACTCCTAACTCCTAACTCCCCACTCCCTAAGCTATCGTCACATCCGGCGACAAATAAACATCCTGAATCGTATGAAACAGTTTTACACCTTCCTCAAAGGGACGCTGGAAGGTCTTTCGCCCAGAAATTAATCCCGAACCACCAGCGCGTTTGTTAATTACAGCCGTGCGAACTGCTTCTGCGAAGTCATTTTTACCAGTCGCACCACCAGAATTAATCAGCCCCACCCGCCCAGAGTAGCAATTTAGCACCTGGTAACGAGTTAAATCAATTGGGTGGTCAGTTGTCAATTCTGTATAAACCCGCTCATCGGTTTTGCCATAACTCTTACCAGTAGCTTTGGCAATTGCACCGTAACCATTATTATTTTCTGGTAACTTTTGTTTAATAATGTCGGCTTCAATGGTTACACCCAAATGATTCGCCTGTCCGGTGAGGTCAGCCGCAAGGTGGTAATCTTTATCTTGTTTAAAAGCGTTATTCCGCAGATAGCACCAGAGAATTGTCACCATCCCCAGTTCATGGGCGCGTTTAAAAGCTTTGCTGATTTCCTGAATTTGTCTGGTAGACTGGTCTGAACCAAAGTAAATTGTCGCACCTACAGCGGCGGCCCCTAAATTCCAAGCTTGTTCGACATCAGCAAACAATACCTGGTCAAATTGATTGGGGAAAGTCAGTAATTCGTTGTGATTGATTTTGGCAATAAAGGGGATTTTGTGGGCATACTTGCGCGAAACGATACCTAATGTTCCCAAAGTGGTAGCAACCGCATTGCAACCTGCGGCGATCGCTAGCCTAACAATATTTTCTGGGTCAAAGTAAATCGGATTAGGCGCAAAAGACGCACCTGCTGAGTGTTCAATGCCTTGGTCTACCGGTAGAATAGACAGATAACCAGTATATGCCAAACGACCAGTAGAGTAAAGTAACTGGAGATTACGCAATACTTGCGGGTTGCGATCGCTGTTGAGCCAGATCCGATCTACAAAGTCTGGCCCCGGTAAATGTAGTAAATCAGTAGGAACTTTTGCTTTGTAGGTAAGCAGGTCTTCAGCCTCTTTACCTAGCAATGACTCGATAGAATTAGCCTCTATGAGCGCTGTAGTCATAGTTTTTTCCTCAAAAATTGAGCAAATGACCTTTGGCTTTAAGATAGCATTTTTAATATTGCTAACCTAGCTGTGCGGGCATTAACTATAGCGGTTCCCATTCAGATGCGGTACCTCAATTTGCCTATTTGCGCTTTATTCATTACAGGTACAAAATGTAAGTCTATTAAAACCACTTGCGCTAAAGTAGAAAACTTCAATGCTGTACCGCAATTTTCAAACTCAAGCCGAGTTAGATTCTCAGTATAATCTTGGCGAGCTAGGTCTTGATATACCTGCGTATATGAATTTTTATGCCACAAACAGTGCTAAAGTACGTGAAAAACTCCGCTGCCATTTGAGTGTTCCTTTTGGCCCTACCCTAGTCGAACACCTAGATATTTTCCCCGCAGCCCAACCACAAGCACCAATTTTGATATTTATCCACGGTGGCTATTGGATGATGAGTAGCAGTAAAGACTTTAGCTTTGTCGCCCAAGGTCTGGTAGCTGCGAATGTTACAGTCGTACTGGTCAACTATGGCTTGTGTCCCAAAGTTACCATTGAGGAGATTGTTGGCCAAAATCGTTCAGCTATTGCCTGGATTTATCATCATGCCGAAAACTTCGGTGCAGACCCCAATCGGATCTATGTATCTGGCCACTCAGCCGGTGGTCATTTAACTGCTATGCTTATGGCTACAGACTGGGAAAATGACTATGGACTACCAGATGATATCATTAAAGGTGGTTGTGCTATTAGCGGTTTATTTGATTTAATGCCGTTTCCCTACACCTGGTTACAACCCAAGATACAACTTACCTGGGCTGAAGTTCTTCGCAATAGTCCTATCCGTCATATTCCCGAAAAAGCTGGCTCTATACTTGTAACCTATGGCGAGCAAGAAACTTCAGAATTTAAACGACAGTCTCAAGATTTTCTAGCTGTATGGAAGAAAAAAGGATTGGCTGGTGAATACTTACCACAGCCTGATAAAAACCACTTTACGGCAATCAATGGTTTTTTAGATGGTAACAGCCCATTGTGTACAGCAATTTTGAGACAAATTAAAGTTATATGATTCAACACATTGATCGCTAAATGAGAAATCCACAATCACTCAAACACCAAACTAAAGAAGTAAGTAGGTAGACAAGATAAAACCAAACTATGTGACGAAAAGTAAAATCTTTGTATTTGGCTCGTAGTTGCGCTTTAGCGCTAAAACGCAACTACGAACCAGTGATGATTATTTGCGCCCACTTACTTAGAAATTAATCAGGAGTTAGGAATAAATTAGGACTTACGCAAAATGACCAAAAAACGAACCGCAGAGGACGCAGAGAACACAGAGGAATAAGAGTTTGAGAGAGTTTTTGCGTAAGTGCTGATAAATAACTCCTAACTCTTGTACAGACGCGACGAGTAGCGTCTCTACTTTTTACAACGTACAAGTCAACTCGCCGGCTTTTTGACTAAAACGGTGATTCTCGCGGTAGTCTACGGGACAATCTATCACTGCGGGTACATCTTGAGCGAGGGCTTCTTTCAAAGTGGGAATTAAATCTAAAGCCGATTCAACTCGGTAACCTTTTAAACCCATGCTTTCGGCAAATTTAACAAAATCAGGATTGTTAAAATGCACAAAAGATGAGTTTCCTTTGCCAAATTGATTTTCTTGTTTCCACTCAATTAACCCATAGCCACCATCATTGAAAATTATGGTGACAAAGGGTGTACCGACACGCAAGGCTGTTTCTAATTCTTGAGAATTCATCATAAAGCCGCCATCGCCTGTTACAGCAACGACTTTGCGCTTGGGATGAACAAGTTTTGCTGCTAAAGCACCAGGAATGGCAATACCCATAGCCGCGAAGCCGTTGGAAATTATGCAAGTATTGGGGCTATGGCAATGATAATGACGGGCCATCCACATCTTATGTGCGCCAACATCTGAGATGACGATATCATCTGGCCCCATTACTTGCCGTAAGTCATAAATTAACTTTTGCGGCTTAATCGGAAATCCGTCATCATGGGCATACTGTTCGTAATCAGCCCGAATCTCTGATCTTAAGCTAATAGCAAAAGGATCGGGTTTACCTTGTCGGTCTGCTAATTTTAAAATTTCATAGAGGGAATCTGAAATATCTCCCACGACTTCGGCGTTAGGAATATAACTACTATCAATTTCTGCTGGACTTACCCCAATATGCACAATCGGAATTTCACCATTACGATTCCATTTTTTGGGGGAAAACTCAATCAAATCATAGCCGATCGCAATTACTAAATCTGTATTATCAAAACCACAGGTAATAAAGTCTCTTTGCTGTAATCCCACTGACCACAAAGCTAATTGATGTGTATAGGGAATAACGCCTTTACCCATGAAAGTATTAGCAACAGGTATATTTAGTAAGGTGGCAAATTGCGTTACGGCATCACTTGCTTGAGCGCGAATTGCCCCATTTCCGACTAAGATTAATGGGTTAACTGCTTGGCAAATTGCGGCGGCGGCTGCCCGAATGCTAGCAAAAGAGGCATAAGTTTTTTCGCTATTATCCTTACGCAAAGGTTTGCCTTCGACGGGCATAGCAGCAATATTTTCTGGCAAATCGATGTGAACTGCACCAGGTTTTTCTGATTGCGATCGCTTAAATGCTTTCCGTACTACTTCTGGTGTAATACTCGGTCGCACAATCTGCTTATTCCACTTGGTAACAGGTGCAAACATTGCCACCAAATCTAAATATTGATGGGATTCGATGTGCATTCTATCTGTTCCCACTTGACCCGTAATCGCCACTAAAGGCGCACCATCGAGGTTAGCATCTGCTACCCCAGTCATCAAATTGGTTGCCCCAGGCCCAAGAGTAGAAAGACAGACTCCGGCTTTTCCGGTTAAGCGTCCGTAGACATCGGCCATGAAGGCTGCACCCTGTTCATGACGAGTCGTAATAAATTTAATCGAAGAATGTTTTAACGCTTCCAAAACGTGCAGGTTTTCTTCGCCAGGGAGTCCAAAAATATATTGCACTCCTTCATTTTCTAAGCACTGCACCAATAATTCTGCTGTATTCATTTTATTTCCTAACTATTGACTCCTAACTCCTAACTCCTAACTCCTAACTCCTAACTCCTAACTCCTCCCTCCTCCCTCCTAACTCCTAACTCCTAACTCCTAACTCCTAACTCCTCCCTCCTCCCTCCTCCCTCCTAACTTTTGATCATTTAACCCACACTGTTTTAACATTGACAAACTCATGTATACCCTGGATACTCAATTCTCTGCCATATCCAGAACGCTTGATGCCACCAAAGGGCAATCGGGGATCAGATTTGACCATACTGTTGATAAAGACGGCACCTGCTTCGATTTCTTCAACCAAGCGATCGCTCTCTTGGTTGTTGGTTGTCCAAGCACTTGCACCTAAGCCAAAGGGTGAGTCATTAGCGAGTTTAATGGCAGCATCGATATCAGGAACCCGGAATAACAAGGCTACTGGGCCAAAGAATTCTTCTTTGGCAATTGCTGTATCAGGTGGGATATCTATGATAATCGTTGGTGGATAAAAGTTTCCAGGACGATCTGATAAAGAATGTCCACCAGTCAGGACTTTACCACCACTGCTGATAGCATTTTGCACTTGTTGATCTAAATCCTGGAGAATACCAGGAGTTGCAAGTGGGCCTAAATCGGTATCTGGTTGCATGGGATCGCCTACTTTCAACGCCTCAAATTTTTCTAAAAGTAATTTTTCAAATTTGTCTGCGATCGCTTCTGCGATAATAAAACGTTTTGCTGCAATACATGATTGCCCGTTATTCAACATCCGCGCTGTAGTAGCTGTGACAACTGCTGTCTCTAAGTCAGCACTCTCTAAAACAATAAACGGGTCACTTCCTCCTAATTCCAAAACGGTTTTTTTGATTTGTTTGCCGGCGGCGACGGCGAGTGATGCACCTGCTGGTTCGCTTCCGGTCAATGTAGCAGCTTTTACGCGGTCATCAGCCATTAAATCGGCAACTTTAGCAGCGCCTATTAATAGAGTTTGAAACGCACCTTCAGGAAAACCTGCGCGGCGGATAATATCTTCAATTGCCAAGGCGCACTGTGGCACATTGGAAGCGTGTTTGAGTAAGCCGACATTCCCCGCCATTAGCGCTGGTGCAGCAAAACGGAAAACTTGCCAAAAGGGGAAATTCCACGGCATCACGGCGAGAATCGCACCCATTGGTTGATAACGGATAAAACTCTCGCTGGCATCCGTTTTTATACTGACATCAGCTAAAAAATTAGGGGCGTGTTCGGCATAGTAGCGACAAACGACGGCGCATTTTTCGACTTCCGCGATCGCCGCTTTAAATGGCTTACCCATTTCTAGAGTCATTAACTTAGCAAATTCTGCTTTGTCTTGCTCTAAAATATCAGCAGCCTTTTGTAGAGCGTGCGATCGCGTCAAAAAACTAGTCTGACGATACTTTTCAAAAGTCCGATTAGCTAAATCGAGTTTAGCGATAATTTCTGCATCATTGAGTGGCTCAAAGGTTTTGAGCGTTTCCCCAGTGGCGGGATTAATGGTAGCGATCGCCATTATCTGACCTCCCATTAAAAAATAGCTTGAAGTAGGCTTCCTAATGTTATACATATAAAATGAGGAAGCTACTACCCAAATTCTAGTCTTTTAGCTAAGAATTAGCTGCTCAATATTACAATTTTGCAATTTTTTTGAAACAAAATATACCAATCAAGCAGTATTAATATTGATGGATTAAATACAACTAAAGTTGTTATAATTTGCACAATTCAGGAATCAAGCTATGACTCAAGTCTTAGGCAAAGTAGTTACATTCGATGAATTCGTTGCTAAATATCCAGATAACACAGAACAACGTTACGAACTATATGATGGAGTTGTAGTAGAAATGCCCCAACCAACAGGCGACCATGAAGAGATTATTGTATTTTTATCTACAAAAATCACTTTAGAATATAGTCGCCTTGGTCTGCGGTATGGTATACCAAAAACAGTATTAGTTAAACCACTTGAAAACGAATCAGCTTACTCGCCAGATGTGCTGCTCCTAAATCTTACTAATTTAGTTAATGAACCATTGTGGAAAAAAAAATAAACTGTTACTCAAGCAGCATCAATTCCTTTAGTAATTGAGGTAGTGAGTCAGTGCGTTGCGCGGGTTCCCCGCGTTGAAGCAACTGACGAACCCGTAAGGGTGAGTAGAAACTGGCGTGATGATTATCTGAAAAAATACGCTGACTATGAAGAAATGGGAATTCCTGAATACTGGATTGTCGATTATGGTGCATTGGGCGGTAGGGAATTTATTGGCAAACCTAAACAACCAACTATTTTAGTTTGCTGTTTAGAAGAAGGGGAGTATCGCGTTAGTAAATTTCGAGGAGATGAACGTATCGAGTCGCCAACTTTTCCAGAGTTGAATTTGACCGCAGAGCAAATTTTTCAAGCTGGCACAGTTAGGTAATTCGTAATTCGTAATTCGTAATTCGTAATTCCCCATGGCCTTTAAGTAAATATTAAGGGAAGTGGTTTACCTACTCCATAACCTTGAGCGTAATCGACTCCAAGTTCTTTGAGTCGTTGTAAGATAGCATCATTTTCGACAAACTCAGCGATTGTTTTTATCCCCATCACATGCCCGATCCGGTTAATCGCTTCCACCATCGCATTATCCACAGAATTCTCGACAATGTTCTTAATAAATCCGCCATCAATTTTCAAATAGTTGACTGGGAGGGTTTTAAGATAGGCAAAAGAAGACATACCACTGCCAAAATCATCTAAGGCAAAATGGCAGCCCCAGCGCTGAAGTTCGCTAATAAACTGAGTGGCTTTTGTTAAATTTGCGATCGCTACGGTTTCTGTAATTTCAAAGCAAATTGACTGTGGTGGAACTTGATACAATGCAAATTGCTCACGCAAAAAGTTAATAAACTGATCGTCGTTGATACTAGTGCCTGAAAGATTGATGGCATAAATAGTTTTACTATTGTGTTCTGTTAATGGCCAAGACTTAAACAGGGTGTTGATCACCCAACGATCGATTGTCGGCATCAGGTTGTAACGTTCAGCTGCCGGAATAAATGCCATCGGTGCAACTAAATTTCCCTTCTCATCTCTGAGGCGCAGCAAGATTTCATAATGAGTTTCTGGTGTTCCTGTAGGAGCGATCGCTGCAATAGCTTGGGAATATAAGCATAAACGATTTTCTGCTAGCGCCTTGGTAATCCGTGAAACCCACTGCATTTCTCCACGCTGTTGTAAAAGTTCTTCATCGTCAAACTGAAAAACATGAACGCGATTGCGTCCCTTATTTTTAGCAGCATAACAAGCAGCATCTGCATAGCTTAACAGACTGGCTTGGCTCTCACTGTTGGCGTTAATTTCTACTAAGCCAATACTGGCTCCAACCGAAAAAATATTGTCTTGCCAAATAAACCGAAACTCTTGAATAGTTTCGCGCCAACTATTAGCAATTCGCATAGCTTGCTCTAGAGAACATTGGTAAAGCAGTGCGCCAAATTCATCGCCGCCTAGTCTAGCTAATACGTCTGTTTGACGGATATTAATTTGCAATAGTCTTGTGACTTGCCGCAAAAGTTCATCACCGGCTGCATGACCACAAGTATCGTTAACAATCTTGAATTGATCCAAATCTAAATAGCACAAAGCGTGTTCTAGGTTCTGTGTTTTGGCGTTGCTCACCGCTTGCTCTAGACATTGTTCAAATTCGTAGCGATTGACTAGTCCTGTTAAAAAATCGTGGGTTGCTTGCCAAGAAAGTTGACGGGAGAGGCTGCGGTTTTGGCTAACATCATGAAACACCATGACTGCACCGACAATTTGATTGTGGCGATCGCGAATTGGGGCTGCGGAGTCATCAATAGCAATTTCGCGATCGTCACGGGTAATTAAAACTGTGTGATTTGCTAGACCGACGATCTCCCCTGATTTTAAAGCTTTATCTACCGGATTTTCTGCTGGTTCTCGGGTAGTTTCATGGAGAATTCTAAAGATTTCTGCTAGGTGTAAACCTTTTACCTCTTCGTGACTCCAACCTGTGAGCATTTCGGCAACGGGGTTGAAATACTGAATTTTGCCAGTTGCATTTGTAGTGATTACCGCATCGCCAATGGAATGTAACGTAACTTGCGCTAATTCTTTTTCGTAAAAAAGTGCTTCTTCCATCTGTTTACGTTGCAGCAATAAACCCAATTGGGCAGCAATGGCTGCAATATTTTCTACAATCTGCTTATCTTCAGTGGCAATAGCCAACTTAAAAAATACTAGCACTGCCAAAACTTGCTGGTTGGCAATCACAGGAATTCCCAATCCAGCTTTGATATCATTTTTTAAAGCTGTGTCTTGACGGAGGAAAATAGTTTCTGGTTGTTGGGAAACATCTTCATGCCACTCTGGTTGCTGTGAAGCCCAGACTCTTCCAGGTAAACCAACACCCAAAGCAAAGGTAAATGTTTCACTCACCGCCCGAAATTGATCGATTTGGCGTGCATGATTCCCATAGTTATCTTCATTGATGTACCAAGCTGAACTACATTGCAAAACATGATTATTAGCAGAAGGAATCCAGGCTTCGCCATAGTCCCATTCGGTTCTTTGACAGACTAATTGCAAAACTTGTGCTAATGCCGAGTTGAAATCTGGGGACTCGGCGATCGCAAATGCGATTGTTTTGAGAAAGCGGAGTTCTTCTTCTGCTTGTTTGCGTAAGCGAAGCTCGTTGTAGACATCGCTAATATCTCGATGAGTCCCTGTCATTCGCAGTGGGTTACCATCTTCATCGCGTGTGACAACCTTAGCGTAATTGGCAATCCATTTCCATTCGCCGGATTTAGTCAGGACTCGATAATCAAAGTTATAACTCTGCGAACTGTCTTGAAGATGAGCATTTAAGGTTTCCATTACCCAAGGCTGGTCTTCTGGATGGATCAACAGTTCCCAAGTGCTAACATTACTTGGGAGTTCTCCGACGCTGTATCCGAGCATTTCCAGCCAACGGTGGCTAAAATAAACTTCGCCAGTCAGAATTTTCCAATCCCACAAACCATCGCCAGAACCTTCCAGTGCAAGTTGTAGCCTTTCTTCACTTTTTTGGAGAGCGGCTTCTGCCGAAATCCGCTTAGTGATATCCCGAAAGCTGAAAACTCGTCCGTTGGGGCGATCGCTAATCCACTGAGGACGAGTATATAACTCAAAAATTCGCCCATCTTTTAATTCCCAAACATCGTAAGTTTTCTGTTCTGGCTGGTTGAGCATTTGGTTCGTCATCTGCAAAAACGCTTCTGAATCTTGCAGTTGACTGGCAATAAATAACAATATTTGCTGATCCTGTCCCCATCTCATCGCCTTCAGAACTGAGTCTGTAATTTGCCACATCTCAAGAAATTGAGTATTGAAGTTAATTTTTCTTCCCTGAGCATCCAAAACCAAAATGCTATCAGCTGTTGATTCTAGAGTTGCTTGAAGTAATGAGTTAGACTGTAGCAAATCGTAATTTGTCAGTTTCAACTCGGCTGCTTGCTTTTGAGCAAGTTGAGCAAAGTAGAGAACTAGCGTCACGAACAAGGTTAAAAACAGTCCTTCTACCAGCACTAGCTGTGCCACCGGAGATAGCAGCAATTGAACTTTTGGGCTAGTATTTGATAGCTGCTTAACAAGTATATTGTTCCAACTATTTATCGCTTGCCAGAGTAATAGATTTGCAGTCAAAACCCCAAAACCAATACTCAGGGGAAACCATTGTGGTAGGCGATCGACTCGCTCAAAAGCCAAAAGTTGGACGCTAACCCCAATCATCAGCAAGCCCAGTCCTGTGGGAAGTGCTACACCTGTTAGATATCCCCCTTTGTATTTGTAAGCTGTTTCTAGACCGCTAACGTAGCCGAATAATGCTACAAATCCAATAGCGATCGCTGCTGCTGATAACACTCCAGCAACAATTAATAAACGCTTGCTCATCTTGGCTAGAGATAAGCACAGCAATGCTATACCCAATAGAGTAAAAGCTAGTGCTGTATTCAGAGAAGGGCGACCAGGTAAGGGAGTACCAACTTTAATCAGCAATTGGTGGACAGGTTTATTGATCCCCAAGGTTTCGCTAGAAGTAAGATGAGTGCTTGTCAGGTAGTCGTGTATAAAAAGTTGGTCAATACCAAAGTCTACCCCAAAGATATATTGTGCCAAAGTCAAGCCACCAATCAGAGCAACCACTAAGCTCAATCCGGCTGCAAGTCGTCGCCATTTTTTGATCAGAGTCAGCAATGCCCAGCCATTGAAGAAAAAGGCTAGAGCAGTGTTGTAACGCATAGGAGGTGAATTTGGCAGGACTTGAATTATGGCATTTAAGTGAGTATGCCACGCAAGCATCACCATAAATCCCAAAATAATACTGAATACTGCGGTGAATAAGGGGATTATTTGGGATACTTTAGTAATAATTTTTAAAGTGAATAAATCAGCCATACTCATCCTGATTGCACAAATGCAAAATCTAACTCTTTCATTTATACTCAGTATTCCTTAATTCAAACAAAATTAGTCAAGCTGTCACAGAATTTTAGATTTTAAATTTTGGATTTTGGATTGAATAATTCCAAATCTAAAATTTAAAAAGCTCTGAACTCAAGCGAATTTAAACGCGAGAACAAATCTAAAATCCAAAATCCTTGATTGCAAGAGAGCATTTAGGCGACGCAAAACAATCTAAAATTTAAAATCCAAATTTATATTTTGAATCTTCAATCCCAAATTTAAAATCTAAAATTCTGTGAGTTAGAAAATCTAGACATGAAAGCTGTATCCTCAAACTAAAGATTATTGAAGAATAGCTCAATTCATTCTAAATTCTGACGACTAGCGCCTTTATTCTGCTCGATAAATGGATTAATAATTGTTGGCATTGGCTGCAATTTTGTCTGATAAACCTTAACTAATCGCTCAATACCTTTGAAACGATAATCTCCCATTTCCTCAAAGTCTGAGGGGAGTGAAAGCATTTTATGAGTGGCTTTACTAATTACGCATTCACTAGGGGGACAAACTGCTTCCATGCGAGCAGCAAGATTAATCGTCGCGCCTAATGCAGTATAATCTACCCTTTGGGAACTACCGACATCTCCCACGACAGCTTTACCGCTATTAATCGCAATTCGTAATTGCAGGGGTTCGTGCCAAAAACCGTTGGCATTAAGATGTTCTAGACGAGTCAGCATTCCTTTGGCAGCATTCACAGCGCGATCGGCGTGATCTGCTTGCGGTTCTGGAGCGCCAAAAAATGCCATAATACAATCGCCAATATATTTATCTAAAGTTCCGCCCCAAGTAAAGATTTCTTTTAGCATTTCTTCAAATAAATTATTTAATAATTGAGCGATCGCAGTTGGTGTTAACCGTTCAGAAATTGCTGTAAAGCCCACCAAATCTGCAAACAAAATACTGATTTCGCTCTCCGTAGGAGCTAAACGACCACCCGGTAATGCACCGACAGAAATCAACTGCTGCACAACTGCTGGAGAATGATAGCGTTCTAGTCGGTGACGAATCATTTCTTCAGTTTTGAGTTTCTCTACCAGCAGCCAACGCTGGACGCTAGAAGCCACAATGTTTGCTAAAGCTGAAAAAAAGCTGAGTTCTTCTTCGCCTTCATTTGCCCAATGGTAAGAAGAAAAATTGCCATCAGCATACAATACGCCCACAACTTTATTTTCATCCCATAAAGGCACTGCCATCGCGCTGCGAATGCCTTTGACCAAAATACTCTGTTCACTAGCAAACCGTTCATCCTGCTGGGTATCGGCGGTTTGAATGACAACTTTTTCGTCAAATACTTTTTGACATATACTACGACTAATCCAACTTCCATCAGAGGGGAGATGTTTTTGTTGGGAAACATTTCTAGTGGCAGCGTTGACTAATTCTAATTGACCGCAACCATTAAGATCAATTAATAATGCCAAGCGATCGATACTATCAAGGTAACGAAAAACCACTTGCTGTACTTGAGAAAAAATCTCTTCTATAGATGCCGCCGCACAGAGATTTTTAGCTATGTCCACTAAGTCTTTGAGACGGGCAATGGTTTTGTCTTTATTATTGATATTGCCATCTTTGCTATCAGCTGCGATCCATTGCTGTTGTAATTGTTCGACATTATGAAGGATTGTTCTTTGTTCATTAATGTCCGAAGTTCCAGGATACCCTGATGTCGGGTGCGAAACAGGGGTTGTGAGCAGCACTACCAGGGTAACATTGCCCAGCCAAATGATATCGCCGTGATGTAGTTCTTGGGCAAATTTAACAAAATATTTATTTACTTGCGTCCCGTTTTTGCTGCCCACATCCTCAATAGTCCACACACCGTTAGATGTTTTCACCAAGCGGGCATGGTTGCGAGATACTCCAGCAAAAGGTAGGTACAGGTTACATTCCGGCAAACGGCCAATTGTGAATATATCTTGATCAACTGCGATCGTTGTCTCGCTATCTCCCTCTTGTAGGCGTAGTATCAGTTCAGTCATGAGTGTGATCCATCGAAGCTAGAGATGCAAGCAACTCTAAGGTAAGTTATACCCTAAAGGTTAATCTTTACCTTTTCTTTATGACACTGTTAACGACATTCCGACAACTGCGTGTGACGGATCTTACATTGGAAGAGGCAATTTTACTACAGGTTTAGTTCAGAAGGGGGTTTGAGAACAAGGGAATTCAAACGCGAGAATAAATCTAAAATCTAAAATCTAAAATTGATCCACCTTTATTTAATTGGGCGGTAATTCTAAACTAATGTGCTTCTAGCTTGTTTACACAGCCCTTTCATCCTTGCTTTTCAATCACACTACTCAATCGCTACTCAAAAGTACCATCATTTAACCACATTTTTAGCGATCGCTATTCCTCTAATCGCTGAATCAGTGGACAAATGCAAAATATCAGATTTTTCCGGTTGAGCAAAAATATAAGTGAATAATTATTTTACATCGAATATGTATAGCTAAAACTCATGGAAATACCTCAACGCGTATCAGTGCGCTACAAAGACGCGTCTTTCAACACTAATGAAATCCGCTTGAGAACTTTTCGGCTTGGGTTACAAATATGGGAAGAACAAACCAAACCTAGAAAAACAGAGCTTTATCAGTTTATATCGTCTTGCTTGAAACAAGTTGATCGCCAAGATCGTTTTATGTTTTCTCTGCTGTTCATAGAATTAACAGACCTGATACGCAATTCTTCCCTAGAAAGGGGAACGAAAGAGGTTTTGATTAAAACAGCTTTTACGGAGTTTGCTTGTGCAATAACAGACTTTGAAGACGTTCCTAAGTAAGGTTGGTCATGAGGATGCTGGTATTGCGTAGGCGTAGCCTAACCCAGGCATCGCCCTGAAGTCAGCTAATCTAATCAAGTAGGATATTTATAAGTAAGCAGCTTTCCCATCAGATTAGTTTTTTCGCTGAATGCGCGGATGGGTAGGTGTTCGAGAAGGAGTGATTATAGAAATGGCTGAATTGCCTTGTATGCAAGAACTTGAGAACGTTAGCATTTTGAAACCATCCGCGCACCTTATGGGGACAAGTTTTCAGCCATTTGCCTCTAGCCAAATCACAACTCCTCGTGTTATGATTTCTGCATTCGCGCAACCGAACCTTGAAAACCAAATAGAGCAAGACTTTCAGAAGCCAGCGATTGCAATTACCTAAAATCCCTATTAGGGATTGAAACACCAATCACGCCGGGGAATGGGGGCGCGTTAACGGATTGCAATTACCTAAAATCCCTATTAGGGATTGAAACCCAAATTTTGCCGGGAAATGGAGGCGTGGTAACGAATTGCAATTACCTAAAATCCCTATTAGGGATTGAAACGGAGCATTTCGCCGCCGCTACAAAATCCGCAATGGATTGCAATTACCTAAAATCCCTATTAGGGATTGAAACTTAGTTCGCATCACCCTTGAAGGGAGCGGATATATAAATTGCAATTACCTAAAATCCCTATTAGGGATTGAAACAGCAAATCATTACACCTCAACAATACGCCAGCAAATTGCAATTACCTAAAATCCCTATTAGGGATTGAAACATCCCGGACTGTTTGTAACAAAGCAGAAGGCACACAAATTGCAATTACCTAAAATCCCTATTAGGGATTGAAACGCCATGTGAACCGCCTCATGTGAAATGCACTCATTGCAATTACCTAAAATCCCTATTAGGGATTGAAACTTTAGCTGGGCCATTTGATATCGCGCTTCAGCAAATTGCAATTACCTAAAATCCCTATTAGGGATTGAAACAGAAATCGAAATTCTGACTACTCACGAACAAAAATTGCAATTACCTAAAATCCCTATTAGGGATTGAAACTCCCTCATGAGGGTACTTATGGTACAGGTGTCAAAAATTGCAATTACCTAAAATCCCTATTAGGGATTGAAACCCAAGATAGTGCGATCGCACGGTTTTACTAACTGTATTGCAATTACCTAAAATCCCTATTAGGGATTGAAACGCAACAATTCACCAGCAAAATTTTGAGCGCCTCACAATTGCAATTACCTAAAATCCCTATTAGGGATTGAAACATCAAAAAAGGTTGTAGTCTCCCCTGTGGTCTGATTGCAATTACCTAAAATCCCTATTAGGGATTGAAACAACTAACTTTCGGTTGCTGCCATAGGATGAGTTTCAATTCAGAGCAGTAGCAAACCCCATCACTAATTTCTGCTTCGTGGTCAGTTAGCCAATCATAAATTTGTGTAGCTTTTCCTAATGCCACTTTTTCTGAGCGATAAAGCCGAGGAGTAGGGCAGTAGGCTTGGCCATTGATGTGTATAGCTGCAATCTGCCAATAATCGCTTTCTGGTACAATTTCTAAAAACCCGTTACTGTAAGGCTGGATTATTCCTATGTTCATCTACAACCATCAAACTTTAAAATAAAGAGCATAACAAAGTCGATACCAGCCAATTCTTCAGAGTCAATGCTGGAATCACTAGGGAATGCAGTAGCAACCCCTGAAGAATGATTGTGAGTTTATAGTCAATAAAAATCTGAATGATTAGTCACTTTTTGGCTTGATTCCGTTATTGGCAGCAATAATTGCCAGAGAAATAGGCACAAACTGGGGGAGCATCCCGTCAGGTGCAAAAACTTTGTGTTTGCGCTCATCCCCTAACCCCTTCTCCCATATTTGGGATTCGGGGAACTAGAATTATGGCTCTTTTATTTCTGTCGGCAAGGAGGTTATTGCTTATGATTCCCTTCAGATGGGATTCGGGGAACTAGAATTATGGCTCCCCTCTTCCATATTTGGGAGAGGGGCTGGGGGTGAGGGAAAAGATTTAAGCCAAAATTGGGATGCTCCCCAAACTGGGCTAAATTACCGAAAAATTGGGTCTATTGCCTCACCCGCAAGAATTCAAGCGAATCAAAATTGCTATTCTGGCGATCGCTAGTTGATATGCTTAATATTTGGACACTGCATCAATCATCTGGAAACTGCCAATCGCACGATCGTTGTCGATCATCTCAACAACTAGCGATCGCATCGCAGTCTGTGCTATGTCTATTTAAACAATTAGGTATCGAATATGGGCTTGTAGAGAAGGCTAGCGGTTCATCTTTGTGTAGAATCAGCCTGTGGCAATACATCTTAACCAGCGGGGAAACTGGCCGGTTTTGAAACCTAAACTTTTAAACTTTCAATTACCCTGAATGACTCAAGTATGGTTACACTACCGACATACTAATCACTGTTGGTGGAATACCGAGCGATGTATAGAAATGCTAAAAGATTGACTGCTATTTTTCTGTTGGTTTTTTTGTTGATTGTTTCTATCAACTTTGCAGTAATTGCTCAAGATAGTTCAGATGGCCCTTCTGTAAATTTTGCGCCTCAGCTATGTTCAATGCCTCCGGGACTGAAAACTCAACAAGTCATTGCCGATAATGGTGGTAATCAAGTTACAATGGGCGATCGCATCAGGGTAAAAGTTGAAGGATTATCAGCAGCGACCAGAAATGTAACGGCTAATGCCACCAATTCATTTGATCCTCGACAATTAGTATTGTACCTGGATGGCTATGAACTAAATGATGTCCACGGTGAACCAGTCATTGTCAAGGCTCTGGGTAAAGATCAAAGGACAGTTCTTGAGGATGATTGGTTAGCCTTTCGACTTGAACGCACCGACTCGTCTCAAGCTGCATGGAATCAGCTTCTTGGTAGCAGATACAGTATTAACGTGATAGCGGGAGTCGGCTGTCCCAAAAAGATGGCAATTCCGGTGAGCGATGGTTTCCCACCTCCTCAATTAACAATAGTTCTGTTTTCGTGGCGATTTTGGCTGTGTCTGCTTCTACTTGTGGCTGTTGTATTAATGTTCATTAGATATTGCCGAAACACTCTTCGTAGCTCTGGAATAGAAGGGCTTTACTCTCAAAGAGAGGTGATTGCTGGACAGGAATTGTTGCTCACAGAAAAGGCTGAACTTAAAAACGAATATCGTCAAAGCCGAATGGCTCGATTTTTTCTTGGCAGAAAAAAATTGAACAGAAACCCATTCAGTCTATCGATATCTCAACTTGCTTTTTGGACATTTCTAATTTTTGGTGCTTACCTGATTATCTATGGCATAACAGGAGACTATACCAATGTTTTGACTAAACAATCACTAATATTATTGGGAATCAATTCTGTAACTACCGTTGGTACTTCGTTAATTGATGGACAAGGGAATGAGAAGAATAAAAAAGGTAGTCAACGCCTTTCTGAAGGTTTTTTCTACGATATATTATCGGACATTAATGGAGTAAATTTTCATCGCTTCCAAACATTTATTTGGACAGTTGCGCTTGGACTATTCTTTGTTTGGGAAGTCCTTAAAAATCTGTCAATGCCAGAATTTGATGACACTCTTCTTACACTACAAGGAATCAGTGCCGCAACATATCTTGGGCTTAGAGGGCAAGAGCAGCATGGTATGACAAAAGAGCCAGAATCTATATCCACAAAAGATAATTCATCTGAACAACCACTTGCACCAGAACAAGTCAATCCACCACAGAGCGATTCATCGATTCCTGCTCCCTAAATTTTGCGATCGCACTCGCACTAAGTAAGTCAGCCCAAATAATCATCACTGGTTTGTAGTTGCGCTTTAGCGCATCCGGATAAAGATGCGCTAAAGCGCAACTACGAGCCATGTCCGGTTAAAGACTTATCATTAAGACTGATTTGCAATCATAGTTTGTATGCTAGTTCTGCACGCACTTTCAGATTTCATCGACTGCGATTTTGCCATAAGTGGCTCATCTCCTAGTTATTGGTACGAGGGGCGTTGTCTCCAAAGTGGCAATCGCCTAAAATTACCCCGCACCTCAATATCTGAAGCGATCGCTCACGGACTCATGCAACAACTTGCCAAAAATGACTGTTATTCTCTTGAAGGCAAGATGTATGGAATACTATTAGTTGAATTGGCTAATGGCGAACAAAGGGTACTCAAAGCCTTCTCCGGTCTTTTGAATGGTTCGAGTGTAGTTGAGGGCTGGGTTCCACCAATTCCAGGACGAGACGAAGTTGCTTTGGAGGAAGCCCACACATTAGCACAGTTGGACGCGATTAAGCAAGAACTTTTTACCTTAAAGCAACTAACCGAACGCCAGCAGTATGAAACCCTGTTGGATGAATTTGAGCAACAATTGCAAGCAATGAGCGATCGCCATCGCCATTGCAAACATCAACGACAAGAAAAACGTCAGCAAATCTGCAATACACTTACAAAAGAAGCACTCACGATTGCCCTTGAACAACTCGACGAAGAGAGTCGTCAGCAGGGAATTGAGCGACGACAACTTAAACGCCAGCAAAATGCTTTATTACAGCCTCTTCAGGAGTTAATTGCAGCGACGGATGCGCGAATTAACAAACTGAAACAACAGCGTAAAGCACTGTCTTGTCAATTACAAGCTCAGATGCACGCTAGCTACAGCCTGACTAATTTTTCTGGGCGATCGCTATCATTACAGCAATTAATGCCAGGAGGTTCGCCCACTGGTACAGGAGACTGTTGTACTCCAAAACTGCTCCATTATGCGGCAACACATAATCTTCAACCCCTGGCAATGGCAGAATTTTGGTGGGGTGCGGCTTCGCTAAATCAAGATAAAATTCAGGGAAAATTTTATGGAGCATGTGCCGAGCGATGCCAGCCATTGATGGGGTTTTTGCTCTCAGGGTTAAGACCTATTTCAATCCCTAATAAGGATTTTTATATAACAAACCCATTATTAGTAAATACATTAACACATTTACCTAGACCTAATGTTTTTGAGTCCAATGAATTTCCTCCCATGAAGGGAGAGATCCCGATTATTTATGAAGACGAATGGCTGATTGCTGTAAACAAACCGGCTGGATTACTTTCGGTGGCTGGTCGGTATAGCGATCGCCAAGATAGTGTATTGAGTCGCTTACGCCATCTGTTAGCTGATGGGATGGCGCTTGCATCCGTGCATCGCCTAGATCAGGAAACTTCTGGGATTTTGTTGTTGACACGCGATCGTCATACCCATCGGCAAATTAGCCAGCAGTTTCAGCAACGCCAGATTCATAAGGTTTATGAAGCCATACTTTCCGGTGCTGTGACAGTTGATCGGGGTAAAATTGAACTGCCACTGTGGGGAGATCCTGAAAATCGCCCTTATCAAAAAGTCGATTGGCAGCATGGTAAACCCAGCTTGACACACTTCCAGGTAATGGCAACAGAAGGAGGCTACACCCGCCTAGAATTTACACCGCTAACAGGGCGCACTCATCAATTAAGGGTTCATGCGGCCGATCCGCGAGGAATTGGAGTAACTATTTTAGGCGATCGCCTTTATGGATGCAGTGCAGTTACCACTCGCTTACATCTGCACGCTAGAGAACTTCGCTTCCAGCATCCGCAGTTAGAAAAAACCATACATTTACAAGCAATTACGCCCTTTTGACGATTCATGAATTGCCCCTACGATAAATCAAGGCTTTCAGTGCCTTGAAAGCGTAAGTCCTATTAAATATAAAACCTCACCCTGCCTCCGGCTTCCCTCTCCTTAATAACGAGAGGGATTGAGGGTGAGGTTTTATCTTATACTTGATTACGCTTACATATTTCTTACTAAATATACCTAAAAATCTTTAGTCTACTGAAGTAGACTTTAGCTAAAAGCCAAAGAACTTTACTTCCAGCCGGGGGGAGCATCCCAATCTTGCCATAAATACACAGGACTGGTACAAAAACCCTGTACAAATTGGGGATGGGTGTAATGATTGTGGTTAGCGTAACTATTTATGCAAACATGATATCAAGGCGAAAGTTTTGCTATTTCTAGGCTTTTGTTGACACGTATAACAGATGTGCTACCCTACAGAAAATCAATATGTATCAAGATTCTCGTGATATTGTATTGGCCTATTGCTTTTTAAATTTGTATGTGATAGTTTCTGTTTGTAGTATATTGAACGGTTATCCGACCAACTTACCGTAGTTAATAAATTGATATCACAGCTAAGAGACTTCCCAATAAAGAATATTCAATGAAATCCACTTTAAATAACCAACCGCTCTAGGCACAAAGAACACAGAGAGAAAGATTCTAAAACTTGGAATACTCTAAGCATTGTTGACTTGACAGCGACAGAGCATTAGTGCTGATAATGTTGCCAAAATCGAAAAGACTGCTGACTGGATGCTGGAGCAAAAGATTCTACCAAAAAGGATAGTTGCTGCTACTATTTGTCCCATAATACCAAATTATATGAGCAAAGTATTCATTCTCGATGCCAACCAACAACCGTTATATCCAGTACGCATCAGCCGTGCTAGGCTACTATTGTCACAAGGTAAAGCTACGGTATTTCAGCGATATCCCTTTACTATAATTCTGAAGGAGTCTTTTTCTCATCTAAAACTTGAGCAACTTGGCTTCAAAATTCACCCTGGCATTAAAATAATTCGTAATTCGTAATTCGTAATTTGTAATAGAGCCTCCGGCACGCTTTATGCGTTCGTCAATTTTGTTTTGTAATGAAGAGTGCTGTTGTGGGGACGGTTTGGGACTCGCATTACTTCGGGGGATTTCACCCCAATCGCATTACTTACCGGTTTTAGAACCGGGGGACTTAAACCCACGGAACTAGTTAAATATAGGACTTACGCACGAGTTACGGGATAGCGAACCGCAGAGGCGCAGAGAACACGGAGAAATCAGAGTTTGAGAGATATTTTGCGTAAGTCCTAAAATATAAGAAAGAAGTTAAAAGGGTTTGGCGCAGCCTCACAAAGAAATGGTATCACCATTCCCTACCTCTACATCAAGTTCATTTCCTGCAACCCCTGGCGTAGTCTTTTCGCCTCTTCGGGATTATACCTTTCATGAAGGGCGATCGCTTTTCTAAAAGCTGTTAAACTATCTTGATGATTGCCAGCTTTGAGCAACACTACCCCTAAATTTTGATAAGCTTCGGCATAGTTAGGATTTAACGCGATCGCATTTTGATAAGATGCGATCGCATCTGTAAATAAACCCAAAGCTTTAAATACCATCGCCAAATTATAATGTCCAAAAACAAAATTAGGGTCAATTTTTAAAGTTGTGGCATAAGCAGCTTTCGCACCATTTATATCTCCTCCTGCTTTGAGTAAGTTACCCAAGTTGATGTATGCTCCTAGTTTGAGCATAGGGTAAATTGGCAATTTGATCGCAGCTTGATAATGAGAAATAGCCTCTGGGAATTTTTGCAACCGACTGTAGGCAATGCCTAAATGGTAGTGGAGTTCATATAAAATATCGTAGTTTTCTTCAGCAAACGAGATTCCATGTCTCAGCAACTCCATACCTTGGGTAATTTTCCCAGTTTCCACATATAATGCCCCTAATTTACTGCAAACATAAGGATCATCAGGATGAGTAGCGAGAAACCCTTCCATTGCTGTAGCTGCTTTGGCATATTTGTTATTTTGAGCGATCGCACTTTTTTGATATCCTGTGTGTAAAAGTGCCACTCCTGGTAAATAACCCACTTGCCAATGGGGTTCTTTGGTTATAATTGCTGACACGCTATCATCCACTAAGGCGTGATAAGGACGGTCAAAGCAAATATCTGGATGATTGCGAAAGAGCCTAGACACCAGAGAATAGGGAGATTGTTCTGCACCAATTTCATGGCGGACTAAGTTGATGAGCAAGTATTCATCTGTTGCGATCGCCTCTCGCAACTGCGGTACAATTGCTGGTGTGAGAGTTTCATCAGCATCTAATACCAGAATCCAATCTCCAGTGACATATTTTAGAGCTGCATTACGGGCAGCACTGAAGTCATTACACCATTTGAAATGATATACTTTTGCACCAAGTTGTTGAGCAATATTGGGAGTGCGATCGATTGAGCCTGTATCCAAAACTACCATTTCATCTACCACTTTTCGGACACTGCTCAGGCATTTAGGCAGTGTTGCTGCTTCATTTTTCACAATCATGCACAGACTGAGTTTCATATTGCCAATAAATTCTGGTTCAAATTTTTTGCTTCTAGTGACCAACTTTTATTTTGTGCCGATATAGCATCAGACCATCATAAGGCGAGTTTTTAACAAAGGACAGTCATTTGTCATTTGTCAAGAGTTACTCTCCCCCTCTCCCTATCCTCTACCCTCAGCTAGAACTGTATTATCCCAACGACTTGCTTAGGGCCTCGCAAGGGATGGAGTATGTACCAATGACCAATAACTACTAATCAAAAATCTTAATATCATACTTGTTAGACAAGCTGACTGAAACTAACTCAAGATATATCTATTTTAGCTTTTTGATAATTTATCTAAATAAGGCTAAAAAATCTTAACAGGCTGAGTCTCTACAAAGCTTGCTATATTAAGCTGTAAAGTGTAATTTTGATTCGTGTCACACTAGTAGTCCGTCAAGTCAACAATGCTCGGTTTGTAGTGAGCGCTTGGGCGCTCAAATCAAGGACTAAAGTCCTTACCCAACGGGTTCGTTAGTCGCTTATGGGGAAACCCCTCTGATCGACTAACTCACTAGGAACTTATTCACCCATCAAAGTTAGTGTGGTGGACTACTAGTACCCTGTACCTAATCCTCTAATACATGTACACTCGAAATAATAAATTTATCTAATATAGGACTAATATTTGATTTCTGAAAAAGCTCGGTACAACTCGAAAAGCCTAATTCCCTACTCCCCACTCCCCGTCTATCGCGCTTCGCGCACCACGTAGATAATTTCAAAAATCAAATACGATTCCTATATATCTTGTGTAATGATTAATAAATCATATTATTTGAAACTAAATATTACTCTTTGTTATTTGTTAATTTTTATATAACTACTATCCGCATTATATAGAGAATCATATATAATGAGAAATTCTTTCGCCAGAACAGCAAATTTACTTCGCCAAAATCTCAACGATTATTTGCGATCGCTTAAGGTTTGGTTTTTAGATACGCCAGAAAGGGCGCTCTTAGAAGCTCAACAAGCCGCTCAGAGAATTAAAAACATTGAGATAGAACATTTTGACGGCAAGAAAATATCTTCACAATCAGTAAATTATACTGAAAATGTGATGTCTTATTGGCAAGGAAACCTTGACAAGAATTTAACTACTATCAAAGTAAGACTTATAGAGTTTCGTCTTAGTCGCAGAATTTTAAATCTATCTAATTCTGTATTGTTAGAAAGGCTGAGAATTATTGATGAAGTTGTAGAAAGTTACGCTCTAAAAGATGCAATAATTAGCAATAATCCGTTAATCTCAAATTCTCAACCACTACAAATTAACCAGAACCAAATCAACAAACAGCCATCATCTAACATTAATAATATCCCACCTAAACCTCTATCTCAACAAGCTAGATTATTACCCTGGTCTATTGGTCAAAGAATTAATAGAATTAAAGCAAATTTTACACCGCAGACGGAAGAAGAGTTTGTCAGAAATTACCGACTTTCTAAAAAAAGGACAAAGATTTCCTTAAGATTTATACTAACGTTAATTATTGTACCCTTTTTAACTCAGCAATTATCTAAACAATTTTTAGTCTATCCCATATTAGAAAGAAATAGAGAAAACAATATAAATCAAGTTTTTCTCAATTCTGATATGGAAAAAGACGCTCTCCATGAATTACATAGTTATCAACAAAGGCTGATGTTTGAATATTTACTAAATGAAGCACCACCAATTTCTTCAGAAGTAATAAAAGAAAAGATAAAAGGCAAAGTAATTGAGATAGCTGAGGAGTTTCACGGAAAATATAATAGTGCTATTGGTAATGTATTCGCTGATTTAATATCACTAATTTCTTTTGGTATAATTGTCCTAATAAGCAAAAAAGAAATTGTGATTGTGAAGTCTTTTATAGATAATATTGTTTATGGATTAAGCGATAATGCCAAGGCTTTTTTAATTATTCTCTCTACAGATATATTCGTAGGATTTCACTCACCAGAAGGGTGGGAGGTTCTTCTTGAAGCATTCGCAGGACATTTAGGATTGCCGGCCAATAAAACCATAGTATTTTTCTTTATTGCTACATTTCCGGTAATTTTAAACACTATCTTTAAATACTGGATATTCCGTTATTTGAGTCGCTTATCTCCGTCGGCATTAGCTACATTAAAAGAGATGGACGAAGGTAATTGATAATTCGTAATTATTTTGGCGTATTTGTCTTCTGATTCGCTAGGCTATGTATATCCTGGTTCTTCTGAAGCCTACTATGGATTTTGAAAGCAAAGCCAATGCCCCAACTCCCACAGACAACATAGAGTTTGCTCAACCAACTACTAGCCGTAAGCCATTAGAATTGCTGCGAGATACTGAGGCTTTGCTACGCCGCCCAACCGTAGCAACACTGTCGCCGATTTTGCCACCAAAACTGAGCAATAAATTTCAAGCAACGTCATCTTTGGCAGATGATTGTTTTAAGGAATTGGCAGAAATTGACCTAGACAGTATTAGTGATTTTGAACTGCGACATGCACGAATTGGTGTTGGCTTAAGCTTTGTTGGTTTTGGGGCGCTGATGATATTAGTGCTGCTGCTGTACTTAAACACGTTGCGTCCAGAACCCAGTACGGGTGAGCAGATTCGGCAATATTGGTATCAATATGTTTGGTTTGTCAGTTTGGGTGTTACAGGAATGTTTATGTTAGGCCGTGAAGCTATGCGTCCTATGCCAAGGCGAGGAAAGTGAAAAGGGCAGGGAGCAGGGGAGAAAAACCAGCGAAAAAGCCGTTGTTGCTCTCAACCCTCGGCATATTTGGAGCAAGGGGGCTTTTGCCCACAATTGAGCTTGGTTTGTAGCTTTTCCTCTGCCCACGAGATGCTGCACCTACGTTGCTTAAGGGACTTCCAACAAAAAATAAATTACCCCACAACAAGTACTTGAGTATTTTTTTATTTGGAAGTCCCTAAGAGTAGGGTATGCCTAATACCAATTCTGTATGAAGATGCGCTAAACCATATTTAAGTACAAGAAAGAAAAACGAACCGCAAAGTCCGCAAAGAACACAAAGAAAGAAAGAAAGAAAGAAGAAGTTAAGAGGGTTTGGCGCAGCCTCACAAAGAAATGGTATAAGTCATTAAGTTTTATAACAAAAATTTAGAAAGAGCCACTAAACTTGCTGATGATGAAAAGGGACTTCAACTCCTAGAATTAATTAAAAGTTATGAATCACGATGCTTTCATTGTTCCACCAGGTTCAAAGATTTCTCTGAAAAAAAACTATGACCCAGCTTATAAGACTGAGTTCCATGAAAAAGCTGATGCTGCAACTAAATTACAGGCAGATATTGAACGACTAGCAAATTACCAAAATATTCTCTACGCTCAAAACACATATTCTTTATTGATTATTTTTCAGGCAATGGATGCTGCTGGTAAAGATAGCACAATTAAACATGTGACTTCTGGTGTAAACCCGCAAGGATTTCAGGTGTTTAGTTTTAAGGGACCCAGTGCGGAAGAATTAGACCATGATTACCTGTGGCGAACAACTAAGGCTTTACCAGAAAGAGGTCGAATTGGAATATTCAACCGTTCATACTATGAAGAAGTCCTAGTGGTTCGTGTCCATCCAGAAATGCTGAAAAAACAACAACTTCCCCACTTACCTGAAGGGAATAAGATATGGAAGCAGCGCTTTGAAGAAATTAATAACTTTGAAAAATATTTGGTAAATAATGGTGTGATTATCCTGAAGTTTTTTCTGAATGTCTCAAAAGCAGAGCAGAAAAAACGCTTCTTACAACGGATTGATTTGCCGGAAAAAAATTGGAAGTTTTCAGATAGCGATGTCAGAGAACGAGCTTTTTGGGATGATTATATGAATGCTTATGAAGAAGTTTTCAACAACACTAGTACAAAATCAGCCCCGTGGTATATTATTCCTGCCGATCGCAAATGGTTTACACGCCTCGCTGTTGCCAATATCATCTGCACAAAATTACAAGAACTAAATCTGCAATACCCGACAGTTAGTGAAGAACATAAACAGCAACTTTTGCAGGCAAAACGCATTTTAGAACAGGAGGATTGAATTATTTATTTAAGAAAGCAAGGGTTAAAACAACATAAATATACTGTATGATTCATTTATAAAGATAGATTTTTAAAAATTTATTAATAATTTTTGTAACTAAATAAGTTTGTCTGATAGTGACAGGCAAAAAATCATGACTCAGATGGCAGAAAATGCCAAAAATCATTTACCTCACTTTAATAATGCTGCCTTTGATATTGTGGCGATCGCAGCCTCAGCAGGAGGTCTAACTGCTTTAATTAAAGTGCTATCGACTCTACCGCCAGAATTTACAGCCGCGATCGCCATTGTGCAACACATCGCGCCCGAATATCCGTCCCTAATGGCAGAAATTCTCAGTCGGCGCACAGCTATTACCGTCAAAAAGGCACAAGAGGGAGATTGCCTTACCCCAGGAATCGCTTACATTGCTCCACCAAATCGTCATTTGTTGGTTAATGGTGACGGCACGCTATCCTTATCACAGTCCGAATCAGTACATTTTTTACGTCCTTCGGCTGATCTTTTATTTAAATCGGTTGCAGCCACTTACAAAAATAGAGCAATTGGCCTTGTCCTAACTGGAACGGGTAGCGACGGCGCGATAGGAGTAAAAGCAATTAAAAAAATGGGCGGTATCATCATTGTTCAAGACGTAAAAACCGCCGAATTTTCCGGGATGCCTTCCGCCGCCATTCAAACTGGCAACGTAGATTTTATTCTCCCCCTGGATGAAATCTCCAGCAGCCTGGTAACTTTGGTCATGGGAGAATCTTACTAAGCTGAGGGGCAGTTCTTGCTGGGGGCAGAGGAGATATGTTTTAGAATGCAACTTGGTGTCACCATAGTTTAACCGAGTACCGTGGGTTTAAATCCCCCGGTTCAAAATCGCGCAAGTTTTGGGTTGGGGACTGCGAATGCAAAGTTGCTCCTGTAGTGCGCTCCGCGCATCCTGCGGCGGGGGAAACCCCAAGACCGCACTTTGCGCTAAATTTCCGTCACAAAACAAAATTTACGTACAGCCCTTTAGCCCATGAAAACCGCGGAGCGTGCCGGAGGCTCTATTACGAATTACGAATTACGAATTACGAATTACGAATTACGAATTACGTTCGCGCAGCGTGCCGGAGGCTCTATTACGAATTACGAATTATTTTAATCAGTTTGGGGCAGGGCTTGCTCCCCCTGCTCACAGCAAGAACTGCCCCGGAGCTTCTTCGGTGAGGTCAAAAACCATATTTGGATGTTATTTAATTCACATTCCTTAGAACTCCGTTAATCAGTCTTTTATACTCATTAATGAAGCTCAAAACTCTACTCCCCCAGCAAGAACTACCCTATGACTTCTCCAGAAAAAGACCCCGAATTTGAAAATCTACTAGTTTATCTCAGACAAAGCCGGGGATTTGATTTTACAGGCTATAAACGCTCAACTTTGATGCGTCGGGTATGCAAGCGAATGCAGTCATTGAGCGTAGAAAACTTTGGAGATTATCTAGACTATTTAGAAGTTGATCCAGAAGAATTTAATTATCTTTTCAACACTATTTTAATTAACGTCACTGCTTTTTTTCGAGATTTATCAGCTTGGGAATATATAGCAGAAGAAGTGTTGCCTAATCTGATTAAAAATAAAAAAAGTTCTGACCAAATCCGCATCTGGAGCGCTGGTTGTGCTTCTGGGGAAGAAGCTTATACCTTGGCAATCTTGATGGCTGAAATATTGGGAGCAGAGGAATTTCGCCAACGAGTCAAAATCTACGCCACAGATGTAGATGAAGAGGCTCTCAACCAGGCACGTCTTGCTGCGTATTCAGCAAAAGAAATCCAGGCTGTACCAGATCAACTGCGGCAGAAATACTTTGAAATTATCAGTAACCGCTATGTCTTCCGCCAAGACTTGCGCCGCTCAGTGATTTTTGGTCGCCACGATCTGCTTCAGGATGCGCCGATTTCGCGCTTAGATTTGCTGGTTAGCCGTAATACAATGATGTATTTTAATTCTGAGACTCAAGGGCGAATTCTGGCTCGGTTTCATTTTGCACTAAATGACGCAGGCTATCTATTTTTAGGAAAAGCGGAGATGCTATTGATGCATTCGAGTCTATTTACGCCACTAGACTTAAAAAACCGGATATTTACTAAAGTATCATCGGCGAATATCCGCAATCGCCTCTTAGCTATGACAAATTCAGTAGATGACGAATCTAGCAGCCGTTTGTCTCGACACCTCCGGTTGCGAGATATGGGTTTCGACACAACACCAATCGCCCAAGTAGTCATTGATAATAATGGAACTTTGGTGCTGGTGAACGAGCAAGCGCGGAATTTGTTTGCCCTTTCCCCCAGAGATTTAGCTCGTCCCTTCCAGGATTTGGAACTTTCTTATCGACCAATTGAGTTGCGATCGCTAATTGAACGGGCTTATAATGAACGCCGCCCTATCACCCTGACAAATGTAGAGCGGTATTTGTCCAACACAGAAACTCAATATTTGGATGTGCGGATTACGCCTTTGCAAGACACCGATACCAGTTTCTTAGGTGTAAGCATCGCTTTTCATGATGTCACCCGTTACATTCAACTCCAAGAGGCGCTGCAACGCTCCCGACAAGAATTAGAAACTACTAACGAAGAACTGCAATCGACTAACGAAGAATTAGAAACTACCAACGAAGAACTCCAATCGACTAACGAAGAATTAGAAACTACCAACGAAGAACTCCAATCGACTAACGAAGAATTGGAGACGATGAATGAAGAATTACAATCTACTAATGAAGAATTACAGACAATTAATAGCGAGTTGAGCGATCGCACCACAGAACTGAATCATAGTAATATTTTCATTGTCTCTATTCTCAGAAGTCTCCAAACTGGAATAGTAGTAATTGATAACAGTTTTAATATCTCAATTTGGAATTACATGGTAGAAGATTTATGGGGCTTGCGAGCTGATGAAGTTATAGGACGCTCTATCTTCAGCCTAGACATTGGGCTACCCGTCGAGCAGTTGCGATCGCCCATCCGCGACTCTTTATCGGGAAAAAAACAGTTTCAAGAAATGATCCTCGATGCTACCAATCGTCGGGGTAGAGAAATAAAATGTTACATGGCGATCACTCCATTGCTTGGCATTGAAATGCAGGGAGCAGTTTTGATGATGGCAGATGTAGAGAGTGTCAGCAATATGATTTCTACTCAAGGAATGGAAGAACGACGGCAGCAGGATTAAATGCGAGATCCCCGACAACTTCTACGAAGTCGGGGATCTGAACACCACGAACCTCTGAAAACTTTTGGGACAGACTACTAGAGCCATTAGCAAAATTTTATCGGGGGCTAATGGCATCCGAAGCGCGTCACTACGGTATATATTGGGTTTTAGCTGCTACTTATTTCGACAAAGAAATTGTCATGCAACGGCTTGATGAGTTGGCGATTGTCGAAAGTGAGTTGCTAGCGATGCACCCATAACCTAGAATTCACAGTTAGTAGGCTAACCCAACAGATATGAAGCTTCAGTTAACACACCTGAGATTGCTTGTCTCCAACTACAAAGATTCTTTTCTGTTTTACCGGGATCTGCTGAAATTTGATGTCGATTGGGGCGATGAAGATAGCGGATATGCTGAGTTTAATACCGGATATATCAAGCTCGGTTTGTTCAAAAAAGAATTAATGGCCCAAGTAGTTCCCAGAATCGAACAGCCTTCTTATGTTGCCAATCGAGATAAAATTGTTTTGATTTTCGCAGTCGATAACGTCGATGAAGTCTATGAGCAAGTAAAAGCTCAGAATGCGATCGTTGTAACTCAACCACAAGATCGCCCCGACTGGGGAATCCGCACAGCCCATTTTCGCGATCCTGATGGCAACCTTATCGAAATCCACAACAATCTGGGGATTGTCAGTTAACTCAACCTTGGTGATTTCCAAGAAATAAATTATCTAGGCGTTTCGCCCGCCCTTAACAAAAGGTAGGTTTTGGGCCATTGCTGTCAACTTAGGGACTGACAAATAAAAAAATAGCCAAAAAACTCTCTCTTCCTCATTCCTCTGTGTTGCGCCAGTCGCAACAACGGGGGGAACCCCCGCAACGCGCTGGCTTCTCTGTGTCTGGAGTGGTTCGTTTCATTTGAGTAATTTATTTCTTGGAAGTCCCGTTAAGCAAAAACAAATTATCACATGTAAAATTCCTTTTAAAAGAAATCAGTCACCCAAGGCGAAGCACCTGCAAATATTTGTGTAGCTGCTGAAATAGCCGTTTCTGTCCCATGCAGTTTTCCGGCTATTTGCAAATGGTAGGGTGTGAACAAACTTGTATATATTGGTGCTAGTTCTCGGACATCTAACTGCAACTCGCCTTTTCCACCTTTTGTAACTTCACCGCGTCCATTGGCAACAGAAAGAATGAATTTACCATTGTTTGCATCTAGCAAATTATCTTGAATGTCTAAATGCAGTTCAGTTTGAATTCCCGATGGATAACCCCGCATTTCCAGCGCCTTAACTACATCTACTACCCGCAGCATCCAGCGCATTGTATTCTTAAGGTTGGCAGTTTGCTCTGGTAACATTAATGTCAAGGAATCAATCGCCGAACTCCTCCATCGCACCTGCTCAATTTGGGAGCGATGACTGGCAAGAAAAGACCAAAATGTTTGTGCAGCCGCAACTGTGAGAATTACCCAATCTTTTACCCGCAGGATTGCGCCATTCTCTGTTGAATGTTGACTAAAGAGGATATAGCCTTCGGGTTTCTCTTTTGTACCGATAAAATATGCGTAAAATGTTTCCTTCTCATCTGGCTGGATTAAGCGCTCCCAGATTGCTGGATGCCGGTCTAAATATCCATGCGTTAATCTCGCCTGCTGCTGATATAATTCGTGAAAGACTTGATGATTGATTGGAAATATTGGTTGCAAAGGTAAGGGTTGCTCGCGCAGTTGGATATTTTTAGTAGGAACTTCCCAATTACACCAACTACCCCCCTGCTCATACCCAACTTTTCGATACAAGCTTTGAACTGCTGGATAAAGAGCAGAGAGCGGTATACCTCTAGCATAAAGTTCTTTGAGGGTGTGTTGCATGAGAGCGATCGCACCTCCCGAACCGCGATACTCTGGAGCAATGCCCACTACCGCAATTCCTGTCATTGGTACACGCACACCACCCCACCACTGGCCCATATCCAGAGTTGCCAATCCACCAATTAATTGTTCTGACTCACGAATAATGCGGAAGTTTTCTACACCAAGCAGATTGATGTAAGCTTCTTCGCCACCAAGCCCACTGATGAAACACTGCTCAAAGATACTCCCCAGATGCTGAATATCTTCTGGATTTGCAAGAGTACTGTATTCAAATTTAAGCGTCATCTCTTATACCATTAATAATACGAAAGCAAAACTATACTACAACGAAGGTTGCTTGAAATTTAACCTTCTGATATTATGTCCGCATAAATAGTTATGCTAACCACAGAAAAAACCTCACCCTCAATCCCTCTCCTTAGTAAGGAGAGGGAAGCCGGAGGTAGGGTAAGATTTTAGATTTAATTTGACCCACTTACTTAATTCCTAAACGGGTTAGGAACGTGGATTAAATAAAATGCAAAACTTCATCCTCTATCTAGCTTCCCTCTCCTTTATAAGGAGAGGGATTGAGGGTGAGGTAACCCAGGGACATAATTTGTATTTTATTTAATTCTTATTCCTTAGCAAAGGCATAATGACAATGTAGATTACTACATTCCCTTGTTTTCTCTTCACCACTTTATAGTGTCAAGGAAGCTCGTAATTTTAGTCTACATAATCTGTTGGTATTTCCTTTTCAACAGTGTTATCTGAAACTATTGGGCGGCTACCATCTATTTCTAGAGTATCCTGAACTTTTAAATTACTCTTAGCGATCGGACGTTGACCATCTATATCAAGAATTTCCTCAACCTCTAAATCACTAGGGTCAATTGGACGCTTACCGTCTACATTTAGCATGTCATATTCTTGAAAAGCGCTCTTAGCAATCGGGCGTTGACCATCTATATTAATTGTTTTATCATAATCAGTTTCATTTTTCCCAATTGGGCGCTCACCATCTATATTAATTGTTTCTTTAATTTCAATACTACTTGGATCGACTGGACGCTGACCATCTATATTAATTGTTTTCTTTGCCTGTATCAGTTCGTTAGATGAGGAATTCATCTCAGTTTCAGCCTCTTTTGTATTCCGAGCCAAATTATTTTTAGTACTATTAATTTTGTTTTTGTTATCCATGTTTTTTATTGTTCTTCTAGACTATTTATTTGCTGACAAAATGAGCTTAATAGCTGCTTATCTATCATTTAAAGGAACTGAAATTAGGTAAAAAGTAGGATAATTATGATTTTTCTAATAATTTATTTATCTAAGATAATACTGAAGTTGGAGTAAAAAATCCTCTATCACAGCACAGAATGCATCTATGACTTGAGAGGGATTTATGATCTTTTAAGAAGCGATCGCATCAAGTCTTACCTCTTTCTTGCCAATCGACATAAAAAAAGAGAATTGCCAGCATTATATAGCCAATAGCCCAAGGCGTACCAGTTCCCCAGCCGAAATTAACAACTGTATCTGCAACAGTCCAACGATAACTGTGCATCAACCCAACCCAAGAAATTACAGCAGCGACTATAGACCAATAGGCAGCTTGGCGAAACTTGCGCTCAATAATGTAAACTGTAATGCCAGCTAAAATCATGGCGGAAAAAATAAACCCTTGCTCAAGAGCAAAAGCCCCATCAATATACGTATCGCTCAACTTAAACTGCTCAATCAACGTTGGTGTCAAAGGTTTTTCCGGCGTGCCTAAGCCTGCTGCCCGAAGTGAATTTTTAGCAATTAGCGCACCCCAACCAGCAATCCCCGGCAATAGACCAACAACCACAGCAGGTGCATGGTGCGACGGGGTGGCTGTAAAGCTTTGAGCGACAATCACAATCCCAATCCATAACACAATTGCCATCCCGGCTTCAATCGGGACAAAGTAAGCCAGGATTGCCACAGTTCCACTTAGGCAAAGCAAGCCCATAATTATGCCATTGAGTATAGAGTAACCGACTCTTGCTCCCATAGCTTTCCAGCCAGGATGACCAATATAAATAGTAGTCGGAAAACAAGAACCACAAATAGCAGCAACCAATGTACCAATACCATTTATCCTCAGACAAGGAGCCACAGGATAAGTATCACCCGCAGCTGAGGCACTTTCTAAATTCTGGAGACTGCCGACAAGATTAAATAACCCCATTGGTAGAATGATGCTGAAATATCCCACCAAGACTGAACGACTGCTCCACAAATCTCCCAGCCACAAAGAAGGGAAATAAAACCTAATTGGTTGCAGGGTAGCGATAAACTTGGCATGATCCCAACTGGCTAAACCTGTTCCCCAAGCAAGGGCAATTCCCAACAGAACTGCCAACAAGCCGCCAGGTATGGCAAATCGCACTCGCCCAAAATAAGTCACCAAAATTACACCAAGAGGCACTAAGCCAACTACGGGATTGGCATAGGTACGAAATAGAAAACCAATGGCGATAAAAGTGATTGCAATACCGCCCAAAGTTGAAAGCAATGCTGCACGGGGGGCGAGGCGGCGAAGTGGCTCTCCTGCCCAAGCCCCCATAAATTCTATCAAACCGGAACCAAAGCAAGCCACCAATCCTGCTTGCCAAGCTAATTCAGCAGCTTGTTCGCCAGATGCACCACCAGAAATTGCCGCCAATCTTACAGGTAGCATCACCAGAAAAATATAGGCAAAAAGGCTGACGGTGTTAATCCCATAGGGCAAAGCAGTAATATCGTCTCTTTGCTCACGTTTGCCTTGCAATAGGGCTAGCCTTGCGTAATAGAAGTTACCAACAATCAAACTGATTGCAACTCCTGGCAAAATCCGCCCATAAACTAACTCAGCAGAGAACCCTAGCACTCCTTGGCACAAATTGACAATCAATAAAATTTGAATAAAATTATCAAGCGCCAGCCCAAATAAACCATCAATATCTCTGCGAACGAACCAACGCGGTACTCTGGTTGTAGCGATTTCCATTATTTTACTTTTGCTTTGCCAATTGTCTGGCAATGTTCTTGCCGCTTTTAGAATACCAGCAATGGTATTAAGTAAGTGAGTCAAATTAAATATAAAACCTCACCCTGCCTCCGGCTTCCCCCGACAATAATAAGGAGAGGGATTGAGGGTGAGGTTTGATCTTATTTACGAATATCTGTGCTAAGTAAGCGGGTGCAAATAATCATCACTGGTTCGTAGTTGCGCTTTAGCGCTAAAGCGCAACTACGAACCAAATACAGAGATTTTACTTTTCGTTACATAGTTTGGTTTTATCTTGTCTAGCTACCTATGAGAATCATATTTGATTTTTGAAATTATCTATGTAGGTGGGGAGTAGGGAATATGGAATCACGCTTTTGATTAATGTAAAATACACAACTGTAACCAATTGCGATCGCTCTTGATCAGATCGCCAAGGCAGATCATATCCTACTGGGGAAGTAAACCTCAATTCTGGTCTGGTTCTTACGCGATTATTAGCGCAGGCACACAGGCATCCATAAACTTATTGAGTACGTACAGAACCAATAAAAGCCAGAATAAGTTTCTATCAATATTCTCGAATTTGTTATTATTCAGGAAAAAACAAACGGATATAACAACAAAATCCCGGTAAAAGTGGCGATGTTATTTCATCATCACCTAACAAAGTAGCAACTAAAACCAACTGGGCTTTTTCTCGCCGATAAACTTCGACTTTTTTAGTAAAGCGATCGACAATCCAATACTCACGCACACCTTGAACTGAATAAAGTTTCAGTTTTGCTTCTTTGTCTCGAAGTTCGTTTTGTTTACCAGGCGATAAAACCTCTATTACTAACTCTGGTGCGCCTGTCAAATGTCCCGCTTCATCTTCAATTTGCGCCAGTCGTTCTCGACTTACCCAAACTACATCCGGTATAACGCTATCTGCTTGCGAAAAAATTACCCCTGGAGCCACAATTGTTTCTCCTAAACCACTCGAATCTGACCAAACATCTAGTTGTCGAGCAATTTTTACACAAACTTGTTGATGGCGACGGTGAGGAGTGCGAGTCACAAAGAGTTCTCCATTAATAATTTCATAGCGCGTCCACTCATTTTCGGGTAGAACCTCTAAATCGTGAATTGTCCAACGTACTCCCTCAATGGCTTGGTTCATGATTGTCCCCGTTTGGCTCGTTGCCTTTGTTTAATTTTATCTTTTCTTCGCGCAAGGCAGATATAGGGTTTAAAATAATTCGTAATTCGTAATTCAAGACTGTTATATGGGATTAAAATAATTTGTAATTAAACATAAGAAAAAACCTCACCCTCAATCCCTCTCCAAAGTATCGGAGAGGGAAGCCGGAGGCAGGGTGAGGTTTTATATTTAATTTGGATTACTTACTTAGTTAAATTAGAAACATAATAATGAAAAGTAGAAGTTTAAGCGAAACTCTGTATGCTCACATTTACTCAATTTAAACCACCTAATTACGATGCCGCAGTTACTTGTACTCTGGCACTGACAGCAGAAGAACGTACCCGCAGCCGTCATCGTTTTGAAACGGAAGATGGTATTGTGTTTTTACATTTGCCCAGAGGAACTGTCTTACATGATGGGGATATTTTGCAAGAAGAAACCCATCGCAGTTTAATCAGAATTACTGCTAAACCAGAACTAGTACTGACTGCTTTTGCCCAAACACCACTTTTATTATTACGGGCAGCATACCATCTGGGAAATCGCCATGTACCTGTAGAAATTACCCCAACTTATTTACGCTTGTCTTCAGATTCGGTTTTACGCACGATGTTGGAACAATTGGGGTTAGAAGTGAAAGAAGAAATTTTACCGTTTCAGCCAGAATTAGGAGCTTATGGACAACACCATCATGCTCACTGATAGCCATCTTTTGAGTATTTTACAGTTGGCTAGCCCCGCTTTGCCTGTGGGAGCATATAGTTATTCTGAAGGTTTAGAAATGCTGGTAGAAAATGGTACGATCGCTAACCACATACATCTCAAAGATTGGTTAAAAGCAGAGTTGCTCTACGGGGCAATTCGGCTAGAGGCAGCGGTGATGGTGCGATCGCAGCAATCTGCAAAAATAGGTGATGTAGAGTCGCTATGCCGTTGGAATCTCTGGTTATCGGCTGCGAGGGAAACAGAAGAATTACGCGCCTCTAGTTGGCAGATGGGGCGATCGCTGATCCAATTACTTGGTAAACTAGAACCGCAGATTATACTTATTGCCAATGCTGTAGGTAATCCTTGCAATTATGCGATCGCTTTTGGCATTGCCCTTGCCCATTGGCAAATCAGCATTCAAGCTGGATTACTCGGATATCTGCATAGTTGGGCAAGTAATTTGATTACTGCTGGCGTGAAACTTATCCCCCTGGGACAAACAGCAGGACAGCAATTATTGCTAGATTTACAACCATTATTTAGCATTGCGGCATTAGAAATTCTGGCATTGGAGGACGATCAACTCGCCTGTTGTAGTTGGGGTTTGTCGCTGGCGAGTATGCAGCATGAAACGCAGTATACAAGGTTGTTTAGGAGTTAGGAGTGAGGAGTGAGGAGTTAGGAGTTAGGAGTTTGGAGTTTGGAGTTTGGAGTTTGGAGTTTGGAGTTTAATTTGCACTAATATTTTTTCAACATGGTTGTGGGGCAGGGCTATTTCATTCTAAAATGTGACGTTTTCAAAGTCCCTCTCCCAGACTTGGGAGAGGGATTTAGGGTGAGGGCAAAAACTACGGTTCT
>NZ_JBALFF010000106.1:0-49344 GCF_036916975.1 Nostoc sp.
CGTGCCGAGTCATTGAGGAGCCGTGTGAGGTGAAAGTCTCACGCACGGTTTTGAAGACCAACGGGGTTGGTGACAACCTCGTTGAGTTTACTTTTTGGTACAATATGGCAACAGGCAGGCCAAAGAGTCTGTTGGGCTAGGTGATATAAGACGGGCTATGCCTGCTGTTGCTGTTTGAATCCAGAATCCCTGACCTGAAAGTTCAGGGAGTATGTCAAAAAGTTATTATTCAGCCTGTTAATGCCTGAAAAACGTGTATGCGCCCCTGGTGTTGACCAGGGGCTTTTTATTTAGGGGCTACGCCTTAAACGTCAACACGAGACTCAACCGCGCCACAACGTCCACCATTTCTGCCTCAACCTGCACATCAATCACAGACTGAATCGGTTTGTAGGCAAAGGGTGCTTCTTCAATTCGGCGTTCTTGACGCAGGGTGATGCAGTCTACGCCGATTAATCCCAGTTCCGCCTCAGTTTGAGATGCACCTCTGCGGTTGAGGTCGAAGCGAGAATAAATTCTTCCCGCCCCATGTGAGGCAGAATTACAAAATGCTGGATTGCCTCTACCCACCATCAGATAAGAATAAGCACCCATTGAACCAGGGATAATCACTGGTTGCCCTACATGGGCTGGACTTGCGCCCTTACGTGTCACCCATCCCTGACCGAATGGCAAGGTGATGTTATGCGGCAAGTCATAAACTAGAGGTGCTCCCACATCTTTGTATACTTCTCGCAAACGCAGACGTAGCAGTTCTGCTAATAGCAGGCGATTAACAAACCCATAGTTAGCAGCAGTGGCTTCAGCTTGCAGGTAACTGGCGACTAGTTCCGGGTGAGAATAAGTAGAGAGAGGAAAATCTGAGAATCAGGGTACTTTAAACCTTTTTGCCAAGTCGCCTTAGCTTTATCTCGCCACATTCCGCCAATATACTTACCCACGTTTCGGGAACCAGAGTGAATCATAAAAGCTAGCTGTCCCTCGCGCACTCCCCAGGCGTGGGCAAGTGGGCGATTTTCGACTTTATCAACTCGCTGCACTTCTACAAAATGATTACCCCCGCCAATGGTTGCCAGTCCGCCATCGCGTACCAGTCCAGCATCGGGAACTAATTCTTCAGGCGCAAGTTGCCAGTTACCATCCATTGAACCACCTAAGAAGATGCGTTCGCCCCTGGCGTTGGCGGAGCCATCGCTCTCTTTAGCAAGTTGTGGCAAATCAGATTTGATTACACTCCCTGTAGGCTGATCTAGCATGGCATCCAGCCAACCGGGAACTCCGTATTGAAATAGCGATCGCATTGCGTCAGCAGTCATCGTCACATCACGCGTACCGAAGAAGTAATCCCCCTTCATCCGTTCTACGAATTGATCGCGCTTTGCCAAAAATTCCTCGATTGTCAAATCAGCAACATGCAAGCGCATACCACAATTGATGTCAGAACCGACAGCACCAGGGATAATTTGACCTACAGTTTCTACGACTGAACCAATGGCAACACCCGCATCACCTGGGTGAAAGTCAGGCGTAGCACAGGCACGACAAACGCATCCACCTAATGGGTGGCGCACGCTTGCCAAATTCGCTAACTGCTTTAGTGCCTTAGCTTCTACGGGGAAGCCTTCCGGTAGTAGCACTTCTGCTACAGGGGCATCAGGAGAATTAACTAAACGAACTGAATAAGTGCGATTGTTATAAGTTACATCCAAACCCTGCCGCTCTAAAGCACGCAGGAGACGTTTCAAATTTTTTGGCTGCATGAAAACTCCAAATAAAGCCTTAAAAAAGACTCTTTGTTGTGAAGAGATTAGGAGACTTGGGTTCAGCAGCCGCGTCTCAAGTGGTGCGGAGGGCTATTTTCCCAGAATTGTGGGGAAAACAACAGGTTATATAGCCTTAATAACACACACTTGCATCGGAAAACAAGTCTTTTGTAGTATCTTGTATTTTTAGCAGGTTATGTATTACTTCTGTAAAGAAATTTGAAGTTTAGCGAAAAACTTTTAAAAATCTCTAGACTCTCCAGCCGGCTAGAGAGTCTAGGATAAATTCAAGGCGACTCTCTTTCCAGTTATTTCTGACTGTTGAAAGATTTCCCCCAGTCATCCATTTTGGTTTGGCTAGCTTTTCCACTCTATCCCGTAAATCTATGACTCTCCAACTCACAGTTCCCAACATGGCTTGTTCTGCTTGTGCAAGCACCATCACCAAAGCACTTCAGGCAGTCGATGCCAATGCTAGCGTTCAGGCTGATCCAACAACCAAGCTTGTCAGTGTAGAAACTCAAGCATCAGAAACAGCAATTAAGGAAGCGTTGGCTGCTGCTGGCTATCCAGTTGCTAACTAATTCGTAATTCGTAATTGTTGGCGAAGCACTTGCGCGTAACCCGGATTTCTTGGCGGTATTGAATTAGTTGGGGTCTAAATCCACAAATAATTTAATACGAATTATTTAAGATCCTCTTACATGAATCACAGGGGTTCATCTAGTTATGGATACTCTCACACTCAAACTTCGAGGCATGAGTTGCGCCGCTTGCGCCAACAACATCGAAAAGGCAATTCGCTCTGTTCCTGGGGTAAGGGACTGCAATGTTAACTTTGGAGCAGAACAAGCTGCTATCAAGTACGATCGCTCTGTAGCTAATTTAGAGAAAATTCAAAGTGCGATCGCATCTGCGGGATACTCTTCTGACTCACTCCAGGAAGAATTGCTCACCGAAGAAGATGATGCAGAAATTGCGAGTAGGCAAGCATTACAACGCCAACTATCTCTCAAGGTAGTGGTGGGAGGTGTAATCAGCATTTTCCTATTTTTGGGGTCGTTGCCTATGATGACTGGGTTAAACTTGCCCTTAATTCCAAGCTTCTTGCAAAATCCTTGGATACAGTTAGTGCTGACAACCCCCGTCGTGTTCTGGTGTGGTGGATCTTTTTACCGCAATGGCTGGAAATCTCTGAAGCGCCATACGGCGACGATGGACACGCTAATTGCTTTGGGTACAAGTGCAGCATATCTATATTCTTTGTTTGTCACTATTTTCCCGAAATTTTTTATTGCTCAAGGCTTGATACCTCATATTTATTACGAAGTAGCCGCCATTGTCATTACCTTAATTTTGTTGGGGCGGTTGTTAGAAAATCGTGCTAGGGGACAAACTTCTGAAGCCATCCGCAAACTCATCGGATTGCAAGCCAGAGATGCCAGAGTCATTCGTGATGGTAGAGAAATTGATGTTCCCATCGCCGAAGTCAAAATTAACGATGTGATTTTGGTACGTCCCGGTGAAAAGATTCCCGTAGATGGTGAAGTGATTACAGGCGCTTCGACAGTAGATGAAGCGATGGTGACGGGTGAAAGTTTGCCAGTCAAAAAGCAGCCGGGAGATGAGGTGATTGGGGCGACGATTAACGGTGCGGGTGCATTTCAGTTTCGGGTGACACGAGTTGGAAATGATACGTTTTTGGCTCAAATCGTCAAACTGGTGCAACAAGCCCAAGGTTCTAAAGCACCTATTCAACGCTTGGCAGATCAAGTTACAGGATGGTTTGTACCAGCTGTGATTGCAATAGCGATCGCCACTTTCGTGATTTGGTTTAATTTCACGGGTAACCTCACCCTAGCAACAATGACAACGGTGGGTGTACTAATTATCGCCTGTCCTTGTGCTTTGGGTTTAGCTACCCCTACTTCTGTAATGGTGGGGACGGGCAAAGGTGCAGAAAATGGCATTTTGATTAAAGGTGCGGATAGCTTAGAACTAGCACACAAAATTCAAACCATCGTTTTAGATAAAACCGGCACTTTGACTCAGGGTAAACCCACTGTTACAGACTTTGTAACTGTCAACGGCACAGCTAATGGTAATGAAATCAAGCTTTTACAGTTAGCAGCAACGGTAGAACATAATTCTGAGCATCCTTTAGCGTCAGCAGTGGTGAAATATGCCCAGTCTCAAGAAGTGAGTTTAACAGAGGTAAAGAACTTTCAGGCTAATGCAGGTAGTGGTGTGCAAGGAGTTGTTTCAAATCAGCTTGTGCAAATTGGTACACAACGCTGGTTAACAGAACTTGGAATTAATACTATAGCTCTCCAGCAGTATAAAGATGCCTGGGAAGCGGCTGGTAAAACAGTAATTTTGATTGCTGTAGATGGCGAACTACAAGGAGTAATGGGTATTGCCGATGCCCTCAAACCTTCCTCAGCAGCAGTGGTGAAAGCCTTACAGAAGTTAGGTTTAGAAGTAGTAATGCTTACCGGAGATAATCGTAAAACTGCTGATGCGATCGCTCTTGAAGTTGGCATCCAGCGAATCTTTGCCGAAGTCCGTCCAGATCAGAAAGCGGCGATTATCCAATCTTTGCAAGGGAAGATAGAGAGATTTCCCAATTCAAAATCCAAAATCCAAAATCCAAAATCCAAAATTGTCGCAATGGTAGGCGACGGCATAAATGACGCCCCAGCCCTAGCACAAGCTGACGTGGGAATTGCGATTGGGACGGGAACAGATGTAGCGATCGCAGCTAGCGATATTACCCTAATTTCTGGCGATTTACAAGGAATTGTTACAGCTATTCAACTTAGTCGCGCTACCATCAACAATATCAGGCAAAATCTCTTCTTTGCCTTTATTTACAACGTTATTGGTATTCCCATTGCGGCTGGAATTCTGTTTCCCATCTTTGGTTGGTTACTCAATCCAATTATCGCCGGTGCTGCGATGGCTCTTTCTTCGCTGTCTGTTGTTAGCAATGCCCTCAGATTGCGTAACTTTAAACCAAAAACTATCTCATAATTTTAGGATAATTTCGGAAATGTTAAGCAAAAAAATCCTTTGGGGAAGCCTGATAGCTTTAGTGCTTCTGGCTGGAACATCAGGCGTAGTATTAGCAGAAATGCCAAATCACTTGTCAGAGCAAAACAGCCAATTTCATCATATTGAGCAACCTTTGGGCTTAAAAGTTGGTGTTGCGATCGCAGGTTTAGCCTTGATTGGACTAGAATTATGGTGGTTCCTTCTCTATAAAAGTCCTGAGTCCTAGATAAGGAACAAAAAAATTGCTTTATTTTTTAATAATAAATTCCGTCTTGCCTAGTAATTTCTCAAGTTTAAAGTGATGGCTAAACAATTTCGTAGTAAGCACTAAAAACTATTACGAATTACAAATTACGAATTACGTACAGCCCTTTGGGCATGAAAACCGCGCAGCGTGCCGGAGGCTCTATTACGAATTACGAATTATTTAATTCCCCCCTGCGGTACTAGTGTTTTGAATGATCGGACAAATTGTATCCTCATGCTGTTCGCCGATATTCTTCCAGCCGGAAAGTAATCCCTTTATTTCAGACCGTAAAGTTAACAACTGATCAATTTGGCGATCAATTTGCAAGAGCTTCTCTTCGAGCTTTTCTTGAATTTCACCACAGGGAGCTTGTCCTTGGTCATAAACCTGAAGAATATTTCCAATTTCCTCTAAGCTAAGACCAAGATTTTGTGACCTTTTAATGAAGGCTAGACGAGTCAGCACATCCAATGAAAACTGGCGGAAGCCTCCCTCTGTTCGTCTTGATGATTTGATTAACCCTAAGCTCTCGTAATAGCGAATTGTCCTAATGGGGATTTTACTTATATCTGTTACCTGACCAATTAAAAGAAGTTTTTTATCTTGAGTTAACACGGCAGATTTTCCCAACTATTGTAATTATTATTACATATCGTCATCCTATTTTAATGAAAATCATAAGATTCAGATCCCCGAATTTTCTAATAAGTCGGGGATCTCGTTATTCACGAATGATTTATGATTGCTATATTTTGCTAGTTTATTCAGTCGTTTTAGAAGCTAATAAAATATTGTCATCAGTAAGGAAAATTTTTATCTAATTAGGAATTTCACTAAGTTTTAATTATTACAATATCTAATTTAAATGGATATTGGCTTAGTTAAGCTTAATCGGCATATTTTTGATAATTTTAATATAATTTTTTCATAATTCTACCTTCTTAATTTTATCCACTTCTTGGGTAGCTGTTGCTCATGGTACTGAAAGTAACTGTTTTTATCTAGTTCTCATGTTACTTCTAGATCAACAGCTTCACCTCAAGTGAAACCATAAAAATGAATCTCAACTCGCAGACTTTTAGTTCAACCCGTAAACCTAAAAACTTCAATAATCCAGAGCATTTTATTGAGGGATGGTATTGGGTAATACCCTCTCGAAATCTGCGGGTGGGTGAAGTAAAACCTGTCACTATTTTGGGCAGAGAACTAGTGATTTACCGGGGTAAAGACAAAAGAGTAGTTACCTTGGATGCCTACTGTCCACACATGGGCGCTCACCTTGCTGAAGGCAAAGTTGAGGGTAATGCACTACGTTGTTTTTTCCACCACTGGAAGTTTGATGCTGAAGGAATGTGTATTGATATTCCATGTTTAGATACACCACTTTCCCTAAAGTTACAAACTTGGCCTACTGCTGAAAAGTATGGGATGATTTGGGTTTGGACTGGAGAAATACCACAACAACCCTTACCTTTTGTTCCAGAATTGGAACAAAAAGAGTGTGATGTCACCATCCATTCTCATTTTGTGATGAACTGTCACCCCAGCGTGGTGATGATTAATGCGATTGATGCTCAACACCTCAATACAGTTCACAAACTGCCAATAGAAATTAATTTTGAAAGAGAGGAACTGAACGAGAATGCGATTATCTTCAGTAATACTACACCTGTCAAAGACAATTTATTTTTCATTAAGCTCATCTGTCTTTTCTACAAAAATGCCATAACTTACAGTAGTTGCTATTGGACTTACAGTATTTGCTATTGGTACGGTAGCATTGGCATTGTGACACTTGGACCGGATTTCTTTCATGTCCACATGATGGTTGCAGTTCGGCTCCACGAAGGCGGAAAAACTGAAGGTCAAATTCTGTTCATGACTAAAAAACGTCAAGGAATTTTTGGTTGGTTATCTAATAGAATTGTGCTAGGGCTGACTAAGATTGCAACTAAGTACTTTCTCATGGATGACATCAAGATTCTCCAAACAATTCAGTTTAATTTGAAAACTCCCATCAAAGTAGATCACTCAATCATGCAGTTTATTAACCATGTTGAAAAACAGCAATCTCTAATGTGGGGAACTTGGCAAGAAACGCGATCGCGCGATGTGGAGAGCAAGCCCAAGCGCGAGAGATGGCAAGATACAATGAGTAATGATTAATATTATGTTTATCTGCCCAGAATTGGGTCAAGCTGCTTGGTCATTTAAACATACACGAAATCATACCATTGTCAACAAATTTTGCAACAAATGAATCGGCTCTAGGGGCGTATACTTGTACGCTCCTAACAATGTTGGTATAGCAGATATTTGGTAAAATGGTATAACAATTAATAAAGGTTAAAAGTTTAACAAAATTACTTTTAACTTTTAATTTATTTTTGACTGGGCTACCAGATAAATAAAAAGAAGTGGCAAAGCCACTTCCTAATTCCCAGGTAGAACCTAAGTTATGAGTATAACCATTGCAAAAATTTGAAATAGTATAAACAAACACCAATTAACTTAATATCTATGTTTTCCTTGTTTTCTGAGTTAGGAAATTTTGATTTACATCAGCCAAATAACTGTATATTTACATAGTTTCATAATTGCAATGCAGACTTAATTTTATCTAAACCTTATGTAAGTTGAGAACCGTAGTTTTTACCCTCTCCCTAAATCCCTCTCCCAAATCTGGGAGAGGGAGTTTGAAATTCTGGCTCCCCGAATCCCAGATTTGGGAGAAGGGGTTGGGGGATGAGGGCAAATCCTTTTCATCATGGAAGAACTATAGGTTTCAAGATAAGTAGGTAGGCAAGATAAAACCAAACTATGTAACGAAAAATAAAATCTCTGTATTTTGCTCTTAGTTGCGCTTTAGCGCTAAAGCGCAACTACGAGCCAATGATGATTATTTGCGCCCACTTACTTAGACGTGGTTTAGTTCATCGTTAAGATGTGCCAGTTTTGCCTATTCATTAAGAATAGGACTTACGCATCAAGTATGAAATATGGGGGCAATTCATGAATTGCCCCTACGATAAATCAACGCTTTCAGTGCTTTTTTGCGTAAATTCTAAAACAAAGCTACTGTTTTAATTAATACTGGCGTAACAGCCTCAACAGGTACGGGAGCATCCCAATTACAGATTCCCGATTTTCCAATAACTTTATTTCATCGCTCTAGTTGCGTTGAAAATTGCCAGCATTGCTACTCCGACATCAGCAAAGACAGCTTCCCACATTGTCGCTACGCCTAAAATACCCAATCCAATAAATACACCTTTAATGAATAAAGCAAAACCGATATTTTGCCATACAATTGTGCGGGTTTTTCTGGCGATTTGGATTGCTTCTGCTACTTTTGATGGTGCATCTGTCATAATCACAATATCGGCAGTTTCTATGGCTGCATCTGAGCCTAACCCACCCATTGCTATACCAACATCTGCTCTAGCAATCACTGGTGCATCATTAATGCCATCGCCAACAAAGGCGACTTTACCATGCTTGCCGCCGCTGCTGATTAATTTCTCAAGGGCATTAACTTTTTCTTCGGGTAATAACTCTGCTTCATAGCTATCTATGCCAAGGTGTTGAGCAATCCCGGAAGCGATCGCTTGATTATCTCCTGTCAACATTACTATTTTCTCTACACCCATTCGCTTGAGTGCTTGAATAGCCTCTTTAGCATCTTCTTTCATCTCATCCATAATGATTATATATCCAGCGTAAATATTATCTACTGCTAGATAAACAATTGTTCCCGCTACAGGGCATTTATCATGAACAATATTCTCTCTCTGGAGTAGGCGATCGCTTCCCGCAATCACTACCCTATTTTCAACTTTTGCTCTAATTCCATAACCTGCTATCTCTTCATAATCTCTCATTTCAAAATCATCGATTTTGCCCTCATAAGCATTGCGAATAGATTGAGCAATGGGATGATTTGAATGCGATTCTAATTGGGCAGCTAGTTGCAGAATCTCTTCTTTTTTGAACCCATGTGAGGGAATTATTTGTACTACTTTAAATGCCCCTTTAGTTAATGTTCCAGTTTTATCAAACACAACTGTATTAACTGCATTTAACGTATCTAAAAAAGTAGACCCTTTAACCAAAATACCGCGTTTGTCCGCACCTCCCACGCCTCCAAAGTAACCTAAGGGAATACTGATAACGAGTCCGCAGGGACAGGAGATAACTAGTAAAATTAGGGCGCGATAAACCCATTCTGAAGAAGTAGCGCCAGCAATGAATAAAGGAGGTAATAATGCAACTGCTACAGATGCAAAAACTAGTATTGGCGTGTAATATCGGGCAAATTTAGTAATAAATTTTTCTGTTTCTGCTTTTTTACTTTTGGCATTTTGCACCAAGTCCAAAATCTTCGCAATGGAAGAGTCGTCAAATAGTTTTGTTACTCTAATGCTGAGAACACCCATTTTATTGATCATTCCAGCCAAAACTGTCTCTCCCAGTCTCACCCTTCGCGGTACAGACTCTCCAGTTAATGCAGATGTATCGACTTGCGAATTTCCATCTAGAATCTCACCATCTAAGGGAATCTTTTCCCCAGGTTTTACGACGATAATATCTCCAATCTTTACTGTATTTGGGGAGACTTTCTTTAATTCTCCCTCTGTTTGAATATTGGCGTAATCTGGACGTACTTCTAATAAAGCTTTGATGGAATTACGGGAACGACTAACGGCAATATCCTGAAACAATTCTCCAATTTTATAAAATAACATAACTCCGACAGCTTCGGGTAATTTATGAATTGCGATCGCTCCTAGTGTCGCTACTGCCATTAAAAACGTTTCATCGAATATTCTCCCTTTAAGGATATTGCGCCCAGCAGTTTTTAAAACACTCCATCCACTTAATAAATAGGCAGGGATAAAAAGCAGATATTCACCTATTGAATAAAATGTATTGTGTAATTGATTTTCAAAAATTACACCAGGCGCATATAAACTTAAAATCGCTACTAAAGGTAATACCTCATTTTTAAGATTGAATTCTCCACCGTGGTCGTGATTGTGGTCATGGTTATGATTCTCATCATGATTGTGATTATGATTCTCGTGATCGTCATGTTCACAGTTGCAACAATCTGAAGATTCTGAATGTACTTTCCGCTTCATTTTTTCTGTTGAGGCTACTAAATTACTTGATATATGAGCCTTTTTTAAAATGTAATAAAAAAAAGAACTTTTTACAAGTTAATAATTTAAGAACGAGAATCTATATCAAATTTATTGCGAAATGTTTATCCTATTTTTAGTTAAAATTAAGCTTTTTAAGCTTGTAAAGATAGTTATACTGCTTCTTGGTTGTATAGAATAATGTCCGAAGTAATTTTTGTTCGTAGTGAGCGATTTATCGCTCTGCATAAGATTTAAAAAGTAAATATCTGCTGACATCAAGCCAACAATCACTATCTTGGGGATATAGAGGGGATTTAAATTTACTGAAATACACAACTTAGGTTTTCAAGCCAGATATCAAGCCTGTTTGAGTTCTGAATTCTGCTGTAGCAGCTAATTTGCGATCAAAACTGGGTAGATAGGGAACATTCTTGGGTAACAAGTGTCAGCCTAGCTATTCTTAGGGAAAATCCACTTGATGTTTGAAAGTGAATCGAATACCCTAAACTAGTAGACAATTTTCTCAAGTAAATCCATGAACAAAAAAATTCTTCTGAATTTGCTTTCCACTTCCTCAATCTTTGTGTCGATGATGTCTACGTTGGTGGCATTTCATCCTGCCCATGCTAGTACTACTATTACACAGCGATTACTGCACACAGAAGACGGTCGTACTTGTATCACTAATCCACATGGTGGAAAAGATTTTGTGTGCATTCGGGATTCAGAGAGAAAGCAACCATATACCTCTGCACGTTCCGCAACCATTGTTACATCAGTATCAGATCGGAATATTGCCATGTTGAATTTTACTGACGCGGAAAGCGATCGCGCAATTCAATTATTTGGCTGCGACTGTCCATTATGTATAAATTCTTTGCGGCAGTTGCAGGGTAGTGGAAACTTGGTGTACTAGGCTTGAAAAGTGCTGATAGCGAATGTAACTTCTGTTAGATAGGCGTGATTAATCACGTATAGAACATATACAAAACCAAAAAAGCATTTTTAACTAAATACCACTACTACTATTTGGTCAAATCTAAATATCATTCTTGGGGCGGTTTGTAGGGGTAATTCATGAATTGCCCCTACAGCGCATCTGGTTTTGCGTAACGTCTTGTTTATTCAACCACCTCATTCACAGGGAACCTATCAATCAACTGCATCGCCCGATGAGCATTACGGCAGAAAGAGTCTGGCAAATGGGGAACGTGGGGTATTTGCGATAATAAATCCAACGTCCGCCGTAGAATTCTCACCACATCGCCTTCATCCAAGGTAGTGTTTTCGCACAGTTCTATCCACTCCATTCCTAGCGCCCATTGTTCCACGATCGCAATTAACTCAAACTCCAACCATATAGGCAGTGCTACGTTATACCGCCGTTGTAGTTGGAACATTTGGCGACGAATTCCCCGCAATTTTGCTAAGGCTTCTGCTACTTCATTACTAAGCTCAAAGTTAACTTTGCTATCTGGACGGGGGGTTTCCATCACCAAACCGGCGGCGGCGGCGGCTAAATGGTGCGGATCTAAGTTGTCCAATTCACCGCTAGCGAATACTAAACCTAGCCACAATTCATTCTCGCCTCGAATGGCGGCAGCGATTCGCCCTAATACTGTAGGCACTAAGTTATCTAAAGCGCCAAAGTGTTGCAGAATTGCGATTAAATTGAGAAATTCTTCCCAATGACGTTGTGACTGTTGCTCTACTTGCCCTTGCAACTGTTCAAGTTCGGCTTCTAGTTCAACATAGCGGGCGCGGCGCTTGAAAAGTGTGGCAGCATTGCCTGATTGATGTAGGGGATGAGCTTCTAATTGCTCTTGAACAGCAGCAGTGCGACTGAGTTGTTCTGCTACTTCTGGTGCCAGATGCAAAGATTCTATGGGATCGGGAATACGCGTGGCGATCGCAAATGTTTCTTGATTACCCCGGCGCGACTGTCCTGGCTTCAAAGGCATCTCTGGCGGTGGTAGTAAATCAGGTGACACCTCAATTCGCGGCAGTTCGGCATACAAATCGACTACATCCCCTGTGGTTGCCACATACCAGCGATTATCATGTCCCAAGCATACCAAGTAAGGAGCTTGACCAGAACCGGGCGATTTTCCCACTAACACTGCGGTTACGGGTGTAGACACTGTGATATTTTTCCCTTTGAGACTCAGCAGAGTTCCTGATACTGCAAAGCCCAACATCATCCCCAATTCTTCTTGTCTGTCTTCCTGCGCTTGCTCTTGCAAGGTTTTCAATATCTGGCGTTCCACTTTCAGCCGTTGCCGCAATTTCTCATAAATAGCCAGTTCATTTTCATCAACTGCGGCGATTTGCTCATGAAGTTGAGCTAATTGTTTTTGCAGTTCGGCAACCTCATCGTATTCTGGTCTTAAATGCAAGGTGGCCATGTACTGCCCAAAACTGCGTTCTATCAGTTCCCTGGTTTGCTCTAGGGTGTGTGTTTGCAGCAAGTTGAGTACCATGCCATAACTGGGCGTAAACTGGCTTACAAGGGGGTCTGGCTTGGATGTTCCTAAATACGCCGCTTCTTTAGCTCCTTCAAAGGGAGTTTGAACTGTCACTACATGACCTTGTTTATCCATCCCCCGGCGGCCTGCTCGTCCTGCCATTTGCAAGAATTCGGAAGCGTTCAACAAGCGGTGTCCAGTATCGGTACGCTTGGAAAGGGTAGAAATTACCGTTGTCCGGGCGGGCATATTAATTCCCGCAGCTAATGTTTCAGTAGCGAATACTACTTTAATCAGCCCTTGCTGAAATAGTTCTTCTACGAGTGCTTTCCAAGCAGGTAAAATTCCGGCGTGGTGGGCAGCAATTCCCCGGTATAGGGGGGCAATTTGTCCAGAACGCCCTGCTTCGGGATTGCGGGCTAAAAAGTCATCAATTTGTTGGCGCAAAATCTGGGATTCTTCATTATTTACCAGCCATAAATCCCCTACTTCTGCCACGGCTTTATCACATCCCCGGCGGCTGAAGATAAAGTAAATCGCTGGTAGCATATCCCGTTGCTCTAATTGGCTCAAGGTAAAAACTATTCCAGGAGCCTCTGGTCTACCACTTCTCCCCCTCTCCCTTTCTCCCCCTCTCGCCTTCTTTTTCTGAATCAGGCGGGGGTTAATTTTGGTTTGGCTATCATTCAGCAGGGGAAATAACCCTTTGGGATTGCAAAAGTGAAATTCCAAGGGAACTGGGCGAAAATCGGAGTAAATCAGGTCTGTTGGCCCGTGAACGCGATTTAGCCAATCGGTGAGTTGATCGCTGTTGGCAACCGTTGCTGAGAGGGCTGCCAGTTGCACTTCCCGGGGACAATAGATGATTGATTCTTCCCAAACAGTACCACGCTGGCGATCGTTCATGTAGTGGCACTCATCAAGTATCACCGCATCAACGTCTACTAATGAGATGCCGATTTGCCCAATGGGTGTGCCATAGAGCATATTTCGGAAAATTTCTGTAGTCATCACCAAAATCGGTGCATCTCTGTTAATGGAAGCATCTCCAGTTAATAGTCCGACTTGATCAAAGCCGAATCTTTCTCGAAAGTCACGCAATTTTTGATTCGACAGCGCTTTTAAAGGAGTTGTATAAAATACACGTTTTCCTCGCGCCAGGGCGCGATAAATGGCGTATTCCCCAACTAATGTTTTGCCCGAACCTGTGGGGGCGCATACGACTACGGAGCGTCCGGCGTTTAGGGACGCGATCGCTTCTTTTTGAAACTGATCCAGATCAAAGGGAAATATAGACCCTAAGTCAAGTTCTGGAGACGGTGCAGGATAATTCACTCAATCACATTTGCAACCAGATTGTTTACTATATTAACGAGTCTTTTGTCAACTTCGTTATTAGTTATTAGTCATTAGTTTTTCACAAATGACCAATGACTAATGACTAATGACTCTTTATTATTTTCCCAGTTCTTGCGATCGCTCTGTGGCAGCTTTGACTGCTTCTATTAAAGCTGAACGAAATCCTGCCTGTTCTAGCTTGGCAATTCCCGCAATGGTTGTACCACCGGGACTGGTAACGCGATCTTTGAGTTCTGCTGGGTGCATTTTGGTTTCATCTAACAGTTTCGCTGTTCCTAGTACGGTTTGCAAGGCTAGTTGATTGGCAATTGCTCTAGGTAAACCTGCGGATACTCCGCCATCAGCAAGTGCTTCTACCAACACCGCCACGTAAGCAGGCCCGCTACCAGATAGCCCTGTGACTGCATCCATCAGCCCTTCTGAGACTTCCACTACTTCCCCCACAGCAGAAAAAACTTGCTGTGCTATTTGGTGGTGCTTGGCATTGGTGTATGCACCTGAACAAATGGCTGTAATTCCTGCTCCCACTGTTGCTGGGGTGTTGGGCATTGCTCTAATAACTGGCAATTGCACAAATGCAGCTTCTAGCTGACTCAAAGCCACACCCGCTAATATAGAAATTATTAGGGGTGAGTGTTCTTTATTAAGAATATCAATATCTGTTAATTCTTGAGCGATCGCGCTGAACACCTGTGGTTTTACTGCCAATAAGACAACTTCTTTGACTTGGGCGAAAACTTGGCTATTATCTGTCGTCACAGCAACATCGTATTGCTGTTTTAAAAAATCTAGGCGTGAAGATAGCGGTTCGCTAACTATGATTTCTGATGATTGATAAATTCCACGCGCAATAAGGCGGGATAAGAGCGCTTCTCCCATTACCCCACCACCAATTAAGCCAAATTTTATAGTCATTGATAGTTTGTCATCTGTCATTAGTCGGTTGTCCTTTGTCATTTGTCACTATTCTCAAAACCCAGGACTAATCACAAAAGACAAAGGACTAACAACTAATTTAACTTTATTGTGCCATCCGGTTAGTTTCGTTGCCCCAGGTTTGATTTGAAGAACCTGTAGGACGAGAGGAACGGGTTGGAGGTTGTGGGACTTCATGAAGAACGCCACCTTGGGTGCTAACTTGGACACAGCTTGGTGTAAACAAGAAGATGCTCTCACCGATGCGCTCTTGATGTCCATCTAGTGCGTAAGTACCACCTGCAACAAAATCTACTGCTCGTTGAGCTTGATCTGGGTCCATGATTGTCAGATTTAATACCACTGACTTGCGTTCTCGCAACGCTTGAATTGCCTGCGGCATTTCTTCAAAGGTGCGTGGTTCGAGGACTAAAACTTCCGAAATTCCGTTAATTGCTCCTGGCATACCAATCACATTCCCCATTGGCTTTGAACCTTCTGCTATATCATCTCCCATTGTAGGCACTGGTTCGCGCCAGCGACGATTTTGAGCGGCTGGGCTTTCCTGTGGTGCCGGTGGTTGGGGATTTTCTTGTTGATACAGATTTTGGTAATTATTATCTCTATCTGGTTCTTCTTCGTAATACTCATATTCCACTTGCTCATTTAGACCCACAAAGTCTCTGAGTTTGGAAAATATATTGTTCATGGTCTGTGTACTCTCCTGGTGCGAATAGCCTGTATTGACTTGGCTTAGGATTGATTGAGTAGGAGCAATGCCGAAGGCGGGAAACTACGCTACATCGGTGGATACTACAGCAAGTATATTGCTATTTGTAACCCATACTACTGGTTTTGGCGATGAACTGACACTTCTTGCAAAGCTCTGTGCATCGCCTAAACATAATAATGAGTCAAGATTGTATCCTAAGGTTTGTCCGAAGGAAAGCTCTTTTTACCCCATTTTCCCTTAGCGATTGCTTTTGTCAATACTATATCCTTTGTTTCTAATTGCACCAGTCTGCTACAAAATTCTTGTCATCAAATCCTGATCTCTATTAATACTCAACTCCCTTGGCTGATAATCAAAGGCTAAGAGCGATCGCCAAACAATATTGTTCCTAATCGTACCATCGTTGCCCCTGCTTGCACTGCCAGTTCGTAGTCGCCTGACATACCCATAGACAAGTGCTGCATTTTAATGTGTGACCAGTTTTGCTCTCTTATTTTCTTTGCTAGCTCACGATTGAGATTAAATACATTCAAAATTTCCGGATCATTTAATCCTGAAGGCGGAATTGTCATCAAACCTTGAATTTGTAAACTTTTGTATTGATCGAGTGTGGGTAAATCAGCCAAAAGTTCTGGCCCACTCCAACCAGACTTGTTGGGATCGGGGAGAATTTTCACTTGCAGGCAAACCTGGGGACTCACTCCTAGCTGTTGTGCCAATTGATCTAAGCGCTGTGCCAGCTTCAAATTATCGACGGAGTGAATCCAAGGGAATTGTTCAATGGCTTTTTTGGCTTTATTGCTTTGCAAATGTCCAATAAAGTGCCAGGTAATATCCGGTAAGTCTTGCAACTCGGCTTGTTTGCTGGCGGCTTCTTGGATACGACTCTCCGCAAAATCACGAATTCCTGCGGTATAGGCAGACCGAATGGCCTGGACAGAAACTTGCTTGCTAACAGCAATCAATTTGACTGAAGTTGGCAGAGAGGAACGAATGGAAACAATACGTTCGGAAATCGAACTATTCATTGGAAGGTGCGTTGGAAAACACTCTGAAGCTGATCGTACTCCTGAGATTGTCCACTGCGCCGCAGAGTCCGTAAGCGATTTTCCAACATCATTCTCGCCTCAGTCCGTCCTAGAGACTGGAATTTAACACCTTTAACGTCATTTGCGACCAAAAAAAACAAGCGCTGGGCATAAAGTGTGGTGAACAAATCCTGGTTGTCATCAACCATACAGATTTTATAGAGTAAACCCCAAGTTGGATGGTTTATGTAAGTTTCTGCGTATTCTGGATTCATTTAAAAGTCAAGGTGTAGTCAAGGTGGGAGTATATATCTTTTCGCAGTGAATTCAAAACATTCAGACGATAATACCAACATTCGTCAGAATATTTGCTTAAAATGCAAAACTGCGGTTGCGAAGACCTTGATCTAGTTTCTAGTGGGCAGATGAAGTTAGTGGTAGTGAAGCGCAATGGTACAACATGAAACGCGAAGCGTAGAGGCTTGTCAATAGATTTCGCCGTATGCTTTGGTGACTCAAATACACCAACCGGGCGGCACAAGGCATAAATACAGTCCTAACCCTCTTATTAAAAGTTTAGCGTAGCAAGGGAAAACACCCTTTGAAATTCCCAACGGCAACAGCTAACTTTTCAACTTCTTTCCATACTGCCACAAGTATGGCTGAATGGCACAAAATTTGGAAGTGGGGGATGGGGGGATGAGGGAGAAGAATTAAACCAATTCGCAATTCGCAATTCGCAATTCGCAATTCGCAATTCTCTATTGATAATCTAGCATTTTCAGGGCTGCCAGTTGTGCCTGGGCTTTGTGCAGAGATTCATACCATTCTTTCTCAGGATCGCTGTCTGCGACAATTCCCGCGCCAACTTGTCCCCAGACAATGTTGAGTGTTGAGTGCTGGGGGATGAGTTTTGAGTCAGGAAATGAAGAAGAATTTACTCCCCCTGCCCCCCCTGCCTCTTGAGACACGGGGGCTAGTAGCAGGGTGCGGATTAGGATATTTAAATCTAAATGACCACGCCAATCTAGATAGCCACAGGAACCGTAGAACAAGCTGCGCCGCACGGGTTCTAGTTCTTCGATAATTTCCATGCAACGGACTTTGGGACAACCTGTGATTGTGCCACCTGGAAACGTGGCGCGAATCAAATCAATGGCAGTGTATTCGCCTTTTAAAGTACCTTTGATGTTGCTGACAAGATGCATGACATGGCTATATCGCTCAATTGTCAGCAATTCGTCAACTGTAACCGTTCCCCATTCACAAACTCGCCCTAAATCATTGCGTTCCAAATCCACCAACATGATGTGTTCTGCACGTTCTTTGGTGTTGCTAAGTAAATCTTGTGCCAGTTGCATATCTTGTTCTGGAGTCACACCACGCGATCGCGTCCCAGCGATCGGTCTGGTTTCTGCTTGCCGATTTTGCAACATTACCAACCGTTCCGGCGAACAACTAATCACTTCCCCCCAAGGCGTTTGCCAATAGCTAGCAAAAGGAGAAGGATTGATTTTTTGTAAGGCTTGATAAATTTCCCAACCAGAAGCCGATGTAGACGCTTGAAATCGCAATGAAAGATTTGCCTGAAAGATGTCTCCAGCTTGAATATATTTTTTCGCCTGGTTTACAGCTGTTTCATAATCTGCTTGCGATGTCAAAAACTGAGGAGATGAGGGAGATGAGGGAGATGAGGGGGAAAATTCTACTTTGTCCCCTAACTCCCCTTTTTTGTTCTCTAATTTGTGCTGGAACTCATCGAGCTTACTTGCATCACTAGCGGCTAGCCAAAGAATTTGTTGCGCGTGATCCAAAACAGCAAAACAATCTTGTTCATACCAAAAAGCTATAGGAAATGGTAGGGGATCAATTTTATGAGCTGGTAACTGTTCAATTTCCCATGCTACATCGTAACCTAGCCAACCCAACCAACCGCCCGTGAAGGGGAGATGGGAAGCAGGGGAAGAAAATACTACCTCATTTTTCTCATCTCTCTCTACCCCTTGCTGTAACAGCTTTTCGAGGAAGGGAAAAACTTCTCCTACTTTTGGTGTCCACATCTGGGGGATGCCATCGACTAGGCGAGGAGCGCCTGCACAGATAGAATATTGGCTGAGTTGGGGATGATCGATTGGCGTTGGGTAGGGACTTTCTAGTAGGGTAGCAATTCCCGGTGCGGCGGTGGGGTGAAACAGAGTAGCAAAAACTTCCGAACCTGTGCGCTTTTCTAAGGGTAGCGATCGCCAATACCAAGCCTTGATCATACTGTTTAAAAGCGTTGTCAATAATTAGTTAACAGTTTTTAGCAGTGAGTAGAAATAACTATGACTACTGACCACTGACAAAATGCAATTACCTATTACCTATTACCACTTTCTCGGTGCAAAATCAGACCTCAGTTCCTATAGCTAGCCGTATTCCCCAGAATAAGATTAAAGTCGCAATAGCAAGCCAGTCACGCCCCTTAAATCGTAAATCGTGCCACTGCACTCGATGCTCGTTGGGACTGGTAAAACCCCGCACCATCATTGCATTCGCCATTTGATCGGCTCGTAAGAGCAGATTTTCTAACAGTCTCTCTGCGACTGTCATCCAAACTTTGAATCCTCCTTTCAATCCTAGCTTTTTCCAATTAATTGCCCTTGTCATCACTGAGCGAAATAAGTTTTGCACTTCTTCTAAAACCAGGGGAATAAAACGCAACGATAAGGTTAAAGTTAAAGCAATTTCGGTGACAGGCCACTTGAAGCGTCGCAGGGGTTGCATTAGGCTTTCTATGCCAGATGTGATTTCTTCTGGTGCGGTTGTCAGCAGATACAGGTTGGTGCTGTAAATTACGGTAAATATAATTGTACTCAGACGTACAGCCAAATCCAAGGAATAGCGAGTTACTTTGACTGGCCCTTTGTGAAATAGCACATAGCTGTATTTGTGATTACTTGCTGGCTCTTGAACAATATTATTGGAGTTTGCTTGCTGGGTTAATATTTGTTCATTAGCTGGGAGGCGGGACTGATAATTTACACCCATTCCATCAGGACTGATGGCTCCGATCGCTAAGACAAAAAACGATAGTATTAATAGCCAACCCATTTGCTGCTGCCATACTCGCCGGGGAATTCTGGCAATTAAGGTCGCAAGAATTAATAGTACCACCAGCAGCACCCGCCAAAAGTTGTTAGCTAAAATATAGCTTGTTAAAAAGCTCATCAACCAGGCGAACTTGACTCGCGGATCGATTTTATGCAACCAAGTTTGGGGTTGTTCTAAATAAAGTCCAAGTGGCAGCGATCGCAATAAATCCATTTTAAAATTAGGAGTGAGGAGTTAAAAGTTAGGAGTTAGGAGTTAGGAGTTAGGAGTTAGGAGTTAGGAGTTTGGAGTTTGGAGTTTGGAGTTTGGAGTTTGGAGTTTGGAGTTTGGAGTTTGGAGTTAGGAGTTTGGAGTTAGGAGTTTGGAGTTAGGAGTTTGGAGTTTGGAGTTTGGAGTTAGGAGTTTGGAGTTAGGAGTTTGGAGTTAGGAGTTAGGAGTTTGGAGTTAGGAGTTTGGAGTTTGGAGTTTGGAGTTTGGAGTTAGGAGTTTGGAGTTTGGAGTTTGGAGTTATGAGTGAGGAGTTATGAGTGAGGAGTTAGGAGTTATACGGATTACCTGGTAGGTTGCATAGAACAAGGGGTTTAAGCTTCTTGTCTCACCCAGTCTGATTTTATATAGTTTGACTTTAACTCATAACTCCTAACTTTTAACTTTTCACTCCTCACTCCTCACTCATAACTCCTAACTTTTAACTTTTAACTTTTAACTCCTAACTCCTAACTTTTAACTCCTAACTTTTAACTCCTAACTCCTAACTCCTAACTCCTAACTCCTAACTTTTAACTTTTAACTCCTAACTTATTTTGACGCGAGTTGCTCTATTAACATTACCACTTTCGGCATCACGGACTTTTTTGCTGCGCCATAATAAAATAATTGGCGTGCCTTTAAATCCTAGCTGTTGCCGGAATTGGCGTTCAATGTAGCGGCGGTAGTTGTCGTTGAAGCGCTTGGAATCGTTGACAAATAGTGCGATCGTTGGTGGTTGGCTACTTACTTGTGTACCATAATAAATCTTGCCCTGACGCCCACCACGAGATGCTGGCGGTGAATGCCAACTCACAGCATCTGTTAAGACTTCGTTAATAACTGATGTGCTGACACGGCGTTTGTGTGATTCGGCCGCCGTTTTCACCAATTCGAGAATCTTTTCTACCCGTTGTCCTGACAAGGCACTTACAAAAATTGTTTCTGCCCATTCGGTAAAATGTAACCGTGATTGCAGAGTTTTTTCGTAGTCGTAGATTGTGTAAGAGTCTTTTTCGACAGCATCCCACTTATTAACGACGATGATGCAAGCTCGACCTTCTTCGATAATCCGTCCAGCTAATTTTTGATCTTGCTCAGTGACTCCATCTACGGCATCTATTACTAATAAAACCACATCAGCGCGGCGAATGGCTTTGAAAGCACGATTAATACTAAAGAATTCTGTGCCGTATTCTATGTGTTTCTTTTTGCGAATACCGGCGGTGTCAATCAAACGGTAGGTTTGTCCCTCTCGTTCAATGACGGTATCAATAGCATCGCGGGTGGTACCAGAAATTGGGCTGACAATTGCCCTCTCTTCCCCAACAAAAGAATTGAGTAAGCTCGATTTGCCCACATTCGGGCGTCCCACAATTGCTACCTTGATTTCATTAGTATCTGGGATGTCTTCAATAGCAGGTATGTGATTAACTAACTCGTCGAGTAACTCTCCTGTGCCACTTCCATGAATCGCGGAGATGGGGTAAGGTTCGCCCAATCCTAATTCCCAAAATTCGGCAGCTTGGATTAAGCCTTGTTCTGGGGATTCACATTTATTTACAGCTAGTAGCACAGGTACGGGTTGTTGGCGCATCCATTCGGCAATTTCTAAATCTGCCGATGTGGGGCCTGTTTGACCATCTACAACAAAAATAGCGCCACATGCTTCTGCAAGGGCTGTCATTGCCTGTTGGCGAATTAGTGGTAAAAATTCGGTATCATCATTAAAAACTAAACCACCAGTGTCTACGACTAAAAATTCACGACCATTCCAGAAAGCTGGTAGATAAGTGCGATCGCGTGTCACTCCCGGTTCATCATGGACAATCGCCGTTTGTTCCCCGGCGAGTCGATTAACCAGGGTGGATTTGCCCACATTTGGGCGTCCGATAATTGCAACAATTGGCAGTGCCATAAAACCAGGGTAAGTGAGAGACGTAGTATATCACGTACTTACATTTTACTCGCTTTCAACTGGAAGTTTTAATAATTTCACAATCATCGGAGGCGATGTCTACGATGCCCCGTTCCGTGACGCCTAGTTTTGAAACATAGCCATAAGGGTTTTAGGCGCACAGTGCTGGAGATGATTGTTATTTTCTTAAAAATGGAGCAAGACAGTAACTATTTTCAGGAAATTCACTAGTGGCATTAAAACATATATATCAGTTAGCCTTCATTAGTTGTCTCCTGAAGAAATCAATCGGTTGACTATGTTTCAAAAACGTCCGCTAACGTCAGCTTCGGAAAAGGAGATTAAGCAAGCTGCTGTTAACTATACCCTTGCTCACTCTTCCCAATTTAATATACTAAGTGGCACACCTGAAACAATCTTTGCCCGTCCAATCAAAGCTGCTGAAATTCCTTCTACTGGTATGGGTGAGATTAACTTTATGGGTGAAGAACCGCCATTGATGTTAGTAGTAGTTAGGGGTCAGGTTCGGCATCCGGGCCTTGAAGCACCTTGTCTGAAGCCAACATCCATTGACCGTTTTGTAACGTAAAGGTGAAGCGGTGTGGAAGATTGTATTCGTACTTCTTGTTCTCTTTGATCATCTCAGGATCTCGGAGTCCGTATTCAGTGCGCTCAGTGGCGTCTACGGTCGCGGTATTTCCGTTGACCTGGACATTCTGCACTTGCAACTTTGTGTTTACGCCCGTGTAGCCCTCGCCGCGATTGACTAAAAACGCGCGAACGTCTTTATTCTTTGTGAGTTTATTTTGAACTGCTGCTTCATACTGTGGGGCTAACGGCGTCTTTTTAAGAGCAGCATCGACATCTCCGGTCACCTTAACCTCAGTCTCGGAAGTAACGGCAGCCTCAGCGATCGCGGTCAATTCCTTTGATGTTACAGCGTCCACGGCTGTCTGAGACTGCACCTTTTCTGCGGTTGCCCCTCCGTTTAGCAAAACCAGGCTGATCGCAAGAAGATTTCGTTTAAGTTTAGACATTCTGCACTGATCCTCTAATGTTCTCGATTTGACACCCCACGGTCATACTAACCCAACTCACATCTTGCACCTACCTAACCGAACAAACCCCTAAAAGGCAAATAAAAAGTACAAAATATAACAGAAGATGAAGATGAAACTTTAAGTAGGGAAAGGTTAAAAAGCGACTTGATAGCCGTAATATTACATAAATAGTTTTACAGAATACAAGATGTAGCAATGACTATTTGCCTCATGCCGTGGTGCGTTGGCGTCCCGCCCGATGGAAGCGAAGGCGTACCCTGTCCGCCTTCGGCAAACGCTAACTTTAAGGATGTTTTGTTTACAACTCAACTTACATCTGGAGGCGATTTTGGAGGTACATTCTATGCAATCCTGTTGTATCTTTTGACGACAATCTATCTGATGGATATCAAGGCGCTAGTTACTCTATTCCCGCAAATAAAAACTACTACTTAGCCCCTTTTAATAATGGTGCAAGAATTGGATTCTACCCTGAATAACAGTGGTCAGGTCATACTGAATGTAATCTCGCATTTTTCAATACATTACATATCACTTAGATCCCCAACTTCTTAGAGAAGTCGGGGAGCTAGGGAAAACGATCGCACTTCCAAAACTTTCCCTGCTGATGCTTTGGGACATTTTCTTAAGTCAAACTCAAGTTTAAAAAATAAAAAAGGTAGGAACGATTTCCTACCTTTTACCCAAAAAAAGCATTTTGTAACCAAATACCAAATTAACTATCACATACGGTTTTGACAAATCTATTGCAAAACTATGACAAGGATATGACGTTTAATTTGTAATTGACTTTGCTAGTGCTGCTAGTTGCAACCCAGGCGAATAACTTCCTTCTTCCTTGATCCGTTTAATTTCAGCATCTGCTACCCGCAAATTTAACTTTTGTCCCAACGCCCTGACAATATCTCCCCGGTCAATTACACCAGCGACAGCACCAGCCGGAGAAAGTACGGTAATTCGGGGTAACTGCTCATTTTCCAGCTTGTTAATTACCTCAGCTATCGTTGTTGTTTCAGCAACAGTGGGTATTTCTGTCAGGGGATGCACAATGCTATGTAAGGTTTGGGTTTCCCATTCACTCCTTTGGGTTAAACGAAAATCGTCAATGGAAACTAGACCCCGGTAACGTCCATCAGATGCAGCAAAATAAATCTGTGAGGGAGTGGTTTCTAATAGGTATAAATCGGCAAACGATCGCAATGTCTGATCGGCATCAATTACCCGAAAGTCACGAGTCATCGCATCAGCCGCCACGACTTTGAGTAGGCTTTCTTGCAATGTAGTCACGTTGTCATAACTGCTGGCGTTGCGGACAGCAAACCAACCTAATAGCGCAATCCACAAACCAAGTACTAATTCTCTAGTTATAAAATCTACAACAAAGCCTAAAGCGATCGCACCATAACCCAATATTTGCCCAGCCCTTGCAGCCCAGTGTACGGCTTGAAAACGATTACCTGTTATTTGCCATAGTGCTGCTTTTAACACTTGCCCTCCATCTAGAGGTAAGCCTGGAATCAGGTTAAATAAAGCCACTACCAAGTTAATTCTCGCTAAATCTCCAACCATGACACTGAGGGGACTAGTATCGGGTATCACAATAGCTCCCAGTCGGAGCAGGAAAAATAGTATGATACTCACACTAGGGCCAGCGATGGCTACTTGAAAAGCTTTGAGAGGAGTTTTAGATTCTTCTTCAATAGCAGCAATCCCGCCAAACAGAAATAGGGTGATTGAATTAACTTTAATACCTTGCGATCGGGCTACCAAGCTGTGACCCAACTCATGTAGCAACACTGAACCAAATAGCAACAGTGCCATAACTATTCCAGCACTCCAAGCTATAATAGTCCCCCATTCCTGATAAGCTACCCCAAAGTTAAGAGTTGCCAACCCTAAAATTACAAACCATAACGGGTCTAAAAACAGGGGAATTCCAAATAAAGACCCAATTTTCCAATTTGTTTGCATTACATTGTCCTAAAACTAGATATCGCCAGTAATTTTTATACTGCAATATTTGGGTATATATTTATACATATATTTCCGAGCATCAATTCAATAGTGCCGAGTTACGAAATGCTCTTATTTCTAGAATAGACAATTAATGCCTGTGAGCAAAGCTCTGAAGTGGGGAATTGGGCATTGGGCATCGGGCATAGGTTATTTCTTCCTTACTCTCCTGCCCATCATCTTGAGTGTGTTTGATGGAAAAATTGACCAATTATTCCTTGATGGTACAGAGCAACTAAATTCATTTATGGATAGATAAATTTTAAACTTTGCTTGGTTCAGAGCTACCGGATAAATCCTGGGGCATTAATTGCGAATTGCGAATTGCGAATTGAGAATTGGTTTGACCTTGATGACATCATGGTTCTTTCTCCTGCATAAATTAACTTACATAAGCCTTACAGAGGGGATTAATCCCGTTTCTAAAGCCATATTCCTCCGCTGATGAAGTAGTTGGAATCGTCTCTCAAGAGGAAGGTTAGTACCTCCCCCCTCAGTTAGAGTGACTACACGGAGGCTGACTGGCTAATGCTGATGAGTTATTTTGCTGGAGAAAGAACCAAAATCGTTTTTAGGAGTTTTGATATTGATTGCGGCGTTATATAACGGTTCTCGTTTACCGGAGGTACACCCGTAGGGGTACGGCACTGCCGTACCCCTAGACCTAGTGATGTAATGTTGTACCGCATGTAAATTTGAACCGCTATAAGTAACGCCTCTCTCATCGCAAAACTATAGACGACCGATGTTAGTCAGCCCTAAAACGATACCAACGCCAACAATATGACCAAAAGCCATCGCTGCAACGAATGTTGGAATACTAATCGGCAGGATGGGAAACTTGGGGCCAACTAGGGGTTTTTCGATCCTAGTACTTAGTAAAACCATTACTAAGCTGCTGATGCTGATGATGATGCCTACTGTAGGATTCCACGCAGGTGTTGCGGGAACAGTTGCGGATGCTGCTAGTAAAATAGATGAAATCAAGCTTTTGTCTCCTAAAATGTAGACCTACAAAATTATAAAATTACCAAGGCACAAAAGTTTTTCGGATAGTTTAGACTTTCTTGATAATTGTTTAAAATTTGTTGGATTTTCATGCGCGTTAAAATTTGCGGCATCACTCAACCACAGCAGTCTATAGCGATCGCCTCTCTGGGCGCAACGGCACTAGGATTTATTTGTGTGCCAACCTCACCTCGCTACGTGACTACATCCCAAATTCGGGCAGCAGTAGCAGAACTTCCGGCTCATATTGACACAATTGGTGTTTTTGCCAACGCTAGTATCCCCGAAATCAGTCAGATAGTTGTTGATTCTGGTTTGACTGGTGTCCAGTTACACGGAGATGAATTACCAGATTTTTGCTACCAATTACGTCAAGTCTTACCCAATATCGAAATTATTAAAGCACTGAGAGTTCGCAGTCTTGAGCATCTTGACACAGCAGCTAATTACATAAACTACGTAGATACTTTACTACTTGATGCTTACCATCCCGAACAACTTGGTGGTACAGGCAAAACCTTAGATTGGACAATGCTAGAGGAATTTAGCCCCAATTGCCCTTGGTTTTTAGCTGGGGGACTAACAGCAGATAATATTATCGAAGCTTTAAGTCAGGTTAATCCCAGTGGCGTTGATTTATCTAGTGGTGTAGAACGCGCACCTGGAGACAAAAATTTAGATAAAGTAGCCCAGTTGTTTGGGAAATTGGGGAGCAGGGAGTAGGCTTGCCCTGAGCCTAGCCGAACGGGAGTAGGGAGTAGCGGAAAATCACGAAAGGGAAAGCAAACAAAGAGTTATTATTCCCCTCATCTCCGTCATCTCCCTCATCTCCCTCATCTCCTCCATTCCTTAAAAGAATGCTGCTTGATGGCGAATTAAGCTAAAAAATTCTTCGCGGGTTTTGTGATCCTCTTGGAATGCACCAACCATTGCGCTAGTGACAGTCCAAGAACCTGGTTTCTGGACACCCCGCATCACCATACACATGTGGCTAGCTTCCATCACAACGGCTACCCCTTGAGGTTCCAGAATAGTCTGGATTGCTTCGGCAATTTGGCGGGTTAGTCTCTCTTGTACTTGTAAGCGACGGGAATACATCTCAACAATGCGGGCTAGTTTACTCAGTCCCACAACTTTTTGGTTGGGGATATAAGCAACGTGCGCTCTACCCATAAATGGCAGCATGTGGTGTTCGCACAGACTAAAGAAATTAATATCTCTAACTAGTACCATCTCGCTATGCCCTTCATCAAAGATGGCATCGTTAACGAGTTCTTCAAGGGATTGGGTGTAGCCACTGGTAAGAAATCGCATTGCCTCGGCCACTCGCTTGGGTGTTTTGAGGAGTCCTTCGCGTTCGGGGTCTTCGCCAACTCCCAATATTAGTGTCCGCACGGCGTTCTTCATTTCCTCCAGATGTTCCTCCTTTGGCGCGGACACATCGGCTTGTCGTCCGTTGTGGGTGTTGCGATCGGGTCTAGGAGTTATGGCTTCTGCCAAATCGGGAATCAAAGGCGATTGAGAGGAATTGGAACCGTTGGAAGCAATAGTCATGATTAAGTCTTGGTTATGGTTTGAATTTAGTTAGGAATTATGAGTTATGAGTTATGAGTTTATGAGTTAAAAATTCTAATTCCTAACTCCTAACTCCTAACTTCGCAATTAAAGTGAGCCGGCGCTGGGCATCAGGGTCAATTCATCAATAACTGCCTCTTGTGGTAAGAGAACTGTGTAGAGAATTGACTGAGCGACAATTTCCGGGGTTAACATTTTGGAACGGTCTAAGTTAGCATGGACTTTTTCTGTGTCCCAAAGTTCGGTATTGACTGCGCCAGGACAAATAGCTGTGACCCGAATGCCGTGGATGCGTTCTTCTTGTGCCAGGGTTTGAGAGAGGGCAATTAAACCAGCTTTGCTGACGCTGTATGCTCCCCAACCGGGAAACGGCTGCTTGGCGGCAATTGAGGCGACGTTGATAATTGTGCCTGTACCCCGATCGCGCATTGAAGGCAAAATCCCCACAATGCACCTAAACACGCTGGTAAGATTTAAGTCAATTACCTGCTGCCAGTCCTCTAGGGGGGTTTCGGTTAAGGTGCTTGTATAAGCAAGTCCCGCATTGTTTACCAGAATGTCTATATCACCAAAGTCAAGGGCGATCGCTTGGATCTTTTCTTTTACTTCAAAGATCCGCGCTAAATCTACAGCGTAAGCTTTCGCTTCCACTCCAGTTTGCTCGACTACTTCTCTTACCGCCTCCAATTTATCCAAAGAACGGCTGACTAAAGCGACATCTATTCCTGCTTTGGCAAAGGCTAAAGCAGTTGCTTTCCCAATTCCACTACTTGCCCCTGTAATCAGGGCGCGTCGTTTTTGCTCAACACTCATGGTGTCTCCCAATTTTTTGCCAGTTCTTAAAGCCTATTACCACCCAATTATCCACACTTCTCGGTTTGGATAGATTAAAGGAATCTAAAAATCTGATGAGTTTCATTAAGTAACTGCTATAATGCAGTGCAATAGTGCGCGTATTTTGGGTTTTACTAGTGAAGACAAAAAATCACCGCCAGGAAAGCCACGCCGTACACTCAAAATTAAATTACTTAATAACACAAAAGCTACTCAATCAAATTGAGTAGATTTACCAAACATGCAAATGCCTATGGCTAGATTGTTAAAAATCTTTAAGCACATAGGCAATTATAGCATTGCGGCTCTGCTAATCAATGATTGTGCAGCGCTGTTAGTGGTCAACTTCTGTAAAAACGCCAATTTTGCGGAATTTTTCATAGCGCAGTTGACGGCGTTCTGGAGCGGTTAGACGATTGAGTTCGTCCAAATTTTCTAATAGCACTTGCTTGAGAATGGTAGCGGCTTTTAAAGGATCGGAATGAGCGCCACCAGTGGGTTCAGGCAGTATTTGGTCGATAATTCCCAACTTTTTCAGGTCGTGGGAAATAATTTTTAGAGCAACGGCTGCTTGGGGAGCCTTACCAGCATCTTTCCAGAGAATGGCGGCGCAGGCTTCGGGAGTGGCGACGGTATAAACTGAGTGTTCAAACATGAGTAGGCGATCGCCTACACCAATACCGAGTGCGCCACCGGAACCGCCTTCACCAATAACTGTGCAGATAATTGGTACATCTAGGCAGAACATTTCCCGCAAGTTGTAGGCGATCGCTTCTCCTTGACCTTGGTGTTCTGCTTCTACCCCAGACCAAGCTCCTGGTGTGTCGATAAAAGTTAGTATTGGCATACTAAACTTGTTGGCGTGTTCCATCAACCGCATTGCTTTGCGGTAGCCGCCAGGGTAAGGCATTCCAAAGTTACGGGCAATATTGTCTTTGGTATCACGACCTTTTTGATGACCCAACATCACCACAGGTTGCCCACTCAGACGACCGACACCACCAACTAAAGCCGGATCGTCACCACCACAGCGATCGCCATGCAATTCCATCCATTCATCACTAATAGCTTGAATGTAATCGAGAGTACTGGGGCGACGCGGATGACGAGCGACTTGCAATCGCTGGGACGGGGATAGACTACTGAAAATTTCCTCACGCAGTTGCATGGCGCGTGCTTCTAGTTGACGTATTTGACCAGAAACATCTACGCCATTTTCTTCTGCAAGTTGCCGAATTTGATCGATTCGGGTTGCAAGTTCTGCTAAGGGCTTTTCAAAATCTAACAGTAGCGGTTTACGCTCGGTAGTTGCCATCGTAGGGGTTATCAATTACGAGTTATAAGTTTTTCAGAGTGAGGGGTGAGGGATGAGGAGTTAGGAGTTAGGAGTGAGGAGTTAGGAGTGAGGAGTTAGGAGTGAGGAGTTAGGAGTGATGAGTTAGGAGTGATGAGTTGTGGACTTATAAAAGTTATTAACTCTTAACTTCTAACTTTTAACTTTTAACTCCTAACTCCTAACTAACTCCTAACTCCTAACTCCTAACTCCTAACTAACTCCTAACTCCTAACTCTTACAGTTAAACCAGCAGTGGTCTAAATCCATGTTTTACTGATACCCGACCAATCTGCTCCATTTTGTCTACGGTAATCTGATTCCGTCCCCATGAAAAGTTCGTGTATAACTTCTCAAATTCCAGCAGCATTGATTCGGCAAAACAAGCAAACAACTGGCGGGCTGGAACGTCCATATTGACGATTTTCATAATTTTCCAGTCAATATCCAGGGAATGCTCTACAATTCCACCATTTAAGACGTGTACACCAGGATGCTGAATTTTCGTCGCTAAGTTTTTTGGATAACCACCATCAATCAACAAACAGGGTTGTTTCAAAGTGGCGGGTTCAATTTCTACGCCTCTGGGCATACTAGCAACCCAAACTACAACATCAGCTAGGGGTAGTGCTTCTGTCAAACCCATGATTTTCCCCCGCCCCAGTTCGCCTTGCAACTCTTTAAGACGTTCTTGATCGCGGGCTATTAACAGAAGTTCTTGAACATCTGTTTTCGCATCTAGCCAGCGTGTAACTGCACTACCAATATCCCCAGTTGCTCCACATATAGCAACAGTTGCTTTTGATAAATCAATTCCTAGTTGTTTAGACGCTTCTTCCACCTGCTTACAAATAATGTAGGCAGTATGAGTGTTTCCGGTGGTGAAGCGTTCAAACTCTAGTTTAATGTTGCGGACTTGGCTAAACTGCTCTAACTTAAAGTTTTCAAAAATAATTGAAGAAAATCCGCCTAAAGCTGTGATGTTAATGCCGTGCTTTTGTGCATGGGCCATAGCGTTGAGGATTTTGCGTGTTGCGGCTTTGATGCGGCGACTAGCTAGCATCTCTGGCAAAAAGCAAGATTCTACATACCGTCCTTCAATTTGTTGCCCAGTTACGCTGGTAACAATAATGCTATCAACAATTTGGGGTGGGGCGCTACACCAAAAGTCTAGCCCTTGATCGGCATATTCTGGGTATCCCAATTCTTGAGCTACCGATTGAGCGTGTTCTAAACTAGTCAGATGTCCAATTAGACCAAACATGTAGTGATTATTAGGCTTATGCTGTCTTGAAAGGGTGGAATTTAGTAGAGTTAGGAGTTGGGAGTTAGGAGTTAGGAGTACAACTCATAATTTCTCACTGATCATTCCTGACTCCTAACTTTTTTTAAGCGGCTATGAGTCCGTAGGCTGACAAGCGCATAATATCGCGTGTTGTAAAACCGATGTTACTTAATGCTTCACCGTACTGAATCATAAAGTCTTCTACTAAAGCATCTTTTTCCATTGCCATTGTGTGGGCATCACCCTCTACTTGGTTGAGCATTTTCCAGACTATGGGTAGGTTATGGCGATTTGCAAGTTCAAGTTCAGCTTTGGATTCTGTAAAGTGTTCTTTCAACCAAACTTCTCCAAAGTTGAGGTGACTATATTCTTCTTTGACGACTCCTTCAGTAATTTTACGGGCGAAATCGTCGGCAACGGGGATGTAAATGTTATATGCTGCGATCGCAAAACATTCAATAATCAAAGACTGAATCAATAAGCAAGTAACAACTTTTCCATCTGCTGCGGCTGTTTGGAAATTTTGGTGTAGTCCAGAGAAAAATTCCTTAGCAAATTGCAAATCTGGGGTTACTTGCAAATTCCGCCCACAAGCTTCAAATCCTTTCTTATGGCGACTTTCCATCTTAGATAGGCGAATCAATTCATCATGAGATTCTGGCAGCAGTTGCGCTAATGTGATGTAATTCTCATGGGCTTCTTGTTCCCCTTCAATCACGATCGCATTAATCCGGCTATAAGCATCTTTGTATGTTTCGCTCTTGAAATCTAATTCTTTAAATTCGTCTGTAACTTGCTGCATGGTATGTTTACTCCTCTAAAGGAAAGATTATTTGACACCAGGATTCAATTTACCGCATGAACTGAGGGTAATAATCACTGTGGTTTAATTTAACTTAACAAGTAGACTATGTTTATAGATTAACTGTTGCTGAGGGAGATGTAGTATTAGCAAAACAAATGCTTTGTAGCTTAAGTTATGTCTAAACCAAACCCGAATCTGAAATCTGGCGATTTTTTCAGCCTAGTACTCTTACTGCTAGGGGCATTTATCGTTCTACTACCTCTGTTTGTGGTCTTTCTCACCTCCTTTGCACCGACGGCCACCAGCCTGGAAAATTTGTCTAAAAATAGCTGGTCTTTAGCTAATTACCGCGTTGCATGGCAACAGGGAAAATTTTTACTGGCGTTTGCTAATTCTACCTTGGTAGCGATCGCTGTGACGGCGTTTCAGATTGTCACTTCTGCTTTGGCTGGTTACGCCTTAGCACGGCTGAAGTTTCGCGGCCGCCAAGCACTGCTATTGGTAGTTTTAGCAACTTTAGTAATTCCCTTTCAGTTATTGGTGATTCCCATCTTTTTGGTTTTGAAGTGGGGACACCTGATAAATACATACTGGGCGCTGATTTTACCCACTGCTGTCAACGGGTTTGGAATTTTCTTGTTACGTCAGTATTTCCAGACAATTCCGGTGGAGTTAGAGGAAGCCGCAGCCATAGATGGGGCGAACCGACTGCAAATTTTGTGGCGGGTGATGTTACCTTTAGCCCGTCCGGCGTTGGTGACGCTGTTTTTGTTCACCTTCATCGGTGAATGGAATGATTTGTTTAAACCTTTGGTGTTTACGACACGACCAGAATTAAGGACGGTACAACTGGCGTTAGCTGAGTTTCAAGAGCAATTTACGAATAATTGGCCGTTGATGATGGCGGCAGTGACAATAGCGACTGTTCCAGTCATGGTATTATTTCTCATTGGTCAGCGTCAGTTTATTCAAGGTATAGCTACGACGGGAATTAAGAATTAGTATCGCTAATGCAATCACTTTTATACAAGCGATCGCTATTTTATATTGTAGTATTGTATTCCTTTGTAGTTAAACGGATAATTTAAGCAAACTTTAGATTGAAATGTTGAGCAGTATTAAAAGCAACACAAGAGTCGGTTAGTGTGACTGCGCTGTAAAACTATGGCTCGTGATTTATTCCACAATATTGTGAGGTCTGGACTATCGAAAGAGGGTTGGGTAGTTACAAATGATCCGCTCAATATTCGGTGTGGTGGGGTTGATATTCAGATTGATTTAGGTGCAGAACGACTTATAGCTGCGGAAAAAGCAGGAGAAAAAATAGCAGTTGAAATCAAAAATTTTGTTAGTGCCTCAAAAATTTCCGAATTTCACATGGCGCTAGGACAATTTATTAATTATCGCACAGCGTTGCGGGCTGAAGAACCAAATAGAACCTTGTATTTAGCTGTACCCTTGGTAACTTATAATGATTTCTTTAACTTGTCTTTCATTCAAACTGTAGTCAATGAAAACAAATTAAAACTGATTATTTACAATGTAGAAACGGAGGGAATAGAACAATGGATAAATTAAATGAATATCGGACAAAAGTTAGGCAATTGTTAACTAAATATCTCCAGTTTAAGCCTAGTTACGGAGATGTAGAAGTGGAACAAATTTTTGATACAGAACATGACCATTATCAAATTATTAGCGTTGGATGGAACAATCAAAAGCGGATTTATGGGCCTATAATGCACATAGATATCAAAAATAATAAAATTTGGATTCAACAAAATACAACGGAGGCGGATATTGCTTTAGAACTCATGGAAATGGGTATAGATAAACAAGATATTGTGATTGGTTTTCATACTCCAAAAATGCGTCAATTATCAGGATTTGCTCTCGACTAAAGGATGGAATAATACTAAAAAAAATATATTTTAAGTAAGTGGGTCAAATTAAATATAAAACCTCACCCTACCTCCGGCTTCCCTCTCCTTACTAAGGAGAGGGATTGAGGGTGAGGTTTATTATATGTTTAATTAGGTCTACCTAATTATTAGGATATTAGGTAACAAAATAAATAATTGCTATTTTTGTATTTGTATTAAACTCGAAATGCTCTGTTCATAAAAATCATACATTATAAATGATTTAATTTTCGTAACTTCGCGGTCATACATGATGCCTACGGCTAGGCAATTGTTGTTACTGCTGCGATCGTTATGATCCCTACAAATGTCGCTGAGATATTCAAAACATCAGAAGCTGTTAACGATCCACAAACCCAAACTTTATCCCCAGTGAGGGAAAAGAGTTAAGGAGCAGGGGGAGAATAATTCTTGACTCCTAACTCCCCACTCCTTAACTCGTCTCCTGAATTTGCAGACGTATAGTGTGTTCAGTCGTACCACTAAGTTGCAATTCCATGATTTCACCACCCAGAGGTTCCAAGCAAGTGAGGAGCGATCGCAAGTTGGGTGTACTTGCACCTGTATCTACATATAATCGATCTGCTAAATTACTGATTCGTTTCCAAGTCATGTACAATTTAGCAATCGTTTGTTCAATCTGCGACGCTTGATTTACCAAATCAGCCGCAATGCTCAAACAGCCGACTCTTTGCGCTTCTTCTAAGGCTGTTTCAATATCAACATCTTCTTTCGTCAGCGCCTGAACTTGAGCCGCCCCTTTGAGATATTTGGCTAAATTACGCGCTTCGGTAGTTACCTGTTTGAGGGTATCGACATCAGGGTTAGCAGCTATTTCCTTCTGGATAAACTTTTGGTGCGATTCTGGCAGTTTTTCCATTTCCTTCACCAGTGGGGCAATGTAGCGTGGAGGAAGGGTGTTATCTGCGGCTTTTTCTTTGACTGCTTCGGGTAATAAATCTGAGGACATGGCTGTCCATTCATCGCTGAGTTGACGGACTTCGCGCCTGGTGATGCGATCGCCTTTTTGGGCGGCTTCACTCACCATCTGTTGCACTTCGGGGACTGCTTTGGAGGTTTCAACAAATGCTCGTTTGCTAAAGTTGTTCACAGTTGCGGGATCAAGCTTACCGTCTTCGATCAGTGTATCGGCACTATTCGCCAGTTGAATCCAGGAGTATGCTTGACTTTTGCTGATTTCCCGTTCTTTTAGCCATCGCAGAAAGCCAGTACCGCGTCCGTCACCACCGACTTTTTCTCTGTCGCGGATAGCCCGTAAAATTCGCCCCCGCCAGATTTCAGTTTGCAAATCAAAGCGATCGCATACTTGCCAAGCTACTTCTAGCTGCTGTTGAAAATCTGACTCTAGAATCTGTTCATCTTCTGGATCGGGCAGTTCAAAGCTGATATCTGCTGGCTGTAGTAAAGCAGCAGCAAGGTCGTTGATGGAGTCGGTGTCTTGCACGATTGATGACTAACGAGTGGATGCGATCGGCTTATTATGCCACAATCTGTGGACTCTCATTTAAGGGAGAGTACGGTATCTTGAGTTACAACAAATATAGTACGAAGGCGTAAACCACCTTTGTAAAGTCTTTAATTTATCAGAGACAATAAAAATAAAACGATGAATCAGGTAGACTACCTCCGCATAAGCTTAATTGATCGCTGCAATTTTCGTTGTCAATACTGTATGCCAGAGGGAGTAGAACTGGATTATATTCTCAAGCAACAGCTATTGACTGATGAGGAACTACTCACTTTAATTAAAGAGGTATTTATTCCAGTCGGCTTTAATCGGTTTCGTTTGACTGGAGGTGAACCCTTATTGCGTCCGCGTGTGGTGGATTTGATAAGTGCGATCGCAACTCTTCCCCAAACTCAAGACCTCTCAATGACCACCAACGGTTTTTTGCTGGCTCCGATGGCACAAAACCTCTACAATGCAGGTTTGCGACGAATTAATATTAGTCTGGACTCTCTTGATCCCGACATTTTTGATCAAATTATCGGTAATCAGGGGCGTTCTCGTTGGCAACAAGTTTGGCAGGGGATTCAAGCTGCCCATCAGGTCGGATTTGACCCACTGAAGCTGAATGTAGTGGTGATTCCTGGCGTTAATGACCACGAAGTTCTAGATTTAGCTGCCCTGACAATTGACAAACAGTGGCACGTTCGATTTATTGAATTTATGCCGATTGGTAATGTGCATTTGTTTGGCGATCGCGGTTGGGTATCTTCAGTTGAGTTACGGCAACAAATCCGCGATCGCTGGGGCTTGACAGAATCACAAGTTTGTGGTGCAGGACCTGCTGATGTCTTTCAAATTCCTGGTGCGAAGGGGACACTGGGATTTATTAGTCAGATGTCGGAATGTTTTTGCGATCGTTGTAACCGGATGCGCCTTAGTGCTGATGGCTGGCTGCGTCCCTGTTTATTAAACGAAACTGGTCAAATAGATTTAAAAACTGCTTTGCGTTCTGGTGTCAGCACTGCTCAATTACAAGAGCAGGTAAGGCATTTACTCGGTATAAAACCAGAAATTAACTATAAAGGGCGCGATTCTGGCATTTCAGGTACATATACCCGCACCATGTCGCAAATTGGTGGATGAAAATAGTTATGAGTTAAAAGTGAGGAGTTAGGAATTATCGTCTTTCAACTCATAACTCATAACTCCTAACTCCTAACTGTTTAAGCTTGTCGTGAGTAGTATTCCACCACAAGTAGTTCATTAACTTGTAGTGCCACCCATTCTCGCTCAATAACGCTGTTGACTCTACCAACCAACTTATTTTTGTCAAACTCCAAATGACTGGGGAGGTTTGCCAAACCGGGATATTGTAAGTTAGCTTCCACCAACTTCCGTGATTGGGCCCTATCCCTGACTGCAATTACTTCACCAGGACGGCATTGATAGCTAGCAATATTCACCACACGACCGTTAACAGTTACGTGACCGTGATTTACCAGTTGACGAGCTCCTGGGATAGTCGGGGCTATACCCAAGCGGAAAACGGTATTATCCAAGCGCATTTCTAGCAATTGCAGCAGTACTTGTCCGGTAGAACCAGTAACACGTCTGGCTTTCCGCACATAGCGCAGCAATTGCTTTTCAGTCAAACCGTAGTTGAAGCGGAGCTTTTGCTTTTCTTCTAAACGGATAGCATACTCAGAGCGCTTCTTGCGGTTCTGACCATGCATACCAGGTGGGTAAGCGCGTCTGGCGCTTTTACGAGTTAATCCTGGTAAGTCGCCCAAGCGGCGGACAATTCTGAGGCGTGGCCCTCTATATCGGGACATGAGTTTCCTTAATCTAATCCTGTTTAAACTTTACCCAAACATTCCATTTTGACATTCCCATGATTAATAATCAGAGGATTCTTGGTTCTTTGATGCTGCTTGCTTTGGTATGACGTATCATACCAATGTAGAGTCATCAACTTTTTCGCCAGTTGCTTTAAGTCGATACCGACACACTAGCTGCCAAGCCTGAATTCCGGCCTGTCACGCCGTACTCCTGCCAATAAGTTTTTTGTGTTTATTTAGTTTCATAGGCTACTCAATCATCAGATTGGTTTACGCAGTATTCTTACTCTGAAATACTTTTTACGTTGCCTACTTATCTTTCAAACAGTTATATTAACACAATTTCCGGCATAATTAATTATGTCTATACCTTGCTACTGTCGAAATTCTTTAATTACAGAGGATTTTTAAGATATTTGAGTTAGCATAACTTTGGGTGTTTGGAGAATGGCAACGTTAATGAGCAACAAAGCGGTTAATAGAGGTAAGAACAAACAAGCCAGTTCCACCTCCAGGATTTTAACAGTATCAGTTTTGGCTATAACTGGATGCTTGGCAACGATCTTACCCAATACAGCGATCGCTGCTTCCTACAACAATGATTATAGTGTCTGTGCGGGTCGCCTCCTAAAAGTGGGTGTAACGGCAGGAGCGGCATCACTTGGTTGTGCAGCAGCACTGCGTCCAAGGGATTTGGCTGCTTGCGTGGTAAAAATTGAGAAGGGAACCCAAATTGCCGCGACAGATGCGCTTTATTCTTGTGCGAGGGCCCGTCGTCCTGAGGAGTTAGCTACCTGTGTAGTTGGCGTCAGCTTAAGTACCAAAGAAGCAGTTAATCCGGCAGTTCTAGATTACTGTGGACGCAGTTTGTTACCCGTGCGCTTTGGGCAGTGTGTGGTTGGCTTGCGTAGTCAAATCGACTTTCCCGCTACACAGGCGTTAGATACTTGTATCAGTGCTGATGATAGTGTTATCGGTGCTTCATCTTCGTCTACACCGTCAACTATAATACCTGCCGGTTCAAGTCCAAGTTTAGAGACTACCCCATTTCCAACACAACCAAGTGTTCCAACGCAACAGGTTGTTCCAACGCAACCGTTTCTTCCAACACAACCGATTATTCCAACGCAACCGATTCTTCCAAGGTAACTCGGTAGGGCGAATTAATTACAATCCTTTGTAATTGACTGAAAATACAGGTTAATTAGTAGGGTGAATATTATAATATCCACCCTACTGATTTGTCAATTTTAAATTGATGGATAAGCTGTTCCACAAATAAACTTGCAGAAGCAAAAATATCTATATAAAACCATAATTGCCCTCTGCTTGGAAATTATCAGAGAGATCGGTCTAAAACCCTGTCATAAAGGACGGCTTTTTCCGAGATTTTGCTACAATAAGCTAACTCGCCATAAAGCATTGGGAGACTTCTTTTCGGACGTGGAGAGAATGTAAGACTACTTAGTAGCGAGTTTCGATGAAGCGTCAAGGAATCCTCGGTCTTTTAAGATAAGAAGGTATGTCAAGCAAAGTAAACACTTACAAGACAAAAGTCACAAGCGATTTGGTGACTTTCGTACTAAAATTACTAGTACAGTGTTACACTGTAAATATACCAAGTATCTCGCTACTTTTAAGCAACGGATAAAATCAGTGAAAAGCTTAGAAAGTAAGCTTTTTGAATTTGGCGTAGTGCTACTAGTAGAGTAGACACCCAAATAAACCACGATTTTATTACAGCCAGAAAGCCCAAAATTAAAGCATAGGTGACTGTTGAGAGCCAGTTGCTACCCTGACTTAAGGCTAAGAGCAAAGAAGTCGGCACTGCAAGGGCGTACTGGCTCAAGATTGACTTTTGATTTTTGCCGTATTGTACTAGTCTTCTCTTTGACCAAAAACTGTTTGTAAAATTACTGGAATACCTCCATCTTGGTGATATTTATCTGCCCAGGCACGGATAACTTCATCCAATTCTTCCATAGCTTGCTCCATTTTTTCTGGGAGGATATCAAGTTCTTCTAGCAGGCGCATGGCATTGCGCCGCCGTTCTGCCCAATTTTTCATCATGCGGAAATACCGAGCGGTATCTTCTACCATGATGTAAGTGCGTTCTTGATCGTCTGCGGGGGCATAAAAAGGACGGGTAAGAGCATAGAAGGGCATTCCCCAAGGAGAATCAATGCGTGTTACCGTTCCTGAGTAGAGCAGACGGCGCTTGATATGCTCACCCAAGGCTTCACTCAAAGGCATTTGGTGTTCGGGTGGCAAGTCTTCTTGCGATCGCTTGTGCAAAAACTCAATCAAATCCAGAAACTCAAAGGAGCTAACTAACTGGGCATCAGGTAAATTACTTGGCAGTTTTTGCTCAATTTGTCTTTTTTCTTCACTTGTCAGATTCGTACCAGGAACGCGCGATCGCCCCGGTTGCCAAGGATACTTTTCTAGCCAGACATAAGGCAATTGAATTAAATAGCGCGGTTCTTGAGAACCCAGCATCTTTAACAGTTTGCCTTCTGTTAGCGCCTGTCTGACTTCTTCTACAATAATTTTTACCCGTTTCGGCTCTAGGTGGTGCAAATGCCCTGTCATCCGCAGGTTTTGCCCCTGCTCTAGATAGGTCATGTAAATTGCACACTTTGCTGCTGTTGCAGCTGCGTCTAAAAATGCCCCATGCCTGTGCCCACTCGTCCGCATGGCACTAAAAGCCAGATAAAGCATGATCTGATCCATCGCACTGGGGTCAAGACGTTTGATCAGATCTATGTCGTTACTCATATTACAGACAATTCAATAGCACGTTTACACAATTTTTAATGGATTGAAAATAGGTAGTATACACCTGGCTGAAGGCGATGTTTTCACTTCAGACTATATTAGTATGCGATAACTATGAAATCCGTGGTAGTCCAAACTACCATTTTCACATATTTTCTGGTATTCAGGCAGATTTAGTTATGGTTGCTATAACTGTCTGGACTATCTAACCAAAAAATTAGAGATATCACCAAGTCGAGCTTGACGACGGTTTAAATCCCAAAAGTCAACTGTGTTGCAAGTAATTTACAAAGCTTTTAAGTTCTCTGGGGTCTTTCTCATCTTGCAAGAGTAACAACGTCAAGCTATTTACACCTTAATTATGGCACTATGCCGACTCGGAGTAAAAACTAGTTGGCGCGGTTCATCTGGGATATCTGTTACTCCAAAAAGATGGTTTTTATTCAGCTTTAGCGAATTATTTTTACCACACAAATGACTAGAAATAATTGGGACTGATCTAAAAAGAAATCGCTGACCAGGTGTAGAAACATTCAGAGGTTGAGCCACACGGCTCGTTGCAAACTATCATCTTGTTTACAACCTCATGTGATGTCTCACCCGTCTAAGCCGTTGGCTTGAGGGAAGATAGTAGACATCAAGTACAATTAATTCCAATTTACAAAATACCTGTTGTTTTTTCACATATCGCTCCTTATTATATCATTATTTTTTAATTTTGTCATAAATTTATGTGTTTTAAAATTTATAAATAATGCTTATTTAAATCTTTTATATCTTTGTTAAATCAAGGTTCTATAATATTTTATTTTCCTCCTAAATTCAATTCATAATTATCTTTTTATGTTGATAATTTTACACAGAAACCCTTGATTGAGTCTGAATTAATCGCATAGCTATTAGGCTTTGCTTATCATGCTAATAGCCGAATGATTAGTTATTAGCCCAATATATAATAAAACATAGTGGATTTTATTTCATGATTATTTAGATATTTTTTTCATGAAATAATTTTAATTTTTTATGATTTAACTAATTCATTGGCTACTTTTAAGTATATTTTTTACTCCCTGTTTTATATATTTGACGGATGTTGAATTATGTAAATAAAAAGAAGAGAATCCGCAGCAAGCGACGATATAAGCTTCTTTTTATAGGTATCTGAGCGATCGCAGACCAAATTCACTAGTACAGACTGACAGAAATAAATCTTTCATCTCACCAAACACAATAAGGAAGTGGGTCTGAATAATTAAAGGTTTCTAGTAAGCGCCTCTAGCCCTATTTTAAGGTCTGAAGGTCTACTAAAAGTTAATTTAAGTAATTTTACATTACTTAACATAGTTTAATTTATTCTTGCCCACTTAGTGAGTGTACCATGCTTAAAAACCGGGTTACTCTAAATACTTCTGCTAGTTCTTGATCTCTTAGTTCCAAAACGGGCTGCAATGGTCTTAACTCCTTGCTAATCTCGTGCTTGAGCAAGGCACTCGTGCTTAATTGCTTGAGTCAGTACTACTCATACTGCTTATATATACGTGTTTTCTCTACCTGTATCAGGCTAAATCTCTAAAAATATATTACTAGTCAAGTTATTCTGATTACTGCTGACTCATGTATTAAGTGTTATCTCCACCTATACAGCAGTCGTCAATTATTCGTAAAAACAGAGATCCCCGGCAACTTTTACGAAGCCGAGGATCAAGTTTTGTCACAGATGTAGGCGTATTTGCGTCAGGATTGATGCCCAGAGTGATGGGAGCTACTTTACCTCCCACCACACTTAAACTGATTGAAATCGTCATTTAATTGGTGGGGCTAGAGGGTTTAACCTGATTTCGCATTGTTTCAAAGCTGAAAGCAGCCGCGCCAAAGGTTACTAACAACACTCCCAGAATTTGCACAATATCCAAATTTTCTTGAATGATTAATCCAGCGAAAATCACGGTTAAAACTGGGATGGTACCACCGATGAGTGCCGATCGCGAGCCACCTAGTTTACTAATACCAACATTATTTAGCAAATAGCCCGCAAGAGTCAACACACCCAAAATAAATGCACTTAAAACCAGTTCCAGCATCTTAGAGGGATCAACTACCAAGTTCCAATCGCTTGGTAAAGGTAGCATCAAGCAGATAAAGCTCAACAGCAACATGGTGGCGAAGTTAATCAAAGTAAAAGTCACGGGATGCAGTTTGCTAGCACAAACCCGCGTCAAAATTATATAGGCTGCAAAAGCAACCCCGGAAAGAATGGCGGCGCTACTTCCCATTGAAATATTACCTATACCTGGGCTGGGAGAACCTCCCAAAACCAACAATTCACCGCAGCAAATCGCGGCGATCGCACTGATGCGAAATGTGGTAGGGCGATCGCGGAACAGAAACCACGACAATAAACCACTAACCATCGGATAGATAAAGAACAGTGCGATCGCCATTCCAGTTGTGACTTGAGCGATCGCAATGTATATGAGAACCTGAGACAAAAACAAAAAGCAGCCGCTCACAACTGACAACAGCAAAATCTGCTTGGTAGCTGCATTAGCAGGTGTGGGATTTCCTCTAACCGAAGCGGCCAAGTTTTCTAAGTCTTGCCATAAAGTTGGGTGTAGTATCGGAGATAACAATACCAGCAGTGGTACTACTACCATAAACCGTAGGGTCAAAATTAAGAAAGTATTACCCAAAGTCGGCGGCAGCAAGCGTTCTACCTCTAATACTCCAAAAATCTGGGAACCTTCATGGAAAATTATCTTGATGGCTACGTTGTAAAGCGACGATAGCACTGCGGATAAGACAATCAACAATAAACCGATTTGGAGCGACGATACACCAGAGGAATTGCGCGATCGGGGTTGTGGAGGTTTTGCTTCTGGCTGCGGCTCTACCGCAGTAGAAGGCGGGGATTTAACTTTGCTCTGTGACACATTCCTGCGAAGGAGAGAAATGGATTCAGCAGCGTTTCTCCTTCGTGAAGGTTGTATTGCTTCCGGCTGTGGTACAGATACAGTCGGGGGTTCTGATGTCGTTTCGTTTTCCGATAAGTCTTTATTGAGGACAGAAATTGGTTCAGCAGGATTCGGCTCTGATTTAGTTTCCGTTAGGGACAAGTCTTGGCTGGGAACAGAAATTAGGTTGGCGGCGTTTTCTTTAACAACGGTTGGCTCTGATTTAGTTTCCGTTTGCGAGGAGTCTTTGTTGGGGACAGAAATTGGGTTTGCGCCGTTTTCTCTAACAACAGTCGGCTCTGATGTCGTTTCCTTTTGGGAAGAGTCTTTGTTGGGGACAGAAATTGGGTTTACGCCGTTTTCTCTAACAACAGTCGGCTCTGATGTCGTTTCCTTTTGGGACGAGTCTTTAGTGGTGATAGAAATTATGTTAGCGACGTTTTCTCTAAGAACCGGCTGCTGTGATGTTGTTTCCCTTTGGGACAAGTCTTTGCTAGGGGCAGAAATTGGGTTTGCGCCGTTTTCTTTAACAACAGTCGGCTCTGATGTCGTGTCCTTTGGTGAAAATTTATTAGCAATGGGGGAAATTGGCTCAGGGGAATTTTTTACTGCTTCGCCAACCTGTGGCGGGGATGTCTCAAAAGAACTATTTTTTTCTGGCTCGGTAAATTGTAAAACAGTAGGTGTACCTGCTGTTGCTGGTTTGCGTGAAGCAACTTCTATAGTTTTTTCTAGTTCTCCATGCAGGCGATTAACAAACTCCGCCAAAATCGTTTCCCCTTGCTGCTGCTGGCTGTACATCCGTGACAACTGTTGGGAAAGATTACTTTGATAGTTCTTCAGTTCCTGTTGCAGCGAGTTAAAGGTAACAGTAACGGTATCATCCAAGCTGTCAAACATGTGTTCGACTTTTTCATTAATTTCACCTACTACATTGCTGCTTACTTCAGCCGACTTAAGCGCAGCTTGATCGTAAGACTTGCCCTCTACGGTTTGGTTAGCTAAAGTTGCTAAAGAGGATTGCAGTTGTGAAGATATATGCTTTGCCAGAACTTCTGCCAGTTGCCGAATTAACACTTGCTGCTCAGTAATTTGGCGCACTTGTTGTAAATGCTCTTTTTCTTGTAGCAAGCTTTGAATGTCATCAGATAACCGATTTTTTTCTGACTGAAGCCGCTTTACGTCTTCCTGCAATCCTCTGAGGACACTCTGCTGAAGATTTTCTAAGTCTTCAACTACAGCCCAAAGAGCATTTTCTGCTGCTCTGGATAGCTCGCCTCTGACTCTCGGGTTTTCTGGTTGCTTCTCGAATCGCCCCATTAGCTTCTAACCTCTAACACCTTGACGATAAAGCTGCTTCTGGTACACTTTATTGGCGCTCATACTAATTCTTGTATTTTGTCAGATAAATTAAAAATTTTAACAGCACTTCCGCATTTCAACGTAATTCTGTCATACTGAACACAACTTGGCAAAACATTAAATTTGTCCTACTGCTTGATACACAGTATTTTCTTGAGCATTGACAAGTATTTTGTGATTCGATTTTAGATTTTGAATTGTCCGTATGGCTGTAAGCCGCTTGAACTCGAACCTTTTTTGTTTTGGTCAGTTTAATTTAGATCAACTATTTGCTAATGAGATTTTTACTTTTAAATAAATCTCGCTGCAAATAAATATTTGTTGTTTTGCTACCAATAGTAATTGTCAAAGACTTGCAGATGGGTGCGTTATTGCCACAAAATTGTCTGACTTGCGAAATTAACTGTAAATTCGTGTGGAATGTAACTTGTGTGACAGTTTATATCTCTAAATTGAGATTGAATTATCTTTTTGTGGAAATTCAAAGTTACGCTATCCCCTGCACAACATTCTAATGAATGAGCAGCAGTTCTGCAAAAATAGGCTTTTTTGGGCAGCATCCCAATTTTGGCTTAAATATTTTCCCTCACCCCCAGCCCCTCTCCCGTATATGGGAGAGGGGAGACATAATTCTAGTTTCCCGAATCCCATCATTTGGGATTCGGGGTTAGAAGATGAGGACTATCAAGGTTTTTGCACCTGACGGGATGCTCCCCTTTTTTGGCGTTGTTGCAGTCGAGGTTCTGCTTTGAGTAGATGCAATAGAGCAAAAAGTTAGGAAAATATTAAGTAAGTGGGTCAAATTAAATATAAAACCTCACCCTCAATCCCTCTCCTTATTAAAGAGAGGGAAGGCGCAGGCAGGGTGAGGTTTGCTCTTATACTTAACAGATGTCCGTGGGTTGAAGTCCCCCGGTTAAATAAAAAAGCAAGTAATGCGATTGGGGTTAAATCGCACGTTGTAATGCGAGTCGGAAACCGTCCCCACAACAGCACTCTTCATTACAAAACAAAATTTACGAATTACGAATTACGTTCGCGCAGCGTGCCGGAGGCTCTATTACGAATTACGAATTATTTAATTACGACTAAGTAAATGGGCGCAAATAATCATCACTTGCTCGTAGTTGCGCTTTAGCGCTAAAGCGCAACTACGAGCCAAATACAGAGATTTTACTTTTCATTACATAGTTTGGTTTTATCTTGCCTACCTACTTATCTACTTAATAATTCTTAGAGAAATAAAATCCGGGCGATGCTAAAGATGGCAGCGCTAAGGACAGCACTCAGGGGGATTGTAATTAGCCATGCGGCGGCAATGCCTTTTAGTGTTTGAAACTTAATCGACTTGATATTTTGCACTAGTCCAATACCAACTACACCGCCGACGAGAGCGTGAGAGGTGGAGACTGGTAAACCTAATCGGGAGGCGATGAGGATGGTGGTAGCAGTAGCAAGTTCGGCACAAAATCCACTACTAGGTTGCAAGGCAATAATGTTTTCGCCAATAGTGGCGATGACTTTTTTACCCCAGACAGCTAAACCACCAACAATACCAGCACCACCAAGGATTAAAATCCAAATGGGGATGGTGATACTATCTGTAGGTACGCTACCAGTGCGATTGATGTAGACGATCGCAGCTAAAGGAGCGATCGCATTTCCCACATCATTAGAACCATGAGCAAAGGCGACAAAGCAAGCACTTAGTAGTTGGAAGCGGGCGAATAATCTTTCTACAGGATTTTGGATTGATGGTAATTCCTGAGTCTGGGGTGGAAATTTTTCCTCGATTTCCCCTAAATCTGCCAATTGTCGCCAACTAATGATTGTGAGTCCAACTGCTGCTACTGCACCGGTTAACAGTGGGATGTCGTGAGCGGGGATGTTGAAACCAAGCTCAATTACAAAATTGGTTAGCGGTTGAGTTAGTGATGGTAATACAATTACGCCAAATACACCTAGCAGTAGAGTAGTCAACCAGGGAATCCATTCTTGTAACTGCACTAGCTGATTGGGTTGATCTAAAATCCAGTGCTTGATTTGACTGTAGAATAAAGCAGCGATCGCACCACTAATTAATGGCGTTAAAACCCAGCCAATAGTAATCAAGCCTATTGATGACCAATCAATTGCACCTACTCCTAAAGCTACCCAACTAAATCCAGCGATCGCACCAACAACCGCATGACTTGAGGATACAGGTAAACCGCGTGATGTGGCAATTTGCAACCACACACCACAAGAAATTAGCACCGTTACCATCCCAACAACGAATATTTGGGGTGTAGCAGCGAATAAAGCGGGATTGGCAATTTTCGTTGCGAGAGTTTCCGTTACCTCATGTCCAAACAACACAGCACCCGTAAACTCTAATATCCCAGCAATTATTAATGCTTGTTTGAGGGTAACGGCTTTGGAACCTACAGAAGTTCCCATCGCGTTAGCAACATCATTTGCTCCGAGATTCCAGGCGACGTAGAAGGCTAGTAGGGCGACTGCAACTAGGGTAATAAGCATTTTGTTTGGGTTAGCAGGGGGAGATGAGGGAGCAGGGGGAGACTTGAATAATTCCCCCTCATCCCCCTTTTATGGATAAATTAAGATTTTATAAGTATCCGGTGTGGGTGCGATCGCAACTTCCACAGCTGCTGATAAATCTTTTAATGGATAGCGATCGCTAATCAACGCTTGTACGTCAATTCGCTGATTAAATACAATATCCGCTGATAGACTCTGAAGCCGATAAGATGAGCTATAACTCCCTATCAAGTCAATTTCTCGACGGTAGAGGATATTGGGATTAATCGGAATTTCCACCTCATCGGGGAATTCCGCGAAAAATAATATTTTGCCACCTTTGCGGGTACTATCAAGTGCTTGAAAGAAAGCTTTCTCGCTAGGAACAGCCAGCAGGGTAATATCAACACCCAGTCCACCAGTTAGCGCAGAAATTTTTGCTGGTAAATCGGGATCGCGAGCATCAAAAGCCGCCTCTGCACCGACACTCAAGGCTTTTTCAATTCTAGAGGGTAGTAAATCGGTAGCGATCGCTTTTGCTCCAAAATACTTCACCAACATGATAAACATTAACCCAATAGGCCCAGCACCAGTAACTAACACAGTTTGTCCTGGGGCAATTTGGGCTTTTTTCACAGCTTTCAAGCAGCAGTTAGTTGGTTCTACAAAACTCGCTTCTTCAAAACTGATATTATCCGGGATCGGAATTAGCCCGCCATTTTGGACAATATGTCCGGGAACCTTGACATAATCGGCAAAACCGCCGCCACTGGCGTTAAAGCCTGCGGTTGTGGAGATGTTTTTGTAGACATCGCACATGGAAAAATTATCATTTAGGCAGTAGGCGCAACGCATACAGGGGATGTGGTGCATCACTGCTACCCGTTGTCCAACTTGCCAACCTTTGACATTATTGCCTAGTGCTGCGATCGTGCCGGCAGTTTCATGTCCAAAAATGCGCGGCGGTTCATAAAGTGGATAACGAATTTTTTTAATATCTGACTGACACAACCCCACAACCCGCACCTGTACCAGCACTTCATCTGGTTCTAGGGTTGGAACTGGGATATCTTCGTAAGAGAGTTGATTAACGCCTCTAAATACCTGTGCTTTCACCTTGGTTTTTCCCCATTCAATGATACTAGATGTAACATTTAGTGGTTCAGATTAGGTTATCAAGTTTGGGATTTAATATTGCTTGTAAATCTTGGTGCTTCTCTACTGAGTTAGGACTTACGCAAAAACTCCTCAAACTCTTATTACTTCGTGTCCTTTGCGTCCTTTGCGGTTCGTTTTTCCATAATTTTGCGTAAGTCCTATGAGTAATTCTAAAAGTTCAAAAAAACTCATGGGTGACTTTTTGAGACTTTGAGACTGTCGTTGTAATACGCCAATCACTTGTTGCGGATAGAGATTATATAATTCAGTTAAAAACTCATCAGGAGATTTGGCTTTGATTTGCCAAGGTGTCAAATCCTGATCTGGAAAATCTTCAGATTTGAGGTGACAATTATATTAGCCTTAGCTACCACAGCAGCAGCCAAAACATGGCGATCGTTAGGGTGATTTGTCATTAATTGAACAATACTATCAGAAACTACGATTAGTGCTGTGGGAAAGGCATCTTTAATTCTCGCTTCCAGCCTCATAGCTTGGGTAGTTGTGAGTCTACTTGTATTTACTAGATTACGAGTTGCGCCATCAAGTATTTCTTGCGACCAATGTGGTACATATAACCTAGCCTCAGACATACACAATAGCGTATCTCGCAAGTACATAGGGAACAGTACACAAGAATCTAGCACAGCACGATACATAATACTCAGTAAATAATGAGAACACGCTACTCATAAAATCCTAACTCTTGGCTTTCAGCTATTAATTCATCTAGCAATTGTCTACGTTTCGTATCCCTTTCCTGTTTATATTTGATTAAATCCTCAAATTTCATCCGTCTATGAGTTCCTACCAGAATGTAAGGAAGCTCACCCTGCTCTAATAATTTAATCAGATAAGGACGTGATACATTCAACAAATCAGCCGCTTGTTGTGTTGTCAGTTCTGGGTTATATGTAACTATAGATACATTTTTACCTAATGCCATTGCTTGCACTACTTGACGTAATACACGACGGACAGAATCAGGAATAGTCATTTTTTCGTCGTTTGCGGCGACTAATTTCAGTTGACTATTTTCCTGATTAAGTATGCTTTCAAGTTGCTTTATAGCCTCAGCTTCGCCTTCTGTAATCACACTCGAATCAGTAGGCAGATTTTGGTTATACAAGAAGGTATTCATAGGAGGATTAGCTTGCTATTTTATTTTAATTATATTACACAAACGCAATAAACGAAATAAAAATCAAGTACCTGTTTGTATTGCAGGGGTAAAAAATAATTTATCTAATCTTGTGGTGGGGTAATATACCCACTTTTGTCTATATATTTTATTTTTGAAAAGCCAAGCTGAATGAAATATTAACAGATCAAGTTTTGGTTTTTAGTGTACTTAGCAAGACTCAAGTTGGATCAGGGCTATTTCATTCTAAAATGTGACGTTTTCAAAGTCCCTCTCCCAGACTTGGGAGAGGGATTTAGGGTGAGGGCAAAAACTACGGTTCTC
>NZ_JBALFF010000107.1:0-8648 GCF_036916975.1 Nostoc sp.
TCTTTCTTTGTGTTCTTTGCGGACTTTGCGGTTCGTTTTTCTTTCTTGTACTTAAATATGGTTTAGCGCATCTTCATACAGAATTGGTATTAGTCATCTCTCACCTCTAATTGTTCTGCTTTTATTGTATGTCGAACTCCACTATGGTTTAGTCAATTTTGAGTATTTTTGCTGATTGACAAAAATCTTTCTATGTGCTTTAAATTCCCTTCCAATGCCCTATTCCTAAAAACGTTTTGCTTTGATCCCTTAGATTAGAGTAAAGTAAACAAGTGTAAAGAACTATCATTTTTCTAGTACTCTTTTAAAACAACTTGTTCGCTTTTACCGTTGATATTTGTATAAAAACGTCCATGCAATCTTGTTTTTGGCGACGAATTCTGGTATCCATTGCAGTATTTTTTTTGGCTGGGTCAATTTGGGTGATGCATTCTCCCCCAGCACTGGCTTATGACAATCCTGACTTACTTCCTAGCACCTTTACCCCAGTTGTAGACTTAGCAAAATCTCTTCCTGTGCTGCAAGAAGAAAAGCTTGTCAAAGATTTAGAGCAGTTTGAAGTTGATACGGGCTGGAAACTGCGAGTATTGACCCAATACGATCGCACCCCAGGTCGGGCAGTTATAAAATATTGGGGTTTGGATGACAAAAGCATTCTTTTAGTTGCCGATTCTCGTGGCGGTAACATCCTCAGTTTTAGCGTCGGCGATGCTGTTTATGAACTTTTACCCCGGACATTCTGGATAGAACTACAAACCCGCTTCGGTAACTTGTACTTTGTCCGGGAACAAGGCGAAGACCAAGCCATTCTGCAAGCTTTAGAATCAGTTAAAGGCTGTTTGCTCAAAGGTGGTTGCAATGTTGTCCCCGGACTGCCCCGAGAGCAGTGGATTCTCACCTTGATTACCTCAATTATTGGTGGGGTTATTTGTGGATTTGCAGCCCAACCCCGCGAGAAAGGACAAATTTTCGCTTGGCAATGGGCTTTAATTTTCTCACCTTTGTGGGGAATCTTGTTTCTTGCCTTTGGCATTGGGCCAGTAGTGACACGCACAAGCGACTGGTTACCTCTAGTTCGCAATATCTCTGGATTTCTTATTGGCGTGTTGGTTGCCTACCTATCTCCTGTTTTCAGTCGGCCTTCTTCCAGTAATGAGTTATGAGTACTGAGTTAGGAGTTTTTACTTAACTTATAACTCCTAACTCCTAACTACTCACTCTCTGAAGCTGATAAGCTGAAAGCTAATATTTGAGAAGCTCAACAAAAATGGAATGGCACCTAACTGATGCTCAAAGTTTAGCAATCATTGATAGTGAAATTGAAAATCATGTCTTTTCACCGGCAGAGTATGAGATTGTGCGTCGGGTAATATACTCTACGGCTGACTTTGAGTATAAGTCTTTGATTCGTTTCTCTGAGCGGGCCTTGCAAGCAGGAGCAGCAGCACTAGCCGCGCGTACCACAATTGTGGTAGATGTACCAATGGTGCAAGTAGGTATTGCCTACGAGATTCAAAACACCTTTGCTAATCCCCTGTATTGCAGCATGGAAGCTCTGACACGTCCTCAAAAAGAAAAAACTCGGACAGCATGGGGAATAGAAACCTTAGCAAGGCGTTATCCAGAAGGCATTTTTGTGGTGGGACAAGCTCAAACAGCACTAACAGCACTGGTGGATTTAATTGAAGCTGAGGAAATTAGACCTGCTTTGATAATTGCGACTCCAGTGGGATTTGTCGATGTTGATGAAGCGAAGAGGCGCTTACAAGACTCGCTAGTGCCTAACATCACAATTGATAGTCGCAAAGGTAATGCAGTTGTAGCAGCTGCGATCGTTGATGGATTGGTAGACTTAGCTTGGCAAGCCTATGGACAAGATGGAAATCGCGGGAGTTAGGAATTTGGCTCTATCTGACTCTTTAGGGCAAATACTATTTTAAAATACTCAATATCCCAATATTTTTGTTAATTAGTGCCGAGCAAGGAGCTTTTTCTTGTGGGAACTCAACGCTTTCGTTTAATCGCATTTCTGACAATCCCCCTGGTATTAATTCTTTTGGCACAGGGAGGAAAGATAAAAGTATTTTTAACTCAAAAGGTTCGTCAGGTATCCACTGATGGTCAACAAAAGCTTGTATCCAGTAGCAAGCTAATCAGCACTAACGAGACTGCGAAAACATACTATGTTAGCGGTACTGGAAACGACAACAATAGTGGAATTTCTTCCTCATCCCCCTTTCAGACCATTCAAAAGGCAGCAAACCTGACTAATCCTGGGGACACTGTACTTATTATGAATGGAGTCTATACGAATGCAAGCCCGAATGGGCAGGTAGTATCTATTACTCGCTCTGGAAAAGCAAATGCATGGATTAAGTTTAAAGCATATCCTGGCCACAGTCCGAAAATTCAGCACAATGGATGGAATGGAATTTTAATTCACAATGGAGCGTCATATATTGAAATAAACGGGCTTGAGGTGATAGGGAACAATGCCAATGTAACTCTTGATTACGCTATGAGTGAGAAAACTAACAAATTAAACCCTCTGACAAATGGAAACTGCATCAGCGTCGATGGGCGAAAAAATGGTCATACTCACCATATACGTATTGTCAACAACAAGGTACATGGGTGTGGAGGAGCAGGCATTTCAGCGATTCAATCGGACTATGTAACAGTAGATAATAATGTGGTGTTCGATAATGCTTGGTACAGCGTTTATGGTTGCAGTGGAATTTCGATGTTGAGCAATTGGAATTTTGACAACAACCAAGGATACAAAATGTTCGTGACCAACAACAAGACCTACAACAATCGCATGTACATTCCTTGGATTGAAGTCGGAAGGATTACAGACGGTAATGGCATTATTATTGATACTTCAAGAAATAATCATAATGACAACTCCAAATTTGGTGCATATAAAGGACGTACTTTAATTGGAAACAATCTTACATTTAATAATGGTGGTTCAGGTATTCATACATTTTTAAGCGATCATATTGATATTGTAAATAACACTGCTGTTTTAAATAATCAGAGTCCAGAAATTAACGAGGGACAAATCTTTGCTAATAAGTCATCTGATGTGAAAATTTTAAGAAACATTTTTTATGCTTTTCCTGGCAAGATTACTAACAGTAATTATAAAAATGAAAACGTTGTTTATGACTATAATATTTACCTCAACAATTCTAAGGTAAGTGTTAAGGGGACTCACGATATTATTGCAGACTCACAGTTTTTAAGAAATTATCCTACTCTAGAAAAAATATCTGGCGATTGGAAATCGCGGCTAGATAAACAAAATCCGCCAACGCGGGTTTATGTAGAACCTAAGTCGGCAGGTTTTGTTTGTGGGTCAGTGACCTATCGTTTGAAGGGGAAACTCATCAAAGTAGGATGTTCCCGTTCGTAAATATGCTTGATTGCGGACTAGTTTAGTCTTCTGTGCTACGACGTCGCCGACGCGGCTTTTGTTGTTGGTCTTCACGCAAGCGGCGACCAACTTCGTTAAAGAAATCTCGCCGTAAATAAGGATAATCGCTAACCCACAGGTCACGGCTAGGAAAGTATATATCGCTGAATTGTTCAATACTGCTCAAATCTGCGCGATTTGACATCACTACCATTTCGGCAATTTGACCGCGAGTAATAATTTTGTGGGCAGGACGTAATGGTGCTACAAACTCAATGCTAAATCCTGTTTCATCACCCACCTCTAAGTTAATCTGTTTTTCTCGATTTTCTACAATTACCAATTCGCCTTTGCTGTTGACTGTTTCGGTTTTACCCATCAACTGGTCTGTAATCCACCAATCTAGCACTCGACCACGGAAAAAGCCGCCATACTTATAACGGCGGCATTGCAAATTCCGCATACTTGCTTGAAATACTGGATACCACAGCCAAAAAAAAGCGCTAACTACCCCTAGCACAAATACTATTGAAGCAAATTCAAGCTTGAAAACGAATGTTACAAGCAAAATAGCAACTACGGCAACTACAGAAATTAATAGCCGTTGCAAAAAATTTGAGAACTTACCCCAGTAGTACTTATACTGCAAACCAGTGGCAATTAGGGGGACAACTTGTTCAAATTTCTGGCGAGTCAGTGGTACTAACATTAGTGCTGAGTGTTAAAGTTTAAAGTATTTTTTCTAATCCATATACTAACGACTTTAACGCTAAGACTTTGCGAATCGCTAGTAGCACTCCTGGCATATAACAAGCGCGATCGCTCGTATCATGTCGTAAAGTATAAATCTGTCCTGCTGCGCCAAAAATAACTTCTTGATGGGCAATCAACCCTGGCAAGCGCACGCTATGAATTCTAATCCCTTCATCTGCTATACTACCCCTGGCTCCTGCTAATTTCTCCGTTTCTTCTACAAGAGCAGGGTTAAAAGTTTTACCCAATTCTCCTAGTAACTGCGCCGTTTGAATGGCGGTACCACTGGGTGCATCAGCTTTTTGGTTGTGATGCAGTTCGATAATTTCTACATGGTCAAAATATTTTGAGGCTGCGATCGCGGCTTGTTGCAATAGCACCATACCAATGGAAAAATTAGGAATAATTAGACAACCAGTGCTAGCTTTGTCGGCAAAGTCTGCCAAGTCTTGAATTTGTTCTGGATTTAACCCAGTGGTGCCAACGACTGGACGAATACCGTAGGCGATCGCACTACGAATATTGTCATAAACTGAATCGGGATGGGTAAAGTCTACAATCACTCCTGGAGGTGACTGTCTGTCGCCAGCCACATACCCCAACATCGGTTCTAATTGATTGGTAATCGGCACTTCCAGGGGTTCGCTTAAACCCGCCAACTCTCCAGCATCTTTATCTTGATGTTCTAAACTGTGGTCAATTGCACCCACTAGGTTTAAGTCTGGCGCTTGCGCCACCGCCTTAATCACCTCACGGCCCATTTTACCAGCAGCACCGTTGACAATAACCGGGATAGGAGCTTGATTCGTCATAGGTCGATAAATACTTTTTCAGGTAACAAAGGAATTGTAAAGACTTTGGTGATCTAGTAGCTAGCTTCTCAAATCTTTGGCTTAATTCCAACTACCCTGATTTATGCAGCTAATCGCTGAGTTTTGTCCTCTCTACAGCCATCGCTTCTCATTTTCATCTCACTATCTTAGCCAGCAACTGTTTTATTTTCCCTACTTCACTCACCACACCTTTAAAAATAATCCCATACTGTCCCTGATAAGTAGTTCTTATAAATTATATAAGTCTTTTTTTGTCAAGTCTAGTTGACTATTTGTAATATTTCTGTTAAATTTATTTACATAACTTAGCAAAGACTAAACTTAACTATCTAGCTGGTATTTGCTAAGAAAAAAGATTTCGGCATCGGTATATTAATCGACATTTGGACTTCTCCCATCTACCTCGGCTATCAAGTCGGGGTTTTTTGTGTTTTCAATTAACCTTTAATTTCTTTAACTTTTCTTTAGTCATCTTTGAGATGACTTTCGCTATTAGCCGTGGGTTTCTAACCTATGGCGGGTGATGGTTTAGACGCTAGATTGGAAATTACGTATTTGAATAATTGCGGAATATTGGCTGATGGCGGGTGATGGTTTAGACGCTAGATTGGAAATTATGTATTTGAATAATTGCGGAATATTGGCTGATGGCAGGTGATGGTTTAGACGCGAGATTGGAAATTATGTATTTGAATAATTGCGGAATATTGGCTGATGGCGGGTGATGGTTTAGACGCTAGATTGGAAATTACGTATTTGAATAATTGCGGAATATTGGCTGATGGCAGGTGATGGTTCCGGCGCGAGATTGGAAATTATGTATTTGAATAATTGCGGAATATTGGCTTGACAACAAGTCCGCCTCAGAATGAATTCTGAGGCTCATAGCTCAAGTCAGCTTAAGCTGACTAGGGTTTAATGAACGTGAAGATTAATGGAATTCATTGGTTTAGCTGCGTGAGTTTTGGCCTATCATCTTCATGATTATGCCGTTCCAAAGACGAAATTGTAGTTCCATTAAAATGATGCGCTTTTTGATTCTCTACATACATAACAGCTTGCTCAAGTTGTTTGCTTCCCATTGAAAAAACCCCATATCCGCGTTGCCAGCCAAACAAATCTTGTGAGGGCGAGAGATGATTGAGATGATGAGCGCTACTGCCTTTAAGATTTTGGACAAAATCAGAGATAGAAAGTCTCGGTGGTATAGAAGCCACTAAATGGATGTGGTTTTCTATTCCGCCCACAGCATGGATAATGCTACCAAGTGCATCGGCTTTGCCAATGATGTAACTATAAAGTTGGGTTTCGCGTTCAGGGGTAATTAGTGGCTGTCGCTCTTTTGTCGCCCAAACAAGATGATAGTAAAGTCGCCACAGAGCCATGTATGTGCTGTTTTTGATGCAATTTACTGTGTCTAGTATTCCCAGAATCGTTAAAAATCTTCCAGTCAGCTTAAGCTGACTTGAGCTATTAGCCTTGGAATTCATTCCGAGGCGGGTAAGGTTGCAACGCTATTTATTGCTACGCTATCTGCCTTTGTTAATAATCCTTGGAATTCATTCCGAGGCGGGTAGAGTTGCAACGCTATTTATTGCTACGCTATCTGCCTTTGTTAATAATCCTTGGAATTCATTCCGAGGCGGGTAGGCGATGTCTACGACAATCTACGCTTAGGGACTTCCAAGAAATAAATTATTCCAAGAAACGAACCACAGAGACAAGGCAGCGCGGTCTTGGGGGTTTCCCCATGAGTGACTGCCGCACAGAGAAGCCAGCGCGTTGCGGGGGTTCCCCCCGTTGTAGCGACTGGCGCAACGCAGAGAGAAGAAATAGAGAGAGTTTTTGCGTCAGTTTTGGAACATTTTTTTATTTGGAAGTCCCTTACGCATTTCATACCACTTGCGATACACCACGGAGTCAGGGAGTATCTGCCGACATTTGGGCATTGATCTCTCCTGATCTAATGCGTCATCCGAAGCGTCCCGCTTGGTGGGAGAATAATAACGAGAAATGATGCAAGCCTGGTATTGTCTCCAGCCCAAAGGAATCTGTAAAAATGTGGAAACGAATTATATTAATTTTGCTATTGGTGTTGAGCTTCAGCCTGAGTAATTCTGATGTAGCGGCAGCATCTGGACTCAAAAGCTTTGTAGACACTAATGATGGCTATCAGTTTTTATATCCTAACGGCTGGCTGCAAGTTAAAGTTGCCAACGGACCAGATGTAGTTTTCCACGATTTGATTGAGGTGTCGGAAAATGTTTCGGTTGTGATTAGCCCAGTTCCAGAAGGCAAAACTTTGTCAGAATTGGGAACCCCAACAGAAGTAGGATATAAGTTGGGAAAAGCGGCTCTGGCACCTCCTGACTCTGGTCGTTCAGCTGAATTAGTCAATGCTGCACAGCGAGAAGTAGACGGTAAAATATACTACCTTTTAGAGTATGAGGTTAAACTCGCCAATCAACAGCAACGACACAACATCGCCAGCGTTGCTGTTAGCCGTGGTAAACTTTTTACGCTCAACGCCTCAATTCCTGAAAAACGCTGGCAGAAAGTTAAACGAATGATTGATGAGGTTGTAAATTCTTTTTCTGTTTATTAATTGGGGAGTGGGGAGTGGGGAGTGGGGAAGAAGAATTTTAGATTTTAGATTTTAGATTTTGGATTTTAGATTGAAATTTAATCCAAAATCTAAAATTGAATTGCCCAATGCCTAATTGTTAAATTTGTTATAAATATTATGAAAATTCCACCTTTTGTGCTTGCCTCAGCTTCCCCAGCCCGACACCGCTTGCTGCAAACTGTTGGTATTGAACCGATAGTTAAACCAAGTGATTTTGATGAGTCGCAAATTGAATTAAGTGAACCAGCAGAATTGGTCAAAACTCTTGCCCAATACAAGGCGGAAACTGTAGCCCCACAGTTTGAATCGGCTTTGATTATGGGTTGTGATTCGGTTTTGTCGATGAATGGTGAAATTTACGGCAAACCACCAAACACCTCTGAAGCGATCGCCCGTTGGCAGATAATGCAAGATAACTTTGGCGACTTGTACACAGGGCATGCATTAATTGATATAGCTCAAAATCGTACAATAGTCAAGTCTCAAGTTACAAGAGTTTACTTTGGTCAAATGAGCGATCGCGCAATTCTTGCATACATTGCCACAGGTGAACCCCTTAAGTGTGCTGGAGCCTTTGCAATTGAAGGTTTTGGCAGTTTCTTCGTCGAAAAAATTGAAGGCTGTCACACTAATGTAATTGGACTGAGTTTACCCCTGTTACGGCACATGCTAGAAGAACTAGGATACGATGTCATTGATTTCTGGCAATAGTTACATTAGTCATTAGTCATTAGTCATTAGTGAATGCCCAATGCCGTTCAAGAGTCCTGAGTTCATCTTTTCCGTTAGCGAGTTTAGCCAGTGCTGAGTGGGAGATGAGGGGGATGGGGGAGCAGGGGAAGCAGGGGAAGAGTAAAAACTCCAAACTCCAAACTCCAAACTCCTAACTTCAAACTCCTAACTCCCAACTCCCAACTCCCAACTCCCAACTCCCAACTCCTAACTCCTAACTCCTAACTCCTAACTCCTAACTCCTAACTCCTAACTCCTAACTCCTAACTCCTAACTCCTAACT
>NZ_JBALFF010000108.1:0-23955 GCF_036916975.1 Nostoc sp.
TGTAACGAAAAGTAAAATCTCTGTATTTGGCTCGTAGTTGCGCTTTAGCGCTAAAGCGCAACTACGAGCCAGTGATGATTATTTGCGCCCACTTAGTTACTAGTACAGCATGGCGTAAGAAGCTTGGAATACGATTATGCGTAAGTTTGGATTTTTCACCATAAAAAAAACGTACAGAGCAAATAAATTTATTTATCGAAAATAAAAAATATGTATGTAGTAACACCACATGCTGTGAAATACTACGTCACTTGACTCAAACCACTAAATTTATTTATGGTTACTGAGCGACTTGCCCTGAGCGTAGTCGAACGCGAGTCCGTCCCCCACGGAAGGGAGTCGAAGTATGGGCTTAGTAAATTTTTGAATGCGTGACTTACCCAAAGGGGCTGACTTCCGCCTTGCGAGACTAATTGGATATCTCCAAGATACTTTGTCGCGGCAATTTCTTACCTGTTCAATTTTGCCATAATGGTAACTTTAGGCGTTCTGGGGAGTTGAAATGTTAGTTTCTTCGGATGCTGGGCGGGGAAAATTTGGCAAATCAATGCCACTATGGCTAGCATTGCGAGTCTTGAGTGCTAAACGGTAACTCACACTTTGCAGTTCTGCTTGTAGTTGACGGTTTTCCCGTTGTAGCATTGCTACCTTTTCTCTGACTGGTGTCATCCGTTCTTCAAACTTCCGGCGGTAAATTTGAGGCAACTCTTGTACTACTTGCTCCAACATGCGGGTGCGATCGGTGAGTTCTTGAACTGACTGTCGCAATTGGTAAATTTCGGAGTCACGAGTTGCAATTTGCTCTTGATAGAACGCCACCTGCTGCTCTACAGCTTGGAGTTGTTCTTGCAAAGCCTGTAACTGGGTCAGATCGCGCTCAAGATCCGGCTGCTGCTGGGGCATAAAACTAGTGTTACCCTTTACCAGCCGGAAGAGTTCTTGAGATAGTTGTTGCACTAACGAATCACGAAGTTGCAACTCTTGGCGTAGCTGCGATACTTCCGTAGAGAGAACTTGAACATTGGGTGTATCAGATTGGCTCACAGTAGCTTACAGCTCCCATTCAGAATCTTGTCCACTCTTAGGTATAACTGCGGGTGTACTACCTTTGGCAAGTATTTGTTAATTTAGCATTCCCAAGCAAGTAACGAAAAAAGAAAAAACAAAATTTTATCGAATGGGATGGAGTATTAGGGAGTTGACAGTGGGAAGTAGCGAGTAGGGCATTAATTATTTCTCCCTCATCTCCCTCATCTCCCTCATTTCCTCCCTACTCCTTAGACCGTTGCTGCCACTTTAGTGGGTTTTTCTTTTTCCTCTTTAGGAGGTTTTTCCTCTCCGGGTTCCTGCTTAACTGTCAAATAGCGAATCACTTCTTCACTCAAACGCATGGCGCGTTCAAAGGGGGCGATCGCAGTTGCAGGCGCAGTGTAGTTTAACTGAATATAGATGCCATCGCGGTGTTTTTTGATTTCATAAGCAAGACGACGCTTACCACGATTTTGAATTTGCATATCCTCTGCGCCTTGGTCCCGAAGCAAATTCTGATATTTAGTAATTGCTTGCTCTACCTGTTCGTCTCCCAGGTCAGGACGCAGGATGTACATTGTTTCGTAACTTGTAGTCATATTTTCAGTCTCCTTATGGACAGAATGGGCTGCTGATGATAATTTATACCTAATTTAATTCAAAATGCCGGTATTAATCAACATCTGAAGCAACAAGGAACTATAATCTTACCAGTTTTAAATTTGAATCATTAGTCAAATCGCCGAAATTTGAATTTTTTGGATGTCCCTAATGAAAATTAACAGAACCGGATTGGGACATATCTTATAACGAGCGATCGCTTTCAGGCTCAAGGCTCAATCGGTTCGCTAAAAAGCTAACTGATGATTGCTACCCGCTCACAGCAACAAAAAAGCAGATAAAAGGATATTCATTAAGGTTATGGCGCAACGCTATGTGCGAATTCAAAATCAAGAAGGACAGATTTACTATGGGATACTACAACTGTCCCTGAATGTGCAGGTGTTAGATGCTCCGCCCTGGTTGCAAGGACAACCCACTGATTTAACTTTAACACCAGAAAATTACCAAATTCTGGCTCCCTGCGCTCCCTCAAAAATTGTGGCGGTGGGTAAGAATTATGCAGATCATGCAGCCGAAATGGGAACTTCAGTACCTTCTGAGCCACTAATTTTTCTCAAGCCACCTACCTCGATCATTCCATCTGAGAGGGAAATTAAGTATCCTCCCCAGTCACAAAGAGTTGATTACGAAGGAGAGTTAGCATTAGTTATTGGTGATTACGCCTTTGAATGTACGCCAGAGGTAGCCCAAACCAAAATTTGGGGCTACACCATCGCCAATGACGTAACAGCGCGGGATTTACAAAAAAAGGATGGTCAATGGACACGAGCCAAAGGTTTTGATACTTTCTGTCCTTTGGGGCCTTGGATCGTGCGGGAATTAAATCCAGGAGCGAGATTGCAGACTTTTGTGAATGACAAAGCCAATCCTGTTCAATCTGCGTGTATCGATCAAATGGTTTTTTCTCCCGATTTTCTAGTTTCTTATATCAGTCAGGTTATGACGCTACTACCTGGTGATTTGGTGCTTACAGGCACGCCGGAGGGTGTAAATCCATTGTATCCAGGCGATCGCGTCCGCGTCGAAATTGAAGGTATTGGTCGCCTGGAAAACACCGTAGCGCTCCGTTAACTTCTAACGCACCTGCATGTACACTGCATCGGAAATCGCCGGAATTTCCGCATAACGTCCTAGTAGAGACTGGATGGCGGAATATCCAACTGCTGCTATAACGCCTAGAAAGATGGTGTTAGCTACTGTTTCTATTGCAAAGCCAGTACCAGGAACCTGTCCTAAAACTCGCACCAGTATAGAACACAAAAATATAATTATGTCCAAAAGAATCGCTTGCATTGTGTTGAAACGAATGAAGTGACTGATTTTTTCATTTCTCACCACTAATAGTAACAAGGCAAAGAACACAATTATTTGTCCAAATTGTCCTAAACTACCGTAAATTATTAGCACTGGTTGCAGTGGTAAAAACACAACTGCTAGGGCTGGAAACTGACTCAACAAAAAGCTGCCGAAGACTAAACCATCAACTAGGGGCAGCAAATAAGGCAAGGTAGCAAAAATTCGATCTGAAACTGTTGTAGACCCGCGCCAAGACATTATGCGTTCTCCTGTGGTTAAATTTTAATAGTTACTTGAGCTTAGGATAACGCAGTTGCTTGGTCTTGCTGGCAAATTCAACTATTCTATATGGGCGATGCGAAAACCCATTACACACTCATACTGGTCTGCCTGCTGTTGAGTGAGTTTGCCGATGGCTTGACCACAGCGCAATTGACCTCCACGCCAACGGGGTTGACCGCTCCTGTCAGCGAGTAAACAAGACTGGCAAACTTGCTCAGGGGCAAGGATTTGCTCGTCCATTAAAATGACTAGCATCGAATCCCTCCTGTAAATCCTCATTGTTACCCACATTTCACTCAGGTGAGGATACGCTTTGTAGTGGTTCAAAGAAACGCTGCTTTGTAGGTTGGACGCGTGCTGCGCTCTTAAGTGTTGAGCAAGCGAAGGCAGAAGACACTTAAGAGCGACATCCTAACTCTTTGTACCAAAAATCTGGGCAATCACAATTTAATAAAAATTCTCAAGTGAATCTTAAATTTATTGTATGTTGTGTCTATGATAGATGGACATTGTGGTAAAAAATCATACAAAAAAAGTTGGCACTAAGTTGAGTTAACTAGATAGCCATTTAAAGGATGCATTTACAAAATACTGGGGTAAACTTGCAAGCAAGTTAATACACAATATAATTGGGCGGCTCGTCGGTCTGGGCATCACTCACAATGGAACACTGGCAATTTCTGATACAGAAACAAGGCGATCGCTCATGGCATATCCTAAAATCGCCAAATTTGGAAATTTTGGAAGGGGAGTATAGAGTTTTGGCTCGTTCTAACCTTCCTAATACAGACGTGGAAGTGCGGGTAACTCACTCTTCAACCCAGGAAGTTCTACCAAAGCGGCGAATTTTCAAGCGATCGCGTCGCACTAATTCAGAAGGCTTAATGGCGCTAATTCCCTTTACCTACTTCCATCCGGGAGTTTGGGAGTTGCGCTGTATCAGCGATTTAATGTCGGACTTACTCGGTAAATCTTGGCACTACGGTGTCCAACTTCAAGTATTGTGCCAGGAAGTAGAGGGGAAGCAGAGGAGGCTGGCGTTGCAGGGGGAGAATGTAGAATTAAATTCACTCGGGCCAGATACTGTTTTTCAAAATTTGAAATCTCTAGCTCCAGCAGAACCTGCAATTGCGCCGATACAAGCGATCGCTATAGAACAGGGAATTGCTACAGACATTAACCCTGTTACTATTGTTGTGCCAGATGAAGGGAACTTAGAAGACACTGCTTTACATGAACCCGAAATTACCCTAGAGCAAGCGATCGCAGTCTTGGCAGAACTGCTAATTGCTCCAGACGATAACCCCGTTACTATTGTGGTGCCAGATGAAGAGAACTTAGAAGACACTGCTTTACACGAACCCGAAATTATCCTAGAGCAAGCGATCGCAACAGAACAGGTAATTGCTACAGACAGTAACCCCGTTACTATTGTGGTGCCAGATGAAGAGAACTTAGAAGACACTGCTTTACACGAACCCGAAATTACGCTAGAGCAAGCGATCGCTACAGAACAGGTAATTGCTACAGACAGCAACCCTAATACCACTGTTGTGCTAGATAAAACAGAAAAAGATATTGATCAGCCTGTGAGTTCTGTGTGGCTCAAAGGTGAGACGGCAGAGCAGATTTTACAAAATTTAATAGATTTAGCTTTACCCAATTCTGAAGCCCTGCTCAATGATCAAAAGGTTATAGATTCTCTAGTAACACAACCACCGCTTCCATTACTGCTAACTTTAGATCGGGATAGTTACATTGCTCGTTGGGGACAATCTCTTACAATCAATGGGCATGTAGAACTCAAAGAAAAGATAAATCTGGATCGGGCTGAAAGATTATTCTCCAAAAACGTGCGGGCGCTTGAACTAGGAATTGAACTGCGATCGCCCAAAAACTCAAAAATCTTGACCCAGGTACGGCAACCCTTACCAGATCAGGAGTTGCCTTTCAGCATCAATACCTCAATTGATATTCCTGCTGATTTTGAATCTAAGTTAATTTTGGCAGATATCACTTTGTCTGGTCGATTCGCCGATGTTGATCAAGTCATCCGGTTAGCCAGCGAGTCTTTCACCATTACAGCAGATGTAACAGAATTACTGGCAATTACAGCCGCAGCAACACCTAGTAGATCCTTAAATGGACTCATAGCACCATCCGACTCGTCTGGTACTATCACGGAGCCGGAGGCGGCTGTGAGGATAGATTTGAAACTATTCAATCTGGTTAAGATTCCAAAACCAGCCCAGTCTCAGATACTCAATCCATCCCCAAATACACCTTTACCACGGCAAATTAATTTACAACTTCTGCGAGAAACCACTCTGCGGACATCTAACTTAAAAAATTCAGCCACTTCGCCTCAATTGCCGAAACTGCCCCCTATTCAAACCCATACCAACACTTCCACAGATGTTGTTGTAGAACCGCCTATAGAAGAGGAACTTCTGGAAAAGGATACTACTATTATGGTTGCGATCAACTTAGAGCAGTTGATTATCAAACAACGTCGAATGCCAATACTCGACACTACTTTACCGTACTTGAAACGGGTACAAGCTCTGCCAGATGATACAGAAGAAGTAAAAAACAATGCTCCAGATGCGAAAGTTCCAGCAGATGAAGACTTACCGCAGTTGGATACAACTGTAGCTGATGAAAATACACTGGAATTATTAGTAGATGATGCACAAATTCCAGAAGAATCTGTTGCTGAAGTAGAAGTCCAGCCAAATGCACAATTTCCAGAAGAATCTGTTGCTGAGGTAGAAGCCCAGCCAAATGCACAATTCATTACAACAGGTAACCTTTACTCATCTCCCCTGCTCAGAAAGTGGATGCACAGCCAAGGATACTCTTTGCCTGAATCCATCGATGAACTCGAACCTGAAGACCACGATAGCTATGTTCCAGCCCAGCAGACTCAGCTTTCTCTTAGTGCTGAAACTGCCAATGTTGATGTCAACTTGCCCTTAAACCTGGATGCTGACACAGGGACACGGGAAGAAGTTCAATCGGCTTTTGAGCTTGGCAACTTTGAAGAAGACGCAGATACAGCAAAGGAAGCCGATCTAGAAATAGGGGAAGATCCAGTAGTAGAAGTATCTGAATCAATCCTCTCAATGGTGGTAACAGAACTACCGCCCCCCCCTCCTCCCATAAAAATGAATATAGCGTCAGCTTGGTTGGCGCAAGAAATCGTTGTAGATGATACATATAGTGAACTGGAAGTCAACGGGACAAAGAATTATTCTTTTGAAGAAGAGAAGCAACCACCGTTAGGTTTATCCTCTTCCCCACCCATAAATGCGGCAGCCATTGAGCCTTTGCCAATTCCAGAACTGCATGTACCAGACGGCGAATTAATCGCTGGCAAGTTTATCATAGTGCGCGTAGTACTGCCTGAAGTACCTCCCCAAGTTGGTGTCAAGTTATGGCTTGAAGATTATCAAACTCGCTGGTTACTAGAGGGGCCGCATTTATTGACAAATTTACTACCTAACGGCTTGGGAGGATTGGAAGTGATGACGCAATTAAATATTCCCTTTGGGTGTTTAGAAATTCGCTTAGAAGCGATCGCACTTGATTTGACAACCCAACAGGAGAGTCACAAAGTCACAATAGTACGAACTGTGATTCCTCCAGACTTGCCAAACTTGCAGCTAGATGAACTTCTGAATATGTGAGGTGGTATGGGGAGGTTTTGGAAAAGATGCGGTGCTTAAATCTTTTCCCTCACCCCCAGCCCCTCTCCCAAAAATGGGAGAGGGGAGACATAATTCTAGTTCGCCGAATCCCATCATTTCGGATTCGGGGTTGGGGGATGATGAGGGCTATCAAGGTTTTTGCAGCTGACGGGATGCTCCCGATGCGATCGCTATTTAGATGTATCAAAATCATTGGAACATAAAGCTTATAAAAGCTGGGACTTCAAAAACTTCACTTGGGGAGCTTTATGGTTCTTAGATACTCGAATTGCAATACCTGCGTTTGGTCAGATAATCTAGATTTAATTGAGCAGACTTTAACTCGCATCTTTGAACAGGAAGGTTGTCGCCGCATTCCTAAGCCACCTCTGCCCCAAAACTCTTTGCCAGTTATGAAAACACTGTTCAGCCTTCCTTGGAAAATAACGCCTTACTTGTGGGTTATTGGCTTGTTTGTTGGCAATCAGGGATGGACAATTGTCCAGACAGAGCCATCTGAGCTACTCTGCCGAAGAGCCAGAGATACCATTCGTCCCAGGCTATCGTCTCTAGCAATGCAGACTGGTTGCGATGCTTTTCATTACATGGTGTACGATCGCACTTGGGGAGCACTACTGGAATCGGATGCTTCTGGGCGGACTTTCGCCTCTGGTGATGTGGACTGCTATGACATAGAAAAAATGAAGTTTTACGATGAACTAGTGACTGAGCGAACAGGTGGATTAGATTTCTTTCTACTTAATGTGCCAGAGGAACTACAGGCAGTAGCGAGAATCCGCATTAACTACGAGGAAAGAAAAAGAAGACAGGAAGAATTAATACCACTGATGCGACAGTCCGGGGAGGCTGGAGAGAAAGCAGAATCTGAATGGGAAAAGTTGTGCAAAAGCAGTTTTGAAATTCAGGATGAAGCATTAGGGCTGGCTCTGCTCGGTCGGCTCCACTACCGGGACTACTGGCACCTGTATAGTCTGCCTTACAAAGCATACGCCGTCCCACAGCAGCTAGAAGCAGACGGGGCGCGACTGTTGTACTTTCAACCATCTGGGTCAGATCGAGAATTCAATGCTGAAAAAATGTGGTCGGCAATAAGTGATAAAACAGACACAGACAATTGGCTCCATCTTAGTCAGTGGTAGGGTCAAGGTATGCATTAGTGCATCACCCAAGTAGAGCGGCGTAAATAATTAAAGGTTCGTAGTGAGGACTAAAGTCCTCACTACAAACTAATTTCAATATTTTTTACATTACCTAATTTATTTTGATTTATTCTCGTTTACTTACTTAGCAGGAACAGCTAGAAGCGGATGGGGCTAAGTTATTATACTTTCGACCTATCCAATAAATTCAGTTTTAGAAACCACGAAGATATTCTTCCCAGTTTAAGTCTGTGTCTATCAGCTTAATGATTGCACGAAGAATCTCCAAAAGTTTGGTAGGCTGTGTATACAACAAGTTCATCAGTCGGTCACAGAGATATCGATATCGTGATGGCAGATACATCCGGTAGAGTTCGTACATCCAAAACCCTTGTTGGGTCTCATTATCATAGTCACCAAATTTAGTCCAATATTCAAAATGCCGATTGACCATAGCTTCTTGTTCCACTGTCAGTAACAGACTTGGCACAGGAAGGTACATAAATGATGGCTGGTCTGGTTCTGAACACCATTCATTTGGGATACACTGTGCAGGAGTTTCAATCTGACCTCGTTTAGAAACATTGACGAACTTAGCACCTGAAAATCGTTTCTGAAGGTTTTTTTTGCTCTGGTAGGTTAAATCAGTACAGCTTAACCAGGAAACGTGCTGTAAACCTAAGACTCCCGCAATTTTAGACCCGATTTCTTCAACAACTAAATCGGTTGCTAGGTCTTGCAAACTAGACGCAGTAGATTCATTGATGATTGCTCGACTAACCAAATTATTTAAAGGTACTGCAAGTTTTTTGAACAACAGATTATCTCCTGCTTGATAGCAGAGGCAAGCCAATTCTATATCTTTGTCGAAGAATTTGACCCAACAACCGTAGTCTCCAGCATACGCATAGTGAATCAGAAGTTGAGTATTGTGCTGAACAAGCCGATCAATCGGCCCACCCGCCTCTTTTAGTCCCTCCACGATAAAAGGAATGTATTTCCCTGAACTGGGAATAACCATTCCATAACGCTCGGACTGCCGAATTAAAGAATTGGCATCTTTTATATTTGAGGCTAAGAGGTGATAACTGTCACTAAATTCACTCATAAAAATTTTAGATTAAGAGGTTTAGGGGCGGCAAGCTACGCACACACCGAAGAGAGCGCGATCCTCTTCCTGATCGCCTCTGTGTTAAAAATCTTTAGAATTTCAAAAATATTGGCATAATTTGCAGTAAGCTCATTTTGAATTGTAGTGTTATTTAACAGGAACCTTTACTATGGCAGCTTCCTTTTTGCCTTCTATCTTAGTTCCGATCATTGGTTGGGTTTTGCCAACCGTCACCTTCGCGTTTCTATTTTTATACATTGAAAGAGACGATATTGGCTAATCTAGTCATTAGTCAAGTTTTTGCACAAGCGAGTGCTATCAATTCCAATACAGGTCGTTAGCTTGTTTACCCTGCCAAGATCCTCCCAAACCAGGCCAGTTGCTCCATTTTGGAAGACTCCAAGATTGCAGTGACTCCCCTTTAAAAGGGAGGCTATTTTCTTCTACCCCCAATTGATCGGGAGTCGCCACATGCGGGGGGATCTTATCCGAACTGTATTGCTAAGTAAGGGGGTCAAATTAAATATAAAACCTCACCCTGCCTTCGGCTTCCCTCTCCGATATTTTGGAGAGGGATTGAGGGTGAGGTTTGCTCTTATATTTAATTACGCCTACTTACTTATCAAGTCGGATATGTTTCTAGACTATTGACCAAAATTAATACCGCCTATCTTATGGAGACAGGCGGTTTTTTTAACGTTGATTTCTCAACAAATGCTAGAAAATTAGTGTTCGGTTCAAACTAAGTTATGTTAAATCGAAGAACCGAGTCCGGCGTAGGCACCATAAAAGAAGATGCCCAAGACTGTAATTATACCTAAACCTGCGATCGTAGCGACGACCCACAGGGGAATTCTCCCACTTCCAGACACAGCTTCTCTCCTCCCTTAACAACTAATCAACACAGGTTAAATAAACAAAGATTAACAACAGTACTTCCAGTTAGTTAAAGAAGTAACTAGAAAACAGAATCCCCAGAACGAAAACTAGTAGTAGTCCCAGGTATAGCGAAGTCCGGTTTAGTTCAACCGGTTGATTATTGGGATTGGGCGATCTTTCTACCATAATTACTCCTAACGATGAATAAATTGCATTGCGGCGATCGCGCCTAAAAAGAATACAGTTGGTACACCTAATGTGTGAACTGCCAGCCATCTAACGGTAAAAATTGGATAGGTAACTGGTTGATTGATGTTATTGCCGCTAGTCATGATCTCAAACTACTTTCCTATAAATTGTTCAACTTGTTTTTTAGCTTCAAAACGGTTCTTCACAATTGGCACTTCTTGGCGGGCTGCTGTGAAATACTCGTCGGGACGAGGTGTGCCAAAAGCATCATAAGCCAGCCCGGTTTGCACAAATAGCCAACCCGCAATAAACAATGCTGGGATGGTGATGCTGTGAATTACCCAGTAACGAACGCTAGTAATGATGTCCGAAAACGGACGTTCTCCAGTGGTACCTGACATTTAGATCCCTACCTTATACATAGAGTGTTATTGAGTTTATTATCCTACAAAGTTAAGAAAGAGTTACAAGTTGCAAAGTTCTTCTCAGAAATTAGGTATTGGGGATTGGCAAAACTCTTACCTAGTCCCCAGTCCCTAGTCCCCACTAAGCGGCTTCTGAAGAACTTGCTTCCGGGTTTGGTAGATATTTGAGCAAAACGCCGCGATCGCCAATTATAAATCCCCGTTCTGGCTCTAAGAACACAATCTTGTACAAATTAGCAGCAACTTCTTCTACTGCACGATCTTTTTCCCAGGTTTTGCCACCATCGGGACTCCGTAGCAAATTACCGCTACCGCCACCTATCCAAATTTCATCGGGTGTGCGATATGCCAAATCCAGTAAACCCCAACTGGTGGATAACTCTGGATATTTTGCCTTTTGCCACTCGTCAGGTTTAGTTGGGTCACTAAACTGAATTTGACCTCCCCTGGCTAGCAACCACAATTGCCCATTGTCAGCAAAACCCATGTTTTCTACCCGACGAGAACTATTACGGTTATGGGGTACCCAAGCATCTTGTCCCGGTTCCCAAGTCGAGTAGAAACTACCCTTCGCGGAAACCGCAACATATTTACCATCAGGAGAACGTTCTAAGTTACGCACCACACCGACTGCTGATTCCACCTGGGCTTTCCAGTTTTTGCCGCCGTCTGTGGTCTTATATATGGCTCCTACATCAGTAGCCATCTCAGCTGTATTTTTTGTCAGTGCCTTAACTGCGATCGGGCTACCTGGTAGCTTTTCGCTCAAGGGAATACGCGACCAAGAAGCACCTTCATCAGTAGTGTGCAGCAACAGTCCAGGCTCTCCGGCAATCCAGCCTTCTTTACCTGCAAAACTTACTGAGTCAAAGCGATACTTTTGCTCATCCAGTTGCAGTGTTATTGGTTTCCAGGTATTACCACCGTCATTGCTTTCCAATAGGGTGGCATTGCTACCTACTAAGTAGCCATGCTCAGGGTTATTAGTAAATGCAATATCCAGGAGATTCGAGTCTGTTGGCACAGAAATGACTTTCCAAGGATTGTAGCTAACAGAGGGAATTTTGCTACAACCTATACAGATGAGGACTACTATCAACAAGGTAGCTATTCGTTGCCAACCTTTCACAATTGAATGCATTAGTATTTCTTAACTTGTTTCTAAATTTCTGTAGCTGTTCTCTAAAAGGTTTACTGATACTTTTTTGCTAACATTTGCTAACAAATACATAAGTTGAGCAGATCAATCTCAACCAAAGTGTATCAATCGATGCATAAAAACAAGCTTTATGCACTCTTGCTTGTTTGCTTATAGCGTGATTCTTGCTTTGAGAAGCAACATATTTTCGATTACTTGCTGTAACACCTCAGACGCAACTTAACAGTATATAGGTTGCTTGAGTTACGCATTTTCACCTGAATCTCTGATATTTTATCAGAGAATACACTGTTAATCAATGTGAGCAAAAGTGAGCATTTCTTAGCTTAATTAAATCCTCTAGGGAATAGGCAAAAAAATATAATTGTGTAATTATAATCACACAATCAATAACGAAAATCTCTTTCTTTAATTGCTACTCCCTGTTTCTGAGATAACGGCTGTCATTGCAAGCCGTAGAGACTGATAAAAAACAAGAAGCCAAGAGCCAAAGCACCAAAAATTAGGATATTTTTTTGGGTTGGCGTTAGGTTATTAACACCCAAACCGTAACCGAGATTTTCTTTGAAGCCGGATGCAGTACCCAGAGGTCCGATGTTCGCAAAAGCGGTTTTCTTAGCAGCACAAACTGGACAGCGCCAATTTATAGGCAGTTCCGCAAAGGTTGTCCCTGAAGGAATATCATCCTTGTCGTCTCCCTTTTCAGGTTCGTAAACATAACCGCAGGCTCGACACTCGTAGCGGTCTAACACCGGAGTCTCAATAGCTGGTTCGCTCATGGCTAGGGCCTCGCAGAGGAGAAATCTTAAATATACGTTAAAAATTATGACATAATTGTTAGGCTTTTCTATCACTATCAAAAGCGAATTAAATACTTGAAGTGTATCTGTTTCCCAGATTTGAGAAAAACCAAACATATATAATGTAAAAGAAAGTAACGTAATTCAAGGGATTGGGTATTGGGTATTGGGCATTGGGCATTGGGCATTGGGCATTGGTGACTGGTTATTAATTCTTCTCCCCCTGCTCCCTCATCTCCCCCTGCTCTCTCATCTCCCCACTCCCTACTTAAAATACTCCATAAGCGGTAGATACTCATTGTGTTTGTCCTCAGCGGTTACGAGTACCTTCTAGGCTTCTTCATCATCTGTAGCCTAGTACCTGCCTTAGCGCTCTCAGCTTCCAAGCTCCTACGACCCAGTGGTTACAGCCCAGAACGGCACACCACCTATGAATCTGGCATGGAACCCATCGGGGGAGCCTGGATTCAGTTCAACATCCGCTACTACATGTTTGCTTTGGTCTTCGTCGTCTTTGATGTGGAGACTGTATTCTTGTATCCTTGGGCGGTAGCTTTCCACCGTTTGGGGCTATTAGCATTTATTGAAGCACTAGTCTTTATTGCAATTCTTGTAGTCGCCTTAGTTTACGCATGGCGTAAAGGAGCTTTGGAATGGTCTTGAATTCTAACATAACAACCCAGGACAAAGAACGAATCATCAATCCCATTGAGCGGACTACAATCACTCAAGACCTTTCAGAAAACGTCATTTTGACGACGGTTGATGACCTCTACGACTGGGCGCGGCTTTCTAGTCTGTGGCCGTTGTTATTTGGTACTGCTTGCTGCTTTATTGAGTTTGCAGCTTTAATTGGTTCCCGATTTGACTTTGACCGTTTTGGGCTAATTCCCCGTTCTAGCCCCCGCCAAGCCGATTTAATTATTACGGCAGGGACTATTACGATGAAGATGGCCCCCCAACTGGTGCGTCTTTATGAACAAATGCCAGAGCCAAAGTATGTAATTGCGATGGGTGCTTGCACAATTACTGGCGGGATGTTCAGCGTTGATTCTCCTACAGCAGTGCGCGGAGTCGATAAACTGATTCCTGTGGATGTGTATTTGCCTGGTTGTCCTCCCCGTCCAGAAGCAATTATCGACGCAATTATTAAGCTGCGAAAGAAAATCTCCAATGAATCGATGCAAGAGCGGTATAAAATTAAGCAAACTCACCGCTACTACAGCACGACTCATAACCTGAAGCCAGTAGATGAAATCTTAACTGGTAAGTATTTGCAGTCAGAAACTCGCTCTGCACCACCGAAGGAATTGACGGAAGCAATCGGTATGCCAATACCACCTGCACTGCTGAAAGAAAAGGCGCAAAAGGAGGAACAAACCCGTGGCTGAAGAAGAAGAATCTATTCCAGTACCAGCAGCTAAAGAAGAGGCATTGGTACAAGCGGGTAAAATTTCTCAGTGGTTAACGGAAAATGGCTTTGACCATGAGTTTTTAGCACCGGATAAGAATGGTGTAGAGATAATTAAGGTGGCGGCAGATTTCTTGCTTCCTACCGCTACAGCCCTTTATGCCTACGGGTTTAATTATCTCCAGTTTCAAGGCGGTGTTGACCTTGGGCCAGGACAAGAATTGGTAAGTGTGTATCACTTGACTAAAGTCGGTGATAATAGCGATCGCCCCGAAGAAGTTCGAGTTAAAGTGTTCTTACCACGCGAAAATCCTGTAGTCCCTTCTGTGTACTGGATTTGGAAAACCGCAGATTGGCAAGAGCGTGAGTCTTACGATATGTTGGGCATTATCTACGAAGGACACCCAAATCTCAAGCGGATTTTGATGCCGGAAGATTGGGTGGGTTGGCCTTTACGGAAAGATTACATCTCGCCTGATTTTTATGAGTTGCAGGACGCTTATTAGAGATTGCTGAGTTTCGGCAGTTATTAACCCCTTTCCGGTGGCGGAGAGGGGTTATGTTTTTGGTGCTGACATCGGGGGGTTTGATCATGGGCTTGTAAACGCACTGCAAAGATATAAAATAATTATGCTTATGAATGTATTACAGATATTCAGATTTTTGATTGGACTACTTAGAGAAAGCGATCGCACCCCAATACGGTTCGGTTAGTGATATCTTGCCCAGGAGATCCCCCCAACCCCAATACTGCTTGGTTAAAGAAAACAGAGGGTGAAAACAGAGAAATTATGTTCGCGTCTTAATTATAAAGTGGCGATCGCCTGTTGCAAAAGTTCGGCTTTATTGATGATCTCGTCTTGTTTTGTGAGTATTACTGGTAGACACGAGAACATAATCTTCTTTATTTTAGTCCCTATTTTTCCTTAACCGAGCAGTATTGTATTTGGATGTTATTTAATTCAAATTCCTAAACTGGGAACTGGGGACGCAAAGAATAAGCAATCCCCAATTCCTTCACATCGACTCAAATCAACGCCTTTGAGTTGCCAAAAACTGACGCAAGCTCAACAAACTCAAAGTTTGACCCAAATTTAAAGGCAAAAGTGAAATTCCTTCCAAGCGGGACTGTACCCAACCTTCTCCCCAGTACCATTCGTGGAACCCGTCAATGCCTCCGCTAAGTACCAAGCGGAGACAGTTGGATTTTACAACATCTACTTGATGATGAATCGCAACTGGCCCAGTCCAGGTCGTAAACTGAAATCCTGGAAGGAGTTCTTCTGGCATTCCTGGCGCAAAGCGTTGCCCTAAGAGCCATTTTTCTAGTTGCACCGGATGCAGCAGACTGTCACGAATTGCATCTGTTGGTGCTTCGATTTCGATCCGCAATTGGCTTTGTTGAAAATTACCCAGCATTTTTATAGGATTACCTAAAGGTGAGATATCGCTATTTCTAATATTGCAAATAGAATCACTGATTATTGCAGGGTCACTTTTCTTGCAGCAGAGAACTTAGAATAGAAAAAGTGAACTTGTTAAGAAATGTAAGGTTATTCATGGCGGATCAGTTAATTCGTGCAACAGCAGCCGAAGGTGGAATTCGTGCCGTAGGTGTGATCACCACACGTTTAACAGAAGAAGCACGGGGGCGTCACAAGCTTTCTTATGTGGCAACGGCAGCACTAGGTCGAACGATGGCAGCGGGCTTGTTAATGGCTTCTAGTATGAAGCGAACTGGGTCAAGGGTCAATGTCCGGGTGAAAGGCGATGGGCCTTTGGGTGGCATATTAGTAGATGCAGGCTTAGATGGTACAGTACGCGGGTATGTGGGGAATCCATCTGTGGAATTGCCTCCCAATGCTAAAGGTAAACTAGATGTTGGTGGTGCAGTGGGTGACGGCTACCTCTACGTTGTCCGGGATATTGGTTACGGTTACCCATATTCTAGTACCGTTGAACTAGTTTCTGGCGAAATTGGCGATGATGTGGCTCATTATCTGGTGAATTCTGAACAAACACCTTCGGCTTTAGTTTTAGGTGTGTTTGTGGGAGCAGGTGGAGTAACGGCTGCTGGAGGCTTACTGGTACAAATATTGCCCAAAGCTGCTAGAGACGAAGCTTTAGTAGAAACGTTGGAATCACGGGTTGCAAGTTTAGCAGGATTTACGCCATTGTTGCAAGCTGGTAAGACTTTACCTGAAATCTTTAACGACTTGTTGGGAGACATGGGGCTGGTAATCTTTCCCGAACGGCAAATGCTGCGCTTCCACTGTGGTTGTTCTTTCGATCGCGTTTTAGGAGCATTGAAGATTTTGGGAGAAGCTGAACTGCAAGATATGATTGCTAAAGATGATGGTGCTGAAGCAACTTGCGAATTTTGCGGCAATGTTTATCAGGCAAGTAGCGATCAGTTAGCTCAACTAATTGCCGATTTGCAAGCTGAATCTACTGTTTTAGGATAACGTATAAACTAGCACTGATTTTTTATCTTGCTAATGGTATTCTGTTGAGAGAGAGATTCAAAAAAGTAGCTTTTTAATCATGAGAAAGTTACTATGTCAACAATGGAATTATCGATCTAAAACAGAGCGCTATTCAATTATTTTGGTGTGAGAGATGACAGAGCGGGATATTCCAGACAGTTGGTCAAGTGCCAGTGGAAGAGAGCCAGATCAAAACAAAAGATTATCCCGAACAGAAAAATTCGGTGAAACTGAGCCATTTGATTCCCCAGCTACTGGTTCTACCTCCAAGTCAGTGAAGCGGCGAAAAAAAAACCATACGGAAGGATTACCTATAAATAGTAATTCAAAAGAAACTGCCCAACTCAGTAGTACTTCTGGGAAATGGCCACGCTGGATGAAAAGCTGGACGTGGCTGGTACTAATAATGTTGATTCCTGGCAGTGTAGGATTCTTAGCAATGGCAATGCTGCTAAAGTTGCCCTCTGCCCCTAATTGCCCCTCGATTTTCTGGCCGCTAGCTAGTGCTTCGGTGCGGCTACACTGCGCTCAGTTGGCGGCTTCTAAACAGACAGTGAACGACTTATTGCAAGCGATCGCTCTGGTGAAGCAATTACCATCAAATCACCCGTTACATGAAGAAATTGATCGTTTCATCGAAGAATGGTCGCGGGATATTTTGAAGCTAGCTGATGAAAGTTTCCAAACAGGTAATTTAGATGAAGCGATCGCAACTGCTCGGAAAATACCCAAAGATATGGCTGCTTATAAATTAGTCGATCAGCAAATTGACAAATGGCAGTCAATTTGGGCAAAAGCAGAAGCCACATACAACGGTGCGATCGACCAAGTTAAGGAACGGAACTGGCAATCGGCATTTATGTTATCCGCCAAAATGCTGCGCGTAGATAATCAATACTGGGCGAGTACTAAATACGACCAATTGAATCGTCTAATTGCCACAGCCCGGGAAGATGGCGATAAGTTAGGAAAAGCCGAAAGTTTAGCAAACAGCAAAGTTGTTGATAATCTATTAGAAGCTATCAAGTTAGCCGAGTCCATTGGGCAAGAAAGTTACATTTACCAAAAAGCTCAGGAAGCGATTCCGGCATTTGGACGCAAAATGCTGGAATTGGCACAAGCAAAACTAGACAAGCAGGATGCAGATGAAGCACTGAATATTGCTAGACAAATTCCAGAGAGTGCGAAACTACAAAGCGAAACAAATGACTTTATCGCCATAGCTGACGCGAAAAGGAGTGCTTGGATAGGTAACGTTTCTGGTTTAGAGGCAGCGATCGCCGAAGCACAACAAATCGATCCTTCCAGACCAGTGTATAACGAAGCACAACAACTGATTGCTCGTTGGCAATTGGAAATTGAAGATGTTGCCAATCTAGAAAAAGCGAGAATATTGGCTAGCCAGGGAACAGTCCCGAATTTAACAGCAGCGATCGCCCAAGCGCAATTAATCCCTGCTAGTAACCCTAGAGGCACAGAAGCTAGGCAAGAAATGGGTCGCTGGCAAGCCCAAGTAGAGACAATTGAAGACCAACCTTATTTAGAACGCGCCGATCAGATAGCAGTATTTGATGATATCAACTCTTTGCAAAATGCGATCGCCCAGGCCAGCGAAATTCGTAGAGGTCGTGCATTATATCCAGAAGCCCAAAAAAGAATTCGCACTTGGGTAGGAAAGATTCAGCGAATTCAAGACCAACCCTACTTAGATCAAGCACAAGAACTGGCTCAGAGTGGAAATCTCACCGCCGCCATTAGCGCAGCTCAACAAATTGCCTCGTCGGGAAGGGCGCTTTCTAAAGAAGCACAAGCTGCGATAAATGACTGGGAAGGACAAATCCGCACCACAGAAAACTGGAAAAAAGCCCAGGAAGTGGGCGCAGCTGGCACGCCAGAAGCCTTAGTTGAGGCAATACGGCTGGCAGATCGGGTTTCAAATAATAGCATCTTACGTATGGATGCGAATCAGGCTATTGACCAGTGGAGTCAGCAATTGTTAGAAATAGCACGCTCTCAAGGTCAGTCTGATATTCCTAGAGGGATCGATATCGCCAAATCGATTCCACGCGGTAGTGCTGCTTATAGTTCGGCGCAAGAGCAAATTAGGGCTTGGCAGGAATCTCTCAATCCTCAACCAGAACCTCAGCCTCAGCCTCAGACTCAGCCTCAGCCTGAATCTCTACCATTTCCTCAATCAACTACTACTAATGGGCAGTAATATCGTTATTAAAGATTAAAACCTTTTAATTCAGCATTCTCAAAGTAGGGGCAATTCATGAATTGCCCCTACAAAAATTTATTCCCCGATCGCTTCTCCCCATTCTTTTATTACAGAAAATAGTGATGAGTAATCATCATCAGCAAATGACATTTTCACAGCTGTTTGCAAGATTTGCCGAACACCTTTAATACTGCTGAGATCCAAACTCCGAGATTTCGCTTCCGAGATAAATAATTCTGTATCTTTGAGCAAGTGTTTTGTGGGGAAATTCGGATTAGCATAATTGCCATCCAACATTCGTTGTAGCTTTTTATCAAAGGTAGCTGCGTAGAGTGGACTGTCGCGCAATATTTGCATAAACACATCCACATCGACACCCTGACGTTGGATAAAAGCCAGACTCAAAGCAAAGCTAGTTGTTAGAGAAGCTATTAGCTGATTGAGTGCCAATTTGAGCGCCGCCGCAGATCCCACTGGCCCAATAAGTAAAGGTTCTGTCCCAAAATTTTGGAGTAACTTCAAGTGACGTTGATATTGTTCTGGCTCGGCCCCTACCATAACACTCAACTTGCCAGCTTGTGCTTCCGGGATACTCCCTAATACAGGTGCTTCTAAATACTCACCACCACCAGCAACAACCGCATCTCTAATTTCCTGGCTTTCTGTAGGAGTAATTGTTCCCATTTGGATGATTGTCCGCCCTTCCAGAGTTTGCCAAGCAGTGTCTGAAAGCAACACATTATAAATGGCCGGGGCATTAGTCAGCATGAGGATTATGCACTCAGCAGCACGAATCGCGTGGCGGGGATGTGTAACAATTTCAGCCCCAGCTGCTTGTAGGGGTGCTAATTTTTCTGGGGTGCGATTGTAGGCAACTAGCTGTATATCTGCGGCTAATAACCTTTGAGCCATTGGTAGTCCCATCAGTCCAGTTCCCAGAAATGCCACCTTCATTTTTTACGTTCCTTTGGTACAGCATCAAACAATTTTGGATTTGGGATTTTAGATTTTAGATTGACTCCAGCAATCAAGTTACTGGCTCTGTCATTTAATTTTAGATTTATTCCACGTAGCTTGCTGCTCGCGGAACGAGTATAAATTCAGGGGTAACTCTTGGAGACGCTGTTCGCGTTTAGAACTTTTTCAGGTTTGAATCTTCAATCCAAAATTTAAAATCTAAAATCCGGTCATGTGATAATCAACCACCAGCCGCAAAAGTCGCCATAATTATCACTGAAAGTAAAATCCCTGGAGTAAGTAAGGTTACTAGCATTAACAGGTCATGAGTGGACATAATTATTACTTTTTTATTGTGTTTAAGTTTAGAGTAATCACTGTTATCCTAGTCTAAATAAGACTGATACTGCATTCTTAAATAGAGTTTTAACTTTTAAAATTCACTTTTAGTCTGGCAGTGTCAATCCGAGTAGTGGTTGAGAAATTTCTGTATTGTCTAGACCTTTGGTCTGAATTAAGACTCCAAAGCCGCCGAGTCCTGTAGGATCTATAAGCTGGTGTAGTGAGTCCCGGCGCTGTAGTAACTGTGAGAGGGGTTGCTGTTGATCGTACAGGGCTGTAATCCGATCGCCTAACCCCAACGCCATCAAAAATAATCCCTGCTGGATAAAACCAATATTCTTTAAATTGGACTTTTCGCCCCAGCGTTCCAAAGCCGTAAAGTCAACATGGGCTGTGATATCTTGTCGCCCAATATTGATATAAGGGTTGTCATGGAAACGATGCTGATAATAACACTGTAGCGTTCCTTGCGATCGCCTGGGATTATAGTAACGATTGGCGGGGTAGCCATAATCAATTGTTAACACATAGCCGCGCTGCAAGCGGTCTGCTACTATACTCAACCAGTCTAGAGCAGCTAAATTAATTTCACTACGGTAGCCATCTGGATATGCACTTTGCGTCAAGTCCATTTCCACTAAGTCTAAATATTGGGCCAGTTGGGGGGTTGAAGGTTCTCCTGTGACTTCTACAAATGCAAAATTTGACCTCTCCCCCAACCCCTCCCCGATGAGGGGAGGGGAGGAAGACTCAACCGCAGGGGGTTGGGGGGTTAGGTTTGATGTTGTTACATAAATTTCTTGGAGTTCGCCTGTTTCTAGGATGAATTGATGGACAGGGAACGCATCTACTAATTCATTAGAAAAAAAGCAACCTGCGATCGCATTTGGTGGTATCTCCTCTAAATTGCACCAACGCACCGGGAAATCTTGCAAGCGTTGCTGCTGTTCTTCTCTTAAAGTTGGGGATTTTTCAACAATTATATATTCCAGGGCGGTAAAAAAATCTGGGTAGCGTAGCTGATGATAGTTGAGGATATGCAAAGCTAGCAATCCTTGACCTGCTCCCATTTCTACCAGAGAAAAGGGTACAGGTTTTCCTAAAATCTCCCACATTTGGAAAAATTGTTCTGCGAGTAACTCGCCAAAGTCAGCACAGAGGTTGGGAGAAGTGAAAAAATCACCACCTTGAAAACCTATTTTGACTGCATCGCTGGAATAGTAGCCGTGTTCAGGGTGGTATAATACCATATCCATGAATTGGGCAAAAGTAATTCGTTGCTGGGGAGTAGTGGTAATGTGATGAGCGATCGCTGCACACAGCAAAGGATTGGAATTCATAAAATTTGAGATCGATTAAATAATTCGTAATTCGTAATTCGTAAATTTTGTTTTGTAATGGGGATTTAACCCCAATCGCATTACTTGCCGATTTTTGAACCGGGGGACTTCAACCCACGGACAGCAGTTAAATATTGAGAAAAAGCTTTACTGTGTAAGAAAATTATGTATTGATTTTCATTAAGGCGATCGTGATGTCTGCGACGGCCTACACCAATTAATCGCCTTCAATAGTTAATGCAAAGGCAAGAACCTGACTTGTCCTTCCCATGCCGAACACCACGGACAATTTGATTATTAAAGTTCTCGTCAGCCAAGAAACGCAGCATCGCAATTTATCCTTGGGGGTTGCGTCTTGCTAATAGGCGATCGCGCACCCCAATGGGGTTAAAACGCTTTTCAGCTTCCTCTTGAACCTCGGTAGCAAGTCTTTGACGCTCTAAAAGGTAGGTATCAACCTCGGCTTGGTGTCGTAAGTAATAATCAATCACAAAATAGATATCCCAAAGATGAAGCGATGGGTACTGTTCTCTGATCTCTTCTGCTGTAGCCCGTTCAAGGAAAGCTGTAACAACTGTATCTAAAGTAACGCGAGTTTTGCTGATGCGAACAACGCCATTTGCATCACTTACAAGTGGAATTGGGGCAACAGTAGGGATAAGTAGCATTTTAATATCTAGGCAGTGCTGTTTTCCTATCCCTAGAATAAACCAAAGTAAGAAAATTGGGCGCTCACCAAATGTGCTTCAAAATAGCGATCGCTATTAGCCACTTACCAACGACACCAGCACGCCATTAGGATCGCGGACACGAGCAATAGTCTGTCCCCCAGGCTGGCTTTTAGGGGCATCTAGTGTTTTTGCACCTGCTCCGATCGCTCTCATGTAAGCGCTGCCAACATCAGGAGTAATAAATGATATCTGAATTAATGCTGGTGGTTGTGTAGCGTCGTTGGGATGGCAGCCACCAGGAAATAACTTCTGTGCTTCGCTACTAGAGGAGAATGCTAATGTGGTGTTTCCGGTTTCGATTTCTGCCCAGATAGATTGCCCCTTCTCCACGAGAGCGCGACGAACTAGACCAAAGGCTTTTTCGTAAAACTCAACGGTCTTAACTACATCGTCTACCCAAATAACTGTGTAAGCAAATTTCATAGTTTTTTCTCCTTATGATAAAAATCAAATTCCAGGTTTTCAACCCACGGAGGTGGGTTTTGCTTGTGTAGACGCGGTTTCTAACCGCCCTTTTGATTAAGGCCTTTTTTAACTCTCCAAAATATTACGATCTGTTGCTAGAGTTTGTGCGCCTGTTTGCATCATTTCTATATCTGATGCCGACCAATAATGAGGCCCTTGACAGTGATGTGCTACTAGCAATCCCCATAATCCTCTAGGTATGAGAATTGGGACAACCAAGTTGGCGCGAACCTGCAAATTGCCCAGAAAATCTCGGTGACAAGGCTCGATTGGCTCTAATTCAATATCAGCGATCGCCTTTACCCGTCCTGCTAAGTATAAAGCAGCATACTCGTTGTTAAAACAATCATCTGGCCCAGTGGAACCAAGTATTGATAATTCTTTAGAACTCAAAGATTCAAAAGTCACCTGTCCTTGCCACTGGCTGTAAAAATAATACAACACTACCCGATCAACCTGAAGCGATTCTCTGAGTTGATTGGTTGTTTGCCGCACTAACTCATCGCGCTGCATTGTTTTAACAAGCCGATCGAGCAAATTTTGCAAACCCTGTTCACGGCGATCGCGGCTCTGCTGAAGTTCGGACTCAGGATGAATTTGCACGGTTCTAAAATTACGATTAAGTAGGGCTTGCTGCCGGATTTATATAGTAAATTATTAGACCTTCTTTAAATACATTATTGTATTTATAGCAGCAATTAAATTTTAATATAACATAATACCAGTCAACCTCTTCGATGAATTTTAAAAGAATATTAATAATTTCCTTTTTCTAATTTACACCAGAGAAAATTTAACATTATAAATTTAAACTTAAGGTTTTGTCATTTTACAAATAATATGTTCACTCTTTCTATAGTTTCAGGCAATAAATATCCTTCAAACTGGAATGTAACAAATCAGCTTGTATTCACCATTACAAATATTTTTCATATTATTAGTATTCCTTGTTCCCATCCTCTGCACTGACAATTTAGGTCATCTGAAAAATCTCACTTCTATTTCTCTCTTACTTTTAGGAGAGAGACTTTTAATTTTCCCCTTCCCGACACGGGAAGGGGGTTAGGTTAATCGTTAGCTTTTCCACATGACCTGAATTGTCAGGCTATAAAAATTAAGCCTGCCCTGGCGGACTTGAAAAAACCCTCTTTATAGGAGTTAAATTTTTACCCATGCTTTTATACTTTATAAATCCTTTATATTTAATTTTGTTGTCGCTCAACCCAACCTACTAAGTAGGTAGGCAAGATAAAAGCAAACTATATAACGAAAAGTAAAATCTCTGTATTTGGCTCGTAGTTGCGCTTTAGCGCTAAAGCGCAACTACGAGCCAATGATGATTATTTGCGCCCACTTACT
>NZ_JBALFF010000109.1:0-31209 GCF_036916975.1 Nostoc sp.
GTGCCATTAAAGCGATTTACAAAAAGTGCATTATCGCTTCCTCGGACGGCACAGATAGCCTGATTTGTACCTAAGGAAGTACAACTAGGATTTGAAGTGGCTATACCTCCCAGACTCACAGGCCTATTCCAAACGGCAAGAACTGGTTGGCTTACCAGGGATAAAATTACCGATGTTGTACCTGCTAAAATTGTAAATTTCCTTTTCATAGAATCTAATGTCTTCCTCCTTAATACTCTTCTGTGTTTTGTTGGAAAGATTTAGACAAATGTAAAGTTTTAATTGTTGAATGTTTCTTTCCGTTTAAGGCGTTGTTTGAAAAGTGATTAACTGCGATTTTAGGCACTTATTGATTACCCCTAGCCCCTTTTTGAAGGGGGAATCTAGAACATTTTGCTACCGACAATATCACTTTTTAAACATCCTTTGACTGGTATTGTACGATGAAACCACGTACCGAATAAATCAGTTACAAACCTTTACATTATCAAGTTAAAACTAATAATCTTCGTGCGAAAGAACTGCTATTATCAGCCGTTGCATCAACGCTGCTCGAATTCAACTCTACTTAGGTAAACTTTAGGTAAAACTTTGTTTATACCATTGAAGTCTGAAGAAATCAAGCATCAACTTAGTCTGATACTTTGCCCTTAATCGGTTGCATGAGTTGAGACACTTAAGTTTGACTCGAACATCTGACACTTGAAAGCGCTCACGCTTAACGATTCCCAAGTTTTACCTAGTAGTGGTAAAATTATGGCTAATTATAATTTGTATTTACAAACACTTTGAATATTTACCTTTGCATGGCCAAATAAGAATGATTTAATATAATTCGTGCAAAAGTCGAAATCTGCGTCATTTTCTTTGTAGATAATGAAAATTAGTATTAACTTTTGCCGAATATCTAATAACTACATGATTATCTAACGATGAACAACGCGATCGCTCAGAAAACAGCATTATTATCAACTTGTGCTTTACTAATAACAAGCTGTGGTGGTGGGGGTGGCTCTGTGACAAATTCTCCAAATAGTGCCACAAATAACACTACAACTAACACCGCCCAGACAACGACTACATCGGGTGCGATTCCCATCGGTATTGCCTTAGCACAAACCAGCAACGTAGCATTACTCGGTCAAGAGGGATTCGTGGGAGCCAGAATTGCCGAGAAGTATTTCAATAGTAAAGGTGGTATAAATGGCACTCCGATTAAATTGGTAAACCAAGATACTAGCGGTGATGAAGCTGGAGCAATTAACGCTTTTCAAACTTTAATTAATAAAGATAAAGTTGTCGGTATTGTTGGCCCTACTTTGTCACAGCAAGCTTTTAGTGCTGACCCCATCGCCGAACGTGCTAAAGTGCCAGTTATTGGCGCATCAAATACCGCAAAAGGAATTCCAGAAATCGGTGATTATATAGCTCGTGTATCTGCTCCCGTCTCTATAGTTGCTCCTAATTCGCTGAAAGCTGCACTCAAGCAGAATCCTCAAATTAAAAAAGTGGCAGTTTTTTACGCCCAAAATGATGCATTTAACAAATCAGAAACGGAGATTTTTCAAACAGCAGTAAAACAGCAAGGGCTAGAATTAGTAACAGTTCAAAAGTTCCAAACTACTGATACAGACTTCCAAGCCCAAGCTACCAATGCAATTAACTTAAAACCAGATTTGGTAATTATTTCGGGACTAGCTGCTGATGGTGGTAACTTAGTGCGACAACTGCGAGAACTGGGTTATAAAGGCATAATTATTGGTGGTAATGGTCTGAATACACCAAATGTTTTATCAGTGTGTAAAGCGCTTTGCGATGGTGTGCTGATTGCTCAAGCTTACAGTCCTGAATATCCTGGTGAGATTAATAAGGTATTTCGCCAAATTTATATCGAGCAATATAAGAAAGAACCAGCCCAATTTACTGGTCAATCTTTTGCTGCGGTGCAGGTGTATGTTGAAGCTCTGAGAGCGTTGGATAAAAAAACCAAAATCAGCACATTACCTCTTGATAAACTGCGGACAGAATTGAACAAGGAAATACTAGCTGGAAAGTATGATACTCCTTTAGGTGAGATTGCTTTTACACCAGTCGGTGATGTGATTCAAAAAGAATTTTACGTTGCCCAAATCAAGATGGATAAAGATGGTAATACTGGAAAATTCGTATTTATAAAATAGTTGCAATATGAATATAACTGTATTTTTGCAACAATTTTTAAATGGATTATCTATCGGTAGTATCTATGCAATTTTTGCTTTGGGATATACCTTAGTTTATTCTATTTTGGGCATCATTAATTTAGCTCATGGCGCAATTTTTACCTTGGGTGCATATTTCACTTATGCCCTCATGGGTGGTAACTTTGGATTTAACGGGTTGCTAGCTAACGCAGCCTTGCCGATAAAATTACCATTTGCTATAGCCTTAATTTTAGCAAGTACCTTGGCAGGATTGGTAGGGGTAGTGATGGAACGGGTTGCTTTTCAACCTTTGCGCCGTCAAGGATGTGATCCCTTGCTAACTGTTGTTTCCAGCTTGGGGGTAGGAGTGGTAATTGTAAATTTAATCCAGTATTTAGTAGGCGCAGAAAGTTACACATACCCCGCAAATACTTACGGTAATTTGCCACCTGCGATTAATTTTGGTAGTGCAGATAATCCAATTCCGATTCGCAGCGTTCAGATAGTAATTTTTGCTGTATCAGTGGTGATTGTGGCAATTCTTACCTATTTTATCAATCGGACTAAATATGGTAAGGCAATGCAGGCGATCGCAGAAGATCCAACTACAGCTAGTTTGTTAGGAATTAATAGCGATCGCTTTATCATTTTAACATTCTTTATCAGCAGTTTTTTAGCAGGATTAGCAGGAACTTTAGTTGCTTCTAGTGTTAGTATAGCTGGGCCATATTTCGGCATTGCTTTTGGTTTGCGGGGTTTAGCGGTAATTGTCTTAGGTGGTTTAGGTAGTATTCCCGGTGCTGTGGTGGGAGGCTTAGTAATTGGATTAGTTGAAGCGTTTGTTCCTTCGGAATTCTCTGGATATAAAGACGCAGTAGCCTTTGGAATTTTGTTTATCATGCTATTAGTTAGACCGCAAGGTTTACTAGGGCGACGGTTTATTCAAAAAGTTTGATGTAGCACTATGAAAACATACACCAGGCAAAAACTAACTTTCGATCAATTTTTAGAACAGTGTCCAGAAGAAGGTTTATATGAACTTGTAGATGGAGAAATTGTAGAGGTGCGTGCAACTAGAAATCATGATGATGTCACCAATTTTATATTGTTTGGTTTCAATGATGAAATTAGGCGATTAAACATAAATTATGTAGTTAATAACACAGCAGTCTTTAAAACTATAACTGCCAATGGAATAGAACAAGGGCGTAAGCCTGATGTAAGTGTCATAAATAAAGATACATGGCGCTCAAATCGTTCTGCATACTCTGCACTTGAAGAACCTATCCAGTTAGCTGTAGAAGTGACATCAACTAATTGGGAAGATGACTACATTGATAAATTGGATGAATATCAACGTTTAGGTATTACAGAATATTGGATTGTAGATTATTTGGCAATTGGACTAAGAGAGTATTTAGGAAATCCAAAAGTTCCGGCTGTATTTGTTTTTATATTAGATGCTGAGGGAAAATACCAACGGACACTGTTTAGAGGTTCAGAACGAATTGTATCACGAACTTTTCCTGAACTGGCGCTGACAGCAGAGCAAATATTAACAGCTTAGTAGTTGATAAAAGTGATAGTTTGATTAAGCTTAATCAAAATGTTTTAACATGACTGATTTTTTCGCTACTTATGGTTCTCTAATTGTCTCTATGGTATTGGGGGCGCTGCTAGGGTTATCGCTTTACTTACCGCTAATGACAGGACAATTATCTTTAGCTAGTCCAGGATTTTATGCTTTAGGTGGGTATATTGCAGCAATTTTATCCACAAAAGTTTTTACATCTAGCAGTAGTTCATTCCCCATTCTATTGTTGTTATTGGAGATGTTAATTGCTGGTGTAATTTGTGGTTTATTGGGTATAATAGTAGGAATTCCAGCGTTGAGATTGCGAGGAATTTATTTAGCGATCGCTACTATCGCTTTTGTAGAAGTTCTGCGCGTCGTCTCCCTCAATTTGGATATTACAGGCGGTGCTGTTGGAATTTTTGGTATTCCTCAACCTTTCCAAACACCAATTGAATATTTATGGATTGCTCTACCCTTACTATTAATTAGTATGGTGCTGCTTTATCGTTTAGAAGGCATCCGTGTAGGAAGGGCTTTTATTGCTATCCGCGAAGATGAATTAGCTGCGGGTGCAATGGGAATTGATCCCACTTATTACAAAGTTTTGGCGTTTACACTAGGGGCTATACTTGCAGGGGTTGTAGGTGCAATTAGCGCCCACTTTCTTAATACCTGGAATGCTCGTCAAGGTACTTTTGATAGCAGTATTATATATTTAACTTTTGTTTTGATTGGTGGTTCAAGAACTTTTTTAGGGCCGGTAGTCGGAGGTATGGTGTTTACAGCCTTACCAGAGATTCTGCGAAGTCTCGCTGATACTGGTGGTTTACCTAATTGGTTTGCACAATTTTTGCGCGATGGGAGATTAATTATTTTTGGTTTTTTAATAGTGATAGGTACAATCTTTTTTCCCCAAGGGCTAATTACTCCAGATATTTTTCAAAGACGGAAAATCATGGATAAACGAACCGCAAAGGACGCAAAGGACGCGAAGTAAGAAAAGTTTTAGAGAGTTATTGCGTAAGTTTTATATTCATAATAATATGCAAAAATGTCACATAGTATTCTAGAAGCTAACAGTAGTATTGTTTTAGAAGCAAGAGCATTGACTCGCCGCTTTGGTGGTTTAGTGGCGGTAAATAATGTATCTTTTAGTGTAAATAAATATGAGATTTTTGGACTGATTGGCCCTAATGGTGCTGGCAAAACAACATTGTTTAATTTGATTACTGCTTTTATTCCCCCTTCTAGCGGGAAATTAATTTATCAAGGTGCAGAACTTTACCAACTGCGTCCTCATCAAATTGCTGCTTTAGGTATCGCCCGTACTTTCCAAAATATCCGCTTGTTTGGGGAATTATCGGCGTTAGAAAATGTGATAATTGCTCGACATTTACACACTAAAAGTAATATAATCGCAGGAGTTTTTGGATTACCACCAGCGCCTAGTGAAGAACTTCAAACGAAGCAAGAAGCTTTAGATTTATTGGATTTGGTGGGATTAAGCGATCGCGCCCACGAAAAAGCCAAAAATTTTGCCTATGGCGATCAGCGTCGCTTAGAAATTGCCCGCGCTTTAGCATTAAAACCGCAAGTCTTACTTCTCGATGAACCTGCGGCGGGGATGAACCCCAACGAAAAGCAGCAATTGAGTGAATTTATCCGTAGTTTGCGCGATCGCTTCGATTTAACGATTATCCTGATAGAACATCATGTACCATTGGTTATGGGTTTGTGCGATCGCATTGCGGTGTTAGATTTTGGGCAATTGATTGCATTGGGTAAACCATCTATAGTTAGAAATGATCCGGCTGTAATTGAAGCTTATTTGGGAAATGAATGAATTTATCTAAACAAAATATTCACAAATTCGTCTAAAGAATTCACTGCGATCGCGCTATCCATTAAGCTTTCTAATTTTTCCACACTTTCGCCCTCAAACCTTACTTCCACTTCATGAGGAATTTCGCCAAAGCGTTGTTCCAGTACCCGGATTAACTGCCGTCGCGCCCCCTGCTGAATACCTCTTTGCTCAATTTCTTGATACCAAGGCGACTCTCGCAATACTGCCATATCCCACCTCATGATTTGTTGCACTAAAGGCGTGTCTAACACAAAGCTAGCAAAAAATGCCAGCAATGATTCTAACTCGTTCAACTGTGCATCTGCTCGTAGCGCCTGTAATGCGCGTTGCACAACTGCTACCTCTCCCCCTCCTCGCAGAATTGGCACAAAGGGTAACAACGATGGTAGTGGTTGCCCAAACACTATCTCAGCGTCGATTTCCCACAAATTAATTACGCGATAATCTTGGATAGCACGTAATCCCAAAAATTCCTGCTCGTAACTATTGACAATAGTTAAGGTGGATGGAGGCGGTAAAATGTTGATTAGTACTGGGTAAGTTGGCAATCGGTAGCGTTCTTGTGCCAAGGCAGCATAAGCTCTCATCCGTAGAGGCATCTGTGCCGTGTAACGCAACTGTAGTTCATTTAGTACTAGAAAATCTCCATGAGTAGCACTGTATGCTTTCACCAAGACATCTGTTTCGCGGCTAATCCAGTGAAACTCAGAACCGAGAATTTCTTTCGCCACGACTTCAGGACGCTGTGTCACCCATTGTACCCATGCATCGGGAGCTAAATTAATTAGTCGTTTGCTACCAATATCTGCTACTTTTGCCACAGGACGCTTGATATCTTTATCAGTAATTAATAGTACATCATAAAGATTGCAGTATTTGGGCGTTAATTTTTAAGTTAAAGCAATGTCTACGCACTGTTTTAGAGGATGAATGAACAAGTCTAATTTATTACTAACCGGGCGACTAGAAGTCGCGGCTACACAAACAAAACCTGCCTACGCACTGTTTTAGAGGATGAATGAACAAGTCTAATTTATTACTAACCGGGCGACTAGAAGTCGCGGCTACACAAACAAAACCTGCCTACACAAGTTAAAAACCTTAATTTTCTCTTAGTCCACGGAGGTGGACTTTCTTTGTGTAGTAGCGAATTCTATTCGCCCAATACTTTTCAAACTTAAATCTTTTCCCTCACCCCCAGCCCCTCTCCCGTAATATGGGAGAGGGGAGATATAATTCTAGTTCCCCCTCTCCCAAATGATGGCATTCGGGGTTAGGGGATGAGGGCTATCAAGGTTTTTGCATCTGACGGGATGCTCCCCTGTTTTAAGAAATGTATGATTGATGTATCTTAGATTTTGAATCAACATTTCTGGATGTAAACCGCCGATGAAAGCCGATAGTAAGCCAAATTATACAATTTTAGAAGTTCAAGAGCTTGATGTTAATTATGGCGGTATTCAAGCTCTAAAAAAGATTAATTTAATTATTCAAAAAGGCGAGGTAGTTACTCTTCTTGGTGCTAATGGTGCTGGTAAAACTACTACACTCCGCGCTATATCTAAAATAGTTAATCCTAAGAGTGGTGTAATTATTTATAATGGACATAATATTAACCGCCGCCAAACTCACGAAGTTGTACAACTTGGCATCGCCCATTGTCCAGAAGGACGTAGAGTATTAGCGCGACAAACAGTATTTGATAATTTACTTTTGGGTGCTTATATTCGCACCAATCAAGCTGAGATAAAAGCAGATATTGGGCGACAATTTGAGCTATTTCCCCGCTTGTCACAAAGACGTAATCAACTAGCAGGAACCCTCAGTGGTGGTGAACAACAAATGTTAGCGATCGCTCGTGCTGTAATGAGTAAACCACAACTATTACTTTTAGACGAGCCTAGCTTAGGTTTAGCACCTGCGATCGTCCGGGAAATCTTCTCTATTATTGAAAATCTCCGGGCTACAGGCGTGACTATTTTGTTAGTTGAACAAAACGCGAAATTGGCGCTACAAATTGCCGATCGCGGTTATGTTTTAGAAGCTGGTTCTATAACTTTAACAGGTGCAGCATCAGAATTAATTAATGATGAACGAGTTAAAAAGGCTTATTTAGGGTAATTAATTAAATTAAAATTTGGGATATACAAGCAGATGGTAAAATCACCAACTAAATCGCTAATTTTAGAAGAGTTTTTGAAACTACCAGAAACAAAACCTAGCTCAGAATACATTAACGGTCAAATTATTCAAAAGCCAATGCCACAGGGAAAGCATAGCAAATTACAGGGGAAGTTAGTCACAGGTATCAATGAAGTAGTTGAAAGTCGAAAAATTGCCCTTGCTTTCCCAGAATTGCGGTGTACTTTTGGCGGACGTTCAATTGTCCCTGATGTAGCTGTGTTTGCTTGGGAACGGATTCCCTTAGATGAACGTGGAGATGTAGCTAATGTCTTTAAGACGTATCCAGACTGGACGATTGAGATTCTTTCGCCAGAGCAAAACCAGACTAAAGTAACCGGAAATATTCTACATTGTTTAAAACATGGTAGTCGTTTAGGTTGGTTAATTGATCCAGGCGATCGCTCTGTTTTAGTCTATCCACCAAAGCAGCAACCAGAACTGTTACAAGAACAACAACAAATTTTACCAGTCCCCGATTTAGTTAGTAATCTTCAATTAACTGTAGGACAACTATTTGGATGGTTGAAATTATAGCTTTTCCTAACATCATAGCCACCTCTTGGCTTGCTCTTAGGGGGTTGGGGGTGGGGTTCTTGTACTCAGCCAACTGAGAACCGCTATAGATGAGCGCTCACGCATCTGTTATGAAAAATATGAAAAACTTATTCTGAGTGGAACTAACTCTCTAGAACTTTTAGTTGATATTGCTTTAGAGACTTGGCTAAATAGGCTTTAAAACTACATTGACAACACTTATAACTTTTACTAATATTTAATATTATTAAATATTATTACGATTTTTGTCATATATTAATATTTGCAGCCCTGCTTGCAGATATCTATATATTTGTTTAGCGGCGAATTCTATTCACCGGAATAATTAAACCCATGAGTCAAATAGTCTGGATAGCAAGACACGCTAACCGCCTCGACTTCGTAAACCCTGATTGGTTCCTCACCGCCGAACGACGCTACGATCCACCCTTGTCTGATGATGGTATGGTGCAGGCACAACAGTTAGCTAAACGATTGAAACGAGAAAATATTACGCATATTTTCGCTTCTCCTTTCCTGCGAACCGTACAAACGGCAAACGCAGTTGCAGAAATGCTCAACTTACCAATCAAACTCGAAACAGGCTTGAGTGAATGGCTTAACCCAGTTTGGATGACAGAAGAACCCGAAAGACTCTCAACTCCAGCCTTAGCCGAGTTATTCCCCAGAATTGACACCAGCTACACTCCGCGCATCGCCGCCAAATTTCCTGAAACTCGGGAAAAAGTGCGAGAACGTTCTGGGCAAACTGCGAGATGTTTAGCTACTGAATTCCTCCCAGAACATATCCTGCTAGTAGCACATGGTGCATCTGTATTGGGGGGAGCAATGGGGTTAGTGGGGGAAATTGCCAAAACAGAAGTCAAGGCTTCTTTGTGTTCTCTAGTAAAAGTGGTACGCGAAGATCCAGAATGGTTATTAGAACTAAAGGGAGATACTTCCCATTTAACCCACATAGAAGAAGTTATTCGATTTGCTTAAACCTCTGATAGAGATTTGTGTTCATGACTTCTGCTAGGTTGGGTATATCTTACAAAAAAAGTAATTTAATTCACTAATAAATTCTATGACTTTGTTACTAGCAGGAGACATCGGCGGTACAAAAACTATTCTGCAATTGGTTGAAAAATCAGACTCACCAGCAATACATACTATTTATCAGGAAAGTTACCACAGTGCCGATTTTCCTGATTTGGTACCGATAGTGCAGAAGTTTTTGGTGAAGGCTAACACAGCCACACCAGAAAAGGCTTGTTTTGCGATCGCAGGCCCCATCGTCAATAATACTGCCAAACTGACCAATTTAGCCTGGTTCCTAGATACCGAACGTTTAGAAGAAGAATTGGGTATCCCGCATATTTCTTTGATTAACGACTTCGCCGCCGTTGGCTATGGCATTTCAGGTTTACAAAAACAAGACTTGCTGACGTTGCAAGTTGGCAAACCTCAACCCGAAACCCCTATTGGAATTATTGGTGCTGGTACTGGCTTAGGGCAAGGATTTTTAATTAAGCAGGGAAACCACTATCAAGTCTTTCCTTCAGAAGGTGGACACACTGATTTTGCTCCCCGAAACGAGATCGAGTTTCAATTGTTGAAATACCTGCTGGCTAAACATGATATCCAGCGCGTTTCTGTAGAACGTGTGGTTTCTGGAATGGGAATTGTGGCAATTTACCAATTTCTGCGCGATCGCAAATTTGCCGTCGAATCACCAGATATTGCCCAAATCGTCAGAACTTGGGAACAAGAAGCCGGACAAGAAGAGAAAAGCGTCGATCCTGGTGCTGTCATTGGTACAGCTGCACTAGAAAAACGCGATCGCCTCTGTGAACAAACTTTGCAATTATTTATAGAAGCTTACGGTGCAGAAGCGGGCAATCTTGCCCTTAAACTCCTACCTTATGGTGGTTTATACATTGCTGGCGGAATTGCGCCCAAAATCCTCCCCTTAATTGAAGACAACGGTTTCTTATTAAATTTCACCCAAAAAGGCAGAATGCGCCGCCTCCTTGAAGAGATCCCCGTATATGTTATCCTCAACCCGCAAGTGGGGCTAATAGGTGCTGCTTTATGTGCTGCTAGGTTATAACAGCTAGCATCATCAGTGAGATCGGCATCTCAAAACGCAAAAAATATGACAATTAAAAGTCTGTTGCCATTAATCGCCACCACACTTGTCTGTGGTGGTTCTGTTTTTGTGGAAGCGCGTCAACCCAAACCTACCACGGCTGTTGTCACAAAGGTTTCTCAACCTGTGCAGCCACAATGGAAGTTATTCACCGCTCCAGATGGGCGTTTTAGTATTTTAATGCCAGGAAACCCCAGCAAAAATACCCAATCCCAAAAAACTTATATGGGGGAAATTACCTTAGAAATATTTGTCGCTCAACCACCAAAACAGCAAGTAGCTTATCTAGTTGCTTACAATGATTTTCCTTATAGTTATGGTGAAATAACTGACCCCCAAGCTGTACTTAATAATGCACGGGATATGGCCTTAAAAACTACGAAAAGCAATTTAATCAGTCAACGAAATATTCGTAGTTCCAATAATCATCCTGGCAAAGAAATTGAGTACATCAATTCTGGAGGGAAAATCACTATAAGTAGAATGTATATTGCCGAAGGAAGATTATATCAAGTAATGGCAATAACTACAAAAAAACAGCAGAAAACATTAGCTAAAACCATTACAGGATATTTAGATTCCTTCCATGTAGTTTTAAAAAAGCCAAATAACTAAAACCTCTACTATATTAGCTTTGCAATCAATTGTGTGGTTAATATAGCGCTTTTTATTTGTATGCAATAGGGAGCATCCCATCAGGTGCAAAAACCTTGATAGCCCTCATCCCCCAACCCCTTCTCCCAAATCTGGGAGAAGGGGAGCCAGAATTTCAAACTCCCTCTCCCAGATTTGGGAGAGGGGCTGGGGGAGAGGGTGAGAACTACGGTTCTCAACTTAGATAAGGTTTAATTTGCATAACCCTTATTAAAATAATTCGTAATTCGTAATTCGTAATTCGTCAATTTGGTTTTGTAATGGGGATTTAACCCCAATCGCATTACTTGCTTATTTTTATAACCGGGGGACTTAAACCCACGGACAGGAGTTAAATATAACTCTTGTGGGGTGGGCAGGAAAGCCCGCACATGCAAGTTTATTTGTGGAACAGCATACTAAAACCTCGTTTTATTACAGATTCCGCGGTCCACTACAAACCGGATAAAAAATTTTGGATTGTCGCTAACAATATTTTTCCATTAAATCCAAACTTCTAAATTCTGCTGTATTTTAATTATTTAATTTTTTTTAGCTCATATCATACAACTTATACGCTACTCAACCGCTTATTAAAACATGATTTCTAACGCTAGTACGTCATGCTATTAATCATTGATGAACAAATTAAATAAAACCAAGTGAAATAAATGGCTAATACTACTATTAGTGCCGTTCCCCCTGGTTCTTTTAGCACCCTAGTTGATGCAATCAAGGCTGCCAATTTGATAGATACCCTCAAAGGTGTTGACTCATTTATCGCCTGTGCATCTACCAATCAAGCTTTTGCAAAGCTTCCAGCAGATACTGTAGAGAAATTGCTTAAGAATATTAATAAGCTCCAGGAACTCGTGACGTATCATATTGTTTCCGGTAAGGTGATACCCATACAGCCAATCGAAGGTTCAAGTTTGAAAATTGACCCTTTTCATAGTTTCAATCCAGATTATGAACCACAGCCTCAAAACCCAATGCTGTTGATGATAACGGTGTCATCCACATCATTGTTAATTCCTCAGTCAACAAACGTATAGATAGCTAATAACCTGTCTGGGCTAGGAACTATTTATAGTCACTACCTCACAGCTATCTAAATATATTTTCAGACAAACAAACTTAAATTTTATACCTTTCTCCTCACAGGAGAGAGGTTCATTCTATTTCATTTGAGGTTGTTTCACTTAGCAAATACTTTATACGGCGACATCATTTATCTTCAAATTTACCTAAAAAACAAAAACAATATTAGCTAAATTAATTTAACAATTTAGCTCTGAACATGAAACATTTATTAACAGGTCAAAACAATTTGATTATTGGTCGCAGCCAAAATCATATATCTACAAAAATCGATCAATTTATCAAGGGCAAACATGCTTGTATTTGTTGTTCAAATACTTTACTCCGTCACGTCAATTACCGAGGAGTTTACTGGCGTTGTAGCAACTGCTATCAGCAAATGCCAGAAGGCTATCTTTAGGAATAAGAATGAAATAACATACAATTTATGTCCGACAGCTTACCTCACCCTCAATCCCTCTCCTTATAAAGGAGAGGGAAGCTAGATACAAAATAAAGGAGAGGGAAGCTAAATACAAAATGAAGTTTTGCATTTTATTTAATTCAGGTTCCTTAATGTAGTTTAATTAACGATTGGTATCCCTTATGAATTTATTTCAATCTAATCAGTTAGAGTTTGCCTGGTGGGTAGAAATTAACACCGTTGTTCCGCGCTGTACTTATTACTTTGGGCCTTTTGATAGTGGAAAAGAGGCGCAATTTTATAGAACTGGCTATGTCGAAGATTTATATCAGGAAGGAGCCAGAGACATCGTTGCACTAGTCAAAGAATGTCAGCCTGATTTCCTAACAATTTTTCATGATGAAGCAGAACTCCAAATATCTAGTTTTTGAAGCCCGTTTATGAGATATTTTGCTAAAAGGGGTTTTTCGATAATATAACTGGTTGCATAATTTTGAGGTATCAGTTCTAGTACTTGTTTAATCAAATTGGTGAAGTCTTCTGGTACTTGACCTGATGGAATTCGACCAAGCCATATCAAAGCTATTACCTCTGCTTTTTCTTCCTCGGATAGTTCGTCAATATATTTATGTAGGACGTTTACTGAACATCTTCCTGTGATATTGAAATCTTCTAAATAATAAGACAATTTATCTAGAAATGTTTCTGATTGATTTGTTCTTTCAGATCCTATTTTTCCATAAATTAATTCAGCCATCTCAATAATTTTATATGTTTTGTTAATTGATAATAAACTCATATTTTTTATTTAAGTTGGAGTTAATAAACAAAAATCTAAGCATAGAAAAAACTTAGGAATTTATGTTAAGAAAATTTTTTAGATACATACATATAAATAATATGTATACAATGCAACTATTATATTAAGTCAAGTAAGTAAGTGCTAAATAACCCTTCAACTCATAATTGAGCATTATAGATCAGTGTTTTAATTCAGGTATCGTCGAAAGTTTGAAATGTATAAGATAAAGGTATAACGTTTAATTTCGATACAAAAGTTTAAATAAATGAAAGTATACTCTGGGGTTTTGTATAACTTTAAGTGAGTAGAATGTTGTTATCATAGAAAAATATATTAGATTGCAGATATTAATAAAAGTTAAAGTTCATGATTTGAGGAGCAGGGTTATTGTCCTATGGTCAAGCGATCGCTCCAAGCATCACTCGCTGGGATTGAACAGGCAAAAAGAGCATTTGCCCGCAAGGGGTGGACACAAGACAATCTAGCAGCAGAAGTTAACCTCAAGACTAGACAACCCGTTTGGCGGTTTTTTAGTGGTCGTCCGGTTGAGCGTCATACCTTTATTGAAATTTGTTTGGTGTTGGAAATGAATTGGCGGGATATTGCTAGCAATCCGCCGGCAGAATTCATGGAACTAGAAGAATACACCCAGCCCCCTGTGCTGGATATTGATACATTAGTGCAGAAAGTGCGATCGCAACGCTTCGAGAAAATTCAAGACCAGTGTGGTATTTTGCAGTTATTGGATATTAGCCGTCCCGTTGCGATCGATGACATATATATAGATGTAAATATTTTGGAGGAGATTGCCAGTCTTCAGTACTTAGAAATCGCTGATCTGCAAAACCTTGATCCCAAAGAATTTGACCGTTTTGGCAAAGGTGAAGCCGATCAGAACCAGATACCTGGTACAGAGGCAGTTCAAAAATACTCCAAGCTTAGGGTGCTAGGCAAACCAGGAGTAGGTAAAACCACCTTTTTACAATATCTCGCCATTCAATGTAACCAAGGTGAATTTGCGCCCGATCAAGTGCCAATCTTCATCACCCTGAGAAATTTTACTGAAGAATCTAAAACCACTAACGAGTTCAGCCTATTAAAATACATCCGCCAGGAGTTCCTCACATCTGGAATTTTAGATGCTTCAGTAATTGAAACATTACTTAGTGCAGGCAGAGTGTTAGTGTTGCTTGATGGCATGGATGAAGTTATTAACCAACAAAGCAATGCTGTCTTAAGCGAAATTCGCAGATTTTCAGAGAAGTATCACAAAAATCAATTCGTGGCCACATGTCGAATAGCATCTCAAAAACTCAGACTCCGAGGCTTTACCGATGTTGAGATTGCCCCATTTACCTCAGAACAAATCATTGCCTTCGCTCAAAAATGGTTTGTGACATTTACCAAGACCAACATTCAAGATGGTCAGGCGGAATCCGTTCAGTTTATTCAGAAGTTAGACTTAGATGAAAACTGGCAATTTCGCCAACTCGTAGTTACGCCCCTATTTCTGCATCTTGCCTGCTGGGTGTTTCACGCTCAAGAAAAATTTCCGACTAAGCGGACTGACTTTTATAAGCAAGGTTTAGACCTTCTATTGGGTAAATGGGATGAAGCCAGAGGCATTGAACGGGATGATATTTACCGAGGGTTTTTATTACCACAAAAACTCAAGTTATTGAGTCAGATTGCCGCAGCCACATTTGAGCAAGGTCAGTACTTTTTTGAGCAACGCATCGTTGAGCAATACATTGGTGACTATATTCAAAATCTGACCGACGTGCCAATGGATGCAGAAGAACTGCAAATAGAAAGCGAAGCAGCGCTAAAGTCAATGGAGGCTCAACATGGGCTACTGGCAGAACGGGCGCGGGGAATTTTTTCCTTCTCCTATCTGGCCTTTCAAGAATACTTCACAGCAAGAAAAATCGTTGCCAGCCATAACCTAGAGGCATTTGGGCAAGCGCTAGAAGGATTAGTTAGTCACATTACAGACCCACACTGGCACGAAATCTTTTTGTTAACAGCTACCATGCTCCGAAGTGCAGACTCTCTGGTACAGTTGATGAAGCAACAGATTGATGCACTGGTTGCCCAAGACGCTTATTTACAAGAGTTTTTGACCTGGGCTAGCCAAAAATCTCGCACTATTGCCACCCAACCAAAAGATGCGACAATTCGAGCATTTTACCTTGCCTTAAGTCGCACTCCTCACGTAGCTCCTCACTTTGCCCTAGCCAGCAGCCTCGACCAGGGAATGTTTCTGGATGCGGCTTTAGATGACCTGCTGCTAGAGTGTGCCATTGATGGGAGCCAGGAATTTGCCCACATCCACGCCTGCGGAGATGCTCTCTCGAACATTCTGGGCCTTGTTCTCGATGTTGGATTGTATAAATCCCTGCAACAACTCTCTGACCAATTGCCAAATTCTCGCCAAAGTCAACAACGGTTTGAGCTATGGTCCGAGACCAACTATTCAGCCTGGGCTGAACAGTTAAAGATGACGGTGATTAATTATCGCAACATTAACCACCAGTGGCAGTTTAGCCCTGAGCAACAGCAAGTGCTGCAACGCTACTATGATGCTAATCAGTTACTACTCGATTGCCTGCATAGCAATTGTGAAGTGACGGCTGGTATTCGGCAGGAAATTGAAGCCACCTTATTATTGCCTCAAAAGGAACTTGAGGACAGGGAATGGCAATAATTATTTTGGTTAATTACGTAAATATGTTGATTGCTAAATTGGTTTTTATTACGTTTTGTGTCATAGTTAATCAACTAATTTAGTAAATCAAACAACGCTTTGCCATATTACAGAAAGAAAGTTTTTAATTTGATTTCTAGCCTGACAATTCAGGTCATGTGGAAAACCTCACTTCTATTTCTCTCTTCCTTTAAGCAGAAGCCACTGCGCCCTTCGGGCTTTGCCCGACAGCCAAGCAGATGGCTCAGAGACTTTGAATTTTCACCCTTAGAGCGACGAGTTGGGGGTTAGGGGGTTAGGTTAATGGTTAGCTTTTCCGCATAACATGAATTATCAGGATTTCTAGGAAAGATCCTTCTTTCGGTACTTTTCTTTGTAACTAAGTAGGTCGGCGAGAAAAAACCAAACTATATAACGAAAAGTAAAATCTCTGTATTTGGCTCGTAGTTGCGCTTTAGCGCTAAAGCGCAACTACAAACCAGTGATGATTATTTGGGCCGACTTACTTACTCTACTCACTGATTTTTAAGCCCACTTTGCACTTAGAGCTTTAATGGCAGGTCTTGTTATGAATTTTATCAATGGCTTTTGCTTGACAAATGGGTTACTCAAAGGTGTAAAAGTACTTGTTGTAGACAACGATCGCGATAGTAGAGATTTGTACGCATTTTTACTCAAACACTTGAGCGCATCTGTGATTACTGCTGGTTCGGTAAAACAAGCTTTAGAAATCTTGAGTTGGTTCACACCCAACATCATTGTCAGTGAAATTAGGTTTTTAGGTGAAAGTATTTATACATTACTAAATACTTTGAGTGCTATGGAAGCAGATAATGGAAATCATATCCCAATCATTGTGACTTCAACATCTACCACAGGTACTCATGAACAAATTCCAGATGTAGAGTTTGAAGAATATTTACTCAAACCATTCGACCTTGACAAATTTGTTTCGATGATTATAAATCAAGTACAAGAAGATGTGACGGAAAATTTTTACCTGCCTGTATTAGTTTATACTAATATACTAAGCACTTCTCAAGGCCACAATCGGGTCGAGTTTAGCAGCGCGACGTGCAGGAACAACACCAAAGAATAAACCAATAGCACCAGAAACACCAACTGCCATAGTAATCGCTACAGGAGAAAGACTCGCTTCTAAGGGAGTCAAGGCTCCCACTAATAGAATGCCACTGACACCAACCGCAGTCCCAACTAAACCGCCAGCTGCGGAAACTATTACTGCCTCAATGATGAACTGTAGCAAAATATCTTGCTCAGTTGCGCCGATCGCTTTTCTCAATCCGATTTCTTGGGTGCGTTCGGTGACGGAGACAAGCATAATATTCATGATGCCTATGCCGCCGACAAACAAAGATATGCCAGCGATCGCTGCTAGCATAATTGTCAATGCACCTGTAATTTGACCAACAGTTTGCAAAGCATCCTTTTGAGAGCGAAGAGTAAAGTCATCTTCACCATTAATTTTGTGCCGTAGACGCAGTAAATTAGTAATTTGAAACTCTGCTGCATCCACACTGTCTGAATCACGAGCCGCAGCCACAAAATAATCTAAGGCAATACCATAAGGAGAATTCTTTCCCACAAGTCGGTTTGCTGAAGTCGTGATTGGTATTAAAGCAGCATCATCATAATCTGCTCCCACGCTGGAACCTTTGTTTATTAACGTCCCAATCACTTGAAAGCTGGTATTTCCAACTCGTAATTGTTGACCGATAGCGTTACTATTACCGAATAGTTTTTCTGCCAAGTCTCCACCTAATACAACGACTTGGTTACTTCGCTTGATGTCTACCTCAGAGAAAAACCTACCTTTATCAGTTTCAAAATCCCGCACCGACAGGAAACTGGGAGTTGTGCCAATGATGTTGACATCGGTGTTTCTGTTGTGATATACAATTACCTGTCTTCTATTTAACTCCGGTGCAACTCCCACTACTGTTGGTACTTGAGAAGCGATCGCTTCAGCATCTTGTAACACCAAAGTTTTTGGCACTTCAAAGGATATCCGCTGAGTTTCTCGATTCCCTGGCAGTACAAAAAGCACATTTGGCCCTAATGACTCCAGTTGTTTATTAACGTATTTTTGCCCACCTTCGCCAATACCAATCATGGCAATCACTGAGGCATTACCAATAACTATACCCAACATGGTGAGGGCGCTACGCAATTTATTTGACAGCAGGGTTTTACCTGCCATTTGAATACTTTCTAAAAAATTCATGACTTAAAAATTAGGAATTATATCATGTTCCCTTGATTACTTATTAAACCCGAAGAACCCCACCCCTTAATCCCCTCCCCGCAAGCGGTGAGGGGAGACGAAGCGTAGCTTTGGCGGGGTGGGGTTCAATGACTCCGAAGAACCCCACCCCTTAATCCCCTCCCCGCAAGCGGTGAGGGGAGACGAAGCGTAGCTTTGGCGGGGTGGGGTGCAATGACTGTGGAAATCATAACTAATTATGCGAACATGATATTACTTATTCTGTTCTTTAGCCTTCTCAATTTTGTAGTCTTTGGGTGGATTAACAAAAACGCGATCGCCTTGTTTAACTCCCTCTAAAATCTGAGTTTGGTTTTGAATTTGCGCCCCAATTGTCACTTCGCGGAACTGGGGTTTATTCTTTGCATCTGGTACAAGTACGCCAGTTTGACCTTTTTCGGTGACGATTGACACTGTTGGTAAGACTAAAGCATTATTGACGCGATCGCCTAAAAAAGTCAGATCCACATTTAAGCCAGAACGCAGTTTATCTATACCAGTATTCAGAGCAACCCGCACCTGGAAGGATGTCACACCTTGTTCTACCACTGCTTCTGGAGCAATTAAACGCACATGACCTTTAAAAATTTGATCGGGATAAGCATCAGCGACAATTTCCACCTGCTGTCCCGGTTTAATTCTGCCAAGATCGGCTTCGGGAACTTGAGCTAATATTTCTAACCCGCGTGCTACGGCGACAATTGAACTAGATGTTGCCGATGCACTAGCAGAAGCCGAAGTTGTAGGTGTGACAAACGCCCCAGGTTCAGCATACTTTTGGGTAACAATTCCCGAAAGAGGAGCGCGAATAATGGTATCTTCTAACTGTACTTGCACACCCTTCAACTGAGCCTTAGCCCCTTCAACAGCTGCTTGACGCTGGACAATTTCTTCAGAACGGGTTCCATCTTCCAACAGTACTAATGCAGCCTGTGCTTCATTAACTGCTGCTTGACGTTGGTCGATTTCTTCAGTCCGAGTCCCAGTTTGGACTAAGGAAAATCGTTTTTTAGCTTCTTCTAAATTGGCTCTAGCACTTTTGTCGTCGCTGAGGGCTTGATCGAATAATTGTTTTTTCTCTGCTCCCTGTTGATATAGATATTGATAACGCTTTACCTGTTCACTGGTGTAATTCACCTTTGCTTGAGCCGCATCCACTTGGGATTGAGATTGAGCAATTTCTTGGGGACGATTACCGGCTTTAGCTTGGGCTAGCTGGGCTTGAGCTTGTGCTAACCGCGCTCTTGCTTGAGCAATTTCTTGAGGACGACTACCAGCAAGAGCTTCGGCTAGTTGTGCTTGACTTTGGGCTAAGTTTGCACGGTATTGGCTCCTTTGAGCTTCAATACCTGCGCTATCCATACGCGCGAGAATTTGCCCTTGTTGAATGCGATCGCCTTGTTGGACATATAATTGCGACAGCACTCCAGGGTTCTTCGGACTAATATTTACGCTCTGAACTGGTACAACTTTGCCACTAGCTGTAATCCGCAAGGTGACGTTTTGCGCTGCTACTGGCACAGTTAATTGAGCAATATCTTCTTTATTTGCCCCTTGATTTACCAAAGTATAAGTTGTAGTACCAACAATCAAGACACCCCCAGCTATCAGCCCCATTAGCCAGCGTAATGGATACTTAACTTTGCCAATAACAGGAATTTCTATATGCGTAGCCATATCTAGAAGCCTATAAATCTTGCTTTATGGGAGTAGCCTGTAGTTATATTGATAATGCCCATCGAATAGCCCATAGTAAAACCACCCGTTCAGAGCAAACAGCTGCGCTTTTGCTCCCCTCCCCGCTTATGGGGAGTGGTTGGGGGTTCCTGTTAACTATGGTTAATTGAGCGGACATAAATATTAAAGGGCAGATGCAGGAATACGCAGTTGTTAAAATTTTTGGATTAAATTTTTCGTTAATAAACTAACAACTAGACGCATATTTAGCTTCATAGTTGCTTAATCTTCCTTAATAATAAATATTATATGCCTGTATGCCTTCACCTGAATGGGTGACTTTAGCCACATTATTATTTGACACCCTAGTGTCTGTCCCAAAAGTTTTCAGAGGTTCGTGGTGTTCAGATCCCCGACAACTTTTACGAAGTCGGGGATCTCGCAGCCCCGCAAAATTAATGCGACAGACTACTAGTTACTTCATTGAAAAAACAAATAAAGTTGAATTCAATAAGCAAAAAGGCATATTGCTTTCTCAAAATGCCTGATTGCTTTCTCATTTCGGTAGATTTAGCAAGCAAAAAGGCATATTGCTTTCTCAAAATGCTTGATTGCTTTCTCATTTCAGTAAATTTAGCAAGCAAAAAGGCATATTGCTTTCTCAAACCCCAGTTTGCTTTCTCATTTGGGTATATTTAGCAAGCAAAAAGGCATATTGCTTTCTCAAACCCCAGTTTGCTTTCTCATTTCAGTAGATCGCGCACTCATTTTAGTCTTTTGGGCAAACAAAAAGGGAACATCCCAAGGATTCCCTCACCCCCAGCCCCTCTCCCAAATATGGGAGAGGGGAGAAATAATTCTAGTTCCCCTTCTCCCATCTTTGGGAGAAGGGGTTAGGGGATGAGGGCTATCAAGGTTTTTGCAATTATTAACAATGATTGCGAGATATGGAACGCTTAAAGGATTTAGCAGCAACTCTTTCTCTACCACATGCCCTGGCGTTCATAATCCAAAATCCAAAATCTAAAATGGTATAAATTACTCTCTTCCCAGCCCAAGATTATCTATATCCTTATGGCAAACACTATTACAATTACCGATTCCCTGGTTCCTAATGCTCTACCGAAACCAGCAATCATTCGACTAGAAAACATTTTCAAGATTTATGGTAGTGGTGAAACAGAAGTACAAGCGCTGAATGATGTCAACCTAATTGTGGAACAGGGCGAATATTGTGCAATCATGGGGCCTTCTGGTTCTGGTAAATCCACAGCCATGAATATTATCGGTTGTCTCGACCGTCCCACAGGTGGACATTATTATTTAGATAACCTTGATGTAGCTCAAATCGACGATCGCTCATTAGCACACATCCGTAATAAAAAGTTGGGGTTTGTGTTTCAACAATTCCATCTATTGCCGCAACTAACAGCACTAGAAAATGTGATGTTGCCAATGGTGTATGCTAGTGTGAACCCAAAAGAAAGAAGCGATCGCGCAATAGTTGCATTGACGCGAGTAGGTTTAGCAAATCGTCTCAACAACAAACCAACTCAACTATCTGGTGGACAACAACAACGAGTTGCGATTGCGCGGGCGATCGTTAATCGTCCCGTGGTACTCTTAGCCGATGAACCCACAGGCGCACTTGATTCGCGCACAACCCAAGAAGTCTTAGATATATTTAGCGAACTCAATGCTAGTGGAATTACCGTTGTCATGGTAACTCATGAACCAGAAGTTGCTCGTCAAACCCAGCGCATCGTTTGGTTCCGTGATGGTCAAGTAGTCCACTCCGATCTCGCACCATCTGACTTGAGTAACCTTGTCTCTTAACTTAATTAACGTCAATTCGATCAACCTCTCCCGGACAACCTCCCTTTTTTACAAGCCGAGGGAGGAGTAACCAAAAATTAGGGTTTTTGCTCCCCTCTCCGTGTCGGAGAGGGGTTGGGGGAGAGGTCAAAAAAGTACTTGTCGTCAGGTTAACTGATAACTGTTCAAAACAGCCAGAAAGCCCATTAAAGCATGTGTGATTTTTGACTTTTGCCTTGCGCTACTAAGTAGGTCTGCGAGAAAAAACAAAACTATGTAACGAAAAGTAAAAGCTCTGTATTTGGCTCGTAGTTGCGCTTTAGCGCTAAAGCGCAACTACAAACCAGTGATGATTATTTGCGCCGACTTACTTAGTCGCCAGTTACGATTACAAACTAGACGTTTTTCCAGTTTCTGCTTGCGTCTCAATTGGTTTAACATCGGTGTAACCCACTTCACCAGCTATTGTCCGAAACACCGAAATTTGCTCGTCAAAATCTAATCCTTCAATCTGGGAAACCAGATCGTTAATCGCCTTAGTTGGTTGGTAGCTAGCTGGTAAGTCAACCACCTTATCTCCCATAGCTACTGCCCAAGCATACCAAACTAACAGTTGATTGTTTTCTTTTATCGCCCCATAAGCGCGAGAATATTCTGTATCTTTGCGGTTAACTATATCCCGCATAATATCTAATTGCTGTTCATCTGATAACTCAAAATAATCTCCTAGCAGAAGTGGTGCTAACTCAGGTTCGGCCGCAGCTGGAGCAGCTGGTGTGATAGAATCACCCATTTTTTTATAAACTAAATAGAACCAGGCTAATTTGGCATCGGTATCTAAATTGTTAAACCCATCTACCAATTTTTGACTTTCATTGCTCTGGGCTTGAGAAATAGTTTTATCGTAACTTGCAGTCATAATTTTATTTCCAAAGAAATTTTACAGGTTAAACTAAGGCTTACCAAAGTTTGAGCATCAGTTTCTACTATCAAGAGAAAGATTTATATTAATTACAAATTGCAGCTTTAATCTATCTTTTAATAGAGGTAAAGCCTCTCCCAAGGGAGCAAGTAAACAGCTAATTACTTTGTTATGCTCTTTCGAGTAAGCAATAAAAAATTTAACCAAAGGATTTTAATTATGCCTGATGAAATAAAGCCCAATGTTAATGAAGCTCCCACCCATGATGCTCAATTAGCTGCCGATAGCATAGCTAGTGGTGAAGAAAAAGCGCCAAACGTCGATTTTGATGCTGATTATGCAACTGCACAACAATTCAGCGTTAGTGAAGTCGATCGCACCGGTGAAGGCGCAGCAGCAGCCGAAGCAGCCACTGCACCTAAATATCAAGCCTCTAAACCAGTAGAGACAAAAACTCAAACGCAGTCAACCGGTAATCCTGATGATTTTATCGAGTTAGCAAAGGAAGTTGGAAATTCTAATACTGAAGGTGTAACTAATGTCAGTGATGATCTAGTAAAACAAGCTTTAGAAAAGGGTGAACGCAAAAATTAAGTTTTCCTGGTATATTACTATTTTGTTAGGTGGGCATTGATATACATAGCCCACCCTACTGTTTTAGTGAATCGCCAATAGTTAAGATTTCCACTATCGACTTTTGACTATTGATAAAGAGTTTTTGGTACATACCTCGCCCCTTCTGGGCGAAAAAAACTAATAATTAAGACTAATTCAAACCACGTCCCTTGTAGACGTGGTTTCTTTTGGACTAATGACCAATGACCAATACTTCTCTTCTTAGGCTGCGCCAACGGCTTCGCTCAGTACCAATGACTAATGACCAATGACCAATGACTAATGACTAATGACTACCATTCATCACTTCTAGTAGTTCGCTAGGCCGTTGAATTAAATAATCTGGATTTTGCTTGGCTAGTACTTCCGGTGAATTAAAGCCCCAAGTTACTGCAATCACTTGGATATTTGCTTTCTTTGATGCTTCGATATCTCTGGTTTCATCTCCGACATAAATAACTTCTTGAGGTTGGAGTTGATTTTGTCTTAATACATTATTGATTATGGTTGTTTTACCAAAAATCGTAATTCCTGAGTAGATAAAATCAAATAGGTGATTTAAATCATTGATTGTCAGAAACTGCGTAACATTGTCTTTAGAATTAGAAGTGATAATTCCCAGTTTATATCCTTCATTTTGAAGTTCCGTTAATGCTTCTTTAATTCCCGGAATGGGCTTTAATTCTGGGATTTTGTTTTTTAATTCTCCTTTAACTTTTTTAACTAGAAAAGGTATCTTAAATAGAGAAACTCCTGAGTACTTAATAATTTCCCTAGATGTTAAGTTTTTAAGTAGGGATAATTGCTCTGGGCTTATGTGTCTATAACCAAAGTCTACAGCTAGACGATTGGCAATACTAACAAGGGCATCTACTGTATCAGCAATAGTGCCATCAAAATCAAAAATAATTACTTTCGGGGTCATTATTTCGCCGGGATGCGTCAAGATTAGCTAGGGCGTTGCGTCGTAACATTTCTGGCTTAATCCGCCGCAAGGCAGATGCTGGAAATCGTTTATCCCACTCCTTATCTGAGATTTGGGCTAATTCTAGCAGTTGGGGAGCAATATTCGCAGGATTTGGCTTAAACTCTTCAATATCAGTTGTGTTGGCAAAACGTTGATTCCAAGGACAAACATCTTGGCAAATATCACAACCAGCAACCCAGCCTTGCAAATTGGGTATTAGTGTCTCTGGCAATTCCTCTGCCCGATTTTCAATCGTATGATAAGCAATGCAGCGATTAGCATCCACGACAAAAGGCTGAGTAATTGCACCCGTAGGACAAGCCTGAAGACAACGAGTACAGCTACCGCAGTGTTCTGTATGTGGGCGATCGCTCTCTAATTCCAAATTGGTTAACACTTCTCCTAAAAATACCCAAGAGCCATATTCTGGTGTAATTACATTACCATTTTTGGCAATCCAACCAATTCCGGCAAGTTGTGCCAACACTTTTTCTTGCACCGGCCCAGTGTCTGTATAATAACGAGCTAATACACCTTCACCAAGTGATTCTAACCATCTGGCTAGCTGCTTGAGTTTTTTATGCATTACTTTGTGATAATCCCTTCCCCAGCCATAACGAGAAATTTTGGCATATTCCTCGCCTTCTGGGCGTTGATGTGGCGTATAGTAATTTAGCGCCACACACACTAGCGATCGCGCTTCTGGCATAACTTTGCGAATATCCTGGCGTTTTGGGTTAGCCATCCATTCCATATCAGCGTGATAACCTAGTTCAATCCATGCTTGTAACCTCTGCGCTTCTATAGCATCTACCCTATCTACAGCAGCAATTCCAACTTTGTGAAAGCCCAACTCGCCAGCTTTCTCTTTCACTACATTGCTGCTTGTTACGGAATACTGATTCATTTTTTTATCGGGATTGTGCCTCAACAAAGGCGATTTAATTCTACATTACCTAGTCAATCTCTTTGATTAACATTTGTTGCTTATCCTATATATAGCAAGGAACTCTTTACTGGCTGAAAAGTCTTTTTATGTCTAAGTTTTATTATCTGTTGATGTCGTAATCACTAAGACTTTTGCTATATAATAAATTTTCTTTATAGCAGTTTTCGTTTGGATTCAAAACATGGTATGGCACAGCATTGCTCATACGTGTCAACTTAAGTTGAAATCTGCTGAGTGGATGAATTTTGCCCTCACCCCCAACCCCTCTCCCAAAATTGGGAGAGGGGAGCAAATTCTCCAGTTTCCCGAATCCCAATTTTTGGATTGGGGGCTAGGGGATGAGGACAACCCGATAAGCCTTGCTCAACCTTACTTCTACCTTAAGTTGACACCTATGAGCATTGCTGTAATCCTACGACTGCTCTGTATTCCCATGTAATTGAGAACTGCTATATTGCAACATCTCAACCATCGTCAGGAAGATTTTTACAAATATGGCAATCTATCTCAACAGCAGGTTTCTTTTTAGCTATTTTTGTATTGAAATTAATTAAGTAGCATAATACAGATAATTATCTGAATTAAGTAAAAAAATATACAACTCCATAAATAACAAATTTATGGAGATTGTAATGGGTGAATGCGTGAATTTTGAATTGGGAGCGAAGCGACGTGACCTCTGCTGAACAGTTGAAAGAAGAATTCCAGATTGAGGGAATTACAGAAACAAGTGTACTGCGTTATTTTGAAACCTTAAATGCAGGAGAATTTGAGGCAACTGCTGCCTTATTTGCCGTAGATGGTGTGATGCGTCCACCATTTGAATCTGATATTGTGGGGACAGATGCGATCGCAGCCTATTTAAAACAAGAATCCCAAAAGATTAAAGCTTATCCCAACACCGGAATAGCCGAGGCTTTAGAAAATGCTTCGATTCAAATCCAGGTAACAGGGAAAGCACAAACTTCGTGGTGTAGTGTCAATGTATTGTGGTTATTTATCCTCAACCAACAACGGCAAATTTCATATACTAAAATCAAACTTTTAGCTTCTCCTCAAGAGTTACTTTCTTTACGTCGTGAAAACTAGCAAATAAGTTTAATAGCTTAGACAATGTTTGATCGTACCCAAAATCAAATCCAATCTTAGTAAATTCACATAACACATTACTTGAAAAGTAGTAATTTTTGTCTATTTCACTAATTCGGGTAAAGTAGCTTGTAACTTTAGACAATTGGCACCATCAATTTGCAATTGGTAGTCTACCTTATCCATGAGACGATTCATAATTAGCCAACCATAACCACCTTCTTGTTTTTCCATCGGGTTTGGAGCATAGTAGTCAGACATATCAAAACCTTCGCCGTAGTCCCAAACTTCGAGGGCAAGATCCCGATCTTTCACTTCCAAACGCAGTAAAATCGGTAAATTTGGTTTATCTTTGTGGGCATGACGGACTGCATTTGAGTAGGCTTCTACTAAAGCTAGTCTTAAACGGCTTGATTGTCGTGACCAGTCCACAGAATCTCCTAACTGGATTTTCAAACATCCCAGCAGCCAGGTTTCGACAATATTAAGAAAACTCAAGTCACTTGGTACATGAAGCTCACTTTTCATTACTTACAAAATCTCCAGTGAAAGTATAGTTTGATCATCTTCTTGAACGTGATTGTCTGCCTGGATGCGAGCTAGTAAATGGTTAAGAGAAAGGGGTTGTTGCTCTTGTTGCAAGAGTTGCCAAAGACCATCTTGATTCAGCATAGAACGGTTAACGGGGTCAACGCCATGCTCGTTTTTTACTGTTAAATCAAAATCATTTGATACCGTAGCTTCTGTAATTCCATCGCTTGCCAGTAACAATGTGTCTCCAGCAGCAAGAACCAAACGACCAGACTGTGCCTGCCACTTAGGCAAGATCCCTAAAGGAACGCTGCGAACTTTCAGGTAATTGGGATTGTCGCTTAAAGCACCTTGGCGTGACCATAACAGTGGATAAATATGACCAGCATTAGTGTAGACAAGTTCCTTAGTGGTAGGGGTATAACAAGCTAACACAAGAGTGATGAAATAATTGTTGCTAATTAAGTCTTCACTGAGAGCGTGGTTGAGGTTCTGCATGACCACATTTGGCTCGGCTGGTGCTTCTTGAGATAATTCTCGGCGCAAAACTGAAATAATACTAGCCATAAATAAAGCAGCTGGAACGCCCTTGCCAGAAACGTCACCCACTGCTAACCATAAATCGCCTTTGGGATGCACAAAAACTTCAAAAAAATCGCCTCCTACTTCCCGCGCTGGGTAACAGCAGGCTTGCACTTTCACACCTTTGATGTCAGGTAAAGTTTGGCGTAGCAAGTTATATTGAATTTGGCGGGCTACCTCCAACTCATTGTGAATCTGCTGTTGCTTTTCTTGGAGGCGTTGGTAAAGTTTTGCTTGAGAGAGGGCTAAGGCTGCTTGTTCGGCAACACCTGCAATTAGTTGGATGTCTTCGTCTTGCCAAGGGCGATCGCGTCCCCATTGATCGAGAACCAGCACAGCCAATAAATGCTGCTGATAGCTAAGTGGCACAACTAGGTGGTGAGAAGGATTACCCTCATATACATCTTGAGCAAGTTGATAATGACCAGTTTCGAGAACTTTTTCAATTAAAACACTGGGGTCGAAGAAGGAATCTGATACATTGGATTTGGGATCGCGGTATGAGAACTGGTCTGGTGTGAGGCGATCGCCCTCTACTGGTCTGAGTAAGCAATTGCTAGCTTCAAATGTTTGTCCAATCGTTGCGACAATTTTTTGCAGCATACTGTCGTAGTCTAGAGACTCTCGAATTGCCGTTGTTACAGCATTAAACAAAGATTCTCGCTGTAAGGCCCGACCTAACTCTTGGGTGCGCTTCTTAACTAGACGATATGTATCAGTGGCTTGCTCAACTAAGGCTCTGAGCCGTTCAGGATTCCAGGGTTTAGTAATATACTTGAATACCTGACCGGAGTTAATCGCATCCACCAAATCTTCGACATCAGTAAAACCAGTTAACAAAATCCTAATCGTGTCTGGAAACCGCTCTACGGTGTGACTAAAAAATTCAGTGCCATTCATTTCTGGCATTCTTTGGTCAGAAATAATCACCGCCATTTCACCAAACTGATCCAAGATTTCCAGAGCGCCAAAGGCATGATTAGCTTTATATACTTGAAAATCTCGCCTAAAAGTGCGGTAGAGTAAATCTAAGTTATCTGGCTCATCATCTACCACCATGAGCTTAAGTTTGTCCACTCCGATTTCAGCCATATTTGACTTTAGTTTTCACATATTTGAATGGCGAGATAATATAATTTTTATCCCACCTGAGAATCAACAAAAAATTAATAACTAATCATTTTCAACAGCTATTAGTTATCAGTGTTTTAAAACTTGATAACTGTTGACTCAATTTAACCTTATCCTACTAACCCAGAACGCAAGGCGCGGACTGCTGCTTGGGTACGGTCATCGGCACATAGCTTATTCAAAATATTGCGAACGTGAGTTTTAACAGTCCCAACAGTGATGTAAAGCCTTTCGGCAATTAGTGCATTACTACAACCTTCGACAATCAACTGTAGCACTTCCAATTCCCTTTCTGTCAGGGTGTAAGGTTGAATTCCTTCCAGATTATCGACATAATCAGGGTTAGAGGCAATGGTCTTGGTATCTACAAAAGCTGATTCCAACTTTTGAGGATTTTGTTGCGCTTGTTGTAATACAATCCGAGCGATGGCGGGATCGATCCAGGCGTTGCCATTGTAAGTTACTCGTACTGCTTCCAGCAAATTATCAAATTTGATATCTTTCATACAGTAAGAGTCTGCACCAGCCGCAAAAGCTGCCAACACAGCTTCTTTGTTATCCCGCAGCGTCAAAATTAACACCTTTGTTAATAGCTGCTGCTCATTAGCAATAGATTTTAACTCCCGTGTTAACTCAATGCCATCCTTATCTGGTAAACCAATATCTACAATGGCAATATCTGGTTGTACCATTTTTAACATCTTTAGCCCCTCAGCAGCATTGGCAGCTTCACCTACAACTTCAATATCATCTTTTTGCAGTAGTGCTGTCCGAATACCTACACGAGTTAGGTCATGATCTTCAATCAGAGCGATACGAATTTTACTCATAGCCAACTTCAGCCCGTTACACTACCTTAACCAGAAAGTCGAGTTTTGTGACATATTCCCACACTAACTGCAAGTAGTATAGTGGGGGCTTCTGTTCCCGGAACCAGAGTTACGAGTTGAGCGTTTCATACTTAGTAAAATATTACACTACTACAATAAAATTTGGACTGGTTCAGCCCAAGTACAAGCATCCAAGACTAATTAGTTATCAGAAAACTGGGTTTAAAACCCAGTCATAGTTGTAGAAAATCTGGCAGTTAAAAACATGGTTCGCCAGCCCGGTCTTGTTGTCCCAACAAAGAGGGACTGGCGAACCCGGAGAGTGAGAAACCATAAGTTAGCTAAATCAATTAGTGATGCTGGCTGGGGTCAATTTTGCACCATGTTGAAATACAAAGCTGAATGGTCAGGAAAAATCTACGTCGAAGTGGATAGATTTTTCCCTAGCTCAAAAACTTGTAGTAACTGCTTGCACAAGAGTGATAACCTCAGTTTAGATATTCGTAGCTGGCAGTGTCCTAATTGCAAAACAACACATGACAGGGACATCAACGCCGCGATGAATATCAGAGATGAAGGTTTACGACTTTTGGCGGGAGGGCATCTCGCTACTGCTTCTGGAGAAAGAGTAAGACCAAGTAAAGGCACTGCTTTTACAAGGCGTTTTTCTGTGAAGGAAGAATCCCCACGCCAATAGGTGCGGGGAGTTGTCAAGCTTTCTATTGTTGCACGGCAATGGGAATCTCTCGTGCCTAAGTTCTAAATATAAAAAATTTGATAAACTTAACATTCAAGTAAATCTGGTGTGAGGTTAATCCAGAATAGGCTATGTCTAAAGGCAATCAAGCATTTTTAGTATTGGGAATACCAGTTCATGTGATGGATAACTATCCAGGCTGGTTGTTAGAATGCCTGCGTGCAGGTAGAGGAATTCATGTAGTAACGCTCAATGCAGAAATGACTATGCAGGCAGAGCAGAATCAAATCCTAGCTCAGGTGATTAAAAATGCTGAACTAGTTATTCCAGATGGAGCCGGGGTTGTTCTGTATTTGCGATGGCTATTATGGCAAAAAGTGCAGCGTTTTCCAGGGATTGAATTAGCAGAAAAACTTTTGCAAGAAATCGGGCTACAGAAAACAGGGGCAAAGGTTTTTTTCTATGGAGGAGCGCCTGGAGTAGCTTCAACTGCGGCAGATTTTTGGCAACAGCAAATTCCAGATTTGAGTGTAGTTGGCACTCACTCAGGCTACCATTCCCCTGAAGAAGAAGCACAATTGCGAGAAACTCTGGCTCAATTGCAGGCACAAGTGATTTTTGTCGGTTTGGGAGTGCCACGTCAAGAGTTATGGATTGCCGAAAACCGCCATTTGTGTCCTCAAGCAATTTGGATTGGTGTTGGTGGTAGTTTTGATATTTGGTCGGGAACTAAAACTCGCGCTCCCGCCTGGTTAGGTAATAATAATTTGGAATGGTTATATCGGCTTTATCAAGAACCTTGGCGTTGGCGGCGGATGTTGGCTTTGCCAGCATTTGCTGTGAAAGCTTTTGTTTATCGTTTGACACTTGGGGTGTAATTAGTTGAGAGTTATGAGTTATGAGTTATGAGTTATGAGTTATGAGTTATGAGTTATGAGTTATGAGTTATGAGTTATGAGTTATGAGTTATGAGTTATGAGT
>NZ_JBALFF010000110.1:0-10285 GCF_036916975.1 Nostoc sp.
GGAGTGCTGTTAATTTCCAGAGTTATATGGGAGTGGAGAGCGCTTTGTGCAAGGATTTGATGAAGTTTATCTAAAAATTTTTAAAGAAGCGATGCTTCCCACAGGGTAGGACACAAAGAAATGGTATTATACAACAGTTTATTCCTGGGTGCATTATCGCCTGAAGGCAAAGTTGAAAGTACCGCGTCCGCACAGTGCTAAACAGGATATAGAAGCAGAAATCAAATAGGATTTCTATATCTGTACTCAGTAACTTGCTAAATGGCTAAATTGTGTATTTAAATTAACACTGGACTCTTGACTTTTGACTAACAATGACTTCCCTACAAAATCAAATCATTTTAATAACTGGTGCAAGTAGTGGTATTGGTACTGCTTGTGCGAGAATATTTGCTGGTGCGGGTGCAAAACTTATTCTAGCGGCACGACGGGTGGAACGTTTGCAGCAGCTAGCAGGTACTCTCATTAAAGAATTTGGTATTGAAATTCATTTGTTACAGCTAGATGTGCGCGATCGCAATGCTGTTGAATTTGCCATTTCTACTCTACCCTCTGCCTGGTCTGACATCGACATCCTTATCAACAATGCTGGTCTAAGTCGTGGTTTAGACAAGTTGCACGAAGGCAGCTTTCAAGACTGGGAAGACATGATTGATACTAACGTTAAGGGTTTACTTTACGTGTCCCGCTATGTCATTCCGCGAATGGTGAGCCGCGATCGCGGTCATGTGGTAAATTTAGGTTCCATTGCTGGACATCAAACCTATCCCGGTGGTAATGTCTACTGTGCTACCAAAGCTGCTGTGAGGGCAATTTCTGAAGGTTTAAAACAAGACCTGTTGGGAACGCGGGTACGTGTAACTTCTGTTGACCCTGGTATGGTAGAAACGGAATTTAGCAATGTCCGCTTTCACGGAGATGCTGAACGCGCCAACAAAGTCTACCAGGGAGTTAAGCCCCTGACAGCAGATGATGTGGCTGATGTGATATTTTTCTGTGTGACGCGATCGCCCCATGTCAATATTAATGAAGTTGTGCTGATGCCTGTTGACCAAGCTAGCGCTACTCTAGTTAATCGGCGAACATAAATAATCATTAAGCGGTCTTAAAAAATCGAATAATTTCGCGGACATGATCGAGAAATTGCCCATCGGTAGAAAGTTGGGCGATAGCATTTCTTGCTTCTCTTGCCAAACGCTCATGTTCAGTTTGATTTGTCGCCCGTAATTCTTCTAAGTTAGCCGCAATTCGAGCTAAATCTTTGCGAGTTTCTTCGGCGAAGCGTTGTTGAGTTGCGGGTAATGAATAAGATTGTTCTGGGTTAAGTTGCTCCTCGAATGACTGGATTTTTTGTTCTAATATTGAGAAGCGATCGCGCAGTTCAACAATATCTTCGCGGGGATATTTCCATTCTTGGCGAATCATCGTTAACCGCGCATATAAATACTCATACGCCCTAATTGCTGGACGCAGAATTGTTAATAACAAAGCTGCACCAGAACTTATATACCCAACTGTACTAATACCAGTGGCAGCAAGAGTATAAAGACCAACGGCTGAGAATAAGTGTAAAGCAAGGGCAACCCAGAGCGATCCCTTTGCCAACAGTGTGACATACTTTACTTGTTTCTCATCGACTGGAATTCCTTTCTCTTTCGATTGTGCTGCTTCTGCTAATACTTCTTTCGCTTGAAAATGCACATTCCACGGTACGGTAACAATTACCAACAGCCACCAAAAGCTTGCACCACCAATCACCCAATCAAGAAAGTTACCAGCAGGGATGTGCAACCATTGCAGTAAGCCAAAAGCTGTTAGCACCACAATTACAATTCCAGCAATGGAACTGATAAAAAAGTTGATATACATTTTGCCATGTCTCCAATTAAACCATCACCTCGAGCATCACTTTGCAGCAGCATTTATACGTAAATTATTGTGATAGTTTTTCTAATTGCACAGACTAATTTGGGGATGAGATAGCTAAACCAGGTAATTTGAGTATCTTTGTCACCTTTTTCCGAAAAATATTAACACAAATGCTTGTGATGCTTTTTCTACTTGCACTAGATCACTCCTCTGCGCCTCTGCTTCTCTGCGTGAGATAAAAAATACTTCGGTATTAGCAATACCTTAGCCAAAAAAATAAGTAATCTAGCTTTTGCCGAAATAGCCCAACATATAGCGTTTCCCGACCTAGTGAGGTACGTTTTCAAAGCTACTAACCTTGGTAAACAATATTTTGGTGTACCTCAGTTGCTTAGGAAACGCTATAAGACCATGCTTTATTATGAGGCAAAAAACGTCAAACTCCAGTCCAGACGTATACTACAGTCAAAATTATTTCCACACAAACCATAGAATTGGTTAACTTTGAAATAAATCACTAAGATGGTTTTAAAAATTCAATAAGGAAAGTATTACCTTGTGCAAATCGAATAGTAATTTGCATAGTAGAACCTTCAGAATCTTCAAGATTTAGTGGTTTGCCAATTTCAAAATTTACTGGTTGTTGTTGACCACCATTCACCGCTATATTATCAGCATAAATATAATTTCTATCTGATGTATCTAAAATGAGATTCAAACGACCTTTTAAACCTTTAATGTATCCAGTGCTATCAGGAAAAATAACAGAACCAACATTTTCTCTATGTTCTAGTTTTTTTTGTGAATCCTTTTCTGGAGAAAAATTTCTAACTATTATGCCTGCAAAATTTGGATGTGCCACTAAAAGAGTATAATTTTGTTGGGACTTAATATTTAACTCAGCTATACCATTATAATCTGTCAAACTTTCTAAATATGTATTATTCTTACCAATTAATATTACTTGTGCGTTACATATTAACTATGCAAATTTGCCGTTTACATCAGTGAATACGCGCATTTTGTGTTTTTATAGTAAAATTTTTTGCTTTAATAAAGGAGAGTTTTTTAAGTGAATTCTTAAAGTCAAAGTTGCACCCTTGAGGAAGCGAAATAGCCCAACATAAGACCATGCTTGATTATGAGGCAAAACGTCAAACTCCAGTCCAGACGTATACTACAGCCAAAATTACTTCCACACAAACTTTTACAGATTTTATTGGGTCAGTTTTTTGCCATCCGGCAAAAACAAGCTTGTAAAATCTTAGGTTTGTTCTATATCAAGGCTCGTAAATTGGCGAAGGTATTGTATTAGAACTAGCTATTGGATAAGATAACTACGCCAAATCGGTTTAGTACTTTTACTACCCTTTTCTAGAATTAGCGATCGCCAAGTTTTACCTTCTTGCTGAATTTGTAGGTAAACGTCAAAAGGTTTTTTTGGTTGCGTCAAGCGCCGTTTTGGTAGCTTGAGAATCAAGTCGTAGGTTCCCTGAACGTGGAAAGCTGGTAAATTTTCAATGGTTAGAGGTTCTTCCTGGGTAATTGATAGCCGCTTGATTTCAAATCCTTGAAAATCTAGATCCAACTGCTGGCTAAGTTTTTGTTGAGTTTGCTCTAGCCCAAGTGCGATCGCTTTTTGCACTAACTCGTTAGTCGGTAACAGTCCGATACTGCCACAACCTGTCATTAGTACCAGCAATATTGCTGTCAAAATTAACCGCACTATGTTATTCACTGCTTGATCTGCTATTTTCATCCTTATCAGTTTAACCAAAGAGATGACTGCTTTTTCAGCGTCGAGTAATTCCTTTGCTTTCCACCAATATCATTTTTTAAGCACATTCCCCAACCTCACCCCCAACCCCTCTCCTTGCTAAGGCTATTGTGTAGACACAAGTCTTGCCGCAGCCATATTTTCTATACCGCCTCGGAATAAATTCCGAGTCTCATAGCTAAAGTCCACTCAAGTGGACTAAATGATCAATTCAGTCCACTTGAGTGGACTTCAGCTATCAGCCCTGAACTTCACTTCTGGGCGGGTTGTCGGCAGATGATTTTTTGACTTGTGCGTACACCGTAGCCGATGCTTTGGAGAGGGGAGTGTAAGTTTCCTCAAATACGGGGTGAGGTTGCACCAAAGAACCGCTATTATCCTCTAAATATTAGTAAAGGCACGGTAGAACCGTGCCTTAATTCGCAAAAAATATTATTTTGACGGGTTTTTGCTTTATAGGAGATTTAAGACTGCCGTAAAATTGCAGACAGTGAACTATCTTTACGAAGATCCATTAAGTCTGCTAAAGATTCTGTGCGCGTATCTAAGTGGTGCTTGTGTTCTGCTGGCAGAACCGTTACCAGATGTTTTGTTTTCGGTTGCACCTGCATAACAGGCATCAGTTGTGACTGTGGCACAAAGATTGGCTGGTTCTTGGGAAGGCGAGGTTCCAATCTTTGGTAATGGTTCTGTGCCAAGCGGGACTGATGGGGTTTAAACTGTTTTTGGACTTTTTGCGGTTGCTTTCTCCAAGTGAGCATTCGGAAAATCAGCAAGCAACCACTACCACAGCACAGGGCGATCGCAGCCACCATCCATAAAGGTGTAGGATTACTATTCTCAGAGGGCGCATTGATTGGTTCTTCAACTATAACTGGGATTTTTTCTGATTCGTCTTGTGTTACCTGTCCAGCATTACCTAAGCTGTACACGGCAAAGACACCACCTCCTAAAAACATGGCTAAACACCCAGTTAACAATAGCCAAGGATGATGTGCAACCAGATATATCAGAACGTTCGAGCTTTGTTTGAATCTCGATTTCCTGTTTGTCAGCCCTGGAGTAGCCCTTTTTAATTGGGTTGGCTCGCGCTGTACACTCTGACTTTTTTCCATGATTACTTTCAGATTTGTACCCCTCTAGTGAATAAATTGTACTGGAGGAGTGAAGCATCAGGTATCCGTAACAAAAGTTCAGATTCAAGTAGCTTTTTTGTAAAATATCGGCTACTAAATCTGGCGAAATTTTGCTAATATTCTGTATTTATTGTGACTTTTGGCGAGAAAAATCTAGAAATCAGTTCGCTTATTTTCTCCCTCAGCTAGGAGAATGTCTTTCAAGAGCAAGTTGAATTAACCGATCAACTAACTCTGGAAAGGAGACTCCACTATAAGCCCAGAGTTGGGGATACATACTAGTCGCAGTAAAGCCTGGTAAGGTATTTATTTCATTAATCAAAACTTCTTGTGTCGCTTCCACATAGAAAAAATCTACCCTTGCCAACCCCGCAGCATCAACAGCTGCAAAAGCTTGCAAAGCCATGTCCTGAATTTGACGAGCGATCGCATCTGGAAGCTGTGCAGGTATCAGCAAATCTGCCATACCTTCTGTATATTTTGTTTCGTAATCATAAAAATCGCTGTCATAAGTAATCTCTCCAACGACAGAGGCTTGTGGTTGATCGTTACCTAAAACGGCACATTCGACTTCTCTAGCTACGACACCAGCTTCGACAACCAGCCTTCGGTCATAACTGGCAGCATTATCTAAAGCGGCTTCTAATTCTGGGCGCGATCGCACTTTGGCAATACCCACTGATGAACCCAAATTAGCAGGTTTAACAAAAGCAGGATAACCTAATGTTGCCTCAATGTCATCACACAATTTCGGAAATACGCAAGGATTAGACCAAACTTGGGTTCTAGTTATCGCCTTATATTTTACCTGTGGTAGTCCCGCTTGCTCAAAGGCGATTTTCATGGCGATTTTATCCATCCCCATAGCTGAACCTAACACCCCAGAACCAACAAAAGGGACTTGCATCAGAGTTAGTAACCCTTGAATTGTCCCGTCTTCACCGTTGGGGCCGTGGAGAATGGGAAACCAAACATCCACATTCGCAACTTGAGAGGGAGATTGCCACTTACTCAGGGTTTGGGCTTCAGGGTTGGATGTGAGATTGGCAACAGATGTTGATTCTTCAGATTCCAGTAGCAAAGTGCCGGTTTCTAAAACCTTTTCGGGTGCTTCTCCAGCCAGCCAGCGTCCATCTTTTTGGATGTAAAAAGGTAATATTTCGTACTTATTACTATTTTGTTCTGCACTTAAGGCTTTAGCGATCGCCCGTGCTGAATTGATCGAAACTTCATGTTCTCCAGAACGACCGCCAAACAATAACCCCACGCGCAGCTTCGCCATTTTTCGCTTCCTTCACACTTCTCAAGCAGATAGCGTATCACAACTTACAAAAATTGCCATATTTTTCTATATTATTTTATTGCGTTTAGTCAGTTCCACCCCAAGTCCAGGCAGGATTGCCATTCTTTAAACTGTTTTTTAGCACAACTAGAGGATAATTATTCGCATCAAATCCGCCAGCCAAATCTAAGATAAAGTAAACCTTACCTTTAACAAAGTGCATCCGTAAATAATTAATCTTTCCAGAGTAGTCTTGTCCATCAACCTTAGTCATTCCAGCAGATGCAAAACATTTCGCATATTTAGGCTTGAGTGTCCCAACCCATGTGACGCTAAAGCTATTACTGGCTTGACAGACATGTTACTGGCATAGGCACTCAGGTTAACAGAACCATCTGTTGAAAAACTGCCTTCTTGATAAGGATGGGCTTTTTCAGTGACAATTACTTTGTCTGGACAGCTTTGTTTTTGCTCGTTTTCACTATAAACTTTTAGCTCAATGTTTTGTAATTGATTTTGTGCTTGGACGCACCAGTTGGACAACAGAAACAGTAAAGCAATGCTTCTGCCTGTAATCAAAATCAAAGGTCTAAACGAAATCATACTCATAACCGAACAAATGTTGAAATATTCAATTTGATGTCGTGTAAATTTTACTAATTAATTAGCAAGATATAAGTCAGTGTAATTACTGGGTTCTTGTCTAGAGTCGAAACATAGCCCTATAGGATTATATTTGTTTTACTCGTGTATTTGAACATAGATCAAACGATGATTTTTCTAAATCTGCATAAATAGCTAAAAATCAGCAGATAAGGCTATTAAGTGTACATTCAAAGAATTTATAAAAGTTAAAACTTGGAAAATCAAACAGATGAATAACTTTCGTCGTTTCATGGTTGTGAGCGGATTGACTTTGACTCTAGTAGTGGAAACTATTACAGTGACTGGATTTGCTCAACCAGCACAAGCACAAGAACAGGCTCCAGGTTCTGTATATTTATCATGCGGCGCGATTAATACTGGTCTTGGTGCCACATCCAGCGATGCTAATAGTACAGCAGCAGCGTGTTTTTTACAGGCGTATACAAGTTGCCAAGCAGCAACCTTAACAGCAAATTTTACTGGGATCGATTCGGGAGTGAGACGAAGATTTTTTCTGGTTAAAGAACCCGGCAAATGCTTAGTTGTGAATGTAGCCGAGAATTATGTAATCCCACAATTTTCTAGCGATCGCGCCGAATTGTGCAGTAGTGTACAGCAGAAGGATAAAGGAATAGTGATAAAAAGTTGCGGTGTTAATGGGGACATTATTTTGCCAGGTCTTGATAATTTGTAACAAATTAAATTACGAATTACGTTAGCGTAGCGAGTCCGCGAGGGGTTTCAAATTCTTTGAATAAGCGTAGGTGGACGAAAGTTTGTGTAGCCGCGTTCGCCCTTGGCGTGCCGGAGGCATCATTGCATTCGCCAGGGCAAGGGTGTTTTTACACTCATTGAGATGCTCCCAATTCAAACAATCGTGTTGTCAGCTACAGTTATATTCTTGGAAAGTGAGCAACAATATTGATAATTAACTAGAAGTGCAGCCCTAATTATAAAAATGCTGCCGTTTCATGAAACCTAGAATTATTGTTTGTGGCTTAGGACATACCGGATATAAAATCTTTCGTTTGCTGAGACATCAGGGAGCCTTCGTTGTTGGTATTCATTATCAATCTATCCCTGGCGAAACAGCACAAGATGTGATTGTTGGCGATTTAAAAGCAGCTGCTACCCTCACAGCAGCAGGAATTCAACAGGCACACACTTTAATAATTGCTGGATCTAAAGATGATCTGAATTTGTCTATTATGATGCAAGCGCGGGTGCTGAATCCTCAGATTCGGATTATCAACCGTTTTTATAATACAAATTTGGGAGAGCGTCTAGATCAAAGTTTGCCAGACCATTTAAGTATGAGTGTTGTTGGATTAGCAGCACCCGTATTTACCTTTGCAGCACTGGGAAACCGAGCGATCGGACAAATCAAATTATTTCAGCAAACTTGGCCAATTCACGAAGAATACATTGATGAAAACCACTTGTGGAAGGGTCGAAAGCTGAGTGAATTGTGGTCAGAGCGATCGCGGATGTTGATTTATTACTTGCCAGTAGAAGGTGAGATAGATTTGGTATCAGCTGTCATCTCTGGACAAGAGATAAAAGTAGGCGACCGCTTAATTATTGGCACGCAACCCCGCATCCGTTCTCCGCGAAGATCATTGATTAAAAAACTGCTGAAAGTCTTAACTAATATTAGACTGTTTCAGCAACACGGGCGGTCAGTACTGGTGGGTGCTATTGCACTATTGGCAGTTATTGCGATCGCTACATTCACCTATATGTCGGCTGAGTTGAGTTTGTCTCCTGTCGATGCTCTATATTTTTCTGTAGGCATGATTACTGGAGCCGGTGGTAATGACAAAGTAGTAGAAAATGCTTCTAACAATATTAAGTTATTTACCGTTGTTATGATGCTGGTTGGAGCAGTAGTTATTGGTATTTGGTATGCAATGCTCACCGATTTTGTCTTAGGAAGCCGCTTTAAGCAATTTTGGGATGCAGCCCGAATTCCCCACCGTTCTCACTACATTGTTTGTGGCTTAAGTGGTATTGGAGTCAGAATTGTTCAGCAACTCCACACCAGTGGATATGAAGTTGTAGTAGTTGAACTCGACCCCAACAACAAATATATCAACACCGCCCGCGAACTCGGTATCCCCGTCATTCAGGGAGATGCTAGCTTCCGCACAATACTTAAAGCGAGCAATATAGACTCTGCCGCCGCAGTTCTTGCTGTTACTAGCAATGATGCTACCAATTTGGAAATTGCCCTCAAAGCCAAAGGCTTGACATCCAGCATTCCGGTGATTGTTCATTATGCCGATCCCGATTTTGCTAGCATAGCGCAACAGCTATTTGGCTTCGAGGCCGTACTAAGTTCGGCTGAACTAGCAGCCCCAGCTTTTGCTGCTGCTGCACTAGGGGGACGAATCCTCGGCAATGGCATCACAACGGATAGTCTTTGGGTAGCCTTTGCAACTGTGATTACACCTTTACACGTCTTTTGTGGTCAGTGGGTGAAAGATGTAGCCATGTCCGCTGACTGTGTACCTTTGTATGTAGAAACGAATAACAAAACCCTTCACGGCTGGGATTTGCTAGAAACTAACCTCAGTACTGGCGATGTTTTATATATGACTATGCCAGCCACACGCCTGTATCAATTGTGGCGGGACGATCAAATTTGCGAATCACAGACTTAAATAATTCGTAATTCGTAATTCGTAATTCGTAATTACGAATTATTTAATAAAGTTTAGGGGTTTAATTCAAGACCCTAACGACGGCAGAACGTTTTTGGTCGGGGTCTAAGAACAAAGTTCAGAGCGGAGGTTTCCGGCGCTCTGACGAAAGCGCTAAATAAGAGTCACAAAACTTAATTAATTTCCTTGTTCCGAGCGAAGTCGAGGTATTACGAATTACGAATTACGAATTACGAATTATTTAACCACTCTTTCTTGATATTCTTGCTCAGTAATCATATCAAGCGTGTTTTCTAGGCGATCAACAAATACGATACCATCGAGATGATCGTACTCATGTTGAAAAACTCGAGCGATAAAATCGGTTAATTCTTGCTTTTGTAAGTTGCCTTGACAGTCAGTGTATTCGACTTCAATAGATTTATATCGAGGAACTAACCCCCTAATTCCTGGAACACTTAAACAACCTTCCCAATCTTTAACAACTTCAGTTGAATGAGAAACAATTTTGGGATTAATCATGGCGGTAGGTTCCATTTCCGGCGCGTTAGGATACCTGGCATTAGGACGAGAAGCCACAATAAATAAACGATAGGATTGTGCTACTTGAGGCGCAGCAATCCCCACGCCGTTAGCTTTGACAACAGTGGCGATTAAGTCTTCAATTAACTTTTGGATATGCTCATCTTGAATATTGTCAACCCAAGCAGCTTTTTGGCGCAATGTTGGATTCCCTAATTGAATTATTGGCGTTAATTCAGACATGATAAAACTCCTTTAATTAATGTGGCATTCGGCATTGGAAGTGGATAAATGTTTATAACTCCCAACTCCCAACTCCCAACTCCCAACTCCCAACTCCCAACTCCCAACTCCCAACTCCCAACTCCCAACTCCCAACTCCCAACTCCCA
>NZ_JBALFF010000111.1:0-33250 GCF_036916975.1 Nostoc sp.
ACCTTCTATACCAAAAACATTTTGCTGAATGAGGGTATCCGCGCTTGGATGGCTCCTCAAGATCAACCCCACGAACAATTTGTATTCCCTGAGGAAGTTCTACCTCGCGGTAACGCTCTCTAATATTGAAAGCTGACCATGACTTAAGTCAAGGTTGTGGTTACCGAAAATAGACACTAACCAGATTAAATAATCTCTTTGGCATAAGCCAATAAAGTGTCAATATTTCCCATTCTCCAGTCATCTCCCACCAAAAGGTGGGAGATTTTTTTATTTTTTATAGATCGTTAATATCTCTAAATTTATGTGTTATCTTAGATGAAGGTTATAAGCTCGGAGCAAATGCTCTGCCCTTTTGAGACTAAGACCACTTAGGCAACAAGGAGGTGATGCCCATGATAGAAAGTAGTAAATGCATGGGTCATCAGGTTGCAGTTAGCCGGCTGTGTGCCGGGGCTGTTCTCTAAAAGTTAGCCTTAGTTATCTTTGAGATACTAAGTTAGCTCAACTAGCTAGGCAAGCTCGGAGTTCCTTCCGGCAGTCTGGTTGCAACCTGAAGACCCGCTAGACCGCTCTGAGTTATATCATCTGATATAAGTCAGAGCGGATAGTTTTTTATGGGTAATTTTTGATCTATGAACGGTCAGTTTTAAAAACTTAGATGGCGATCGCTGCGCCGGCAAAGCCAACATGTTTAAATTTTATTAAAAATAAAAATATTTTGCATCAAACCTTGTGATCTGACTAGATTTGAGTAATAAGGTCTATTTAATAAGTCTAATTTAAATATGCACACAGGCATTATTCCCTAGTTGATCCTGCCATACTTATGTCTGTGGAGAATAAAAGGAATTTTATTTAAAAAAATACATAATGTGGTCTAAATAATACAACTAGGAATTTTTTGATATGGCAGAACTACTCACTGAAGCGGAAATTCAAGAAAGTGCAAAGGTTCTGTCAGGTTGGACTGTTGAAGGCTCCAACTTGCAGATTACCCGCAGATTCAAGAATTTTATCCAAGCAATTGAGTTTGTCAATAAGCTAGTGGAGCCTGCTGAGTCGGCAGGACATCATCCAGATATAGAGGTTTCCTACAACAAAGTGAAGATTATACTCACCACACATGATGCAGGCGGACTGACCCAGGCTGACTTTGATTTAGCGCGTACGATTTCCCAAATTAACTAAGTGATTTCTTCTGACATCTTGCACTAGGTAAGTGGAAGTCACCGCGACAATCAAACACAGGGTGTAGCAAGCTTTAAGATTAGGGCTACGGGTTTTACTTTGGAGTGCATTGGTTTCAAAACTCTTGATTCCTAAGGTGGTGTTTGCGATCGCAATAGCAGGTAAACTACCCTGCATGAAAGCTTTATCTACATTTGTATAGCTGAGTCAATATGTTTTAATCAGTGTGCGAATTTTAGCAGGGCTAAGTGTAAGAAGGAATTTTTACTGACATGCTAAGTGTGTAAGCTTAGAGCAATCTGGCCGAAGTAGCGAGCGAATGCCCTAGATTCTAGTCCCTGCTTAGATATTTAGATAATTATATGTGACAGTTATTAAGGCGATCGCTCCAATCTTGCCATCTAGATCCGATGTTTTATAATGTTATGATATAAAGATATGTTTTTGCATAAGTTAATCACATAAGTTTTTAACCCTAAGTTAATCGTTTATTAGCTTTGCAAAAACTAAAATTGTAGTAGTGGCAACTATGCCTCATCCAGTGGTTTCAATGAGATGTCGCATTTTTGAAATTTTAGGTGCAACGAATACAATTATCTAAACAAGGTGTGAGGAGGAAAGAGATGTCTAGTATATTGTGGAAATCGTTAGTGGTTAGCCCAGCAGTTTTGGGAGCAACATTGTTAGTTTCGGCAACCGCAATTGCAGCCCCAAACAAAACCACTAAAGTATCACCAGTCGCACAACCAGGTGTAACTGAAGTTGTTCAACAGCCAGAAATACTGGCTCAAACAACCATAGACCAAGTTAATCGCTACAGCAACGAAGGCAACCAAAATAACTCTCAGTCTCAAGTAACATCGGTTTCTCAATTTTCCGACGTACAACCCACCGACTGGGCATTCCAAGCATTGCAGTCCTTGGTTGAGCGCTATGGTTGTATTGCAGGTTACCCAAATGCTACTTATCGCGGTAACCGTGCTTTAACGCGTTATGAATTTGCCGCAGGTTTGAATGCCTGTTTGGATCGGGTTAACGAATTGATTGCCACAGCAACAGCTGACTTGGTGACCAAACAAGATTTAGCCACCTTACAAAGGTTACAAGAAGAATTTTCCGCAGAATTGGCAACCCTACGTGGTCGCGTAGATTCTTTAGAAGCGCGAACTGCTGAATTAGAAGCTAATCAGTTCTCCACTACCACAAAACTAGTTGGTGAAGCTGTTTTTGCCGTTAGTGATGTGTTTGGGGGTAAGAGCGGCAGCAATAACAATACCGTCTTCCAAGATCGGGTACGTTTAGACTTGCAAACCAGCTTTACTGGTAGAGACGTTTTACACACACGTCTGGCAGCAGGTAATGCACAAGCCTTTTCACTAAGAGATAACGCTGGTAATCCTGTCGGTACTTCTGAAGGCACACAAACATTTCAAGTTGGTGCTGGCGATGGTAACAACAGTGTCAAAATAGATCGTTTGACTTATGAAGTTCCCATAGGCCCAGCCCAAGTTTATCTAGCAGCTAGTGGTGGACGGCACAGCCATTATGCCTCTGTCAATAATCCTTACTTTTTTGATCAAACTGACGGTGGTAACGGTGCTTTATCTACCTTTGCTTCTGAAAGTCCCATCTATCGGATTGGTGGTGGTGCAGGTATAGGCCTCAATCTACCTCTTGGTAAAGGTGGCGGCATACTAGGAAATAGCTCAATAACTGCTGGTTACTTGGCATCGCAAGCTAACGATCCTGGTACTGGTATTACTGGTCTTAGTTCAGGTCTGGCCAACGGCAACTATGCTGCTTTAGGACAGTTGAACTTTAGTGTTGGCGATCGCGTAGCTTTAGCTGCTACCTATGTCCACGGATATAATGCAGGCGGCGGTTCTTTATTCAACTCGGGATCGACATCAAACCCAGAGCTTCTTGCAGTAGGTACTGGACAAGCTAACTTTTTAGGTAATCGTGCAACAAATACTCTAAGCTCATCTTCAAGTAATTCCTACGGTGTGGAAGCTGCGTTTAGACCTAGCGACAAACTGTCTATTAGTGGCTTTGTCTCTTACCACGATGTGATGGGCGCCGGTTTGGGTGATGATTATAAGGCTTGGAGCTACGGTTTAGGGGTAGCATTACCTGATTTTGGTAAAAAGGGTAACGTCTTGGGTCTTTTTGCTGGTGCAGAACCTTATTCGTTTAACCGTCCAGGTTTTGGTGGTAATAATGATGTACCTTATCACTTTGAAGGCTTCTATAAGTATCGCGTATCAGATAACGTCTCAATTACCCCTGGTGTAATTTGGTTAACTTCTCCTGGTCAGAACAGTGGTACTGACGATGCGATTATCGGTACCCTGAGAACAACTTTCACCTTCTAGAATATTGGCAATCTGGTAATAATTTAACTTTATTGCTCCCCGCCATTAGGCGGGGCTTTTTGTTGTTGGTAATAAACCCCAGTAGTTAACCGGAGTATACTATAAAAGTTAAGAGTGTTAAAAGTTCTGAGTTAAGCTGTTACGCAGCTTAATTGTATAATATGAAGTTAATAACCTAAGCTATTATCAGCCACCTATGCCAGCAGAAAACAATCTTTCTCAAGAGCAGAAAGAACGGCTATTAAAAACGCTAAAAGAACATGAAGATCCATATATAAGAGAGAAGATTCTAATTTTACTGTTGATGAATGATGGAAAAACTTATCAAGAAATTAGTAATTTCTTAGATATTGCATACTCAACAGTAGCGTATTGGGCGGTGCATGGAGATCCTGATAATCTAGAAAGTTTTTTAGATGGAAGAAGACAAGGTAATTTTCGTAAAGTTACCAAAGAATATGAAACCTTGTTGTTAGAAATAATTGAAAAAGAGCCGACAGAATATGGATATGAATTTGGGAGATGGACAGCAGCAAGATGTGCAACATATCTAGAATCAGCAACAGGAATTAAGTTAAGTGGTTCTCAGGTAGGGAGAATTTTAGCAAAAAAAAAGTACGTTTACCTTTGGGCAAAGTACAGCCTAGAAGACAAACAAGATATAGAGAAACGGAAGTTATTTAAAGAAAAATTAGCAGAATATTTAAAAATAACTCTCATAGCCCCAGAGCGTTTACAGGTATGGTTTTAGGATGAAAGTGGATTTAGTTTAAGAGTGATAAGAAGAAAAACATGGGGAAAGAAAGGTAACAGAAAGAAAGTAACAGGGCAAAGAAGAAGAGGAAGAGTAAATATTATGGGAGGATTGCGTTTTTATGATAAGAAAAGAATGAACTTTGTTATTAAAAAGGGTAATGCAGATGTCTTTTATGAACAGTTGAAATCTTTGAATGATTTTCTCATACAAGAATGGATAAAACAAGGAAATAAAATTGAAGCATTTAATAAAGATTCTGCTAAAATCATCATTATTCTGGATAATGCGAGCTTCCATAAAAGAAAAGATATTTTAGCTCGTATTGAGGCAGAAATGCCAAATATTATTTTAGAGTTTTTACCACCATATAGTCCAGATTATAATTTAATTGAACTGGTTTGGCATTCCGCAAAAGAATATATAGCGCATAGATTATTTGAGTCAGTATCACAGTTAGAAGAGTTGTTAAAAAAATTGCTGAATGAAGGAGGTCTTATTATTAAATTGGAGCGTAAAATTAAAAATAAAGGTAATGCTGTTTATTCAATTTAGCTGCGTAACAGCTTAACAATTAAAAACTTCTAACTCTGCCAGTTTTAGGTTTTGGGGAAAGTTTAAGGAATAAGAATTAAATAAGATACAAATTATGTCCCTGGCTTACCTCACCCTCAATCCCTCTCCTTATAAAAGAGAGGAAAGCTAGATAGAGGATGAAGTTTTGCATTTTATTTAATCTACGTTCCTAAGCGTTGCTTTCCGGCGAACAGAACTTTTCAAGAGGAATTTTGAGTTTTGGTGAAGCAGCGTCTCCCCTTGGGAGAAGGGATTGAATATAAAAATTTAACAGGAACGACAAAGCCGAACAGGACTGGACTTACCAATGGCTATTGACAAATGACTTTTGACAAATGACTTTTGACTAACAACTAAGGGCTAAATTATGCGAATTGCTCGTAACATTACAGAACTCGTTGGTCGTACACCCCTAGTGCAGTTGAACTGCATTCCCCAAACAGAAGGATGTGTTGCAAAAATTGTGGTGAAACTGGAAAGTATGAACCCATCGGCATCAGTCAAAGATCGGATTGGGGTGAGTATGATTAACGCCGCCGAAGAAGAGGGGCTGATTACTCCTCTTAAGACAATATTAGTAGAACCTACTTCTGGAAACACAGGAATTGCCCTAGCAATGGCAGCAGCAGCTAAGGGTTATCGATTAATTTTGACAATGCCAGATACAATGAGTGCGGAGCGACGGGCAATGTTGCAAGCTTATGGAGCAGAGCTAGAACTAACGCCAGGGATGGAAGGCATGAGTGGGGCAATTGGGCGGGCGCAACAAATGGTTAATACTATGCCAAATACTTATATGTTGCAGCAGTTCCGCAATCCAGCTAATGCAAAAGTGCATCGGGAAACTACAGCTATTGAAATCTGGGAAGATACCGATGGACAAGTAGATATGATCGTGGCAGGGGTGGGAACAGGTGGTACGATCGCTGGTGTAGCAGAAGTGATTAAAGCACGCAAGCCTAGTTTTAAGGCGATCGCAGTTGAACCAGCCAATAGCCCAGTTTTATCTGGGGGACGGCCAGGTTCACACAAAATCCAAGGAATTGGGGCTGGGTTTATTCCCCAAGTTCTTAAGATAAAATTGATTGATGAAGTAATTACCGTCACCGATGAAGAAGCGATCGCTTATAGTCGGCGTTTGGCAAAAGAAGAAGGGCTACTATCTGGTATTTCCAGTGGAGCAGCTTTATGTGCAGCAATTCGCGTCGCCCAACGTCAAGAAAATAAGGGTCGTTTAATTGTGATGATTCAGCCCAGTTTTGGTGAGAGGTATTTGAGTACACCGTTGTTCCAAGACCTGGAAACAAGGTTAGCCGCTAGCATCAGCTAACGATACATTGAATTAATGGTCAATAAGCACGTTTCTAACCATTACGAAACTCTCAAAGTTAGTCCAAGTGCAAGCCTTGCGGAGATTAAGCAAGCTTATCGCCGCTTGGTTAAGTTATTTCATCCTGATACTAATCAGGAAACAGCAGATCAAGAGGAGATAATCCGCATCAATGCAGCTTATGAAGTCTTAGGCGACAACCAAAATCGCCGCAATTATGACCAACAACTGCAAGATGATTCTCAAAAATTAAATAGCGATCGCCAACAGCGTACAGCATCAGTACAAAAGCATTACCAAACAAGACGAAAAACTGGACGCGATGTTGACGAGCAAGTTGAGGAATGGCTACGCCAAGTATACCAACCAGTTAATCGCTTGCTTTGTACCATTCTTTATTCCTTAGAAGAACAAATGGAGCAATTAGCTGCTGATCCTTTTGATGATGAGTTATTAGATGAATTTCAAGAATATTTAAAAGCCTGTCGAGATGACCTCAAGCAAGCACAAATTACTTTTCGCTCTTTGCCAAATCCCCCTAGTCTAGCAAGAACGGCGGCTCATCTTTACTACAGCCTCGATCAAGTAGCAGATGGACTTGATGAATTAGGTTATTTTCCTTTGAATTACGATGAGCGTTATTTACACACAGGTCAAGAACTATTCCGCATAGCTACGGGATTACACTGTGAGGCACAAGCCTCTGTTACATAGTCATGGGGCATGGGCATGTGTCAAAGGTCAAAGGACAAATGACAAAGGACTAAGAAATTAGTTTATGCTGGAAGCAGAGAAAGATTAAGAAATTTTAAATTCTGCTCATAGTGTACTCATGCAATGTATTGTTAACCGCCGCGCCCAATTTTCGGCAAGTCATCGTTATTGGTTGCCAGAACTGAGTGAAGCTGAGAATATTGAGAAATTTGGTGCTTGCTCTAGATTTCCGGGACACGGACATAACTATGTGTTATTCATCTCCCTAGCCGGAGAATTAGATGAATATGGCATGGTGCTGAACTTATCTAATGTAAAACACGTAATTAAAGGGGAAGTTACCAGTCAATTGGACTTCTCTTATCTCAACGATGCGTGGGCAGAATTTCAACAAACTCTGCCGACTACTGAGAATATTGCACGGATTATCTGGCAACGACTAGCACCACACTTGCCTTTAGTCCGTGTGCAGTTATTTGAACATCCTGAACTTTGGGCAGATTATATGGGAAACGCAATGTCAGCCTACCTCACCATCAGTACTCACTTTAGCGCCGCCCATCGGCTAGCTCACCCTAACCTCAGTAACGAAGAAAACACGCTTGTTTATGGTAAGTGCGCTCGTCCTCACGGTCACGGACACAACTATCATTTAGAAGTTACTGTGAAAGGGGAAATTGACCCACGGACTGGGATGATTGTTGATTTAGGGGCATTAAACCAAGTAATAGAAGATTATGTGGTTGAGCCATTCGATCACACCTTTTTAAACAAAGACATTCCCTACTTTGCCCAAGTTGTTCCTACTGCTGAGAATATCGCACTTTACATTAGTAATTTACTGCGATCGCCTATTCAGGAATTGGGAGCTAAACTTTACAAAGTAAAATTGATTGAAAGTCCCAATAACTCCTGCGAAATCTACTGTACTGAATCTGAATCAAATTCAGTCAGCGCAACCGATAATCAGCCAGTATTGGCAAGCGTTTAGGTAATTTAAAATTTAGGCATAGGGAATTATATCATCCCCATGCCCAATGTCCAATAGCCAGCTAAAAAAGTTTACTAACTAAGCAGTTGAAACCAGGTAGCAAAGGACTTGTTAACTCATCTTGATTAAATAAAGTAGCTGCTAATTTTAATGCAGCCTGTTCACGACGATAAACTTCAACTTTCTTCTGTATAAAATCGCAAATCCAATATTCTTGAACCCCTTGCACCGAGTACAGTTTTAGCTTTGTTTCTTTGTCGCGTTTCTCGTTTTTTTCGCCGGGTGATAAAACCTCTACTACTAACTCTGGTGCGCCCGTGAGGTGTCCAGCTTCATCTAGCAAGTTTTTTAAGCGTTCATGACTTGCCCATACCACATCAGGGATCACATTGTCAGAATCTGAGAAAATAATTCCAGGTGCGATCGCAGCTTTACCTAAACCAGTTTCATCTGACCAAATCTTAAGAACTGTAGCAATATTGACGCAGCTTGTTTGATGATTCCAGTTAGGTGCTTTAGTCACAAATAGTTCTCCATCAATAATCTCATAGCGATTGCGGCGATCGCTAGCAAATAATTCTAAGTCAGCAGTCGTCCAACGCACTGGAGTTGTTTGCATAGAAACCCCCTAGCATTTTTCTTTCATCATATTTTAAAAATACCGACGACGAGCGGAATGTCGCAAATAGCGATAAATCCCCCAAGCTAAAACTCCGAAAAAGAGATTTAGGAAAAAGCGACTAATTATAAACCACAAAATCTCACTCTCAAAAAGCTTCGACGGACTCAAGGGACTAAGAATCCTGGCTAAGAGAAACAGCCAGAAAAGAGCATTTCCACCCAGCACAAGGGCAAACAGCACTAAACTCCTCTGCCAGTAACGGTGTTGGGGTGTATGGCCTGAAATCAGGCTAATGGCGGGTTTGCCTTGGACTTTTCGCAGTAATTGTTCTAGTCGCCAAAACATCCACAAGAGAAACGGGAATAAACCATAACTCAGGAAACCTAAAGGTAGTGAGTAACGCCAAGCACTAGATAATACATTAACTAGGGCATGACAGATTACAGAATTTAGCCAAGCCCTAAAAATGAACTTTTTGTCTTGATTTAACCGAATGTTGGAGGAAATATAAATTCCTAAAGCATATCCCCAAGGTGCAGAGAACATGGCGTGGACTGGCATACCGATAATACGGTCTAGAATTGATGCTGTATCGTGGAAAAGGTAAATCCAATTCTCTTCGGCAGTGAATCCAAGGGCAACGGCTATGGTAAATAGGAAAACAGTAGATGCAAATAATCGATACTTGCGTTGCAAATAGTAGCTTGGGACAACAACCGCTACAAACTTACAGCCTTCTTCAATGGGCCCTACTTCCACAAGCTGCCGCAACGCTATTCCAGTAAGGGTAGACGCGCAGCGACTTGTCGGCAGACATAGCTTAATCTGATTCGAGTCTACAACCCTGTTAGCTACAGTTTCAAAAACCCATTCGAGGCTAAGGGCTAAGATACCAGATATTGCCCCGATGATAAAGAACATCAGCAACTTTAACAGAGGTGGGGCAAATGGCACTCGACAGTAATAGTACCCTAGCAGCAGCAAAGGTGGTATTGCTGCCCAAAGCAGTAGAGAAAAATCAACCACTCACCTGAGCGATCGCTGTACGGTGACGGTGGGTATTGTTAGTGATTGTGGGAGTTTGGAAACCCGCCTCAACAATAGATTGCTCAATGTCCAAAGCAAAATATTCATCTAAATACGGTTCAGTACTTTTGAGCAAAGTCAAAATGTAGGCTGGCATTTTCTGGTAAACTTCAGATTTTGGATTCATATCCATGATTGCCAAGTAGCCACCCGGACGCAGCAAGCGCCGCATTTCAGTTAAAATCTGTCTGGTTGCTGACTGGGGTAATTCGTGGCACATCAGAAAAATGGAAACTAAATCAAATGAAGCATCAGGTAGCCCGGTAGATTCCGCTTGGGCATGAAGCCAGTTTATTTTAGCTTGACGTTGCCCAGCGCGGTAATTGGCAACGGCTAAGAAGTAGGGAGATAAGTCCAAGCCTGTAATTTTGGCATGGGGATAAACTGCTTGTAGGGCAAAACTGCTCAAGCCAACACTACATCCTATATCTAAGATGTCTTGCGGCTCATTAGGAATTTGACTTTTCAGGATATTGTGGTAGCTTTGGCGCAGCATGGGATCGCCTTGCGCTTCTTCAGCGCCCTGGAAAATCTTAGCGTGGACAGCGTAAGCAGCAGGTTCTACCTCAAAAGCGGCTTGCCAACTGAGATTTCCAGTTTTGTAGGCATGCAATGAGGTGACGTAGTAATCGGGGTAGGAAAGCTGAGGATTTTCTACTTGAGCTAAATCAGCCTTCCAATCACGCGCCTGTAGAGTTTTGACTTCTTGCGTCCAAGGCACGCCAATTCTTTCGGCACGTTTAATCATCATTTGTCTAGCTTGGTGCTTGGCTAGGTTAGCTAAAGGTTTGATTGCCAGTACGCCATTTACCAAGCGGGAAGCGAAGCCAGGAGTCGTATTTACAGCAGCAGTCATAAATCAGTTTGCATTTAACAGCCTTTTATACTTATGACATAGTTGTTGGACGCGAGTCTAGAAGCAAATTGAATTGTAAGTGGGAGTGGGGAGTGGGGGGAGACGAGGGAGTGAGGGAGTGAGGGAGTGAGGGACAAGAATTAATAACCAATGCCCGATGCCCAATGACTTATTTTGCAGTATTTTGCTTGAGGGCTAACAACATCTCCAATTGACTGGTAGATTTATCAGGGCTAGTAGCGGTAAAACCAAGACCACGAATGGAACCCAAGATAGTGATAGTATTGGCGTCAGATGAGATTAAACTCTTGATCAACGGCACAGTTTGAGTTTTATCCATATCTAGGTAGAAATAGCCGCCGTTGGGCTTTTGCAAAGAACTAGTAACGGCTTTGAAGGTATCGCTATTGTCGAGAGATGAATTATTACGATCGCCGATCGCTTCTGCAACTGGGCCACCAAGAGCTATAAATACAGTATCTTGATCTAGCCAACCATGTGCCAATAAAGCCCCCTGTCTGGGGATTTGCCATTCAGTTACGTCTTTCCCACCGATGTTTCTGTTGGCGATGTCGATTTGGTAGTTTTTGGCAAGGGTATCCAATTTCGTCAAGGTGGCTTCGGCAGTTTTGCGATCGCTAGTATCAAATACTAAGGCACCTCCAAAACCAACACTTGCTAGCATCCCTTGATTTGATGGAATCGCACCAACGGCAAATTCCCCATTCATCCAGCTAAAAATATCTTTATCTAGATCAATATTCACAAATTTCAGTTGTCCTCGCACCTGTTCAATCCCTTGCTTCATTTCTGGATAATTTTTTGACTCTTCTACTAGTGTTTCCCAGCCGCGGCTGATGCCATTTCCGCTAATTAGAGCAAAAGTACCAGTGGGAAATTGCCCGACTATCTTTCCCGGACTTGATTGATACTGAAATTTATTTAGTTGCGGATCTAAATTGGCGATCGCTTTTACCCGCACTCCCGCATCATCAACACCAATACCCGCCACTACAGATTTTATCTGCTTGAGTTGCGCCAGAGCTTGTGGAGGTAACTGCTTTGCCTGCTGACTTCCGGCTGCTAATTGCTGTATCATACCTGCATAGTCTGGTACATAAATTTGGGCGAGGCTGTTTTTGACATCCACTCCTTTGTTGAAAATGCTGCTTGCACCTTCTTTACTGGCAAAAGAAGACTCTCCTTTAAAGGTGTCAATTGTTTTTTCTACAGCTTGCTTTTCGGGTGCTAATACTAAGTGACTATTATTTAAAACTACGCTATATGTCGGCTTGCCATTTTCTGTAGTTTCTATAATTTTTTGACCTTTATAGTCAGATTCCTGAAATTTTACTCCTTTTTGTGACTTTAATTTGTTAGCAAAATTCAAGGCGCTGAGTTTGTCCTTGATTCCCACTACGATCAAGATATTTGATTTCTGCTGTACATTGATTAGCGCATTAGGTGCTTGATCAGGTGCTGTAAACTGTGCCGGTTTAACAGGATTAGGTGGTAATACAGCAATCATGACACCACCAGCCCAAGGCTTTATGTCTTTTTCATAAGAAACGTTACTGTCACTGAACATTTGCTTATTGAAATTTTCCAGACCTTTAGCCACTAATTTTTGTGCTTCTGGAGTGCCAAACTGCTGTAGCTTTGCCCAGGCTTGAGAGTCAGTAGTAATATAAGTTGCTATCAAAGCAGTTGAAGGTACTAGTTTAGCGCTGCCTAGAGCGTCTGAGCTACCTGCTGAGGGGGCTTTAAAATACGTATAAGCTGCTATACTTCCTGCAATAACTACAGCAGCACCAACAGCAGGAATCAAAAACTTAGATTTACTTTCAGGCATTTTATTATCCTCTTTTGCTCAGATTGTCACCGAGATTTATACAAGTGTCATTGTAGAATTTTCGGTTTTATGAATAATTTCCGCTCATTGATCGGTATTTACTGATAAAATTAGTAGTCCTATAAGCTAGCAGTCTAAAATAATTACTCTAAAAAATACTTCCATTTCCACCAGATGGGGAGCGAATCGGCAAATGATATGCTGTTCATTTCAAACAAAATAGCCTCCTCAACAGAGGCAAGCTATCCTAAGTTATAGGACTCCTGTCTGATTTGTGAACAAAATTTCAAATCAAACCCTGATAAAAGGGGCTTTTCAGTCTCAGGATGTTTTCAACAATCAAATCGGAGTCCTATATAAGAATAATTAGGAGTGTTTGTACTTAATAAAAATTTATTGAGGTGCAAGAGACTCTTGACTCGATGACAAAAAAGTGCAAAACATCAGTAGAAGTAAATGCGGGAGGGATATGGAAAAAAGTCCAACGATCGCCAGCCGATCTTCGGAAATTCGGGTGAGATTAATTTTAATTCCCCAATCCCAAAAGGGAATTCTCACCTCCATAATGCCCTGTTGATTTGGGAAATATATTTAGACACCGCTATTTTGCTTAACAACATCCAGCCAAGCCAGACTTTTCAGGATTACAAGGTCAGTAAGGATCAATGTCGAAGTCTTATTTTGATACAGATAATAACGTACACAAACCTTTTGAGTTACCGGGAGCAAGACCACACTACAACCCCGATCGCCCCGGACAGGTAGAGCATATTTTTCTCGATCTCAGCTTGGATATCCCAAAGCTTTCCTATCAGGGCAATTGTAGCATTCGTCTCTTACCAATCCGTAATGGCATTGACCGTTTGACTTTGGATGCTGTCAACCTGAATATCGAGTCTGTGCAGGTGGACGAGGTGGCACAAAATTTTGACTACGATGGGGAACAGCTTTCTATCCAACTTGCTGAGGTGACCCAAATTGGTAAACGCTTGCTGATTGCGATCGCCTATTCAGTGGCAAAACCACAGCGCGGTCTTTACTTTATTCAACCAGACAAGCACTACCCAAACAAGCCTACTCAAGTCTGGACTCAAGGGGAAGACGAAGACTCTCGCTTTTGGTTCCCCTGCTTTGACTACCCAGGACAACTCTCTACTTCAGAAATTCGCGTTCGTGTCCCAAACCCTCTGGTAGCGATTTCTAACGGCGAGTTGATTAACACCACAGAAGATGGTGATTACAAAATCTACCATTGGTCACAGCAACAAGTTCATCCTAACTACTTGATGACTTTAGCAGTAGGTGACTTTGCCGAAATTCAGGATGAGTGGAACGGTAAACCAGTTACCTACTACGTAGAAAAGGGACGGGAGGAAGATGCTAAACGCAGCATGGGCAAAACTCCTCGAATGATCGAATTTTTGAGCCAAAAGTATGGCTATCCATACCCTTTTCCGAAATACGCCCAGGTTTGCGTCGATGACTTCATTTTTGGCGGGATGGAAAACACCTCCACAACACTGTTAACAGATAGATGTTTGCTGGATGAACGGGCCGCTTTAGATAACCGCAATACCGAAAGTTTAGTCGTCCACGAACTCGCGCACCAGTGGTTTGGTGATTTGGTGATAATCAAGCATTGGTCTCATGCTTGGATCAAAGAAGGGATGGCTTCTTATTCTGAGGTGATGTGGACAGAACAGGAATATAGTCTCCAAGAAGCAGCTTACTATCGTTTATTAGAAGCTCGTCGTTACTTAAGTGAAGATAGCAGCCGTTATCGTCGCCCGATGGTAACACATGTTTACCGGGAAGCTATTGAGCTTTACGATCGCCACATTTACGAAAAAGGATCTTGTGTTTATCACATGATTCGGACTCAATTAGGAGATGAGTTATTTTGGCAAGCAATCCAAACATTTGTTCAAGATAATGCCCACAAAACCGTAGAAACAGTAGACTTACTCAGGGCGATTGAAAAGGCTACTGGACGTAATCTTTTATTCCTCTTTGACCAATACGTTTTTCGTGGTGGTCATCCCGATTTTAAAGTAGCTTACTCTTGGGATGGAGACGCTAAATTAGCAAAAATTACGGTAATTCAAACCCAAGCGGCTGAAGATAAAAATGCCAGTAAAGATTTGTTTGATTTAAAAATACCTATTGGTTTTGGCTATAACCAACAGGAAGAAGCAAGGAATGAGGAGTTAGGAGTTAGGAGTGAGGAGTTAGGAGTTAGGAGTGAGGAGTTAGGAGTTAAGAAGAATTCCAAACTCCAAACTCATAACTCACAACTCACAACTTTTACTGTCCGGGTCAATGAACGCGAACAAAGCTTCTACTTTCCCCTAGAAAATAAGCCCCAATTTATCAGCTTTGATGTTGGAAATAATTATCTGAAAACAGTAAGTTTGGAGTATCCAATATCAGAGTTAAAAGCACAGTTAGAATTTGATCCCGACCCGATTTCGCGTATTTATGCAGCAGCAGCTTTAGCGAAAAAAGGCGGGTTAGAATCTACCATTGCACTATCTGCGGCGCTAAAAAATGACCCATTGTGGGGTGTGCGTGTGGAAGCGGCGAAACAACTAGCGGAAATTAATTTAGATCAAACCTTTGATGGGTTAGTTCTTGGGTTAAAAGATAAAAATGCTTACGTGCGACGATCTGTAGTAGAAGTACTTGCTCAAATCAAAACTGCTGAAAGCTATAAAGTTGTCAGAGGGTTAGCGCAAAAGGGCGATCCTAGCTATTACGTGGAAGCAGCAGCTTGTCGTGCGATCGGGGCGATCGCATCTGCAAACTTAGAAGAAAAACCCAAGGAAGACAAGGTAATAAAGCTGCTGAAATCGGTTTTAGAAGAAAAGGCGGGTTGGAATGAAGTCGTGCGGAGTGGTGCAGTTGCTGGTTTAGCTGAATTCAAAACTTCGGAAGCAGCTTTAAATCTGCTAATTGAATATACCAAACTTGGTGTACCACAACCCCTACGTTTAGCCACAATTCGCGCTTTAGGAAAGATTTCTGTAGGTCAAAGTCCGGTTAATTTGGAACGGATTTTAGAAAAATTAACAGAACTCGCCAAAGAAACCTTCTTTTTAACGCAAGTGGCGGTAGCAGCAGCATTAGGACAAATGGAAACACCTAAAGCAGTGGGGATTTTGCGATCGCTAGTTGAACAAACACCCGATGGGCGTGTACGTCGCTATGCTGAAGAAGAAATTTCTAAAGTGCAAAAGAATATTGGTTCAGAAAAAACCCTGCGTCAATTGCGTGAAGATTTCGACCAACTCAAACAACAAAATCAGGAATTGAGAAGCCGTTTAGAAAACTTGGAGGCCAAATCTAAATAGCATTACATGATGGTTAAAAGTAGTTAATTGGTAATTGGTAATTGTGGCAAAGTCACTACCAATTACCAAATTTATAGCACTTATAAATAATTATGTTATGAGTAGTAGGTTGATTCTTCCACCTAACTATAAGTAGGTAGGCAAGATAAAACTAAACTATGTAACGAAAAGTAAAATCTCTGTATTTGGCTCGTAGTTGCGCTTTAGCGCTAAAGGGCAACTACGAGCCAGTAATGATTATTTGCGCCCACTTACTTACAATTCTAGGACTGGTACGCCACGGTGTAAATAGAGCAACCATCTAAACAGAGTAAAGAGATAAATTTGTACGCACCTTAAAAGGGCTTGTCATTACCCATATTTTTGTAACAGTCAAACTGTCGCGCTCATCCGATATCCCGCCAGAACTTAAGTTCTGGGCTGATAGCTTGCATTCCACTCAAGTGGACTGAAATTTTCCCTTTTAGATATAGCTTTTCCTAATCAAATGAAGTACATCAGAGCAAGCCAGGAGCTTGCTCTTAGAAGGGGTTGGAGGTGGTGTTCTATACCTACTCAACTCAGAACCACTATAAGATAGCCTTCTAAGTAAGTCGGTGATAATAAATAAAACTAGATTAAGTAATGTAAAAATATTGAAATTATTTCGTAGTGAGGGCTAAAGTCCCCACTACGAAACTTTAATTATTGACGCCGTTTTACTTACATTGCTGAAAATTTTGTATTTAGTCCACTAAGCGTGGACTTTAGCTATAAGCAAGAGGAATTTATTCCGAGGCGGGAATGGTAACGAAGATTAAATCCAAGACAGTAATATTACTACTACTCCATATAACTGTTAGTAAATAAAGTTACTTACGATCGCAGTTTATTTAAATTTGCATAATCAGACATAGATAAATATTTATATTTTTATAAATAATGGTTAAGAAAAAATAAAATCATCAAAAACTTAGAGAAGTAGTTGTAGTTTTATAAAGTATAATTAAGAAAAAGATAAACAAATCTTAGGCAGTAACATAGGCTAAAATAACCGCGAACAGTATCCCAAAAGGGTAGAGTTATAGTTGTTTTAGATAAAAGACTACCGCTATCCTGAACTTGCAATTAACTTGTGGGTTAGGAGAAAAACAATCATTGTAAATTTTTCAGTTGAAGAGGCAAAAAAAGGCGTGGGTCAGTATCAACCTGCTCAACTACAACTCTATAATCCAGACGCGATCGCTCGCTACTATAGTTACCGTCCCTGGCTAGCCTGGGGGCGACTCCTGAGAATTATCTTCTCTTTTGCGGGATTTATACTTAGTCTCAAATGGGACGAATGGCAAGATAAAGTTGAGCAGAACAAGGGTAAACGAGCTATCCAGTTGCGAGAACTGCTCACCCGCCTGGGCCCGACCTTTATTAAAGTTGGTCAAGCCCTCTCTACCAGACCTGACCTAATCCGTAAAGATTTTTTAGAAGAACTGATCAAGTTACAAGATCAGTTACCACCTTTCGATAATGCGATCGCTTACCAAATTATCGAAACTGAACTAGACCGTCCAATTAATGAAAGCTTTAGCGAACTGTCGCCTAACCCAGTAGCAGCAGCTAGCTTGGGTCAAGTATATCGTGGTCGTCTAATCAGTGGTGAAGAAGTCGCCGTCAAGGTGCAACGCCCCAACTTACGCCCCACTCTCACCCGCGACCTCTATTTATTGCGGTGGGGGGCGAGTTGGGTAGCTCCCTGGTTACCCCTCAATCTCGGTCACGACCTAACTTTAATCGTGGACGAGTTTGGCACGAAGCTATTTGAAGAAATCGACTATATAAATGAAGGTCGCAACGCCGAAAAATTTGCTAGCAACTTCCGCAACGACCCCGAAGTTAAAGTTCCTGGAATTTACTGGCGTTATACCAATACCCACGTTTTAACCCTGGAATGGATTGACGGCTTCAAGTTGACAGATACTAAACGCATCCGCGAAGCAGGTTTAGATCCAGAAGCGATTATCCAAATTGGGGTTACATCAGGATTGCAACAGCTTTTAGAACACGGCTTCTTTCATGCTGACCCTCATCCCGGCAATTTGTTTGCTGTACCCGATGGTCGAATGGCTTATATTGACTTCGGCATGATGGATCAGTTGGAGGAAAGCACCAAAGAAGCACTCGTGGATGCACTGGTGCATTTGGTTAATAAAGACTACACCGACCTAGCCGAAGATTTTGTAAAATTAGGATTTCTGACTCCAGACACAAATATTTGCCCGATTGTGCCAGCATTAGAAGCGGTGCTGGGAAACGCCATTGGTAAAAATGTCAAGGATTTTAACTTCAAAACTATTACCGATGAATTCTCGGAACTGATGTACGAATATCCTTTCCGAGTCCCGGCAAAGTTTGCTTTAATTATTCGTTCTTTGGTGACTCAAGAAGGTATTGCCCTGAGCCTCAACCCAGATTTTAAAATTGTTGAAGTGGGTTATCCCTATATAGCACGGCGGTTGCTAACAGGGGAATCGGCAGAATTACGGCGACGATTATTGAATGTGTTGTTCAAAAATGGTAAATTTCAGTGGCAGCGATTAGAGAATTTGATTGCGATCGCTCGTACCGATAACAACTTTGATGTATTGCCCACAGCCCAGATGGGGTTCCAGTATTTAATGTCGGAAGAAGGCAAATTTCTGCGGCGACAACTGGTGCTTGCTCTCACCGAAGATGACCGCCTGCACACCGAAGATGTCCAACGCCTGTGGAACCTGGTTAAAGATGACTTAAAACCGGATCGTTTATTAAATATAGCGATCGGCATTTTAACAGACTTATCCAGGGAAGGCGCAGCTGCTATCCTGCCAAAAAATACATTCCTTGCGCCTTTTGCTGGGAATCAGTCAACAAACAAAAACTAAAAAATATTTAATATAAATCAGGAGTTTTCATGTACTATTTTCCTCTGCAACCGCCTTATTTTCTATTACTTGTTGGCTTTCTGACAGCATTAACATCTGGTTTGGCATTATCTGGCACTTTGAAAGTAATTGTCGATAAATGGCCAAGCGAGCGTACAGAAAATACTAAACCTCGTTCCTCACTCAAGCAATTACTTGTGCCATTTATTGGCATAACTGGCGGTACTTGTCTATTTCTGTATTCCGGGTTAGCAATATTTGGCTTTCCCACCTCTTTAGCTTTAGGAGTTGGTTTACCAATTAGTCTGTTTACTTGTTTATTAGTTTGGTTGCAGTTGGGAAGTATGATGACCTTTATAGAACGCGAAGGTATGCAATCTTTAGATTTAGATTCTTTTTCTTAGATGTATGTAGGAAACTCGACGAACATTCAAATCAACTTAACAATTCAAAATTCAAAATTCAAAATTAAACATATTTCAGATGGGGATTTAACCCCCAACTGAAACTGCTGCTACATATAGATTGCAGTTTCTTAAACCCTTGAACTTACGATAAATCTCTACCGCTAGTAAATAATTTGCTGGCGATTAATATTTATTTTACTGAAACATCACAAATTTCAATATCTAATAACGTTTGAATTACGTACATAGACTGTAGTATGTCTGCTCAAAGGATAGTCAAGAAGACTCAGTTTTCTACGAATTTTTCGTTAACAATAGGACTTACACAAAAAACCTCTCAAACTCTTATTCCTCCGTGTCGTGCCAGTTGCTTCTCCCAAGGGGAGACGCGCAAGGGACAAGTCGGGGAACCCGCCCAACACACTGGCTTCTCTGCGTCCTCTGTGGTTCGATTTTCCGTTACCTGTGCGTAAGTCCTAAACAAGCTTAAATTTTTTCAAGTTGTTAAATAAACTACTCCAGACACAGAGAGCGCTCACAAAAACAAGAGATTTCCGATTCAGCTTGAAAGGGCTAGTTCTAACTCATTAGCAACTGCCACTACTACTTTCATCCACTTAGACTTTAAAATACCATCACTTAACCCTCAAACTGGGAAATGTAGGCTATAACAAATGGTAGGAAGTTATATCGCATTTCCTAATAACATGAGGTACATTATAGTCCCTTCGTCGCTTGCTCTTTCCGAAGAACACCTATTCTTATATCTTGCACCAGGCGACTAGAAGAGGAGCCAGAATTTCAAAGTCCCTCTCCCATATATGGGAGAGGGATTTAGGGTGAGGTCAAAAACTACGGTTCTCAACTTATATCAGGTTTAAATTCTTATTTTTCTCAAAAAGATTCGTAAAAACTGCCGTAAAAATAAAATGAAATAGTCCTGTGGTTAAAGCAGTGTGCTGTTAATATAGTGCCGAGGGTGCTATTGCCTATAAAACTTGTCAACTTAGTCTAAACTCTAGAATATAAGCATTTAGGATAAATATGAAAAATATAGAAACAAAAGATAGATTTTTAGTCTTTGACTTGCTCAGGTTTCTAGCAACTTTTATAATACTTTTTCATCATTTACCAAATTACTGTTTCGATTTTTATAACCTCAAAAACTTTGGAATTAACATCGATTTATCTGTATGTAATGAACTTAATACATATTTGGGACTTAGTTTATTTATATTTATGTCTGGATACTTGATTAATGTAAAAAAAACAAGCTTTCCAGACTGGACTACTGTAGGGACATTTTTATACAAAAGAATAATCAGGATTTTCCCAATGTACTATATAGCACTTATATTCTTTTGCTATATTTTAAATATCACTGAACCTTTAAGAATCATTATTCATATTTTAGGTCTACAATCACTATTATTTTCAAAACACTTGCCATCATTACCAACTCTGTGGTTTGTAGGCACAATTTTAGTATATTATTGTATTTTTATTTTTTGCAAAGCCGAAAAAATCAGGACTATATATAGATTATTGGCAATTGGAATTTTCCCTTTTATTGTTTCTTTTGCAAGTACATCGCTCCATTTTATGGATTACAGAATAAGTTTATATTACTGGATTTTTATCTTTGGCATTTACTGTGCTGAAAGCAAAATTTTGGAAACTTCTTGGCTCAAAAAAAATACTTTCATAATTACTGCTGGCTTCGTTTGTATTTTCATTAGTTGCTTTTTTTTGGAGAAGAAATACGGAATTGATGATTTGGGTCTGATAAAAAGCTATACAATTCTGAATATTCTGATGTTCAGTTTTATTTTATCAATTTATGGTATTTGTAATGCCATAGCAAAAATATTAAAGTCTAGTCAAATTATACAAGCAATTGCTTATGCTTCCTACGGAATGTACCTTTTTCACAGACCAATTTGGTTTTTTCTAAGAAAAATAGTACAACAAGGAATGGAAATTAATAATCAATACATACTGATGACGATTGAAATATTTATAGGAATTCCAATAATTTTTGTTTTTGCTTATTTGGTGCAGAGTTTTTATGAAAAATATTGCATACAATATTTACAGAATAGAAACATCAGCTAAAAATTGTATTGAAACAGTCTAGATAGGTAAACTAAGGAACATTTAAGTTGCATAAAAACAGGGCTGGAGGCGTTTACTACAAGCTAAACATTTTGAAAAAACAAGTATTGGATTAGTACCCATTAATTCTATCCTTGAAATTGCGGTAATTTAGCTTAATATTATTGATTCTTTGCTGAATAAAACTCCTAGTAGACTTTTGCATCAGCATGAGCGGGCTGGGGCGGGTAAAGCTTTGAGGACGTTCTTGAGGCGATTTTAAATAGCGATAATATAAGAAAACATCGCGGTAAGGGATATCAACATCTTCACCTCCACAAAGCCGCACAAAAGCTGAAGAAGATATACTCATATAGTGTAAATACGTCAACCTCCGCCCTTGGTCGTAAAGGATATTATCTACTACATCAAATTGAGAACTCCAGTGGTTTCCAGTTGCCTGTTCGCAGTCATGAAAAGCAAAGTTATAATAGGAAATTCCAGTTCTCAAAACCATGTAGTTAAATAAAGATTGGTCAGGTGCTAAAAAAGCCATAACATCTGCTTCACCTGATGTTAATTTTTTGAGCAAGTCGGCTCTGATTGCTGGATAAAAAATATTTTTCTTAGTAGCAAACCAACCAGCACAAAATACTTTAGATGGTAAATTATCTGAGTTGAAAACTTGCTGTATCTGATCTGGTGAGCCATCAAAAATAAATTTTAAGTTAGATTTATATTGAAAATCATTGACTACCCAATCGTAGTTATCTAATTTTTCATACACATAATCTACAGGCCCCATTAACAAGGTATCTGCATCAAAATAAATAAATCTATCAAATGGGCCATCGATAGCACAAAATTTGCGGTGCATTGGTAGCTCATAAAGTTCTGGAAAGCCCCACTCTCGCCAAGTTTTTTGTGCTCTAGGGTAATTTTTCCATATCTGAGTGGCAAAGTTATCCCAATAAGCTATGGAATCAGAATCTTCAAATAAGCTGATATTATCTCTAGATGCAATCTCTGCCTTTACTTTGTCTAATCGCTCATTATATGGAAGTATACAAATAGGAATTTTTCTACCAGCATTAGCTTCTATACTGTTGAGCAACGCAACTAATTGCTCATAGACAACATCATTGGCTAAGATGTAAATGCCATCAATCATTGGGATACTCATAATATTAAGTACGGGCAACAACAAAGGGAAATAAACGGCGAGTCAGTTTGGGAATGAAGGCGAATTTACCCTCATGGAGATAGCGATAATGTTCCCACAATTGCCAATAGGGACTACCAATTTTCATCCGCGTACCAGCCCAGTGGAGGTATTTTAGTCGTTGTCCTCGGTCGTAGAGGGCGTAGTCTTGCTGTTGGAAATTTTGCGAACCCGCCCAACTACCAGGCCCTCCCCCAGGAATTTTGACGAGATTACCACGTTTGGAAATTAACTTAAGAACAAGATAATTTAAAATTGGTTGGTCTGTAACTCCTTCAGAAAAATCGAAATATTCTCGATGTGCAGCACATTCGCGCAAAGCTTCATCCATTTGTTGTTCGGTAATAATTCCTTTTCTCGAAGCCCAAAAACCGCTATTGAAAACGTCTTCAAGTTGGGCATCTGAAAAAATTTGCTGCTCTTTCACAAATGGAGAAAAGATATTTCGCAGCTTGTCATTGGCATGATGGTAATCACAACAGAAGAAATCGATTTCTGAAAGTTTATCTAAATTGTCGGCAATTTTTTCAAAAACGACAATATCAGTATCAATATAAATAAACTCATCTAAAGGGCCAAACCATGCAACCAGTTTACGCATTTTGTTAGGTAAGGCGAGAAAATCTCGATCAAAAATTTCTCCGATGCGTTTGGTAAATGTATCAATAAGTTCTAAATCTGGGAAAATTTGCACTTTATGTAAGGTAGCAAGCTGCTCTGCTACCTTGTGATAATTTTCATTAAAAGGTATAAGATAAATGGTAACTTCTGGGTCATAGTAACGAATGCTATTGAGTAAAGCGATCGCATTATCAATAACCCGGTCATTGGCAACAATATAAATTCCCCTACTCATAAATTATCCTTGGTTAATTAACTTAAGTTTTCGCAAAGCTCTTGTAAGTAAATTTGGTGTTGGACCGTCATGATAATTTTTAGGAGGAGTTGTAAAGACTGGACGCAATTCTTGTTCGTGTAAATAACGATAATAGAGAAATAAATCTCGATAGGGGAACTCAATATTTTCTCCAGCGCAGACTGCTTGATTGATATTAGGAGGAATACCAATGTAATGAATGTAAGTTAGTCGATTGCCTTTGTCATAGAGAATATGCTCTCTTTCTTCAAAATGCTTAGATGTGGCAGAACATCCAGTTTTTTGATTATCTGGTAGTTGTTGAGCAAAGTTATAAATATAAAGATTAGACCTCATTACCATGTAGTTTATCAGTGGTTGTTCACCAGCCCCTTCATACAAAATTTCTGCTTCACCATTTTTTAAATGAGATATTAGCAAATCTCTTTGTTCTGAGTTAAATATGCCCCGTTTTGAGCCATAGAAGCCTGAGCAAAATATTTCGGAATCAATGCGCTTTTGCTCGAAAAGTTTTATTAATTTGGGAGAATTAACATTATATACTTTACTAGCATCTTTAAATTGAAAATCGTAGACAACAAAATCATAACTATCTAACTTTTCAAACACTGCCGCGAGGGAGTTCATCACCAAGGTGTCTGCATCTAAATAGATAAACTTATCAAATGGCCCATCAAAAGCACAAAAACGGCGGTGAGCGCCATACAAACGGAATTTACTCCGATTCAATCGTTCTGGTGCTGCTGAGAGCATAAATTGATCCCAGCGATTGATTGATTCTTGATTATCGTAAAGAAATACATTCGGGCGTTTAGCTATTTCATCAGCAATTCGCTGTGTTTGATCGTCAAAAGGATAGATACAAACAGGAGTTTCTGGGCCTAATATAACATCAATACTGTTGAGCAAAGCCACCAGTTGATCGAAAACATAATCATTGCCAAGGGTACAAATACCATTCATAATTTATGAGTGTTGAGCAGCAAAGTTTGATAACCAGTTAAATAGGTTTAATTTGTGTAAAATGATTTGACGTGCTTCTGCGATCGCATCTTTGGCAGCATACCAAGCATCAGGTGTAGCTGTGACTTCTTGGATGTAGGCAATGCCTTTTTCATCTAAACTGGGCAACCGCAAAAAACTACCCGGTGGCAATAATTTATCAGCAGCCGGTCCACCATAGTAAATTGGTAAACACCAGGCAAGTAAACTATCCCAAAGTTTCTCACTCACATACCAATTATTATCAGCATAATTTTCAATTGCTAGATTGTAATAATATGGTGCCATGCCATACCACTTATTACCCAGTTCTCCCGACTTGTTAGCCCATTGTGGTAAGTTACGCCCATATAAATCAAATTTAATGCCACTAGATTGTAGAGACTGCAAAAAGTCTAAACGCTGGCGATGATTCACAGTACGGCTAATTCCTGAAGTAATCCAACTACATGGAGCAACCTTTTGAGGAGGTGGCATTTCATTTAAATCTTGAAATGAATTTGAATGATACCAAATAGCAGGCATATAGTCGGGAGTAGGGGCAAAATCATCTGGACCAGAAACGTAGCCACAATACTTTTGAGCTTGTTGATAATTATGATTAGTGATTTCTACAATTTCATCTAGAGGCGGTTCTCTTAGTAAATAAATAATCCGCTCTTTACTCACATCACGCAGTAGAGATTCAACATTTAGTACTGGTTTTTGCTGCCGTTTACGAAAACTATCTAACCAAGATGTTTGCGGCGCTGCTTGGGGAAAATCAAATTGATACATCAGCAGATAATCTGGTTTTGCTTCCAATGCCTGCATTTGGATATTGTCCCAAACTCCAAATTGATTTGGAGTTTGTTGCCACAGCCAATCGGCTCTAGTTTCTAAACCTCGATAGCTGCTAATCATACCTACAGTTTTGATAGTCATTTTAGTTATTAGTCAGTTATTATTTTCATGAGTTATTTTTCGTTATACAACAAGTTGGGGTAACAGAGATTCATCAACATAACTCAAAATTTTTGCTGCTCTATTTTCCCAAGAGAACTGCTTGACAAAATTGATACTATCTGGATAACCTTCTATTTTTCGGGGATGAGTTTCTAAAACCCGTTTTAGAGATTCGGCAAATTTGCTGGGGTTATCTGGCTCACACCAAGCAGCGATCGCTTGAGTATCTTGAAATTCAACTAATGATGGAATTTCTGTTGCTACAATGGGAGTCCCAGAGGCGAAGTAGTCAAATAGCTTTAAGGGAGATGTGAAAGTTGCGGCTTTTCCCGAACAATGAGGGTGAGCTAAAACATCGGCTGCTTGTAGCAAAGATGCTAAATCATTATGTAATATATATCCCAAAAATTTAATATTATTAATCTGTTTTTCTTTCACCAATTGCTGATAATATTCCACTTCTGCGGGTTTTCCCCCGGCACAAGCAAATTGCACATTAGGCATTTCATTCGCCACATTAATTAATATATCAATACCTTTAAATTGCTGTAACGCTCCTGCATAAACTACTAATTTTTGGCTTTCGTCTTGCAATAATTTTTGACGCCATTCTGCGGCTTTTTCTGGTTGTCTTTCCATAAATAAGCGATTAAAACCATTGTGCAGTGTAATCACTTTTTCTGGTGGCATCCCATTTCTTATCATGCTTTCGCGGATGGTGTCTACAACGGTGACAGCAATTTGCAATAGCGGATTTGTAACAATTTCTGGCTCAAATGGTTTGTCTTCATGGTGGTGGTGTTCATAAATTGCCGGAACGCCATTTTTGATGGCAGCTTTGACAAAATTCCAGTTGCGACTGTGGACAATTTTAGTAGTTGGAAGTATGTGAAATGGTAAATAATACTTGCTGGCAATGGTGTTAGAGTCAGTAAATTTGCTCTGAAAATGGTCAATTGGCCAAGGCATCGGTAAGGGAGCAACTTTTAACTTTTCATGAAGGTTGTAATATTTGATAAGTTCTGTTGGTGTTTTTCTCGGTTGAAAAGGACGAGCTAAATTAGCTGGATTAATAGCTTTTGCTCCTTTTTCAGGATATACCAAAACTGTTGAGTATCCCAAGTTGGCAGCGCCGTTAGCTGCATTTGTAGACTGCACTAAGTGAGCCTCTGGTTGCGGTAACTCTTCACCAATGAAAAAAACATAGTGTTTTTTAGAAGCCGGATTTTTCATAACTTTAGATATTAATAATATTCTCAAAATCTTCTAAATGTTCGAGCAGAGATATAGCAGATTCATAACTTTCAGCAATTAATCCATTTTGTTCTTCTGTGGTGTATCTCAAATTATCACTTAGAGAGCGGAGAGAACTAAGGATGAGATTGAGAGAAGTCCGAAAGTCAGTGGAGAGATGATTAAAGGTCTGATAATAGGTGTTTATAATATCTTGCTTTTCTTCAGAAATTGAGATAATTTCTCCCTTGATTTGCAAGTTCATAACATCCTCAAAAACATCTATGGTGTTGATAATTCTCCAAGCTGATTTGTAAGAGTCTTCAATTACTTTCTGCTGTTCTTGGTAATCGTCTACCAAATCATCAAGTAATAAGCGCAGGAACCCAATCATTGAGTTTAATTGTGTCCGAATTTCGTGAGAGATGCGGAGCAAGCTTTGCTTGTGTTTAATAGCGGCTTCAGGATGTTCAACAAATTTCTTTGAGTTTAGGCGCATTGCCTTAAAAATTTTTGTCTGAATTAAGTTTTTGTTAGGGTGATCATTAAATTGCATTGAGTACAAACGTGAGTAGTAACCACCTTTTTCTAAAAGTTTTTCATGGGTTCCCACTTCTACCACCTGTCCTTGATCTAATACGGCAATTTGATCGGCTTTTTGGACTGTGGAAAGGCGGTGAGCAATTACAAGGGTTGTGCGATCGCGGCTCAAATCATCAAGTGCAGATTGTACTAAGCGTTCGGAAACGGTATCTAAAGCGCTGGTGGCTTCATCTAAAATCAGAATATCTGGATTTTGGAGTAAGGCGCGGGCGATCGCTAATCTTTGCCTTTGTCCACCAGATAACATCACGCCGCGATCGCCAATTAAGGTGTCAAATCCTTGAGGCAATTTGTTAATAAATTCATAAGCATTTGCCCGCTTGGCTGCTGTGAGAATTTCATCCTCAGTAGCCTCTTCTCGCCCATAAGCGATATTATTTCGCACCGAGTCATTAAATAGAAAGGTATCTTGACTGACAATCCCCATTCGCCTTCGCAGGGATACAACATCGAACTCCCGCAAATCAGTACCGTCAATGGTAATACTGCCAGCTACTGGGTCATAGAATCTGGGCAAAAGGTCTGCTAAAGTGGATTTACCAGCACCAGAACTACCTACTAATGCTAAGGTGGTGCCACGAGGTAAAAATAAATTTACATCTTTGACTACCAACTTTTCATGACCAGGGTAAGCAAAGCAAAGAGAATTAAAAGACACGCCCTCAACTAACTTTGTATAGGGAAGCTTACCCTTATCCATGAATGGCTTATCATGGAGGCTTAAAAACTCATTCGCCACATCTACACTGGCGGCGGTACTGGCAAAGTTGCTGCGAATAGTATTTAACTGAGAAATTAATGGTAGCACTCGCAACAGTACTAATAAATATGTCAAAAGTACGGTGGAAACAGAAGAAACCTGGCCAGCAAAGAAGGTTTTGCTCAAAAGTACAATCAGCAGTAAAGCTGTAATACCCATCACCTCACTCAAAGGTGTAATCGCTTCTGAATTAACCTGAGATTGGAAATCTGCTAACTCGCGATCGCGAATTAATTTTTTAATCCGTTGATATTCTTTTTCTTCATTTCCCGTCGCCTTTACCAGTCGGATTCCGTTCAAAGTCTCCAGCACAGAGATTGAATATGCTCTAGACATCTCACTAAGCTGCTTACCAAAAGTTCTCGACTGGGAAATGGCATACTGATTTATTAATGTCACCAACGACAGCAAAAGCGTCGCAGCAATTGTCAACTGCCAAGAGATTGATAGCAATAAACCGACAAAAACTAAAATTGTGATTCCCAGGATCACTATCTTGACTATACTACCTATAGCGCTTGCAGCCCGCCCAATTTCTCCACCAAGACAGTTGATTAAATCACCAACCTTCGTCTTGGCATAATAATCTATATCAATTTCTAGTAATAGCCTTAACCCGGTTTCGCGCATGTCTGATGTCAGCTTGCGGCTTAAAGAACTCGATGCTAAGGCGCTGGCATAAGTAGCTAAGTTTTTTAAAAAAATTGTCACTATAATCGTCCCAGCCATTACTAATATCCGGTAAGATTCGGGAGTATTATCAAAGGGAGATATCAACCTTTTTAGGATGGGAGGGGCAGAACTTAAATCTACTTGTTGCCCGACAATTTTTAAAATTACTGGCACAATTAAAGCTGTGCTAATTCCATTAAATAAGGCTCCAGAAAATCCTAACAATATTGTTAGCAGAATCAAACCTGGATATGGTTTAGCGAATCTTACTAGTAGTTTTCTGGTAGACATTGGGGATTTTTATGCAACTTTCATTATTAATATTATTCACAATTTACTTGTCAAATTTGCTAATCATCAAATAAATCAAACGCCAATCAAGATTTACAACCGAGCAATTAGCGACTTGAGTACAGAAGCCATAGTCTCTATGCTATAGAGTTCCACACATCTTTCTCTTGCCTTAATACCTTGCTGCTGTGCTGAGTCTAAATTCTGAAAAATCAATTGAATTTGTTCAGCAAGCTGTTCGGGACAATCAGGGTCAACTAAATAACCAGTATTACCTAAAATTTTGGGAATATCTCCAACGCGCGTCGATAATACAGGTTTAGCCATTGCCATTCCATCTGTCAACTTCAGGGGAAACTGAGCGCGAGCAGTCAAAGTATCTCGCTGGGGAACAACTACAATGTGAGCAGATGCTACAATTTTAGGCATTAATTCTACAGGACACCTTGGTAATTTAATAATCCAACGCCCCCACTTTTGAATCAATTTATCGTCATAATCATCGTAAGGACTACCACCCACAATCACTAATCTTAAATCTGGCTGATCCAACAAATCGAGCGCCATTAGAATGTCTTCAACCCCTTTGTGAGGTCGTGGTGCGCCAGGAAACATAAGAATTCGATACTCAGAAAGACCGTAATCCTTTCTGCTAGTCTCAGAATCATACTTCTGGGGGTCAAACATTGCAGTATCTTTACCATTCGGTACGTAAGTACCACCGAAGCGTTTTTGGAGAAAGTCAGTATCTATCGTTACTGCATCTGCCTTTGCCACTAAGTTTTCTATCCACTTGAGATATAGTGGATGATCTGGAAATTTTAATGCGCCATTTTTCTTGAAAATGTCACGATAAAATTGCTTAAGACTAGGACGATATTTCCACTCATCACCTCCATGCCAACTGAGTTCCCAGTCATCCATATCTAAAATTAAAGGACGACGACCACTAAATTTTTTCAGTAGCGATAGGCCAAAACTTGTAAACTTTGGTTTTACTGCATAAATAATATCTCCATCTATTTTTCGCAGGAGTTGACGAGCAGATATCAGAAATTCGGGATAATTTGTCCCTGGAAGAGAAACAATTGAAATGCCAGAGGGAGGAATAGCATACAGTTCTTTACCATAAATAAAGCCAACAATTTCCACTTGATAATTGAGGCTTTGCAGTACTTGAGCTAGTAAAAATGCTCGAATACTACCCCCTCCAGATAGATCGCCAACAACTAATGAAACTTTCAATTTTGATATTTACTCCTGCAAGTTCGCAATTTCAATATTAATAATAAATATTTAAATTTGTTCAGCATGTTATCCACAAAAAAGACTCGTGGATATATTCATTATGAATATGTCATTTCTTCCGCCAGGGATTTGTAACTTGATTTGGTAAAAATACTTTAGCAAATCTGTCAAATACCCTTGTATAGAAAGAACGGGTAACATTTTTAGCATATTGAGGTCGATAAGGATAGGTACAGTGAAGAACTTTAATTTGCTCTTGAATATCATAATCTTCTTCCCATTTACTGAGATAATTATAGGTTGGAGGTAGTATTTTCATTTTAGGGCTTACAGATGCGATCGCAGAAGCAAAAGCACCTTGATCTTTTAGGAGTAATTTATCTTGGTTATTTTTGATAATCTCAAAATAACGTTTAAATTCTTCAAAAAATACCTTGGTTACTTCTGTTTTCCGAAAAGCCATAAAGCCGCCATTATACTGCACACTATCTGCTTGTAATGGTAAACCTATTGATTGCAGAATTGGCAAAACATTTGGCAAAAGTTCTTCTTGATTACCACGTAATAAATTCGTAGCTTTAAGAATAGAAGGTTGCACATCTTCAGTTAACAAAAAGTCATACTCATCTAAAGACTCAAATACATCGTTGATATCAGAAAGTAAGCAAATATCTGAATCTAGGTAAATTGTTTTATCAAACTCAGAGGCTGCATATAGAGCTAGTTTTGCTTCCCTTGATGCTAAAACAGTATTTTCATTTGCCGGCGCTGGCTTTAGAATTACATTTTTGAAAACCTTTAATAACGGATAGAGAAACAACGGAACTTGGCCAATTAAAATAATTATCGGCTCTTGATGAAACTTCCTAATTGCCGCTAAAAAATGAATACAATCTTGAAAAGAGTATAGCCCAGTTAAAATTGTAATAAATCCTCTGCTTTCTGTTTTCATAAATAAGTTAAATAATTTGTAATCTTAGTCTGTCAAGTCAATCTAATTTGTCCATTCCCAAAAACTTTTAAGTAGGTAGGCATAATTAAACATAAGATAAAATCTCACCCTCAATCCCTCTATGATGCTTTGGAGAGGGAAGCCGGAGGCAGGGTGAGGTTATACTAAAAAACTTTTTGCCCTTGATACAAATGAACAAAATTTTCGCTGCAAGTACTAGATCTAAAAGTGTGAAATTATTTTCAATAACAAATGCCATAAAATTAACAGATAAGAAGGAACTATTGCCTATTTTTCCAGATGTCGAAGAGATTAAGAACATGTATAAAACCTCTAAAAATCAATAGTAATAATATTTGCTAAGGCTTTAATATATATATATAATTTAAATTATATTAAATTTAGCAAGTGACAAGAAATATCCCCTATGATTGAGTTGATTTTCTGGTATGCTTAGAATAGTAAATAATGCAATAAATTTAACTTTGTATTTGCGGTTATTTCCAGAGAAAATTCACTGATAAATCCAGATAACTTTTGCTTTGTTCTGCTATGTTTACCGTATAACTACGGTTGTATACTATCATAACTGTTAATTAGGCATTAAAATGGTAATACTTTGCGTATAAATCGGTAACATATTTTATACAATTACTTTATGGAATTGCTGAGGCATAGGATTGCTACTCGATACCAAACATCTATGTTGCAAGGGAGGCAGAGGTAATGCAGGTAATCCGTCTGGAAGCACTTTTAGACAACTACATATTCTTGCTATACGACCATAAACAAAATATTGCCGCCGTCGTCGATCCTGCGGAGTCTCAACCAGTATTAAAGAAGCTGGCAGAATTAAAAGCTGAGTTAGTAGCAATTTTTAACACGCACCACCATAACGATCATGTGGGTGGTAACAAGCAACTAATAGAACAATTCCCTCAACTGATAGTTTATGGAGGAGTGGAGGATCGTGGTAGAATTCCCGGACAGCAGGTGTTTTTGCAACAAGGCGATCGCGTCGAGTTTGCAGACCGCATAGCTGAAGTTATCTTCGTTCCCGGACATACCCGCGCTCACATCGTTTACTACTTTCCCCCAGAAAAAGCTGGTGAGACAGGCGACTTATTTTGCGGCGATACCTTATTTTCTGGCGGTTGCGGTCGCTTGTTTGAAGGAACACCGAGCCAAATGGTAGACTCTTTAAGCAAATTGCGCTCTCTACCCGATGATACACGCATCTGGTGTGCTCACGAATACACCTTGAAAAATCTGCAATTTGCCCTAACTGTAGATGGCGACAACGCCGACTTACAAAGACGCTTCAATGAAGTAAAAGCTTACCGTAGTCGAGGAGAAGCCACCATCCCCTCGCTGCTGGGAGTAGAGAAGCGAACCAATCCCTTTTTACGTTGGGATCAGCAATCATTACAATTAACCGTTAAGAGCAGCGATGCAGTCCAAACCTTTGCGCGGATACGGGAAATGAGAAATAACTTTTAGTCATTAGTCATTAATTATTCTTCCTCTGCCTCCCCTGCCTCCCTTGCCTCCCCTACTCCCTCATCCCCCACTCCCCAATTCATTCAATTTTCTCTAATAGTTGCGATCGCACCCTTCCTTTCGCTACGATCTGTAAGCTTTAGGGTATAGGCAAAGAAGCTTGGAATACAGCACTGACATTGTGAGCTATCTTACCCAAACCCGAATTAATCAGATTTTACAGGAAAAACGATGGCGAAACGCGTACAGTTAGTTTTAAATCAAGATATCAGCAAGCTGGGAAAATCTGGCGACTTAGTGGAAGTAGCTCCTGGCTACGCTCGTAATTATCTGATTCCCCAAAAATTGGCAACTAATGCCACTCCTGGTATTCTCAAGCAAGTAGAACGCCGTCGTGAGCAAGAGCGTCAACGGCAATTAGAACTCAGACAACAAGCTCTTGAGCAAAAAGAATCTTTAGAAAAAGTTGGCAGCTTGACAATTGCCAAGCCAGTTGGTGAAAACGAAGCAATTTTTGGTACTATCACCACTCAAGATGTTGTAGATGCAATTAAGGCAGCCACCGGTCAAGAAATCGATCGGCGTGGAATTACCATCCCCGATATTAACCACCTTGGTACTTATCAAGCCGAAATCAAGCTGCATTCAGAAGTAGCGGCACAAGTCGATATTCAAGTAGTCGCTAGCTAAGGGGACAGCAGGGGGGGATGAGGGGGCTGAGGGAGCAGGGGGAGCAGGGGGAGCAGGGGAAGAGTAATAACTCCTAACTCCTAACTCCTAACTCCTAACTCCTAACTCCTAACTCCTAACTCCTAACTCCTAACTCCTAACTCCTAACTCCTAACTCCTA
>NZ_JBALFF010000112.1:0-9453 GCF_036916975.1 Nostoc sp.
GTATTTTATTTGCAAATAAAATCACCTTGTACCTAAATATAATTTTTAGCGATCGCTGATTTTTGACCAGACCTCACAAAATCGCATTGCTCCCCAGTTCACCGTGGCATCAGCCACCTCGTCCACCGATTCTTGTTGAGAACAAGTCAATGCCGGAAGCACCATATTGGGCTTCAGGATCATGCCCTCCAGCATCACCCGTTGCGTGTAGAGTTGGTTGAAGACGGTTTGTAGGACTTCCTCCGTTACCTTGCTACACCTCGACAGGGTATGCGATCCCTCCATAAGCACTTCTGGCTCGACAATGGGAACCAATCCGGCTTCTTGGCACAACGCAGCATAGCGAGCCAATGCCTGGGCGTTAGCCTCGATACAACCCCGGCTGGGATATACCAACGCCGATGGTAATCACCGCACGCCACTTGGCAAAACGAGCGCCCTTATGAAAATATTCCTTGAGGCGATCGCGCAATCCATCCAGACCTTCGGTGATCTTCTCTCCAGGATGACCTGCCATATCCTTAGCACCGATATCAACTTTGATACCGGGAATGATTCCCGCATCGGTAATGGCTTGCACAAAGAGAGTGCCATCTTGCTTTTGCTGGCGGATCGTTTCATCGTAAAGGATCGCGCCACTAATGTATTCACCAAGACCGGGCGTGGTGATAATTAATTCTCGATAGGCGCGTCGGGCTTCTTCAGTCTGCGGAATGCCTAGCTTTGCGAATCGTTTGTTACAGGTTGGATTACTTTCATCCATCGCCAGCAGACCTTTGTAGTCGGCAACCAGCATCCTTGCAGTGTCTATAAGGTCTTGTGCATTCATCTCTGACTCCTGGGAAAATTTATTGACTATTAATTGAGCTAGACAGAGGTGGGTCAGTTCTGTGATTGTCTTGATGGTGCAGCCGTCCGAGAGTGCTATCGATCAATCTGGTCAATTTATCAGCCGCCCCGTCAACGGCTTGGTCTAAGGTCGCTGCCTGATGTGTTACCGCGATGGGCTGGCGGCCTTTGAGGCGGGCTTCTATCATGCAGCGCATATCGTCATCGCCGCCCTTCTTGTCGCTGTTCTCATCGCTCAGGTGAACATCAACGTGAGTGATGCGATCGCTGAATCGGCTCAGGCTCTCTTCCACTACACCACTAACGTAAGTGGCTAGTGCTTCGTGACCTTCGATGTTATGGCCGGTATGGATTTGGATTTGCACGATGTTCTCCTGTTGTAATTGTGATTGGCTTAATATTCAGATGGAATTACGAATTATTTCCTGCGCCCCACTTCCAGTTGCGGATTTCCGGCAAGTCTTCGCCGTGCTTGTCGATATAATGCTTATGCTCGATCAACTTGTCCTGCATCATCTGCTTGAGATAGTCTCCCTTACTACCCAAATGCAGCAGACGATCCACCACGTCTTGCACCAGATGAAAGCGATCCAGGTCATTTTGCACCCTCATGTCAAAAGCCGTTGTGATCGTGCCCTCTTCCTTATAGCCCCGGACGTGGAGATTGCGATTGGTACGGCGGTAGGTCAGCCGATGCACCAGCCAGGGGTATCCATGAAAGCCAAAGATGATGTGCTTGTCTTTGGTAAAGAGCGAATCGTAATCCGTTTCGCTCAGTCCGTGCGGGTGTTCGCTCTCGGATTGCAACTTCATCAGATCGACGACATTAATTACCCGAATTTTCAGATCGGGCAGATGTTCGCGCAGGATGGAAACGGCAGCCAAAATCTCCAGTGTCGGCGTATCTCCACAGCAAGCCATCACCACATCCGGCTCGGTATCCTGGTCGTTGCTAGCCCATTGCCAGATGCCAATGCCTTCAGTGCAATGCACGATCGCCGCGTCCATACTCAGCCATTGCGGGAGCGCGTGTTTGCCAGCAACCACCACATTCACGTAGTGTCGGCTGCGTAAGCAGTGATCAAAAACCGATAGCAGACAGTTCGCGTCGGGTGGCAGGTACACACGCACGATATCGGCTTTCTTGTTGATCACGTGGTCGAGAAAACCGGGGTCTTGGTGCGTGAAGCCGTTATGATCCTGCTGCCAGACGTGGGAGGCCAGCAGATAGTTCAGCGATGCAATCTTCCGTCGCCAGGGCAGTTCCGATGTTACCTTCAGCCACTTGGCGTGCTGGCTGAACATCGAATCAACAATGCGAATGAACGCCTCATAGCTGTTGAATAGCCCGTGCCGCCCAGTTAGCAGATAGCCTTCCAACCAACCTTGGCACTGGTGTTCACTGAGCATCGAGTCCAATACTTGTCCGGCTGGCGCGAGGAATTCATCATTTTTTTCTTCCCGCGCTTCCCACTGACGATTAGTGACTTCAAACACCGCGCCCAAAAGATTCGAGAGTGTCTCATCGGGACCGAAGATGCGGAAATTCCGCTGATTCAGCTTGACTACATTACGCAGGAATTGGCCCAGTACGAGGGTATCTTGACCGTCAACGGCACCAGGTGAAGGCACATACACCGCGTGGTCGCGGAAGTCTGGCATTTGCAGGTCGTGCAGTAGTATGCCGCCGTTGGCGTGGGGGTTCGCACCCATGCGGCGATCGCCCTTCGGGGCTAGTTCAGCTAATTCTGGCAGGAGACATCCGTTTTCATCGAACAGTTCTTCTGCCTTGTAGCTTTTCATCCAACTTTCCAACTGCTGGACATGATCGGGATGCTCGGAGTTCACCAGTAGCGGCACCTGGTGCGATCGCGATGTGCCTTCGATTTGCAGACCATCGACAACTTTTGGCCCCGTCCAGCCCTTGGGCGACTTCAGGACGATCGCCGGCCAGCGCGGGCGAGTCATATCGTTCTTGTCCCGTGCATTGCTTTGGATTTGCCGAATATCTGCGATCGCCTTGTCCAGGGTGCTGGCCATAAGTTCGTGCATCTTTTCCGGCTCGTCACCTTCCACAAAGTAAGGTGTCCAGCCGCAACCTCTAAGAAATTGCTCTAACTCCTCATGCTCGATACGAGCTAAGAGGGTTGGGTTGTTGATTTTGTAGCCATTCAGGTGCAGGATTGGCAGCACAGCACCGTCGGTAATTGGGTTGAGTAACTTGTTGGACTGCCATGCGGTCGCTAAGGGGCCTGTCTCTGCTTCCCCGTCGCCGATGACGCAGGCGACAATCAGTGAGGGATTGTCGAAGGCAGCGCCGAAAGCATGGCTGAGCGAGTACCCCAACTCACCACCTTCGTGAATCGACCCCGGCGTTGTCGGTGCAACGTGGCTGGAAATCCCACCAGGAAATGAGAATTGCGTGAACAGCTTTTTCAACCCAGCTTCGTCCTGAGTGACGTTGGGATAAACTTCGCTCCAGGTGCCTTCGAGGTAAACGTTGCCCACAATTGCTGGACCACCGTGACCAGGGCCAGCGATGTAGAGCATATCTAGGTCATATTTCTTGATGACTCGATTCAAGTGTACATAGATGAAGTTCTGTCCCGGTGTCGTACCCCAGTGTCCAACCACCAGGGGCTTGACATGGGACAGTTTCAGAGGCTCCTTCAGCAATGGATTGTCGTAGAGATAAATTTGCCCAACCGACAGATAGTTGGCGGCACGCCAGTAGGCATCTATCTTGTGGAGTAATTCTGGGGAAAGGGTCTTTGTTTTTATGGTTGATTGCCCAATTTCTAAGCTCAATACGCTAGTCCGATCAATTGCTTTCACGGTTATTGCCTCTTTATTTATCTTTATCAGGATTTGTATCTTTTATGACTAAAACAGAACAATTCGCATGATCAACCACATGATTGCTGACACTACCTACGAAAAATTCTGCGATCGCTTCCAGCGGGGCGTAGCCCATCGCAGAGTGGTCATGCCGACCTAATACGATCAGATCAGCATTCCATTCTTGAGCAACACTAGAAATCGTTGCCCCTGGCTCACCAAAATGGTGTTGATATTCAGCAGAAATATTTCGGGCAGTTGCCTGATGACAGTATTCTTGTAACCAAACTTTTGCCTGCTCAATCTCTAGCTGAAGTGTTTCCTCGCGAAATGGTTGAGAAAACCCAGTGTTGATCGGATAGAGTCCAAACCTCCCACCTGACTCGAATCCTGGATTGATCGCAGTAAAATCTACGAGGCAATGAAGGATCATCAAATTAGCTTGCTCTTGCTGCCCTAAATTCAGTGCCCGATCAAACACAATAGATGTTAAAGGAGAATGATTAATGGCAACCAGAATGCGTTTAAAGTTCATTATTTCGAGCCTTCAGGTTAATCTCACTTAGAGGATGTTTGAAAAGTATTGGGCGAATAGAATTCGCTACTTCAAATTCATCATTAACCCCAATCACAATTAAGTCACTCATAGTATTCTCTTCTAATGGTGTTCTACACGACTTGCAAGCCAAAATGGAATTCCAATTCCCACAAATTGAGCCACAATCATACAGATATTTGCTTGTACAACAAAAATATGAATTGGCTCAATCAATTGCCCTGTCCGATAGATAGCGGCTCCTTGCGGAACTGAAAGCGTTTTCAGGAGCAATGTTCCAACAATTGTTTCGATGCCGACTAGCGTCATTAACATTGCTGCTAAGTTAACTACAACTCCTAGTTGTAAAACTTGAATTATTTCCTTGCGGCTAGGATGTAAAGCTGGTTCCGGGGCTGACAATTGTTGCCCAAGATGAACGTAGCGAAAGAACCAGTAAATGCTTAAGCCTAAAGCAGCAATTCCCCCAATTGCGGACAGCAAACCGATCCCTGATTTGAGATTGAGGTTGAGAGTCGGATCGAGAATAGCGAACCCTAAAATGAGAAGAGAAATAATGGTTAAAACAAACTGTATCCAAAACCCACTCCACCCCAACGATCGCAGTAAACTAGCAGCTTGCTGCCTCTCTGAAGGATGAGATTGTGATTCTAGGTAGGTAGACATAAGGCATTGCTCTCTAAATCTTGGCTTTGAAAAATAGCAGGTATGTCAAACAATTTTGGATTTTAGATTTGCGATTTTGGATTGACTGCGCCCACAAGGGGACACAGCTTAAAGATTTTAAATTGACGATTTTAGATTTGTTCCGCTTGACTTCGGGCGGGGCTTGAACCAAAAACAATTCAAAATCTAAAATCTAAAATCTAAAATTCGGAGTGTCAAACTGTGAGGCACACTCGACAAATGCATACCACTAGTCCTGCTGTGTGCGGTGCGGCTCTGAATCTCTACTGTAAAACGCGTCGCTGTCCTGAATGCAGAGTCAGCATCCAAACTCCATCAAACAAGAGATTGATTCCAATGAAAGTGCCAATTAGCCAAACTGCGCCAAACGGAAAGTTAGACCAAACGAAAATACCGAAAATAATGCCGATGATACCGCTCACCAGCATCAATCCCCAGTTAGGTGAAATCCGGCGCATTTGAAATGCAATGGACACTTGAATGATGCCTTGCACAAAAATGGTAATGCCCAAGACTAACGTGAAGGCCAGCACCCCTTTTAGCGGATTTGCCACTACTAAAATTCCAGCCAAGAGATACAAAAGACCGAGAATCAGCTTCCCGACGACTTTACCTGCACCTCTCGATTGAAAGGCATAAACGATTTGAGTAATTCCGGCAAAGATAAATACCCAGCCAAATACTAAGGTTGAAGCAACGCTAGCAAAGAAGGGAAAGGCGATTGCAATGATGCCCAATAGGATCATGAGAACAGCGATCGCGGTTGTCCATCCAGAGCTAACAATTTGCTCATCAATTTCAGGCTCAATAATTCTCATGTTGATCTCCTTTTGAATCAAATCCTAAATGACCGCAGAGTTCTCGAAGAATTTCTTCACCGTTGCACTCGCTCATCACTTTTTGTTGATTAACTCTCGACCTCCGCAAAATTCCTGATTAGTTCCCTACTTTTTCACTAGAACATAAAACATCGAATACTTCCTATATCTTGCTAGGTAAATAAGTTCAATTTCATCTAACGCTTTTGAATGGGTTATCAGAATTTGTATAATTTATACATCAACTCAAACACTAAATATGACTTGTTGATAATTGCTTCTGGCTTCAAACCCTAAATCTAGTTAAATCTCTAGAAAATTCTGTTACAGAAACGCCAAATTCTCAACCCATTTATGCCCTAATTTCAGTTCATGGCGACCCGACAGCTGAAATTGGTAAAGAAGGAGCAGGTGGTCAAAATGTCTACGTGCGAGAATTGGGATTAGCATTAGCATTAGCATTAGCAAAACGCGGCTGTCAGGTTGATATGTTCACACGACGCGAATACCCCGCCCAAGAAGAAATTGTGGAATTAGCACCAGGGTGTCGCACTATTCGTTTAAATGCTGGGCCAGCAGAATTCATTACTAGAAACGATTTATTTGAATATTTACCAGAATTTGTAGAAGCCTGGCTGAATTTTCAACAACGAACAGGGCGCAGCTATGCCTTGATTCACACTAACTATTGGCTTTCTGCTTGGGTAGGATTAGAACTTAAATCTCGATTGGGATTACCCCAAGTTCATATTTATCACTCTATAGGGGCAGTTAAATACCGTAATGTGGAGAATCCACCGCAGATTGCTGCAATTCGTCATTGTGTGGAGAACGGTATTTTAGAACAAGCAGATTATGTAATATCCACTAGCCCTCAAGAAGCGGAAGATTTACGTCAGTTAATTTCGCAGTATGGACGTATTAAAGTCATTCCCTGCGGGATTAATACTGAACACTTTGGTTCTGTAAGTAAAGAAGTTGCTCGCCAACAGTTGGGAATTGATGCAGATTCTCAGATAATCTTGTATGTAGGACGTTTTGACCCCCGCAAAGGAGTTGAAACCCTAGTCAGAGCTTGCGCCAATTTGCCTTTAACATTTCAACTCTATCTAGTTGGTGGTAGCCGTGAAGATGGAGCAGACTTCCAAGAACAACAACGCATTCAAACTTTGGTGAACGACCTGGGATTGGAAGCCGTTACAGTTTTCACTGGACGAATTTCTCAAGCGCTGTTACCTGCTTACTACGCCGCAGGGGATATGTGCGTTGTACCGAGTTACTACGAGCCTTTTGGTTTAGTGGCGATTGAAGCGATGGCAGCCGGAACACCCGTAATTGCCAGCAATGTGGGAGGATTGCAGCATACAGTGGTGCATTGATTCGTGTAAAACTTTTTCAGGATTTTGTTGCTGTTGCTGTGCTTGTTGGTAGAAATATGCAATTAAAATGGTTCCTTGATGTTCGGGAATAAATGCCTGAATAGCGCTCGGTAGCTTGTGTTGACGAGCCATTACCAACCCTTCACTCACATGCTTTTTGATAATTTCGGCACTTTTCCAGGGATCATTAATCACATCGTGTTTATTAATACCTCCCATTTGATTTTCAATAAATCCTAGAGGGTCATGCATTTTACCAATGTCATGATAGAGAACCCCAGCCCTAACCAGTTCCACATTACAATTTAATGCTCGTGCCGCAGCTTCTGCTAGAGTAGCGACAAACAGTGTGTGCTGGAAGGTTCCAGGAGCTTCATTAGCTAGGCGTTTTAATAAAGGTCGGTTGGGATTGGACAATTCAGCCAGACGAATAGGCGTGACTAGATCAAATAAAGCTTCTAGGTAGGGGCTTAAACCTAGTGCTAAGATGCTCCAAACTAACCCTGCTAAACCGTTGAGGACTGCTGCACCCAGCACAGCATACCAAAGGGGTGCGATCGCAGTGTTGACCAACAAATAAACTACTCCCTGCGTCAACCCAATTAAGATTCCCAAGGTAGCTAATTCCTCTCGCGTTCGCAGTGCTTCTCTACCAGGGTATCGCCATTGTCCCGCCATCAATCCGCCAAGAATTCCGCCAGCTGCACTAGGTACTAAATAATGCCAGCTAAGTTCCGTTCCCATTGAGAGCAATATCGTTAGTAACCCCATAACAGTACCTCCGATCGCAGTACCGTAGAAGCTACCAACAAGCAAACCAATAGCAGGTAAGCCTGTAAATGATTTGGTCAAAATTATTAGCAACGGCGCACTGAGAGTAAGAAGCAGTATCAAGAGATAATCGCTCCGTCGTAATTTAGCGTAAATCCTTCGTTCTACCAGTTTGAAAACAGCCACAGCCAATCCCACCATCCCACTAAAACGAATCAGATGCAGCCAATCGATTCCGCGTTGACTCAAGTGAAAGTGGTCTAATAGAACAAAATCAGCCTGGGTAATTTTTGCTCTAGCCTGAACGATAACTTCACCTTTTTGAATGCTGACGATCGTCGGTTCTACTTCTTGGGCGGCTTGTTCTGCAATCAGCTTGGTTTGCTCAATGTCTTTAATTAAATTTGGTGCGATCGCCTCTGATAGCAATCGCCTTGCTAAAGATTGTGCTGCTTCTGGCACAGAAACACTCACCTGCATCCCGATTGCATAGTTCAGGTTTGTTTTGGATAACCCTGGATAAATGCCCTGTGCTAACATTCGGTCTAAAGTTTGACGCACTTGGATTTGAGTTTTTTGCCAATCTGTATCAGACAGGTTTAAGAAAGTGGCATCGTAAAGGGTTTCGGGTTGGGCATAGACGCTTTGCGTGTTGTCTTTAGACATCGCGCTCAGGGCTTTTAGGCTGATATTATAGCGCTGACGAGCTTGGGCGATCGCTTTTAATAGTTGAGCAAAAGCCTGGGAGGAGTTAGACTCTCGGTAAGTTCGCAGTTTTTTTACTGCTAGCTGCTGGGCAGAATTTAAACCAGTCAGATTGCTATTTTTATCCAAACCTCGTAATACTTGTTGCCATTGAGGTTCTGGTGCTTGTCGCAGGTAAGTTTGTGTAGCAGTGGACAACACTGAAGTCTTAACAAAGGGAAAATTGCCCAAATTTTCGCGGATTTGATTGCCTTTTGTGAATAATTGCTGGAGATTTTGGTGAATTTGCTCATTAATTACTGGGTCGTCAACCCAGACTGCTGAAGCACCGCTACGAGCCTCCCTGCGTCTTTCTTCTGTTGTTTTTACATCTTCAACATTGGCTGAACTTGGTGCGGTAAGCGTTTGGGGAGCTATCTTACCTACATCTAGTTTTGGTTGGTTATAAAAACGGTAGCCTAGTCCACTGGAGAGAGATAGTACGACAAACACAAACATCCCAGTAGAATAGAGACGGTTTTTTAGATGCGATCGCTTACTCTTAGGTCTAGTTACCTGTTATGCTAAAAACGTCTGCAAATAAGTTTGAAACCCTTATTGGGCAATAATAACAGGCGTTATGATTACCGTTTGAGCATTGGCAATAAAATTGAGTTTATAATCGCCTACAAGCCTCGATTTTAAAGGGAATTTTGGGGTTTAATTAATTTTTTAGCATAACACCTACCGAAGAACCAAAAATTTTATGAGAGAATGGGGTACAGCCGGGATACGTGCAAAATGGGACACGTTGTAAAGTTATGTAAACAAAAACTCTACAACCCTTGCCAGAACTACCTTCATAATTTCT
>NZ_JBALFF010000113.1:0-2182 GCF_036916975.1 Nostoc sp.
TAGTTGCGCTTTAGCGCTAAAGCGCAACTACGAGCCAAATACAGAGATTTTACTTTTCGTTACATAGTTTGGTTTTATCTTGCCTACCTACTTACAGTATGGCAATGAATAAGGCAAAAGCTGATAATATAACCTTTCTTACCTCCTGCTTCTTTGCCGTATTAACGTTTTTTATAGAATAATTAAGTAGGTGGGCGCTAAAAAATACGACTAAGTTAAGAAATGTAAATCGCTTAAAAGCTTATATTAAAAGCGTTTCTGGCACTTTACATAACTTTATATAGTTCGGTTTAATTGTACCTACTTACTTAGATCAAAGCAATTTTTTGAAAATCCCTCTCTTTTAAAACTGGGGAGTCTTACAAATAATTGCATTGTTTTGACCGATTTTGGTCATTTATTAACTTCACTACTTTAGGTAGATGACTTGCAACAAGCAGGTTGATTGATCTGCTTATTGATATTACCTACGTCAAAGCCATGAGTTTCGATCAACATTCTTCTCTAGAAAAAAGAAAATCAGCCTGCTAGCACTAGACTGTTATCTTTGAGAATATGAAAAAATGCAAATATTGCTTGACTCCACCATCCATCTATAGGTAGATTTATTACTTAGCCTGCTAGCACCAGACTGTTATCTTTAACGGTGGTAAAAATGTCTTCGTAAGTGGGGAAAATTTCAAATACTGAATCTAGTTGGGTAAGTTCCAAAATTAACCGTACAGGAGCTTGCACGTTGCATAGAACCAAGCGACAACCGCTCTGGCGTGCAGCTTTCAACCCTTTGACTAGAGGAACTAACCCAGAACTGTCCATGAAATTAACTTCTTCTAGGTCGATAACCCAGAGTTGATGAGCTTGGGGCAATACTCTAGCCATCTGTTCACTCAAAGTCTTACCGCCTTCCAAATCTATGCTTCCTTCGGGTTTAAACAAAATAACTTGAAGTTCTTGTGTGAGAATCATGAATTTAACAGGGTAGTTGGAACACTTGACAAAAAATTGAAAAAAACATCAATACCTTTTCTCTTTCAACAGCAAAATTACTGTTTTACCCAGATATTTGGGCAATTGCGGCCGTGCAGTTGAGAGTGATTATTTCAGTATTCATGCCGTATAATTTGTGATAACTTTTATCAATATAGGCATAAACGCCTAACAATTTCGGTATCAACCGTATCTTTTACAAGATTTTCATCATTTAACGGGATATTTATAAAGAATTTATAAATATTTTATTTTTTTTTTAATAAATTATGAATTTGTGGTATTAGCCTCTAAAAAATGCCTAGTTAATAGTCAAAAGTTGATAGTTACCATAGGCTAAAATTTATGGATTATTCAGAATTAAACTAATGACTTAATGGCTCTATGTGGCGGTTTAATTGACACCCCGCGCATGAACAAGCAAAGATATAATAAAAGTAAAAATTTGTAAAGACGGCGGTGCGGGATGTCTTTAGAGCTGATTTCACTAGAAAATATCCAAAAAGTCGCCCACACTTACGGGTATTGGGCAATTTTTTTGGGAATTTTGCTAGAAAATTTAGGCATTCCCCTTCCTGGCGAAACTGTGACCTTAGTAGGCGGGTTTTTAGCTGGTAGCGATGAACTGAATTTCTGGCTGGTTCTGGGTGATGCAATTATGGGTGCTGTAATTGGCGGCACTTGTGGCTATTGGATTGGTAGAGTTAGCGGTTGGCCTTTTCTGGTAAAAGTTGGTAGCATATTTCGGGTTTCTGAAGTGCGACTGCTGACTATTAAAGAGCAATTTAGTCAAAATGCTGCTAAAGCAGTATTTTTTGGACGTTTTTTGGCATTGTTACGAGTTTTTGCTGCACCACTAGCCGGTATAGCCGAAATGCCTTTTGGAAAATTCTTTTTATACAACTTTTTAGGAGCAGTTGCTTGGGCTAGCTTGATGGTGACATTGGCTTTTTTTGCTGGCAAAATTGTCTCTTTAGAGCAATTGGTTGCTTGGGTGGGTCAATTTGCGATCGCAGCGTTACTGATTCTCGCTGCTTTAATTGTTGTGCCTCTGTGGCTAGAGTCTCGCCAAGTTAAGGAAGCGAGTAGTGAGGAGTAAAAAGTTAGGAGTTTGGAGTTTGGAGTTTGGAGTTTGGAGTTTGGAGTTTGGAGTTTGGAGTTTGGAGTTTGGAGTTTGGAGTTTGGAGTTTGGAGT
>NZ_JBALFF010000114.1:0-5648 GCF_036916975.1 Nostoc sp.
CTCCCAACTCCCAACTCCCAACTCCCAACTCCCAACTCCCAACTCCCAACTCCCAACTCCCAACTCCCAACTCCTAACTCCCAACTCCTAACTCCTAACTCCTAACTCCTAACTCCTAACTCCTAACTCCCAACTCCTAACTCCTATTGAGTAGACTGTTGTTCCGGCGCTGATGAATTTTCTCGTTGCTGTAGGGCTGCTTGAATACGGGGTAATTCTAAGAATTTTTTCGTATCAGACAGTAGGCGATCGCCCCAGAGATTTTCTTTGAGAAAATTCAAACTAGCATAGCGCTGATCGATGCGGAGTGCGGCTTCTCCGAAGTTTAATGCTTGTTGGCGATCGCCTTTAGTATACAGTGCCACTGCTAAGGCTAATAAAGGTTCTGCGGCTTGCTTATCAAGGGTTATAGCAGATTGCCATCGCTTAATCGCTTCGGTGGTATTACCCTGTTCGTAGTTGATTAAGCCAATATTGTTGATCGCCGGCCAGAATTTTTTATCGTGGGAGACGGCTTTATCGTACTGTGCGATCGCATCTGGCAATTTACCCAGCAGATAGTAAGCATTACCCAAATCAAACAACCCCTCTGGATCGTTGGGTTTTAACTTCAAACCGTCTTGGTAATTGACAACAGCTGCTTGGTAATTTTTCTGCTGAAAATTAGCTGAACCCAAAGCAAACAAAATATCACCATTTTTGGGGTTGATAGATTGCGCTTTTTTCAGGCTAGCGATCGCCCCGTCAAACTCTTTAGTTTGCAGTTGCAATCCACCTAAGAGCAACCACACTTTATCATTCTTAGGAGCCAGTTGACTCGCCAGCCGCGCTCGTGGCAAAGCTAAATCAACCTGTTGAAACTGAGCTAGTTGAGCCGCTTCCTGTGCCAAGCTCAACCCTTGCTTCTCTAACTTTGTCCCATCTAGTTGCAATGTATGGGGTATTAATGCCTGCGCGTTAACGGCTTTTGGCATACTCCATAAACTACAGACCATTAGAAAAGAAATCAAACGAACATGTTTAGGCACATTACCGCCTTTAAGCCACTAATCAAAGAATCTTTCAGCTAGCTTAAACGATCTGCGCTGTTGACGGTAGCAAAATCTTACAAAGAAAGATAATTCTTGCTGGGAGGGATGAGGGAGAATAACCATTCCCCATTTTACATCCCCCATTAAAAAAACTTATAACTTTGGTCATACATAAGTCTGGAATTACTAATGACTTTGGTCATACATCACTTTGGATATTTTGAGTAATAATTAATATGTATGAATTTATACGATAAGGCAAATATTAGACATCTTGATACCAAAATAAAAGCAAGTGTCTAAATCGCTGAATCGGAACCTCAGTAGAATAGAACTTTAATCTAAATAAGGACTTCATTTCATGTTAAAACCAAACCGTGTATCGATAGTTTTAGCTGCTGCTGCCTTAATTGTTGTTCCCCCTCTTTTGACTGCGCCTGCAAATGCCCAGACGAAAGCCTACGTTGTTGCTCAAAACGAGCAAGATAGAGATCGCGACGGCAGATCCAATTCTGGAGACTGGAACCGCGATGGCAGATCCAATTCTGGAGACTGGAACCGCGATGGCAGATCCAATTCTGGAAATTGGAACCGCGATGGTAGATCCAATTCTGGAGAAGTCAGAAGCCCTAGAGATCGGGGTAATTGGAACCGTGACAACCAATACAGTAGCAGAGCAGCCAGACTTCGTAATGGTGACGTCAGATTGGCTAATGGAAGAATTATTCCTGCTAGAGACTTAGTTGGACTTCGTAATGGTTACTCCAGACTTCCCGACGGAGTTATTATTGGTCCACATCTGGAATTCTATGCTCCTGGCTACGTAATTCCTGCTCCTAGACCGCTAATCCAAATAAATCTTTAAAGAAGAAGTCAGAATTGCTGAATGTAATTCCTTAAGGATTGAGGGGAAAGTCAGAGCGGGGTGGCTACCTCTGCGGGAAGGCCAAAGACGAAGCACCGTTGGTACAGAAAGCATCCCGTAGAAAAGAGGCGACGCTATCGCCACTGATGTCTCCCCTTCTCCCAAAGGAAAGGATCATTAACTCTTCCCCACTGAGGGCGTTGCGATTCTGCTCTTAAACTCTTTTTTGTGAAAACACTAAAAACTCAATAAATTGTCAATATAAGGCTACCAGGCTATAGTTTGAGGCGTGAACAACTAGCTCGGTAGCCGTTTTTTATAGATAAAGTGGATATGCAGATTGATACACCAAATACCGTCGATTCATCAGTTTTAGTTCCAGAGGTAAAGAAAAAAAAGGGCAGACGTAATTGGCTCTCTTGGCTAATTGCTCTTTGCCTTTTGAGTGGAATTGGCTATGCAGTTTATTACCAAGTAACAGTTGTTTCCCATCAAGAAGCCAGACGGAGGGTGCTAACCAAGCCCGTAGAAAAGCAGAGTTTAACAATCACAGTTTCAGCGAATGGAACGGTGAAACCTGAGCGGTCAATTAACCTCAGTCCCAAAAATTCAGGCATCCTGAAAAGTCTGTTGGCGAAGGAAGGAGATATTGTCAAACAAGGACAAATTGTAGCTTACATGGATGATTCCAACCTGCGGGGGCAACTTACTTCTGCTCAAGGACAATTGGCACAAGCCGAGGCGAATCTCCAAAAGGCACAAGCAGGTAATCGCCCTCAAGATATTGCCCAATCACAGGGAGCATTAGACGAAGCCGAGGCGAATCTACAAAAGGTACAAGCAGGTAATCGCTCTCAAGATATTGCCCAATCACAGGCACAGTTACAAAACACTCAAGCGGCTCTAAGTAAAGCAGAAGATAATTTTCTTCGCAATCAACAACTTTACAATGCAGGCGGTATTTCCCTTCAGACTCTCAACCAAAGCCGTGCAGATCGTGACAGCGCCCGAGCTACTGTGAATGCAGCACAACAAGCACTGGGGTTGCAAAAAGCTGGGTCACGTCCAGAAGACATTCAGCAAGCTCAAGCTGTGGTGAAGCAAAGACAGCAAGCTTTGGCACTTCTAAAAGCCGGAACGCGCATTGAAGATATTGACGCAGCCCGCGCCCAGGTAACATCTGCTCGCGGTTCCCTGCAAAACATCCAAGCCGAAATCAATGACACAATTATTCGCGCACCTTTTGATGGTCTGGTGACAAAGAAGTATGCCGATCCCGGCGCTTTCGTGACACCTACAACTGCCAGTAGTGAAGTAGCTTCTTCTTCTTCTTCTTCAATCTTGTCTCTAGCTTCAACAAATGAAGTTGTCGCAAATTTAGCAGAAACAAATATTTCCAAAATCAGCCTTGGTCAAAAAGTCTCGATTGAAGCAGATGCCTACCCACGAAAAACCTTTGAAGGTAAAGTCAGCCAAATTGCTGCCCAAGCAATAGTAGAGCAAAACGTCACCAGTTTTGAAGTGAGAGTATCACTTTTAGACCCTCAAAGGCTACTGCGATCTGGGATGAATGCGGAAGTAGATTTTCAAGTCGGTCAAGTTGAAAATGTTCTAGTAGTGCCAACGGCCTCGGTGGTGCGGCAAGAAAATGCCACGGGTGTGTTTGTAGCTGGAAAGAATAACAGACCTGTGTTTACTGCTATTGAGACTGGTGTCAGCGCGAATAATTTTACTGAAGTTAAGTCTGGATTGACAGGAAACGAAAGGGTATTGCTCAGTTTCCCACCAGGATCGCGTCCGCAATCAACACCACGAGGAGGGGTTTTCCCTGGTCTAGGAGGAGGCGGAGGAGCAGGTGGCGGTGGTCGTTCTGGTGGTGGTCGTTCTGGTGGTGGTTTTCCTTAAAGTTAGTTTTAAATTAATAGGGTTTAGTTAAAAAGAGGCAAGGGAACAGGGGGAATGGAACAGAAAGGGGAGTAAAAAGGCTTAACTGTTGAGTAAGAAGGCTTAACTGTTGAGTAAGAAGGCTTAACTGTTGAGTAAGAAGGCTTAACTGTCGAGTAAGAAGGTTCCTTTTAACGAACCGCAAAGGACGCAAAGGACGCAAAGGAAGAGAAGAAAGAAATGCTTAACTGAAATTGTATTGAGTTTTAAATAAAACTTTATGTTTAAGATATTTAAAGGCTTTTATAAAACTAAGAATACTCGCACAGTGCCGTTGCTGGAAATCTTGATAATGGCAGCAGAGACTCTGTGGAGTAACAAATTACGCACAGGTCTAACTATGTTGGGCGTGATTATTGGGATTTCTTCAGTTATTGCCATTACTTCTGTCGGTCAAGGAGTGCAAAAGGGGGTTGAGCAACAGATACAAGCATTGGGTACAGATGTCATCCAAATTTTGGCGGGTGCTGCAAGAAGTGGGAATGTCCGTCAGGGGGTAGGTTCTAGTAGCACCTTGACTTGGGAAGATGCAAAGGCGATCGCTACACAAGCACCATCAGCACAGATGGTTTCTGCTTATCTTCAACGCAGCGCTCAAGTTGTATATGCAGGACAGAACACTTCAACAGCCATTTATGGCACAGATTTGAATTACCCAGAAGTGCGAAATACTCACCCCCAGCAAGGGAGATATTTTACTCAAGAAGAATTAGATACTACCGCACAGGTAGCTATTCTTGGTCCTACAGTTCAAAAAACACTCTTTGCACAGGGTGTAAATCCGCTCGGCGAGAAAATTCGGATTCAGGGAGAAGCTTATGAAGTAATTGGGGTGATGGAACCTAAAGGTTCTCAAGGACCGATGGATCGAGATGACCAGGTTTTCATTCCTCTAACTACTATGTCGAAGAGACTGGTTGGAAACAATGCCCTAGTAGGCGTTTCTGTCAATGGAATTTTAGTTAAAGGTGCTAATCAGGAGCAGTTAGAAGCTGCTCAGTTTCAAGTCACTAATCTTTTACGGCTGCGTCATAACATTTATCCGCCCCAAGTTGATGATTTTCGACTGACCAATCAAGCTGATATTGTTAGTACCTTCACTAGTATTGTAGGTTTATTTACAGTAATGGTAGTAGCAATCGCAGGAATTTCGTTAGTGGTTGGTGGAATCGGTATTGCCAACATTATGCTAGTTTCCGTAGTTGAGCGGACGCGAGAAATCGGGATTCGCAAAGCCGTAGGAGCCACCAATTCGGCAATACTTAATCAATTTTTAACCGAAGCGATCGTGATTTCCATTGTTGGCGGATGTATTGGCATGGTCACTGGTATTTTATTAGCCTTTCTAGCTGCAAACACTTTCAAATTTCCCTTTGTAATTTCTTTATTGTCAATTATTGCTGGCTTTGGACTCTCATTGAGCGTTGGCTTTGTGGCTGGGGTAATTCCAGCCCGGAATGCATCTAAATTAGATCCAATTACTGCTTTACGTAGTGACTAAATAATTCGTAATTCGTAATTCGTAATTCGTAATTCGTAACTTCAATTTTCTAACTCCAAACTCCTAACTCCAAACTCCAAACTCCTAACTCCAAACTCCTAACTCCTAACTCCTAACTCCTAACTCCTAACTCCAAACTCCTAACTCCAACCTCCAAACTCCTAACTCCAAACTCCCAACTCCAACCTCCAAACTCCCAACTCCTAACTCCAAACTCCTAACTCCCAACTCCCAACTCCCAACTCCTAACTCCTAACTCCTAACTCCTAACTCCTAACTCCTAACTCCTAACTCCTAACTCCTAACT
>NZ_JBALFF010000115.1:0-59598 GCF_036916975.1 Nostoc sp.
CCCCCTGCCCCCTGCCCCCTGCCCCCTGCCCCCTGCCCCCTGCCCCCTGCCCCCTGCCCCCTGCCCCCTGCCCCCAATCCCCTCTTCACGGCATCTTTAACTTTGGATCTAAATAGGTGGACTTTTAAGAATATTATGAAAGTCTATTTGTCGCTGCTAGTATTCAACAGCTAGGAGCGTACAATAAATGTAAATAAGTACATGTAGGGATCATCTAGGGATCATGGATAATTACCACCCGTAATTACCCATAATCACTGATTTCTCGGCAAAACTTCTAAAGCCATTGTCTAGTCAGTTATATGAAAAATGCGATTTAAAACTTAAAGCTGTTACTTTGGTGCTATTTCAGGGAACTATGTAAATGTCCCGTTGAAGATTTTCAGTGAATTAGCCCAGATGATGAATATAACTACTTTACAAAACTTTAGACAAAACCACTTCAGAATATATCAAACCTATGAATATGCAAGAGAGAACTACCGAAGCGGAAAACACACGAACCGATAAGGTAGAAATTGCTGTCCGCCTGGACTCGGAACTACTAAAGCAAATTCAGCATCTCACCAATGACCCAAGTAAAGTAATTGAGGTGGCGATTCGCCAGTGGTTGCGGGGTGAAATCCTTAGAGATGACGAACTGACGCGTACCCCTGTGCGTAAACCCGTTCCTCCTCGGGGTGAATGGAATGATTGACGCTATTAATCAGCTGTCAATGCAAGTTAAAAAATGAAATTTGCCAATTTGGATTTCAAATCACCAAGAAATACTCAATAAAAAACGAAAAAGCTGTAAGAATTTATGCAAAAATTTGAGCAGCTTTAGTAAAATTACGGTCGGATACCCTTTGTCTATCCAACTCAATTAATGACTATTACTGCCAATTCCCAATTGTCAAATGTATTTTCCCAAAATCTGGAATCTATTACCAGTAAGACTGATGGCTCGTTAGCAACTCTAGGAGCCGAGTTGGTGTATACGCAAGATGGGGCAGGGCGCTATCTGACCTTTTGTTGGCAGCACAGCGAACTCTTGGGGTTAAATACCGAAAAAATAGTTGACGAGCTGAACCAGACCCAAACCTTTGCCCCTGTGGATAAGGTTACTTATTTGGAACGATTGCACCGAATTTTGACAAGTTTGGTGCCAGAAAGGTTTCAGTGTTGGTTTAGTTACCACGAGGAATTATTTGAGTTGGACTTGGTGATTAGTCCAATTATGCCGAGTTTGGGAACTACTGCCACTACAGTTTTAGTGATGGGACGCTTAGTGCAAGCGACACTCAACAAAAAACAAGTGCCTGTGGCATCAAAAACGCCCACACAAATCGAGGTGGCAATAAGATCGCAGCAACACCAAAAAGTGGTAAATCGCATTACCAAAAATATCCGCCGGACATTAGATTTAGATATTATTTGGCAGCAAACAGTTGATAGTTTGGGGAAAGCACTGCGGCTAGAGCGCTGTATTATTTGTCCTTATCAGCCCTCTAGCTCAAAAGTGCAGGTGAAGGCTGAGTATCACCAAGCAGAACTCAAATCAATGCTTGGCTTAGAAATAGATATACCTTCAGAGCCTTCCTTTGCTCAAGCTTTGGCAACCCTAGAACCGGTTGTAATGGAAGTGCCTGGATATGCACAGTCTGGGCAGCAGAAAACTTTGGTGATTGCAACTTGCTATCAAGACCAGGCTAATGGATTGGTTGCCTTGAGTTGGCAGGATGAATGCTACACATTAACAGAATCAGAATTAGAACTGGCAAAAGAAGCAGCAGATCAATTGGGAACTGCGATCGCTCATGCTACTTTATATGAAGAATTAGAAGTAGCGCGTCAAAAAGCTGAAGAAGCTTCCCGCCTCAAAAGCGAGTTTCTGGCTAATGTATCCCATGAAATTCGTACCCCCCTCAACGGCATGATTGGCTTCTTGAAGCTGATTTTGGAAGGGATGGCAGATAATCCAGAAGAACAAAACCAATTTTTGTCAGAAGCTCATAACTTATCGATACATCTGCTGAATATTATCAACGATATTTTGGACATTGCTAAAATCGAAGCTGGCAAAATGGAGTTAGCTTACGCTCCAGTCAAGCTAGATGAGCTATTCAATGATGTAGAAGGTTTCATGCGTCCCCAAGCAGAAATGAGAAATCTCAGCTTTCAGATGCAAATGCCTCCTACCTCCGATGAAATCATTGTCCAAAGCAATTACCAACGGTTGCTACAAGTTATGCTCAATTTGGTAGGTAATGCCATCAAATTTACCCATGAGGGTGGTGTCACCGTCAGCGCCGATTTAGTCCTCAAAAAGGCGAACTTTCAAGATCAGCAGTTTCCAGGCATGGTGAAAGTCCGTGTAGCAGATACTGGTATTGGTGTTTCTTTAGATAAACAAGATAAACTGTTTCAATTATTCTCTCAGGTGGATGGTTCCCGCACTCGCCACTACGGCGGTACAGGTTTAGGATTGGCAATATCCCAAAAGCTAGTGGAGGCTATGGGCGGTGAGGTACATTTTTATAGTCTGGGCGAAGGACTTGGCTCAACAGTCACATTCACCGTGCCACTATATCAACAACCCGTCATGGTTTCATCTAATGATAGCGACTCAGATTGTATCGGTTAGAGCCTTAAGACTGGCTCTTTGATAAACACGTTTCGTGAATCCTTTTACAGATATTGAACCTCACCTGACTAGAAGTCCCGTGATGGAAATATAGATTTTATTTTAGGTTCTAGCGATCGCCAATAAACCAGTAAAACCTAAAACATAGCTCCAACCAAGCTATGAGGTCAACCATTGAGGAAAATTGGACTAAACTGAATAATAGTGAAGTCAAAGTGATTACGATCGCAGATCAAACAATAACAAGCTTTGGATGAGGATCAAGATGGCGATCGCAGCACTACTGAGTTCAGCTACTCTCATATCAAACTTGTAGAGAAGTGTGTAGTAAAAGCGCTACGCGTGTGAAAACAAATGGCAAATGTCAACTAAGCAACTGACAAACTAGCTGCAATTGGGTCTAGGATCGTTTTAACAAAGCTAGAAAATAAAATTTTGGATAATGGTTAATCAGTAACGGTGCATTTGGCGGATCATTATTATTCAATGCCCCATGCCCCAAGACGGCAGTTGCTCCACTTCGGTAAACCCCCAAGACCGCACTGCCTCCCCCATGCCCCATGCCCAATCCCTATCATTAACTTAGCAGGTCTAAACTATGGAACTCACAATCGACAACGTTGAAACAGTCTTAGATGAAATGCGCCCTTATCTGATGTCTGATGGCGGCAATGTGGAACTCGTAGAACTCGATGGCCCTGTTGTCAAACTGCGCCTGCAAGGTGCGTGTGGTTCTTGTCCCAGTTCTGCAATGACTCTAAGAATGGGTATTGAACGCCGCTTAAAGGAAATGATTCCCGAAATTGCAGAAATTGAGCAAGTGGTGTAAAAGTTAGGAGTTAGAAGTTAGGAGTTATGAGTTTGAATCAACTCCTAACTCCTAACTCTTAACTCCTAACTATTCCTATGTCCCATCCTCTATACATCGCTTTTATCTGGCATCAACATCAGCCGCTGTACAAATCTCCTGGCAGCGGCGTTTCGCTATCTTCTAGTCAGCAGTACCGGCTTCCTTGGGTACGTTTGCATGGGACTAAAGATTATTTGGATTTGGTATTGCTCTTAGAGCGGTATCCTAAGTTACACCAAACGGTGAATTTAGTGCCATCGCTGATATTGCAACTCGAAGATTATATTGCTGGTACTGCTTTTGACCCTTACCTGACAGCCAGCTTGACACCAGATGAACAACTCACGCAGCAACAGCGTGAATTTATTATCCAACACTTTTTCGATGCCAATCACCATACTCTGATTGACCCTCATCCCCGTTATGCCGAGTTGTACCAGCAAAGGCAGGATAAGGGGCAAGCTTGGTGTTTAGCAAATTGGGAATTGCCAGATTATGGTGATTTGCTAGCTTGGCACAATTTGGCTTGGATCGATCCGCTGTTTTGGGATGACCCGGAAATTGCAACTTGGTTAAAACAAGGTCGAAATTTTACTTTAAGCGATCGCCAGCGCATTTATTCCAAACAACGAGAAATTCTCAGCCGGATTATCCCCCAACATCGCAAAATGCAGGAGGCGGGGCAGCTAGAAGTTACCACCACGCCTTACACCCACCCAATTTTACCCTTGCTAGCTGATACTAACGCTGGTCGGGTAGCTGTGCCAAATATGACACTACCTAAGCAGCGTTTTCAGTGGGCAGAAGATATTCCCCGCCACTTGCGGAAAGCTTGGAACTTTTATGAAGAACGCTTTGGACAGATACCTCGTGGTTTGTGGCCTTCGGAACAATCAGTAAGTCCGGCAATCCTTCCAGATATTATTAACCAAGGATTTAAGTGGATATGCTCAGATGAAGCCGTCTTGGGGTGGACGCTGAAACAGGTTTTTCATCGGGATGGGGCGGGGAATGTAGAGCAACCAGAATTGTTGTATCAACCCTATCGCCTACAAACCGCCGAGGGTGACTTGTCAATTGTGTTTCGTGACCACAGATTATCAGATTTGATTGGCTTTACTTATAGCGCGATGCCAGCAAAACAGGCAGCAGCAGATTTAGTGGGACATTTACAAGCGATCGCTAAAATGCAAAGAGAAAGTCAAAGTGATCAACCTTGGCTAGTTACCATCGCTTTAGACGGCGAAAATTGCTGGGAATTTTATCCCGAAGATGGGAAACCCTTCTTAGAAGCTTTATATCAAAGTTTGAGCGATGAACCCCACCTTAAACTCGTCACCGTCTCCGAATTTCTGGAAGAATTTCCAGCCACAGCCACCATTCCCGGAGGACAACTACATAGTGGTTCTTGGGTGGATGGCAGTTTCACCACTTGGATTGGCGATCCCGCCAAAAATCGCGCTTGGGATTACTTGACAGAAGCAAGAGTTATGCTGGCAAGTCATCCTGAAGCAACGGAAGAAAACAACCCAGAAGCATGGGAAGCATTGTATGCCGCAGAAGGTTCAGACTGGTTTTGGTGGTTTGGTGCAGGACACTCCTCAAATCAAGATGCCATTTTTGACGGGTTGTTTCGAGAACACTTGTTTGGCATTTACAAGGCATTAAATGAACCTGTACCGCCCTATCTCAAGCAACCAGTCGAAATCCACGAAGCACAGACAAACCACACCCCACAAGGGTTTATTCATCCCGTCATCGATGGTAAAGGTGATGAACAAGATTGGGACAAAGCTGGACGTATAGAAATCGGCGGGGCGCGGGGGACGATGCACAATAGCAGTGTCATCCAGCGACTTTGGTATGGACTGGATCACCTGAATTTCTATTTGCGGCTGGACTTTATAAGTGGTGCTGCACCAGGGCAAGATTTGCCAGCAGAGTTGAATTTGCTGTGGTTCTATCCAGAAAAAACAATGGTTAACAGCCCAGTTCCCTTGGCAGATTTACCAGATGCAGCCCCACTTAATTACCTTTACCACCATCTTTTAGAAATTAACTTGCTGACGCAATCGATTCAGTTTCGAGAAGCTGGAGATAATTATCAATGGCATCCCCGTTTCAGTCGCGCTCAAGTAGCAATAAATAGTTGTTTAGAATTAGCAGTACCGTGGGCAGATTTGCAAGTTCCGCCAGATTATCCTTTGCGCCTGATTTTGGTGCTTGCAGATGAAGGGCGTTTTTCCAACTATTTACCAGAAAATGCTTTGATTCACATTGAGGTGCCTTAGAACTCAATAGACATCTGATGAAAAAGAATGTATAGATGCGTTAGCCATTGGTATCAACTTAAGAAAAAATCTGCTTTGAGACGACGTTTTGCCCTCATCCCCTAACCCCGAATCCCAAGTTGGGATTCGGGGAACTAGAGAATTTGCTCCCCTCTCCCAAAATTGGGAGAGGGGTTGGGGGTGAGGGCCAAACCTGGAAAGTTCGCCAAATCTAGCTTATACCTTAAGTTCACACAAATGGCAAATGTACCCCCTACAGCCGATTCATGTGTGGTAAATAATTTTAATACACATTTAATATTTTTTGTCAATCTGTAATTTCTACAAAAATTTCTTTTTATTTTTTGAAAAACTTTGATGATTTGGCAAAGTTACAGTAATTTTACTGTATTCAAGGAATATTTGTCGTAAGATTAGAGACATTTCAAAGCAGATATTCTATGCTAATGGATCGCTTTTCTCAGAAAATAACGAATTCTCAACAGAGCATTTTACAGCAAACTCAACTTGCTCAGATGTGTGGTTCCAAGCAGCTATTTGGCGATCGCTATCAAATATTGCAAATTTTGGGTAGAGGTGGATTTGGGATCACGTTTTTAGCCAAAAATGCTCTATTACCTGGGAATCCTTTGTGTGTTATTAAACAGCTTTGTCCGAAAGTGACTAATCCTCAAAGTTGGGAAAGAGCATGTACGCGCTTTGAAAAAGAAGCAAGAACTTTGGGCCAACTCGGTAATCATTCGCAAATTCCCATGCTATTAGACTACTTTCAGGCGAATGGAGAGTTTTTTTTAATTCAAGAATACGTACCGGGTTTGACTTTGGCACGAGAAGTGCGGCAAACTGGGGTCAAAAGTGAAGCCTCGGTTAAACAGTTTTTGCAAGAATTATTACCTGTATTACAGTATCTTCATAAACATCGTGTGATTCATCGGGATATTAAGCCCCAAAATTTATTGCGGTGTGAGTATGACGGGCGAGTAGTGCTGATTGATTTTGGCGCGGTGAAAGAGCAATTAGCTGATGCTTGTGAAAACTCTCCCAATCAAGTTGCAAACACCAACTTTATCGGAACTAGGGGATTTGCACCACCAGAACAGTTTTCTCTACGTCCAGTTTATGCCACTGATATTTATGCACTGGGGATAACTTGTCTTTTTATGTTGACTGCTAAAAGTCCTTTAGAATTTGACTACGACGCAAATACTGGTGAAATATGCTGGCAAAAAGAAGTAAATATTAGCAACAGTTTCGCCCAGATTTTAGGGAAAATGGTAAAAATTTCGTTAAAGGAACGGTTTAAGACTGCCGATGACGTAATGAAAGCTTTAAGTAATGGAAGCTATTTGCCTACTTTGGCTGACTGTCTAACTACCCAAAAATTAAATAATAAAAGTATTGCACAATACGGAAATTCTCACGAAACTCCTGATGTATACATACCACCTGCGGCTAGAACGGCTAATACTATTCGGAAATGGAGAGCAAGGCTGAAGTAAACAAGGTCGCACAGCCTAAAGTATCAAATTAACAATTAATCATGATGATTTAAAATATCAAAAGCAAATTTGGTAAGCATTTTAACTACATTTAATAGTCATGATGGTTAATTAATCAGGGTTCATCTTTAATACTTAGTAAGTTATCGCTTGCTAATATACAAGCAAAATTACTAGGTTTAAAAGTTCAGAAAAAAATTTTATTCAAACTATTATATAATCGAGAGAATAATTAATCTTATGGCTCTCGTAGTTTTCCACAGATGAGGAAGACTGACTACTATTTACAAACGCTAACTATATTAAGTAATTCCCCAATCCCGATAACAGGGTTTTCTACCACGAGTAAGCGAGAGTCAATTTTCTTAAGGGAAAGCTCGGGGCAAACTTAGCCTAAGTTGTCATGCAGTCGCGCCTGTCAGATCATGATCTGCTGCTTAAATCCCGATTGCTCAAATCCCCTGAATCCCAATGGAAAGAAGTTTTGCCAAAGTTGTAGCACCCCATTGGTGTCACTTTTAAGAAATCGCTTTCGGGTCATCCGAGTCCTTTCAGATGAGGGGGGATTTGGCAGAACCTATCTATCAGAAGATGTCGATAAACTCAATGAACGTTGTGTTATCAAGCAACTAGCTCCAAAATTTCAAGGAACTTGGTCGCAAAAAAAGGCGATGGAGTTGTTTGCTGAAGAAGCGCAGCGACTACAAGACCTTGGGGAACATCCCCAAATTCCGACTTTGCTAGCTTACTTTGAGCAAGACGGCTGTCTATATTTAGTGCAGCAATTTATTAATGGAGAGAATTTATTAAAGGAGTTGCAACAGCACAAGGCTTATAAGGCTAGGGAAATTCAATCTATTTTGTTAGATTTACTGCCCATTCTCAAATTTATCCACGATCGCAAAGTCATTCATCGAGATATCAAGCCAGAAAATATTATCCGCAATAAAAGTGATGGGCGATTAAGTCTGATTGATTTTGGTTCCTCAAAGCAATTTACAGCCATTCAGCAAAAATCTGGCACATCCATTGGTTCACATGGTTATTCACCCCTAGAACAGATTAGAGATGGTAAAGCTTTTCCCGCCAGTGACTTGTTTGGTTTGGGGGCTACCTGCTTTCATCTGCTAACAGGAAATTCTCCCTTTGAGTTGTGGATGGAATCTGGGTACGCCTGGGTGAGTAATTGGCGGGAATATTTGCGGAGTCCGTTAAATCCTGAGTTGGATTTTGTCATAGACAAGCTTTTGAAAAAAGATATCCATCAACGTTACCAGTCAGCCGATGAAGTTCTTAAAGATTTGAGTCCAAAACAACTTCTGGCGCTACCACCAGCCGGGAAATCTTCTGGGAAAATACCACCAACGAAAGCACCAGATTTACCAAAAAGTTATCCCTTGCTGAGAATTTTAATTTTGGTAAGTGCTTTGATTCTGTTGTTTGGATTCCAAGAATCTTGGTATAAACATTTTCGCCGGATTCAGACTAGTTTAGTTTCTCGGCTGACTCAGCACAATAATTCTGGCAAAGATGAAGCGTTTTTAGCTCAACCACTAAAGATTACTTTGGGTAAGGTTTCCTTAGCTAATACCCTGCAAGGGCATGGAAACTCAGTTTTGTCTGTTGCGATCAGCCCCGATGGCAAAACCATTGTCAGCAGTGGCGGCGACCGCACAATCAAACTTTGGAATTTTGCAACCGGAAAACAAATCTCTTCACTCGACGGACATTCTCAGCAGGTGAATGTGGTAGCGATCAGTCCAGATGGCAAAACTCTGGTTAGTGGTAGTGATGACAACACCATCAAAGTCTGGAATCTGGCAACGCGAAAGCAAATTCGCACTCTTACAGGGCATTCTGACTCTGTTCATGCCTTAGCCATCAGTGCTGATAGCGAGACTCTGGTTAGTGGTAGTGATGACAACACCATCAAAATTTGGGATTTAGCAACAGGAGAGCAAATTCGGACACTCACAGGGCATACATTCTGGGTGCGATCGCTAGCTATTAGTCCTAATGGTGTGATTCTTGCCAGTGGCAGTTTTGACAAGACTATCAAAATCTGGAATTTAACAAAAGGGTACTCAATCCGCACACTGGAGGGAAATTATCAAACAGTAACAGCCGTGGCTATCAGCCCAGATGCTAAAATTTTAGCCAGTGCTAGCCGCGCTCGCACCATCAAACTTTGGAATCTAACTACCGGAAAAGAAATTCGCACACTAGCGGGACATGACAACACCGTGACATCCGTAGCCTTTAGCCCTGATGGTAAAATTGTTGCTAGTGGTAGCCGCGATCGCACCATCAAACTGTGGAATTGTGCCACAGGAGAAGAAATTTTAACATTGACGGGGCATACCAACACTGTCACATCCGTAACCTTCAGTCCTGATGGCAAGACTCTTGTCAGTGGTAGTGAAGATAATACTATTAAGATTTGGCAATTGTCTCAGTGAAGAGTAGAGAGTAGGGAATCAGCCTTTTCGAGTTGTACCGAGTTTTTTCAAGCAATCAAATAGGAGTCGTATATTACGCGGTGTAGGGCTACGGCAGTGACCATAAGTGTCAACTTTAGGACTTACGCAAAATTATGGAAAAACGAACCGCAAAGTCCGCAAAGGACACGAAGTAATAAGAGTTTGAGGAGTTTTTGCGTAAGTCCTAAACTTAAGAAAAAATCTGCTTTGAGAGGACATTTTGCCCTCATCCCCTAACCCCAAATCCCAACTTATGATTTGGAGAACTAGAGAATTTGCTCCCCTCTCCCAAAATTGGGAGAGGGGTTGGGGGTGAGGGACAAACCTGGAAAGTTTGCCAAATCTAGCTTATAGGTTAAGTTGACAGCAATGTGCGTTAGCGTACCCCTACGGGTGTACTTAACAATTAGGGTTTGATACCGTTAGCGATAGTTTGGAGCAGAAAAATACAGGTTCAATTATCGGCATCTGTCATACCTGAAGACATAATTTTCGATTTTTTGAATAAAAATTCTCCCTTCTCGAATCGAGCTTGTTTTAATGCGATCGCTGACTTCACCATTGCATAATTTGCCATACCCAGTAATATAATCTATACCAAAATGCTTATTTACTCGATCGCAAATGCACCTTTAAGCAGATTTATATTTGCAGCTAAAGATTGATGCTGGCGGTGTCAGAACTTAATATGATTTAAGTATTAAGTAGATCGGCGAGAAAAAACCAAACTATATAACGAAAAGTAAAATCTCTGTATTTGGCTCGTAGTTGCGCTTTAGCGCTAAAGCGCAACTACAAACCAGTGATGATTATTTGTGCCGACTCACTTACTTGCAGCAATTAAATTGAGGAATGTGATCGTGAAACGCTTTAATGTCTCCCAAATTATTGGAACTACTGCTCTAGCTCTAAGTTTGGCTACCTTGCCTACAGTTCTACCTGCTTCTGCTCAGACATCAAGTACTACTGATGGAACTGTTACAAATACTACTACAGACCGCTCTGCTACCGATGGAAATTATCGGGATGGCGATTGGGGTTTGCTGGGCTTGCTCGGTTTATTTGGTTTATTTGGTCGTAAGAGTCGCAAAGCCGATGATAATGTAGCTTATCGCGATCCTAATGCAGTAGGCTCCTCTGGCTCCCGTTCTAACTATTAATAATGAGTTACGTTTTAATTTTACGTAACTCCTAAAAATAATTATGGGTAAAGCCTGCATCGACAGGCTTTATTCATGCGTATACATTAAGTCAAATCTTGCAAAGTCAGGGCGTGCCAAATTTGCCCAGCTAAATTGTTAATAATTAATATTTTTTTAGGACTTAAACCGCCCATCAAATTCCTCTCTTATAGCTCAAGTCCCTTAAAATGAACTACAACCTTTTCTCAGTCGTCTTTAGACGACTTTCGCTATTAGACTCAGAATTCATTCTGAGGCGGGCTGTAACAGCTAATATCTCAGCTATCTAGTCAAAATAATAAATTAATCTTAATTCATTTCTTACCTTTTGTATATATTTAATTGATAAAAATGGAAGATTCAGTATTTATTATATTCCTTGGATTTGGGTGTATTTGGATTTTGATGGGAGTTGTAGGTTGGATTGCGTTTCTAAAATCTGAGGGTGAGGAGATTAACTTTGGTAAGTGGGGACTTATAGTTGCTATTCCAATTTTAATACCAATAATTGTTTCTCTTATTATTGGTATATTTTATAAGCAATAAAATGAATAATTATTTGTAATCTTTCAATATTACTTATTAATCGCACCCCTAACCAAAATCACTGTACTTTCTACCCCAGAGGCGATCGCTTCTGGAATATTACCTTGAATCGCCTGCTGCAACAATCCCTCTTGCGATGCTCCCAAAACTACAACATCGTAACCTTCGGTTTGCACTAGGTTAATCACACCTTCCGCGACTGAATTAGCTTGCACTGGGAGAGCAACTACACTACTGGACAACTTTCGCCGCCGCATTAAATGGCGGATGGCTTGTTCTGAAACTGACATATCTGGCTTGAGTTCAGATGGCTTAAACACCTGTGTCAGATGAATTTGCGGATTATTTCCCAATGTAATTAAAGCCGGTAGCAATTTAATCGCCAGTGGGGAATTGGGGCCGCCAGCCATCGGGACTAGCCATCGGTTGAAGGAGTTCTGAGTAGTGCCTAATTTTACTAAGACTACTTCGCAGGTGGCTTGGCGAATTACCGTATCTACAACGTTACCAAAAATCCGCCCAGGGGTAGATGTGTTACCTTTCCATCCCATTACAATTAGGTGGATATGTTGTTCGTTGATTGTCTCTAAAATTGCCTGCGCTACATCGTGGGTAACTCGGATTTGCGTGTGTAAGGGAATTTTCCACTTTTTAGCTAAGACTTCCGCCTGTCGTAGCAAGCGGCGACTTTTTGCCGTCCTTACCTGTGTTTCTGATGGGGAACTGTGGCGGGGTATGAGGATTATTTGCACACAATCTATTTCATAATGGCGATCGCGGGCAATAGCTGCTGCCATTTGTAATAAAATAGCTGCTGTTTCGGGATTAGCTACTGGCACTAATAATCTACCACTGCCAGTGCTGGGCGATCGCGTTTGGTAAACTATATATGAAGGTTCTGGTCGCAGTTTAAGAGTCGGGTTATCACAATTGAGATGATCTGCTTCCACGCGAATAATATCTGCACGAGTAATAATCCCGATCAGTTTTCGTCCATCCACCACAGGTAAGCGACTGATTTTATAGCGATCGAGTAAATACAGCACATTGCTTAAAGTGTGGATTGGTGTTACTGTCATCGGCACAGGCGTCATAATTTCTTTTAAGAAAATATCATTGGCTAAATTGCGTTCGCGGAGCGTGTGCTTTGCACTCTCGCGTATTTTTAGCAAATCTGATTGCGTCACAATCCCTACTAACTTGTTATCTTCTACCACAGGGAAACCGCGATGATGAGAACGAGCAAAGGACTGCATTGCTTCTTCCAAGCTCATCTGTGCATCTAGAGTTTCTACCCGTTCTTGCATGACATCTTTTGCAGTTAACTTGGTTAATGCTCCTTCCATCGGAGCTTGTTTGGTGAGAGTGATGCCTTTTAATTCCAAAAGTTTCTCATAAAGCGAACCAGGCACTACTTTATCCGCAACTAAGTAAGCTGCTACAGAAACAATCATCAAAGGTAGCACCAGATTGAAATCTGTAGTCATCTCAAATACAATCACAATTGCTGTGATTGGCACTTTAGAAACGGCGCTAAAAAATCCACCCATACCTGCTAGCGCGTAAGTAGCAGGAGAACCAACTCCGGTGATGTAGAACTCAAATACACCGATAATGTGTCCTAAACAAGAACCTAAAATTAGACTAGGAGCGAATAATCCCCCCGGCGCTCCTGAACCAAATGCGATGAGTGTGAGAATGAACTGGGCCGCAAAGGCGATCGCGGCTACGCTAGGATGAAAACCTCCAGTAATTAAAGACTCTCGTAAACCCGTATTATTCCGAAAGGATGCCGGGAGCATCGCCACGACAACACCAGAGATAAATCCAGCTAAAGCTACCCGCAGTGGTAAGCTGATATGTAATTTTCTATAAAATTTAATACTAAATATTAAGCCGCGATCAAACAATGCACCCAATAACCCTGCCAAAATACCCAATAGCACGAAAAAGGGAATTTCTGGGATAGAGAATTGGCTGGAAGATGGCGTTAATTGCAGATTAAGTGCAAGAGAGCCGCCACCTAAAAGTCGGGATATTACCCCACCAATAAAGGAGGCGATAATTGCAGTACCCAGAGTCAGCCCTGATAAATCCTGGAGTAACTCTTCAACGATAAATAATACACCTGCGATCGGGGCATTAAAAGCAGCTGCTAAACCCGCACCCGCACCTGCTGCAATCATTTGCCGTCGATGATCTGGAGAAGTAGGAACCCAGCGACTCATCCCTGCTGCCAAACCTGCCCCTACATGAACCGTGGGGCCTTGTCGTCCCAGAGTCATACCCGAACCAATGGCGATGATGGCACTGAGTAATTTTATACCTGCCACGCGCCAAGATAATGTTATAGGTACATTAGCAAGACTGGCTTTTACTTGCGGAATACCGCTACCATAAGCTTCTGGTGCCAATCTATCCACCAACCATCCAGCCACAAACCCCAGCACAAGACCAATTGCTGGTAGTGCCAGCCATGCCGGTAAAAGGTGGGTACTATGGACTCGCCATGTCCCCAGCCATCCCGATCCTACTTTCAGAAACACCGCAGATAGAGCAGCAACCAGACCGATAACACAAGCTTCGGCGATCGCTAAACCTCTTCTAGGCTGCCACCAGGTGCGAAAGCGCTGATTCATACCAATTTTGGATTTTGGATTTTGGATTTTAAATTTTGGATTTTGGATTACAACTCTCTCCTAAAAAGCTGCCACCGGAACCTCAGAGGATATTTGAAAATTTCTTGCCAAGTATCATTAGCTACTAAACAATCCCAGTCCTAAATTCCGAATTACGTAAAGCCTGCCGCAACGCTTGGCTTAACGCAAAGCGTGCCGGAGGCTCTATTACGAATTACGAATTACGAATTACGAATTAAGTAAGTGGGCGCAAATAATCATCACTGGTTTGTTGTTGCGCTTTAGCGCATCTTTATCCGGATGCGCTAAAGCGCAACTACGAGCCAAATACAGAGATTTTACTTTTCGTTACATAGTTTGGTTTTATCTTGCCTACCTACTTATTTAATTGCTTCTCCCCGTCGTGGATAGTCCTTCTATTATTAAAGATGGAGTATAACAAGAACCATTCCAATCAGCATCATTACCTAGTTTAACCAACTGCTTAAGAGCAGTGTAGACATTACCTGCAACCATCGTATCCTTAACCCGCCCAATTACCTGACCATTTTGGACGCGGTAGCCTAAATCAACGTTGATTGAAAAATCTCCAGAAATACTGCCGCCATCGCCTAGCATTTGATCCACAATTATGCCATTATCCAGTTCTTGAATTAAATCTGGTAGTGATGCTGAACCTGGCTGGATCAGAAAATTAAATAAACCAGGGGTGGGATAGCTACCTAAACCAGGGCGAAAACCATTTGCAGTCGTGTCAGTACCCAGTTGGCGTCCGGTGGTGCGATCGCCATAAAAATGCTGTAAAATTCCGTTTTGGATAAATACTAAAAATTGAGTAGGAGTGCCTTCATCATCAAAAGGGCAACTATAAGGGCCAGCTTCTGGATCTTGGTAGAGGGTGAGACTGGGTGCAACTACTGCTTTACCCAAACGTTCCCCCCAAGGGGAAGCTGTTTCTAAAACTCGCTTGCCATTCAAAGCTTCTTGCACAGTACCCCAAAGCATATCAGCAGCTTTAGAAGTGAACAAAATCGGCACGCGACCACTAGGAGATGAGACATTTTCTCTAGCCCAAATTAACCGTTGTAAAATTTGGTTAGCTAATATTTCCGGGTGGAGTTCGCCCCGCTTAGTTTGGCCATCGCCAACACTTAAAAAATCATCACCGCGTACCCATTCAGCTGATATATAGCAGTTGAGGGTAGTATCAGTGTAGTAACAATCTAAACCTTTAGTGTTGACTATTCTGGTAGTTTCAATATCACATTCCCAGTCACCATTGCAAACAACTTCGGGATAGGCATCGCGGATGAGTGCGATCGCTTCTTTGCCCCAGTCTACCAAAACCTCTATCGGCACACTTTCCCCTAAATCTGGGTAAGAAGGCCCAGAGTTAGAACCTAATTCTACTGTTTCTGGTAGATTGAGTTCACTTAGAGCCAGAGCTTTTTCCACCAATACTTCGGCTAGGACAGAACCGTAAGCTACCGTCAGTCCCGGACGACCGTTTCGCCAAAGCCGTAATGCTGTGCCTTCAGATTGGTTGGTTTCTAGCTGTTTGAGTCGGTTTGCCTCAAAAAACACTGGACGAGAAAGCGATCGCGACTGATACACCTCAGCAGCTTCTGCTCCAGATTTTATAGCTAGTTCCAGCAGCTGTTCTGCTAGTGTATCTTGTGACAAATTTTCAGAACCCATGACCCTTAGTGCAATTGTGGATTTTGAACCGCATATCAACGCCCTCTCAAGAAAAGTGCGATCGTCAAAAACCGACGTTGGCGCAGCCCGCCGCAGGCATCAAACTTTCTCCGTGATGAAAGCAGATAACCATCCAAAAATCATCAGCGTTTCCTTACAGTTACGATTTGGAACCACAGACCAACACTGATGGACGCAGTTAATTATCCCAAATCATTGCCATGTCTCAACTAGTCATTAGTCATTAGTCATTTGTCATTTGTCATTTGTGACTGCTTAAATCTTTTCCCTCACCCCCAGCCCCTGTCCCAAATTTGGGAGAGGGGAGACATAATTCTAGTTCCCGGAATCCCAAATGATGGGGAATAGGTTAGGGGATGAGGGCAAACACAAGGTTTTTGCACCTGACGGGATGCTCCCGTCTCCAGTCCCCAGTCTTCATTTTCAAAGATTCACCTCTTGCAACAGCCAAAAACCTGCAAAAGATTCTGCTTTGGGATCAGACTGTACACCGATAAAATGTACTCCGTTAGCTTTTTGCTTGGCTTCTTCAAAAGCTTTGGCTTCTGCTAAAAGTTGAGATTTTTTGATATTTGCGACAATCCAGCTTTCGGTTACACCAGTTTCTAAAAGTAATCTCGCATCTTCGCTGGTATCAAATCTTAAGAAAGCCAAATCCAAACCAGACATCCAGCCTGCCAAGGGCAACGCTCTTGGTGAGAAAATTAAAATCCCAGGAATACGGCTTTCGGGTGAGACTTTTGCCAACTCTAGGGGGAAAGCTTCACCAAAACCAATTTCCCAGTCTGGCATTTCTGCTAAATCCGCAGCATCTAAGCTAACAAATACCCACTGCTGTCCTTCCAAAGCATCTGGTAAACGTTGCGGCAAAGGTTTCTCCAAGCGGACTGAGGGATTAGCCCCCCCTTGATACCCTGCCTCTTGAGGATACACTTCTTCCATGCGCTGTTCTAACCAATGGTTGAGAACCAAAGTACGACGGCTAGGCTGGGCGGGAACGCCCAAGTCTTGGCAGGCTTTAGTAATCATATTGTTCATTTGGCGGCGGAAAAAGCGGATTTTAATTGGTGCTTTTCCAGCTTGGTTAATAGCTTCCTGCAATGCTGTCCGCAACCAGCCCGAATTTACCTGGGTACTGGGACAATATTGAGCATAGCGAAACAAAGAATCTACTTTTGTACCGATATCCAAGGGGCTTTCGCAGACTAAGACTTCCCAAATTTTTTTCTGATTATCGTCCAAAATCGGACGGGAGTAAAAATCGATTTCCCAAATACTGCCCATGTTTTGCGGTAAAAATCTGGCTGTTATGTTTTCTTGATATGTTGATCATACGAGTGTTGGGGCAGCATGGAGAAATGCTAAAGACAAGAGGGGGATGAGGGAGTGTAGATTAGGAAGGTTGAGCCTTTGAGGCTGACAGTTGAGCCTTTGAGGCTGACAGTTGAGCCTTTGAGGCTGAAGGTTGAGCCTTTGAGGCTGAAGGTTGAGCCTTTGAGGCTGAAGGTTGAGCCTTTGAGGCTGAAGGTTGAGCCTTTGAGGCTGAAGGTTGAGCTTTTGAGGCTGACAGTTGAGCCTTTGAGGCTGAAACTTCAAGTTCTGACATCTCTTTATTGTTGTTTAGCAAATAGGCGTGTCATAGGCTTGACTCCCTTAGCTGTATCGCTTGCCAGATTCAGATATTCGTAAATCCCAAAAGCATCCTCTGTAGTTCGCAACAGTGAGTAATGATTATAGAGTGTTTTATCTACTACACTCCGTGAACCGTGGTTAGTAATTACAATGGTCGCAATGTGACCACCGCCAAAGTTAGCATTACTTTTGGGGTCAAAACCGCAACAACCTTGAGTGCCTTTTTTGTTGCGTGGATTGTTGTCTTCATCCCAAGTAATGACGATCGCATTATTCCCTGACGCAGCCCAAAGCTTTGAGGTGGTGATTTGTTTGACAACTTCACCAATTTTTGTGTCACCAGTTTTAATCAGTTTTTGGAGATCGGGACACTCTTGTAAACCGTGCATTTCATGGCATTGGTTAAATATAATATGGCTATAATTGGGAACATTGCCGCTTTTCAGGTCAATAGTAAGCTGGTCAAAACTCACAATTTTGCTTGACAATTTAGGAGCGTCTTGTACTTTTTTGAAGTTGATAAAACCGTTATGCTTTGAGGCATACAGCGCACGGTTCACGCTAGGGGCAAAAACTGCTTTAGAACCTGGGCTAGGAATATCTTCAAAGTATCCCTTCCAAGTCAGACCTTTCTGTTCTAGTTGGTCGATTAAGCTTTTAGAGGCGATAGTGTGATTAACATAGTCAGATTTTTGATAATTTTGACAAAACTTGTCCAAGCTACCAACCTGACAATAAAAAGCGTCATCGTCATGGATACCAAAAGTACTACCACCTAAAATAGCGACGTAGTTAGCCTCGCTAGGATGAACTTCAGCGTAGAAGTTGCTAGCAAAGCCGTAAGTTTTTGCTAATTGATTAATTATTGGTGCATTGGAGTTGCCAATAATCTGATCGGAGGACTTGTTTTCTTCAATAATGAGAAAAATGCGATCGTATTTAGGAATTGCTTTATCTTCTTTTGTTGGGACTGAGGCTGCTACTGCGGTATTTTCATTTGTGATGGGTTGTGGGGTGGGTTCTGTCTTTGTCAGTACTTGAGACTTAGACGAGCAAGCGATCGCAGTCAGGCTCAGACTAAGTAAACAAAGTGCAAAAATAATCTTTTGAGGCCTTTGGCGTGCTGACATAACTACTATGAATTGTTAGTATTATCAGCTGTTGAGTATATGCTGTGTTTTCTGTGATATCAATTGTTTTGAGATAATATCAAAATGGCGTAGGCTAGCAATAACCACAAGCACCACGTTCATTTGAAGCGCGATAAAATAGCGATCGCCAAACTATCCCCTCATTTTCCACGGTTGATCCAAACGCCTCTGAGTCCAGCTGCTTTAGCTCCGTGGTAGTCTTCTAGAATGCTATCGCCAATATGCCATGCTGCCTCTGCTGAACATTTATGTTTATCTAAGGCAATGGCAAAAATTTGAGGATCGGGTTTAGCTGCACGTACCTGCGTAGAAATGGTGACGGAGGTAAAAAACTCTCTTAATCCCAAACTTTGCAATACTGAGTAAATCCGAGAATCAAAATTCGACAGCACCCCCAAAGTAACTCCCAATCGCCGCCAGTTGATTAAAGCTGGTAAAACATCGGGATAGACAAACCACGGTTCGCCGGTGCCAAAGTGGATATAAAGTTCGCTAAAAAAAGCCGAAAAGTCAGAAAATTCCTTGAGAACACCTGCACTTTCAAAAGTGTTTAGGGCAATTATCCGCCACCAATCAAACTCGCGCTGGGGAATATCTTGTAGTTCTGCATCTGGAAATATTGGTGGCGGCGCTGCTTTAAAACTTTTGATGAAAGCTGTATTCAATGTTTCGGCTGAAACTGTAACACCAAATTCGTGGGCTATCTGACTATAAACTTCGCCCACACTACCTTTGACATCGAAGAGTGTACCCACAGCATCTAAAAAAATAACTTTCGGTTGTTCCATCAAAGTTTGATTGAATTGAGGATTGGGGATTAGGGAGAGTCACTAATGCCTAATGACTAATGACCAACCATTAAGTTAACGAGAAAGTGTTTCTATGATTGGACGGACTAGCCAATTAAAACCAACTTTGAGTTGATGGTCTAAAGTTGGCAATCTATATAAATAGGCAATCCGACGGGCGACGGATGCCAAAGAGCCATCTAGTTTAATTCCCAAACCAGTGAGAGTGGCGTTGTCTATGCCTAGTGCCATCATTTCTCCTAACTGTTGGTAGCGGAAGGGAAGAAGCGGGCGATTAGTCAGACTTGCCCAAATATTCCAAGCAGTATAATCAGCTTGTTGAAAAGCTGCTTGTGCGGTGGCGGGGACTTGCTGTCCTTCAATATCATGACAGTCTGCTAAATCTCCCAAGGCAAAGATTTCTGGATGATCGAGGACTTGCAAATTGGATGTAGTAATGATTTGACCACGCTGGTTTTGCTTGAGGGAAAGAGATTTCACTACGGGCGCAACCCTGGTTCCTACAGTCCAAATTACTAAATCGACGGGAATCGTGTCTAACTGGTTTTTGTATTCTAAGGAGATGGAATTTTGCTCTATTGATTCTACCTTGGTTTCTAAATCAATAAACACGCCACGGGCTTCTATTGCTTTCTTTGCTGCTTCCCGGTTAAACTCTGGGGAAGTTCGCAAAATTTGGTCAGCAATTTCAACGATCCGAAAGCGTCCTCTTTGGCCTAGTCTGTCGGCTAACTTACAGGCTAACTCTACACCACTGTAGCCAGCCCCAATAATTGCCACCCGAATTTTATCAGCATCCGATTCTTCTAAATATCGCAGGCGTTCTTCCAAACGATAAACATCAGAGATTGTGCGGAATGGATAGGCGTAGGATGTTGCACCAGGTACTAAATCTAGCGGTGTCTCACCTCCTAGCGCCAACACTAGGCGATCGTAAGGGATTTCTGGGCCTTCATGTATATTTACCAGTTTTTGGTCAATGTCAATTCCAGACACAACCCCTTGATAAAAACGTACCCCTGTGCCTTGTAAAACTTCTTCAAAGGGTGGGGCAATTTCCCAGGTTTGCAGTTCGCCAGTGAGTAATTCGTAAAGTAAAGGAGAGAATAGGAAGCGATCGCTTTGATCTACCAGAACAATTTCGGGTTTTTGCGTAGATTCCCAAGGTAACTGGCTTAAGCGTAAGGCTGTGTAAAGACCACCAAAGCCTCCGCCAAGGATACAAATTCTAGAAGTTTGTTGAGTCATCGATTCTATCTATGAGATGGTCAATGCTAGCGGGAGTAACTAACTTCAGTCTAGTAAGTTAAAGCGGACTTTTCAAAATTTCATAAAGTTTGTCATTAGTCATTTGTCATTAGTTACAGTTACATAACTGGAGATTCGCTATAGTTAACGCTTAACAGGCAACGGCTAAAAGGAATTAAAGAGATGGAAATTAAGCCAACTGACCCATCGCTAGCACTCATAGAAATTCCCCCTGGCTATCTCAACATTATGGGTTACGTTGATCAGTCAGAAGTTAATGGCCCTGGTTGTCGTGCAGTCATCTGGGTACAAGGTTGTCTTCGTGAGTGTCCTGGCTGCTTTAATACTAACTCCTGGTCTTTTGAAGCTAACCAATTAATTGCTGTTGATACTCTTGCCGATAATATTCTCAGTAATTCCCACAACACGGGTGTAACCTTCTCTGGTGGAGAACCCTTTTGGCAAGCAACTGCACTTGCGTCTTTAGCTCGGAAGGTAAAAGCTGCTGGATTAAATGTAATGTCTTTTACTGGGTTTACTCTCAAGCAACTACAGTCTCAATCCGCACCGCCAGGTTCCCAAGCTTTGTTAGAACAACTTGATATCCTGATTGACGGGCCTTTTGTACAATCTCTGGCAATTAATTCTCCCAACTCTCCAGTTTCTTCTAGTAATCAACGAGTTCGGGTGTTAAACCCGGCTTTCCAAGACCAGATTACTTGGGCTAGCGACCAGATTGAAATCCACATTTTCAAGGATGGTGGACGCATTGTTACCGGCTACCAAGGTGGGTTGGAATTGACGTAGTGGGGCGCAGGCGCAGAGCCAGAGGAGGGAGTTAAAACTTGTTCTGAGGCTCAACGTTCACCTTCTGAAGCTCAATGTTCACCTTCTGAAGCTCAATGTCCACCTTCTGAAGCTCAATGTCCACCTTCTGAGGCTCAACGTTCACCTTCTGAGGCTCAACGTTCACCTTCTGAAGCTCAATGTTCACCTTCTGAAGCTCAATGTTCACCTTCTGAGGCTCAACGTTCACCTTCTGAGGCTCAATGTTCACCTTCTGAGGCTCAACGTTCACCTTCTGAGGCTCAACGTTCACCTTCTGAAGCTCAACTTCCAAGTTTTAACTTTCCCTTTCTCCCAATACAGTTTGGTTAGGAAAGTGCATTAAATAAAATGCAAAACTTCATCAATTATCTAGCTTCCCTCTCCAATATATCGGAGAGGGATTGAGGGTGAGGTAAGCCAGGGATATAAACCTTATCTAAGTTGAGAACCGTAGTCTTCACCCTCTCCCTAAATCCCTCTCCCAAATTTGGGAGAGGGAGTTTGAAATTCTGGCTCCCCGAATCCCAGATTTGGGATTCGGGGTTGGGGGATAAGGGCAAATCCTTTTCATCATGGAAGAACTATAGGTTTCAAGATAAGTAAGTGGGCGCAAATAATCATAATTGGTTCGTAGTTGCGCTTTAGCGCATCCGGATAAAGATGCGCTAAAGCGCAACTACGAGCAAAATACAGAGATTTTATTTTTCGTTACATAGTTTGGTTTTATCTTGCCTACCTACTTATTCCTTGGAGTTATTTTTTAGGCAAAACCTACCCAGTATTGCAATGCATCTGTATTTGAGACGGATTATATTTAAAAAAAATACATATCTAAAATTTGACTAAACCATTTCAGACAATTTTTACTGAACACCGGGTACTTTGGGCTGTTTTACTCCTGAGTGCAGCACTGGTGGTAACGTTAGTGCTGTCGCTTTCTCAAGGAGCAGTACCTTTAAGTATGTCGGAATTTTGGCAAGCCATACTCCGGGAAGGCGATCCGGTTAAACAGACAATTCTCTGGGATTTGCGTCTCCCACGCATTACAGCTGCTCTGATTGTCGGCGCAGCTTTAGGAATGTCAGGAGCATTACTACAAGGAATGTTACGCAATAGTCTTGCTGATCCATTTATTTTGGGCATTTCAGCAGGTGCAGGATTAATTGTGATTGTGATGATTGTGTGGCAAATATTCCCGATCGCAATTCCTTTAGCTGCGTGGATGGGAGCTATTTTAACTTCTGCGATCGTTATTTTGCTCGGTCGTGCGGGGTCGGGAATTTCAGTTGAGCGGTTGATTTTAGGCGGAGTGGCGATAAGTTCTTTATTAGGTGCTGTACAAAGTACATTGCTGCTTTTAGCTGAAGATGGTCAAATTCAAATTGCGCTCAGTTGGCTGGTTGGTAGCCTTAACGGACGGGGTTGGCAAGAAATTGCGACATCTGGCCCTTACATCATCGTTGCATTGTTTGGGGGATGCTTGCTGGCGCGATCGGTAAATGTACTGGCTTTAGGGGATGATTTAGCTGTGGGTTTGGGGGTTTCGTTGACGCGATCGCGCCTGTTAATTGGTGGTGTCGCCACTCTATTAGCCGCAGGTGCAGTCAGCATCAGTGGTTTAATTGGATTTGTTGGTCTTGTTGTCCCTCACGGTGTCCGCCTCATCGTTGGCACAGATCATCGCTTTGTTTTGCCACTTTCCGCCCTTGCCGGTGCATGGTTACTTACTTTTGCAGATTTACTCTCTAGACTAGGAGCAGTAGAACTACCAGTAGGTTCGGTCACTGCGTTGCTGGGTTCACCGCTATTTATCTGGTTACTTTATCGTCGTTCTGCTGGGTTTAATAAGTTTTGAGATGATGCCTATGGCGGTTCCCATTCAGATGCGGTACAAAATTATATGACCCTCACCCCCAACCCCTCTCCCAAAATTGGGAGAGGGGAGCAAATTCTCTAGTTCCTTGAATCCCAACTTGGGATTCGGGGTTAGGGGATGAGGGCAAAACCTCGAAACAAGACAGATTTTTGCTTAAGTTGTCACCTATGGGCAGTACCTGGCCGCTACCGATGTACCTCAGATAAACGAGAACCGCTATAGGAGACTTCCAACAAATATAATAGGACTTACGCATCAGGTATGAAATGTAGGGGCAATTCATGAATTGCCCCTACGGTAAATCAGGGCTTTCACTGCCTTGAAAGCGTAAGTCCTGGCTATATTACGCTAAATCGAAAAGCAAGATTTCGCTGCCGATGTTGGTGCTAATTTCTAGCTGTTCTTCGCCGTTGATTTGCACTCCATCGCCGGCTCTGAGTTCTTCACCATTTAAGTTGACTATGCCTTGCGCTATTTGTAACCAGGCATAGCGATCGCGTTTGACTTGATAATTAACAACATCACCTGACTCTAAAACAGATGTGTATAAATCAACATCTTGGTGAATTATCACAGCACCATCACGCCCATCTTTAGCCGCAATTAAGCGGAGTTTACCGCGCTTTTCTTCTAAGGGAAAAGCTTTTTGTTCGTATCTTGGTGTCAACCCTTCTTCATCGGGCAGAATCCAGATTTGTAGCAAGTGCAACAGTTCAGTTGGTGAAGGATTAAATTCACTGTGGCTGATTCCAGTACCAGCGCTCATAATCTGGGCATCACCCGGACGAATCACCGATCCTGTACCCAAGCTGTCTTTATGCTCTACAGCACCTTCTAAGACATAAGTGAGGATTTCCATGTCACGATGGCTGTGGGTAGGGAATCCAGCACCGGGGGCGATGCGATCGTCGTTAATCACTCGCAGAGAACGAAATCCCATGCGGTTGGGATCGTAAAAACTACCGAAGGAAAATGTGTGATAACTATCGAGCCAGCCCATTTTAGCGTGACCACGGGCGTTTCTATCATGAATTAGATGGCTAATTGTATTTTGAGACATATATTTACCTCTTTGTTAATGAGTATTTACTTAGGAGTTGGGAGTATTTAGTTAGGAGTTAGGAGTTAGGAGTTAGGAGTTAGGAGTTAGGAGTTAGGAGTTAGGAGTTAGGAGTTAGGAGTTGGGAGTTGGGAGTTGGGAGTTAGGAGTTGGGAGTTAGGAGTTAGGAGTTAGGAGTTGGAAGTTAGGAGTTAGGAGTTGGAAGTTAGGAGTTAGGAGTTGGAAGTTAGGAGTTAGGGGTTTGGAGTTGGGAGTTGGGAGTTGGGAAACAGAATGGGATTAGCATACTTTTTCACTAACCTACTAAGTAAGTGGGTCAAATAAAATATCAAACCTCACCCTCTATCCGGCTTCCCTCTCCTTAATAAGGAGAGGGATTGAGGGTGAGGTTTTATCTTATACTTAGCTTATTGAAGTTGAAGTATTAATCTTGAGATTTCACTTGTCGAAAATATTTTTTAATTTTTCGACCTAGTTTTGAACTATTTCAATAGTAAAGTATATACATATAAATGAAAAGTACGCACTTAAAAGTGACGTACTTACCAAAAAGATACTATTAGATTTACGAAAGACTACTTTTCTCAGAAGTGCTTATTTTACACCAGCGGGGATCTTTTGAGTTTTAGTAGTAGCAGTAGTAGCCGCTTTGCCATTCTCTCCCTTAATTTCTGCTACTTGCAGATGAGCTTCTAAGAACCAGAGTCGTTTGTCAATGGTGCGGGAAATTTCGGTATAAAGATCAGCAGTGTCGAGATCGCCTAAGTCATCTGTTTTATCGATCGCTTCCCGGAGATGTTTAGCATAGAGTGCATAACGATCTGACAAAGCTGTTACGTGATCTTTGCCATCCAAAATATCTAAGGGATATTCTGGCAAAATTGAATTACTAGCTGCGGCGCGGGCTGTTCCAAAAGCGTATCCGCCTAAAGCTGTGACGCGTTCAGCTACCATATCAATGTACTCTTCCAATTCCCCTGCAAGTTCATCAAATAATAAGTGCAATTGGTAAAAGTCAGTACCTTTAACATTCCAATGCGCTTGCTTTGCTTGGGTTTTCAAATCAGAAGTAGCTGCCAAAGTTTGGTTGAGAAGTACCACGATTTGCACTCTTGCTTCGGCGGGAATGTCAATGCGAGTAGGAAACAAACGTGATGTAATGCTGTTGTCGCTCATGATTCTACGTTGTTAATGCCTTTTATATCTAACTCTACAGAATTGATTGACTTGGCGAAACTCTCTGACGATGGATTGATTTTATGCCTGGATATGTTAAAGATTATTACTATTAGTTAATCCGATGATTTTCTATGGTATTAAATGTACCACCGAAAAGGCGATCGCGAATAACATCATTGTGCAAAAAGTCATGAGGAAAACCCAGTTCAATTTGACTCACTTCATTTAAACGTTGCAAATGTTCTGGCGAGAGGGTGATATCTAAAGAAGCTAAGTTATCTTGAAACTGCGTTAATTTACGCGCCCCAATTATCGGAATAATCACACCATTTTGAGCGTGTAACCAAGCTAATGCTACTTGTGAAGGTGTGTGTCCAATTTGGGTTGCAACTTCACTGACAACTTGAGCGATCGCTAAATTCCGTTCTGAAATAGTTCCAAACATTGGATTTACTAATCTTCCTTGTTCATCGTCTGCTTGAGGAGGTTGATTATACTTCCCTGTCAGCACACCACCACCTAAAGGCGACCACGGTGTTACTGCTAAATCCAAGGCTTTGTCCATCGGTAGCAAGTCACGTTCTGGTGTTCGTTGAATTAAACTATACTCAATTTGCAGGGCGATAAATTGCGTCCATCCTTGGTATTGGGCGATGGTATTTGCTTGGGAAACGATCCAAGCGGGTGTGTCAGAAATACCGATGTAAAGTACTTTACCTTGACGGACTACATCATCAAGCGATGCCTACGGCGGGCTACGCCTACGCAAGACTTCTTCAATAGGTGTTGTGAAATCCCAAGCGTGTAACCAGAATAAATCAATGTAATCAGTATTAAGTCGTTTCAGGCTACCTTCTAAAGACTGAATTAAATTCTTGCGATGGTTTCCACTGGCGTTAGGATCGCCCTTTTTGTTATTCATCTGCAAGGGAAAGGAATATTTTGTCGCAACTACAAAGCGTTCTCGTTCTTTAGCAATCAACTCACCAACAATTTTTTCACTGCTACCATCGGTATAACCGTTGGCGGTGTCAATGAAATTTCCCCCTGCTTCTACATAGCTATCAAAGATTTTACGACTTTCGTCAACAGATGCACCCCAACCCCAATCTTCACCAAAAGTCATGGTTCCTAAGGAGAGTTCAGAGACTCTTAACCCGCTTTTACCCAAGAGTTTGTATCTCATGAATATTTTCTCACTAATGAAAAAACTATAGCGTTTACCATTCTAAAAGCATGATAACTGGAAACCGGAGGTAATGTTTGAGGACAAGCTTTTTAGTATTTGTATTGTTGTGCTATTTAAATGCGATCGCTTCCAAATTTACAACTTAAGTTAGATGACATTATGCAAATTTGACAAATAAAAAACATTTTGTTTTGGCTAAAGTGAAGCGCATTATTTAGGACTGATTTACTGAGGTAAGAGCGATCGCCACGGTTTTCTAAGCTAAAATACTAAAGTTGCATTTAAACACAACTGACAAGTCAATTATTTTTATGAATTACTACGTAATCTACGATGGAAATTGTAATCTCTGCGTTACTTTAGTGCAATTGCTAGAAACCCTAGACCAAGGAAAGCTGTTTCGCTACACTCCTATGCAAGATGAGCAAGCACTTTTACAGTGGGGAATTACAGCCCAAGACTGTGAACAAGGGATGATTTTAATTGATGGTAATGAACCTCAGAGACGTTGGCAAGGTAGTAACGCCGCAGAAGAAATTGGGCGGTTATTGCCACTAGGAAGTATATTTGTAGACGCTTATCGAGCCTTACCGGGGATGAAATGGGCAGGCGATCGCTTTTACGAACAAATCCGCGATAATCGCTATGCAATTTTTGGTAAGCGTTCTAATACATATAGGACTTCTATTTGATTATTGTGGCCAATGCCTTGATCAATTAAACTGGCTTTGAAACTTGCTCATCCAGACGGCGAAACAAAAATACCCAAAAAGGCAGGGAACTATTAATTGCAATTAGTCGCACTAAATGACCAGTTGTGACAATTTCAACATTATGATTCAATGTCAGGGAAACTAAAATCATTTCTGCCGATCCTCCTGGTGCTGTGACTAAAAGACAGGTTAACCAGTCCCAAGAGGTTAATTGCATCGCAATTATAGCAGCGATCGCTCCCGCTATTAGGGTCATCCCCACAGACATCAAGGCATAGCCGACAGTCCGCTTTCTAAAGTTGGGTTTGTCTCCCCAATACTCACCAATAGTAATTCCTAGTAGCATTTGACCCAATAAGTTTATTATTGGCGGTGGACTAAAGCTAATATCACCTGCAAAAGGTAGCCAATGTAGCAAAGGATTAAATCCGATCCCAATCAACAATGCACCAAAGAAATCGCCAGCCGGAATTTTAAATAATATAGCTGGATAAACTACTAATCCAGTAATTACTAGTACTAACAAAAGTAATTCTATTTGAGATGGATCGAAATTGAGCCAAGCAGCGTTGATTGGGAGTGTTTGCGGATAGTAATTACCAGTTGATGTCTTAGCGATGAAGGGAATTAGAATAACTACTGAGGTGACACGAATCGCCTGAACTAAGGCAACCAAACTAACATTTTTATTGTAATCGGCAGCGATCGCTGCCATAATTCCCACACCACCAGGAACTGTAGCCAGCATTGCTGTTAACAGGTTGGTTTTGCTAAGGCGCGAGTAAATATAACCAATACAGGTTCCACTCAGTAGCAAAAACAAGGTAAGAAAAATAAATATAGGAATATTAGAAGCAACACTAGCTAGATTACCGTGGGCATTAGAAGCGCCGACAGTTAAGCCTACAAGTGCCATTCCCACTTTTCTAGCAGTGCGGTTAGGTTGGGGGGAATATTCATAAAAAATTCGACATCCTTGAAGAACCACTGTACCAGCAGCAATCCCGCCAAATATCCAAGCAATCCTACCAATTTGGAACTTTGCCAAGAGTAAACCCAAAGGTAATGCTAGAAGCATTTCCAAAATAAGGACAATTAATTGCTTGGTAAATAGCTGTTGTTTGCTAACAACGGGATTTTCATCAGTGTCTTCTTCTAGGTTAGGAGCAACACTTAGGCTTTGATTCATCGATAATGAGCTTTTTTATTAATTTAACTTATGTACTTAAGCTAGAGCGATAGTCAAGTTTGCTGGGAACATCCCAATTTTGGCTTAAATCTTTTCCCTCACCCCCAGCCCCTCTCCCAAAAATGGGAGAGGGGGGACATAATTCTAGTTCCCCTTCTCCCATTTTTGGGAGAAGGGGTTAGGGGATGAGGGCAAACACAAAGTTTTTGCACCTGACGGGATGCCCCCAGTTTGCTTAGTTCGTAGTAAGGACACTTTGTGCTTACTACAAACTTAATGAGACAGACCACTAAATGTAAATTTACCGCGTATTGTATTCAAACAAAAATGCCTGTAGAGAGAGGATAGGGACACAAAGATCATTGTGTCCCTACAAATAATTTATATTCCTTTCAATCGTGGTTCAGCCGTTTAATCTTCATCAAGGGCTGGGAAAGCTTCTTCAAGCTGCCACAACCTATCTTTATTTTCAACGAACCAAATACGAGTTTCTGGAGTTAATTTACTCCAAATGTCTTCAACAGGGATGTGAGGAGATGCGTATTGGTACTGCTGACCGAGTGATTTGAGATTGTCCGCCACATGATGGGGAATTCCGAATTGCTCCCAGTCAACTGTGATACTTCTTCCCGAAACTCCTGCTGTGGGGTCAAAAACCAATTGTGCCGATCTGACTAAATCAGCAAAGTGTTTCGGTTTTAGTTTGGTAATCTCCTGAATTTGGAGTGATTCGTTATGCTCTTGAGACATTATCGCCGCAGTGGTAAAGATTAGGGGTGTATTGAACTTACTGCCAGAGATTTTGATCCCAATATTTTTTAGTTTAGCGCAGAGCTACTAATGCAGAGCCACTAATATCGTGTCTGGTTAAAGACTTATCATTAAGACTACAAGGGGGTAGGAGGAAAGAGGGTTTGTAATAAGCACTTTAGTACTTAGAAAATAAGGACTAAAGTCCTGACTACAAACTGTGCTTAGTCTCTATTTTAGTGACGAGTGTAAGAACGCTCAAAGTGAGTTTTCAGTGTTTGAGCGATCGCGGACATTACAACTGCTGCTATAGAAAGCGATATTGCTGCAATTTTAATTCTAGAATCATCTGCAACTATTGCTACAGCAGCTAGAGCGATCGCTACCCCTATACAACTTTGCTTAACCCTATTTGTCACTTTATAAGCACGATTGCAAGAACTACAAATAAGTGTATGCCGCGAGAATCTATCTAACAAAATCAGCTTTGGATTCAACTCACCATTCTCAACATTTTTCCATGTGGAATAGCCTTGATAGAAAGGCAAAGATGACCCAAACTTATCTAGCCACTTGCGGTACTCAACTACTAATGTGTCAGATGTTTTCAGAGGCAAATATAGTTCTTTGAGACTTGTTTTTAAACGCTCAATTTCTGACTGTTGTCCCGCAATGAGAGGTAAATCCTGCTCTAATATTTTGTTGGTATTTAAGTGATCTAGCCAGCGTGGTCTTAGCTTGACTCCCCAAGTCATGAAATTACGATAACCTCTAGCTAAAAGACGGCATCGCCCTTTACCTAAAGGAATCGCATATAAAGCTAATCCAAACCTCCAACCTCGGTCTTCAATATAAGCATTGTTCAAAACAAGAGTTGGGGCAACAAAATTAATATACTTCCAAGCTTCATTTGATTTATTAATTCCCCGCCACTTAGCTCGAATTCCCTGAATTGAACTCTCTAGCACTTCCATTTCTAGCGGTTGGGCATTTTTGCGATTACCACCCCCTCTAGTGCCATCATGGCTAATAGCAACATGAGCCGGATCGGTGACATTTTCTATTAGATATGTTTGGTCATAAGGCAGATCCAATATAAAGTCTGCACAAACAAATCCCGGCTTATCTAAATCTGGTAGAATTGGGATATTTTCATCAACAGCAGTTTCTTTTTCACCAGCCCACACCCAAATCATGCCTTGACGTTCCACAACCTTAAAAGATGGTACGCAAGCATTGACTGGAATTTTTGCATCTGCTGGTAATTGGGGAATATGCAGACATTGACCATCACTGCCAAACTGCCAACCGTGATATAAACACTCAATTTTGCCGTCAATAATTTGTCCTTCAGAAAGTTTAGCTGTACGGTGAGGACAACGATCTGTTAAACAGATAAACTCTCCATCTTTGCTTTTGAACAAAACCAAAGGTTCATCGTACAACGAAAAGCTATGAGGGCGGTTGTCCGGCAAGTCTTGCACAAAGGTGACGGGATACCAGCATTCCCTCCAGTTAAATTCTTGCTTCTCCTCAAGTGTCTCAAAGGTAGAAGTTGGTGGTGTTGCCTGTAGTGTCTCTGTTTCTAATGACATAGTTTTCTCCAGGTTTCTATAATTTTAATACTTTTGGATTAGTAAATCCTTAGTCCCAGAGATAGAACATTTCTAGGGTGATTCCAAAATTAACGTTTGCTTGCGGAAAATATCAAAATGAGTCAGTAAAACCTCATTTTGTTTGCGGAAAACACCCAAATGACTAAGTAAACTGGGGTTTGAGTAAGTCAAAGGTCATTTTGCTTACGGAAAATACCCAAATGAATAAGTAAACTGGGGTTTGAGTAAGTCAAAGGTCATTTTGCTTGCGGAAAATACCCAAATGAATAAGTAAACTGGGGTTTGAGTAAGTCAAAGGTCATTTTGCTTGCGGAAAACACCCAAATGAATAAGTCATAAGGCATTTTGAGTAAGTCAAATGCCATTTTGATAAAGCATTTCAGTATTTTGAGAAAGTAAGTGTAAAAACCTTGATAGCCCTCATCCCCTAACCCCTTCTCCCAAAAATGGGAGAAGGGGAACTAGAATTATGTCTCTCCTCTCCCATGTTTGAGAGAAGGGGAACTAGAATTATGTCTTTCCTCTCCCATGTTTGAGAGAGGGGGAACTAGAATTATAGCGGTTCTCGTTTATGTGAGGTACATCGGTAGGGGCTTGTCTAAGACTTGCCCGTACACTTGGCGATATAATCTTGTACCGCATCTGAATGGGAAGCGCTATATGTCTCCCCTCTCCCATATATGGGAGAGGGGCTGGGGGTGAGGGCAAAAACTCCGGTTCTCAACTTAAGTTCCGGTTTAAATTCTTATTTTTCTGAAAAAGATTCGTAAAAACTGCCGTAAAAATAGAATGAAATAGCCCTGCCTACTTATCTTCGATTAAAACTGTAACAGATGCGATCGCAATCAACATTTCATCATTTTTATCATTGAGTTCAGGAATCGCCCGCCCTTGAACTATCATCCCCCCAGTTTGGACGGTAAGGGTTTTCCGCCCAAATGGTAGTACAGCGAGTACCTCTTCTTCTCTAACTTGTTCGGGGTATGGAACTGCTACCTGAACCTCTATAATCATTTCATTGGGGTGACTCAAACCAGCAACTTCCCAAACACCAGGTAAAGCATTGTGAGCGATCGCATTTCGTACTGCCCTAGATGCTGCTACTGTCGGTTCTTGTCCATGCTGATCTATTCCCATCCCCATCTCAATAATCAATCGTTTATGCGCCATTAGCTACCTCCATTAAATCTTTCATGTTTCACCAAAAAAGGCAGAAGCTAAACATGACTCCACTTTGAGAGCCACACAGGTTATTGCACCCTTCTGCCTTTTGTCTTCTGAGGTACTTTAGACGATATGCTGCAAGCGACTCAGCCGCTCTGAGTAACTTCTCATCACCTGTAGGGCAAACATCGGGGTTTCCTGAACAGCAAAGAGAAATTTTTGTTCATCAAGGAAACCCAGTTTGGTGTCCACCTTGGCAATAGCTGTGTAAGTTCTATTTTTTACTCCTACAAGTACCCCAACACCAAAAACTTCGCCCGTGTCAATGGTTTCTACAACCTTGCCATTGACTAATATATCTATCTGTCCTTCCATAATGCCGTACATATTATCACCAGGCTGTCCTTCTTCAAAGATGACTTGACCTGCTGAAAATACTTGAGGGTCGGGTTGTTTTTGAAATATACTGACTGTCACCACAGGACTTAACATTAGAGCAACCCCACAATTATTGGTTTTTAGACGAAACTTTTAGATAGCTTTAGGCGAACCCAGAAAAGTATACTACTTTCTGCTGATTAACTCTAAATCTCCGCAAAATTCCTGATTAGTCTCCTGGTTGCCTAGAAACCTCTAAGAAGGTTTTACTAGATAAAACCGTCCCTGTGCGAGTCGGAAAGGGAGATTAAGTGAAAATTCAGCTTTTTGCTCCCCTCTCCGTTTCGGAGAGGGGCTGGGGGAGAGGTCAAATAATAGTTATCAAACTCAGGTTAAAATAGCAAATTTTGGTTTTCCTGTCATCTTCTATAATTAATAAAACCTGCACATTTAATTCTAGGCATGAGACTGTGACCGAATCAGGAAGTTACAAAGATACTGTAAACCTACCCAAGACTAATTTTGATATGCGGGCAAACGCCATCAAGCGCGAGCCGGAAATCCAAAAGTTTTGGGAAGAAAATAAAATTTACGATCGCCTCTTTGAAAATAACCCCGGCGAATTATTTATACTGCACGATGGGCCTCCCTACGCTAATGGCTCACTCCATATTGGTCATGCCTTAAATAAAATTCTCAAAGATATTATTAACCGCTACCAAATGCTACAAGGGCGTAAAGTTCGCTATGTCCCTGGTTGGGATTGTCACGGTTTACCAATTGAGTTAAAAGTTTTGCAGAACATGAAGTCAGCAGAACGACAAAATTTAACGCCTTTACAACTGCGACAAAAAGCGAAAGAATTTGCCCTAGTTGCGGTAAACGACCAACGCAATAATTTTAAACGCTACGGTATTTGGGGTGATTGGGAAAACCCTTATCTAACTCTGAAGCCGGAATATGAAGCGGCTCAAATTGCCGTGTTTGGTCAGATGTTCTTAAAAGGCTACATCTATCGCGGTTTGAAGCCGGTTCACTGGAGTCCTAGTTCTAAAACCGCTTTGGCTGAAGCTGAGTTGGAATATCCAGAAGGTCACGTTTCCCGCAGTATCTATGCAGCTTTTGCAGTTACAAGTTTAGCCCAAACTGTAAAACCACTGTTAGCCCAATATCTGTCAGATTTGGGTGTGGCTATCTGGACAACTACACCTTGGACAATTCCAGCGAATTTGGCTGTAGCGGTGAATGCAGATTTGAATTATGCAGTGGTGGAAGTGGAACCCCACCTCCCAACCCCCTCCCCGCAAGCTCTTAGAGGGAGTGAGGAAGATTCTTCCCCCTCTCCGTTAACGGAGAGGGGGACTGAGGGGGTGAGGTTCCGCTATCTCATCGTTGCTGCTGATTTAATAGAACGTTTATCTTCAACCTTGGGAGTTGAGTTAACCCTAAAAGCCACCTTTAAAGGGAATGATTTAGAACATACTACTTACCGTCATCCTCTATTTGACCGCGAAAGTCCGATTGTTGTGGGCGGTGATTACATCACTACTGAGTCGGGTACTGGGTTGGTACATACAGCCCCCGGTCACGGTCAAGAAGATTACATTGTTGGTCAGCGCTACGGTTTGCCTATCCTTGCACCAGTAGATGACAATGGCAATTTTACCGAAGAAGCGGGACAATTTGCGGGGTTAAATGTGCTGGGTGATGGGAATCAGGCGGTGATTGACGCACTGGCTGCGGCTGGTTCTTTGTTGAAAGAAGAAGCATATCCCCACAAATATCCTTATGATTGGCGGACGAAAAAGCCAACGATTTTCCGCGCTACTGAACAATGGTTTGCTTCCGTGGAAGGATTTAGAGAAGAAGCATTAAAGGCGATCGCCACGGTAAAATGGATTCCAGCCCAAGGTGAAAATCGCATCACCCCAATGGTAGCGGAACGTTCCGATTGGTGTATCTCTCGTCAGCGGAGTTGGGGTGTACCGATTCCCGTTTTCTACGATGAAGCCACCGGGGAAGTACTGCTAAATGAGGAAACTATCAACCACGCCCAAACAATTATCGCAGAAATTGGTTCCGACGCTTGGTGGGAATTATCAGTTGAAGAATTATTACCCGAATCTTATCGCCAAAATGGCAAGTCGTACCGCAGAGGTACAGACACAATGGATGTATGGTTTGATTCTGGCTCATCTTGGGCATCTGTCGTCCAACAGCGTCCATTACGCTACCCTGCTGATATGTACTTGGAAGGTTCCGACCAACATCGCGGTTGGTTCCAGTCAAGTTTGCTCACCAGTGTAGCAGTAAATGACATTGCACCTTACAAAACTGTGCTAACTCACGGCTTCGCTTTGGATGAACAAGGGCGAAAGATGAGTAAGTCTGAAGGAAATGTGGTTGACCCCAATACAATCATTGAAGGCGGGAAAAATCAAAAAGTAGAACCGGCTTATGGTGCAGATATATTGAGATTGTGGGTATCATCGGTAGACTACTCCGGCGATGTCCGCATTGGCAAAAACATCATCAAGCAGATGAACGATGTTAGAGGCAAAATCCGCAATACAGCGCGGTTTTTGTTGGGTAGCTTGGATGATTTTGACCCAGAAAAAGATACAGTCCCCTTTGAGGAATTGCCAGAACTTGACCGTTATATGCTGCACCGCATCACCGAAGTGTTTGAGGAAGTAACCGAAGCCTTTGAGAGTTTCCAATTCTTCCGCTTCTTCCAAACAGTGCAGAATTTCTGCGTGGTGGATTTATCCAACTTTTATTTAGATGTTGCCAAAGATAGATTGTACATCAGTGCAAAAGATGCTTTCCGCCGTCGCAGTTGTCAAACAGTGCTGAAGATAGCAATAGATAATTTAGCACGAGCGATCGCACCAGTATTATGCCACACCGCCGAAGATATCTGGCAATATCTCCCCTACAAAACACCTTACAAATCGGTGTTTGAAGCCGGTTGGCTACTAGTGGAAGAAAAATGGCGTAATCCAGAGTTAGCGGAATTTTGGTCAGCACTGCGACAACTCCGCACCGATGTTAACAAGGTGTTGGAACAAGCCAGGATTGAAAAAATGATTGGTTCTTCCTTGGAAGCCAAAGCTTTGATTCATATACCTCATAAACAGTTAGGTGATGCTATCAAAGCCTTTAACCCGGTTAAGGGTAACGGTATTGACGAACTGCGGTATTTATTGCTGACTTCCCAGGTGGAATTATTAGATTCTGCTCAAGGGTTGCAAGGATTAAAATATACAGCGCAGACGGAAGATTGGGGAATTGCTGTAGTGAAAGCAGACGGGGAAAAATGCGACCGATGTTGGAACTACTCTACCTACGTGGGAGAATCAGCAGAACATCCCTTAATTTGCGAACGATGCGTTGCAGCCTTAGCTGGAGAGTTCTAGTAAATACTTAGTAAGTGGGCGCAAATAATCATCACTGGCTCGTAGTTGCGCTTTAGCGCTAAAGCGCAACTACGAGCCAAATATAGAGATTTTACTTTTCGTTACATAGTTTGGTTTTATCTTGCCTACCTACTTACGTTAGTTCAACAAACCTCTCCCTACCTTCAACTAAAGTTTAAATTTTTCCCTCTCCCCCGTCAGAGAGGGAATTTTTTGCCTAGTAAAACCTCTTAGTGGTCTTTTCATTCAGGCTAATTAGATAGACACTACATCATCCGTAGAATTCACGTTAACTCAATTCCGTGGGTTTAAGTCCCCCGGTTCAAAAATCGCGTAAGTAATGCGATTGGGGTTAAATCGCACGTTGTAATGCGAGTCCCAAACCGTCCCCACAACAGCACTCTTCATTACAAAACAAAATTGACGTTCGCACAAAGCGTGCCGGAGGCTCTATTACGAATTATTTTAATCAGGTTGCAGTCACCCCCTGAAATAGATATGCGTAATCCTAAATTGCGTAAGTCCTAAGTGTAATATCCTTTGTAGCCGCAAATTGGGTATTATTACTGGACTGTACTCAGTATTTTCACCAAAACGTTTTCAATTAAATAGCCGAATAGATAGATTATTAAGAAAATATAAAGGTATGGATTAATACGTAGTATTTAAGATAAAACATCCATTAAGCCAATCACACATCAAGAGAGACAAAGGCATGTCAAATAAAGTTGCTAAAGACTTAGCAGATTTTTTGTTGCAAATAGAACAGCGATCGCAGTTTCATGCAGGTTATCCATATAATTTAAATTGTGATTATAGTGCGCTCTCAAAATTTTTCAATTATCTGTTAAATAATGCTGGAGATCCTTATGTAGAACCAGATTTTGGTCTACATTCTCGGAATTTCGAGCAAGAAGTATTATCTTTTTTTGCTAACCTCTATAAAATTCCAGAAGATCAGTTTTGGGGTTATGTTACTGCTGGCGGAACTGAAGGTAATTTATATGGAATGTTCTTAGCAAGGGAAATTTACCCGAATGGGATTCTTTACTCATCACAAGATTCTCATTACTCAATTCCTAAAGCAGCTAAATTATTTCGCATTCAACATAATGTTATTAATTCGCAAATTAATGGAGAAATGAATTATGAGAATTTTGAACAACTACTTAGCGAAAATTGTAGTTATCCAGCCATCATAAATTTAAATATTGGGACTACTGTCAAAGGTGCAATTGATAACTTAGACAAAGTTCTAGCAATTTTAGAGCGCAATTCGATTAAAGATTATTACATCCATTGTGATGCGGCACTTTCAGGATTAATATTACCATTTTTAGATGGCGCTCCGCAAGTTAACTTTCAAAAACCCATAGATAGTATAGCTATTTCTGCTAAATTCATTGGTTCTCCGTTACCTTGCGGTGTAGTTTTAACTAAGAAAAAATGGGTAGAAAAAGTTGAGACAGAAATTGAATATATTGGTTCAATAGATACAACTATTCTAGGCTCTAGAAACGGTCACACTCCCCTAATTCTCTGGTATGCAGTGCAAACAAGAGGTTATGATGGATTAGCGAGAGAAGCAAATACTTGTATTGATAATGCCCAATATCTTTTCCAACAACTTCAAATAAGAGAATATCCATGCATGTTAAATAAATTTTCCAATACAGTAGTGTTTCAAAAACCTTCTCAAAAGTTAATTAAAAAGTGGCAATTAGCAGTTTTGGAAAATTGGGCGCACATTATAGTCATGCAGAATATTAATCGCAACAAAATCGATATTTTTATGAATGAACTTTTGCAAGAAGAAGGGTTAGTCGATAACACCGAGGATTCCCAGCTACAGCGAGTATGACACTAATGTAGATTATCAAGCGCTCTTAATCGCCCAATCCAAGGTGTTACTCTAAAGAGAATTTGATTCCAAGATTTTATGAGAATAATTCTGACGACTGTTTTATTTCTTTAAAAAATTTTTCTGACACAAGTTAGCGGCAAGTAGTGTTTCTACTTCTTCACCTTCCATAGGTGGTAAGAAAAAATACCCTTGTCCATAATCACATTGTAGAGCCTTCAGTTGTGCTAATTGCTCTACAGTTTCTATCCCTTCTGCTGTTACAAACATGTCTAAATTATGAGCTAATGTCACAATAGCTCGAACAATTTCTAAATTTTCTCCTCGACTACCTATATTGCTGACGAAAGAACGGTCAATCTTAAGGGTTTTGATTGGTAGGCGGTGCAGGTAATTCAAAGATGAATAGCCAGTACCAAAATCATCCATGTGCAACTCGATATTCAGCGCTGTTAACTGGGAAAGTACGGTGGTAGCTAATTGAAAATTATCCATCAACAATGTTTCAGTAATCTCCAATTTCAAACTGCATGGGTTTAGTCCAGTTTCTTGCAAAATATCTTTAACTTCTTTAAAAACATCAGGTTGAGTAATTTGTTTTCCAGAAAAATTAACGCTCATTGTCAGAGGTAATGAGCTAGGAAATTGTTGATGCCATTTATGCATTTGATGACAGGCTTCATAAAGCACCCATTTTCCGATACTAACAATCATTCCAGTTTCTTCTGCCAGGGGAATAAAATCTTGAGGGGAGACAAGCCCTTGTTTTGGATGACGCCAACGTATTAGTGCCTCAAATCCAATAATTCTGCCAGTTGTCAGTGAAATAATTGGCTGGTAATTAAGGCGAAATTCTTCTTGTTTGAGCAGTGCATTTCGCAGAGCAGTTTCTAACTCCAAGAGCAAAGATGCACCCTCGTACATTTTTCGGTCAAAGACCTCATAGCGTGCCTTCCCAAGTGATTTGGCGCAGTACATTGCCACATCGGCATCGCGTAGAATCTGCGCTGCTTGCTCATAATCTGCTTTACTTAAAGCGATGCCAATACTAGCATTAGTAAACACCCTATGCTCATTTAATTGAAATGGTAAAGCTAGCACTTTTTTAATTCGCTCGGCTACCTGTATGGCGGTGCTGATATCCTCAATTTCTTCAATTAAGATTGTGAATTCATCTCCACCAAAACGGGCAATTATATCTCCAACTCGCAGAACTGATTTTAGCCGATGAGAAATTTCAATTAAAAGTTGATTTCCCAGTAGATGTCCAAGGCTGTCATTAACAACTTTAAAGCGGTCTAAGTCTAAGAAAAGTACGGCAAATAAATATTTATTTTGCTCTTGATTGCGTTCTATTGCTCGCTGCACTCGCTCCAAAAAGAATCGTTGATTAGGTAATCCGGTTAGCCCGTCATGAAGACTATTGTGCAGTAATTGCTCTTGTACTTGTTGACGCTTGATAATGTCTTGCTCAAGTTGTTGATTTAGTTTAATAAGTTCAACGGTGCGTTCTAGAACCATCTGCTCAAGCTGATGACGATACTGAACTAATTCTTTTTCTACTAACTTACGTTTAGTAATGTCACGGATAATAACAACATATTCTCGTAGCTGGGAATTAAATGGCTGTGAAATAGTCGATTCAACAATTCGTAGAGTTTGGTTTATTTTTAAGGTTTGCTCACTTCTAATAGGCCATTGCTCCGGTTTCCCGCGATAGCTGATTAAAAGTTGATTCAATTTTTTGCCAAGTAGCTGCTGAACAGTTGTTTGAAATAATTCTTCAGCGGCAGCATTTATCTCGCAAATTTTACCGTTTTCATCTAAGACTAAAATAGTATCTGGGACAGTATCGAGAGTAGTAATAAACAGGCTTTTTGCTTGTTTGCGTGCGTTATCAATAGCAGCGATTTGTGGTAGAGTTGTCCAGCAAGCGATGGCAACCCCTGTAAAAGAAAATGTCACTAACAGAATAGCTAGCAAAGAATTATGAATATTATGATAATTTTTGTCTAATAAATCGCGGATAAACCAAGTGCTTGTGGTAGTAATACAAATTAATGATACTAAAACAATCACCTGTAGTACCACAAAATCTTGGTTGTTTATACTAGACCTAACGTCGTAATGCTGTGTCCCCCATTTTAGGTGTAATGGTGCTAAATTTAAGCGACGTAGCCCTACATCTCCTATCATCAAAAGAACGGGTAATAATAAACCAACTGAAAAATATCTCCAATTCCAAGCTAAACCTCCTACTATTAGAACTACCGCTTCTATACAGAAAAAACCAAGTGACCACCAAGGCCATAACACCTGCGGTTTGTCCCGACACAGCCATAATCCCAGATGTAGACCCATAATCGACACAAGATAACAGGTGCCTGCTACCGTGAGAAGTTGAGCTACATTTCCCAAATTTAGACAAAGCAGACTGAGTAGAAAGGTAACTAAGATAGCTGGCCCAAGGACACCTTGGGGAGAAACTAATGTAAATAGAGGAGAAAGCTGATCGTCTAAAGCAAGTTGGTATAATATCCGAGGAGAGTTGGAAACTGCCGTAGCAGCACTTAAAAGGCAGGATACAGTAATCAGAAGTGTAACTATAAAAGAGGCAGATTCACCCCAAAAAGGCTTAGAAGCCGCCACCAGATTTAAGAACACATCGTCACCTATTCTTGGATTTGGAGGCGAACACATTAATACCCAAGAAGCACCTAAAAACACCGCAGGAATTAGCCAAGCAGCTACGGTTAAGAACTTCAAAGTTTTATATGGGTGGCGGCTATCAGCAACAAATGAAGAAGTGGTTTCACAAGCATAAATTGAATAGCTACCCAAAAAAAACCACTTTGCCCATTCTCCAAAGCTCAAACTATCTGTGCTAGTTAGGATAAGTTTAAAACTAGTGGTTGAGAAGGCTGACCATACTACGCCTTGAATACAAAACAAAAGTAGTAATAAAATGGCTGGTAATACAAAAAATAAATGCAAAAGTGCTAAAGCACGAGTACCACTGAAAGCCAAAATAAAAGGAATTGCTGTAAAAAGAACTTTTAAAAAAGTTTCTGGACAATAAATACCTAATGTTTCAAAATTGACTTTAATTAGGTCTGTGAGAATAATCGCATACAGTGCTGGTGCTGCTGCCCAGCTAAAAAAGTATCCTAAGGCTACGTAACGGCCTAAGCTTGGAAAGTTCTTTAGTAGCCTGGTGGTATAATTTGGTGTTCCGCCAGCGACATCTGGCCAATATCTACCTAGACTTTGTACTTGCAAGTTGAGTAAAAAGGAGACCATCGTGCCAAACAACCAAACTAACATAGCTCTAGGCCCTAACGCTGCATGAATAATCGGGGCAGTACCAATCCATCCCACATGACCTGTTAAGCCAAAGCCCCACGTTTCGAGATAACTCAGAGCCCGTGGTAAACGCATTACCAAGCGTTGATTTTTCTCTGCCTGTACAGAATTTTTAGTAAGCATTGTTTCTTAGCGAGATTTACTGGCCTTTTCACTCAATAGCCGAATATTGCTGTACATAGCTTCAGTATAAATGCTGGACTTATCGGAAAAATTACTTAATTATTACTAGTTTTTATCGAGTCAAGCAGGAGGCAGAGTGCAGGCTTTGATGAGGTTATTATAGGGTCATTTTCTTAAGCTTTCTGCCTGCTTCCCCCTGCCTCTTCGTTGAACTCAGCAGTTCTAGAGCTATAGCTATAGCTTTTGCAACAACTCCTGAGTTAACTGAAAGAACGCTTTTGAACCAGCTGATTGGGGAGCGATTAAAACAGCTGGCATAAAACTATCGACAGCCTTAGCAACATTGACATCAACTGGTATTTGTACTTTACAAATTTTTTCTACACCGAAATCTTCAACAACGCGGTGCATCACTTGTTTATAGTATCTGCCAGTGAGAAGGTTAGCACTGGACATGCTGAATACAATCCCCAGCATTTTTATATCTATTTTGGTTTCATGTCCGTGGCTGTCTTTTAATTTGGCAATGCGTCTTTCTAGGAGTTGAATACCCACTACAGATAAGGGTTCTGGTTTAGCAGGAAGTATGTAAAAATCACTGGCAGCTAAAGCGCTACGAGTTAATAAATTATATCCAGGCGCACAATCTAAGAGGATAAAATCATATTCTTGACGCACAGGTTTTAAAATATTATTTATCAAGACTCTTTCAAAGCGATTCCAAATTGTTTCAAAGTCCTGTTCACCCAAAGCAGTTGCTTGCTGATGCAGCATTTCTGAAACAGCAAATTCATCATATAAGTCGATATCTCCTGGTAACAAATCCAGACCGGGAAGATTACAAACCTGGGATTGAATGATATCTTGAATTGTCAATTTTGCTTCTGGTTCTGGATTGATAACTTGGTCTATCAGATACCTAAATGTCTTACTTTGTTTACGACGCTTGGCAAAATCTAAAGGCGACATCAAACTGAGTGTGGCGCTGATTTGGCTGTCTAAATCAAGGACAAGCACCCGTTTACCATGATTTTTAGCTAAACAGGTAGCTAAGTTGACAGTGAGGGTAGTTTTACCAACACCACCTTTCATATTTGCAGTAGCAATTACATATCCCATTGGTTGAGTCCTCTGTTGACGCATTTCCATGTAGCTAGCGTACACTTGTCTCGATCTATTAAATCTTTCATTAAATTTAATATTTTCGCAAACTCATTTCAGTGAGATTGCCCGCGACGAAGGGATATTTTTTTTTACTGGAAGTCTCTAATCTCAGGCGTGGTAATGTTTTTTGATGAAATGAGCTAGTTAAACCGCTATCACTTTGGTTGAAAGCTAGATAACATTAGATTCGGCGTGTTTACTGTTCGGGAGTGCCAAAATGTCTAAACAGCTGGGTCAAAAAATCGCACCTACACCTATATCAAATGATATCAATGTGGTGGATTTGATCGATCAATACTTTACCGCTTACAACTCAGCACGGTTGCGGGAAATCTGCCAACTACTGAGTCGTGATGTGCTAACGGAAGGTGTGACGGTGGGAGTTAGCCTTTCCGGTGCAATGACGCCAGCAGGATTCGGGGTTTCAGCGCTTGCACCCTTAATTCGCAACGGCTTTATTGACTGGATGATTAGCACTGGTGCAAATCTTTACCACGATATGCACTACGGTTTGGGTTTTGAACTTTTTGCTGGTAATCCGTTTTTGGATGATGTGAAACTGCGCCAAGAAGGTACTATTCGCATTTATGACATTATCTTTGGTTACGATGTGCTGCTAGAAACTGATGCGTTCATCCGCAAGATTCTGCAAGGGGAAGCATTTCAGAAGCGGATGGGAACTGCTGAGTTTCACTATTTACTGGGTAAGTATGTTCGAGAAGTAGAAAAGCAGTTGGGTGTACAGCATTCCTGTTTGCTGGCTACAGCTTACGAGTATGGCGTGCCTATATATACGTCTTCTCCAGGAGATAGCTCAATTGGGATGAACGTGGCAGCTTTGGCTTTGGAAGGTTCGCAGTTGGTGTTAGATCCATCAATTGACGTAAATGAGACGGCTGCGATCGCATATAATGCCCGTGAATCTGGAGGTAAAAGTGCGGCTGTAATTCTTGGTGGCGGTAGTCCCAAAAACTTTTTGCTCCAAACCCAACCGCAACTTCACGAAGTATTGGGGCTAGAAGAACGAGGACACGATTACTTTGTACAATTTACCGATGCGCGTCCAGATACAGGCGGTTTGTCTGGAGCAACCCCATCGGAAGCTGTCAGTTGGGGTAAGATTGACCCGGAAGAGTTACCTAACACTATTGTTTGTTATACCGATAGCACGATCGCTCTACCATTGGTAACAGCATACGTCTTGAACAAATGCCAGCCTCGTCCCCTGAAGCGTGTGTACGACAGGCGAGAAGCTATTTTGGATAAACTGCAAAAAGACTATCTAGCAGCCAAAACCCAATCATCGGATCAAATTCCAGCAGCAGTGGCTGAAACTGCCCAAAAGCAAACGGCGACTTATCCTTGTGGGCGGTTGATTCCGAATACGTAGGGAAGGCGTCAAAATTTATCGAATAGCTCAAAGAAACCTCACCCTGGTTTTGCATAGCAAAACCTGTCCCTCTCCTTATTAAGGAGAGGGATAGGGATGTCCGTCAGGACACAATTTTGCAAATATACCAGATGAGAAACAAGATTCTTGCTCCCTCTCCTTACTAAGGAGAGGGTTGGGGTGAGGTTTTACTTTTGCCCAATCAACAAATAAGTGGTCATTTTCCCTTTGTCTTGAACTTCGATTTCGCCCCGCTTTTCAAATAAAAATTCATTACATAAAGATTTATAAGTATCTTCTGTAACTTGTATTTTACCAACAATACCTTGCGATTCCATGCAGTGAGCGATGTTTACTGTGTCTCCCCAGAGATTATACGTAAGTTTTTTGAAGTCAATTACTCCGGCAATTACAATACCAGTATGGATGCCGATACGGATGCTGAAGTTTTGGTTATTCTGAGTATTAAATAGAGCGATCGCAGTTTGCATCTGGAGTGCCATTTGAGCGATCGCTTGAGGATGATCTCGGCGGCGTGGGGGCAAACCACCAACTACCATATAAGCATCGCCAATGGTTTTGATTCTGTGTAAACTATCTTGTTCGGTGAGGCGATCGAAAGTTGAAAAAATTGAATTGAGTAAGTTTACCAGTTGAATTGCACTCATAGAAGCAGCAATTTCGCTAAAGCCGATAATATCTGCAAATAGAATTGTGACATCACCAACCTCTTCGACAATGTTAGCTGATTCTTTCAAAGGTTTGGAGATTGCTGCTGGCAAAATATTCAGCAATAAATGTTCGGTTTCTTTCTGCTGATGGCGCACCGCTTCTTCTGTTGCTAGTCGCTGGGTGATATTGCGAAAAATGCCGCGAGTTGCAACTGGATGACCTTCGACAAATTTACAGTTAATATTACCTTCTATAAATATTGTTTGACCGGATTTAGTCACGAATGCGGCTTTTACTTGCCCGATCTTTTCTCCTGACAGCACCCGATAAAATCTTTGCAAACACTCTTGTTTGAACTCTGGATGTATAATATCAAAAACATTCATATTCGCAATTTCAGCTTCGCTATATCCCAAAGCTTCTTGCCATGCACGATTGACATACAAAAAATGACCAGATGCATTGACGCATTGAATCAAATCATTAGCATTTTCAAATAAATATCGATATCTTTCTTCACTTTCTACAAGTGCATCTTCTGCTTGTTTGCGTTTGATAAATTGGGCAATTTGACTACCAATAGAACCCACCATTTGCAATAAGTCTTTATCTTTTGGTTGTACATCCCGGCTAAAGAAAACCATCACTCCTAAGATTTCACTATCGTCTAAGATGGGGAAGCCAAAAGCTGCGTGCAATCTAGCCTCAGCAGCAGGTTGCGATCGCCGATTGTCTCCATCTTCTGTGATATCTTGAATCCACAGGGGCAAACGTCTAATCCAAATTCGACCAGGTAAGCCAACACCGGGTGTATAGGTAGTTTGCCAGGTGATTGCTTTAAACTCTCGCGCAGAAATTACTCTACTTGACCAAATTTCCACACACCTTAGTACTGCATTGAGGCTATGTCCCTCTACCGAAGTGCCAATATATTGACTTGGTGTCCAAAGTTCGCCTAAATCCCATCCCAAGTTTTGACAAATCGACTGCAAAATTTGCGGAATTACCTGTTTTACAGTTTGGGATTCTGATAATATACGAGTGATAGCATACTGGGTACTTGTACGCTGTTCTCGGTGCTGCCGAGCAGTAATATCCCGACCAATGTAGAGAATATCTTCTAATCCTTTGATTTTTTTCGGAATTACTGAACAAGAAAAAGCAATCAACCGCTTTTCTCTAGTCTTGGTTCGGCAAACTACCTCTAAATTCTCAAGATTTTTATGAAAAAAAGAATGCTGGTGAATGGCTGGTATTAAGACTTGTTCATCATCAATTATCAATGATATTGGTTGATTAATTAATTCTTTTTCACTAAAACCAAATAATTTTTGAGCAGCACGATTTACTTTTTTTATTTTTCCTAAATTATTGGTTATAAACAAAACATCTGCGATTGCAGTAATCACTTGATCCATGTAACTTTTATATTAAATTAAATAACAGTAAATTGAAAGGTATAGTAATATAGCAGTTTTATTTATCGTTGAGCTAGTGCGGTATTGCTGGTTTCTCCCATGAGTAACTGGCGTGGATTTAGGAGGATCTAAAAGTATTTGATACATCACTAAGAACTTTTCAAACATCCTCGAATACTCAGTTTTATTACTGAAATTTATATGAATTGATTAAGTGGGCTATTTTTTCATATCAATCTAGTGTGGTTGAGCAAAAACGACCATGAACAACCTTTTGATTGAGAGCATCACAATGAGTGCTTAAATCTTTTCCCTCACCCCCAGCCCCTCTCCCAAATATGGGAGAGGGGAGACATAATTCTAGTTCCCCGAATCCCATATGATGGGGGATAGGTTAGGGGATGAGGGCAAACACAAAGTTTTTGCACCTGACGGGATGCTCCCTTTTGATTTGGTTGCTCGTAATTAAGTGAGCGCCAATAACATTTTTCTGTCTTTTGGAGGATTGACAATTAAATTTTTACTACTAGGGTTGGGGAGTAAGCTGTATATAAGCGAAAAACGTTATATTGTTGTCCGCTTTATTAAAGTATAAGATACTACAAAACTTTGTTGGTTAAAAAGTAAACTTTTATTAAATGAAAAATTGCACTGCGATCGCCTAAAATTTAAAGTTGAGAAAACCATATATATAAAGTTAGTAAAAACCCAATGAATCACCAGCGTGCTAATACTCTCAAAGCTGCATTTCAAGTTTGTAATGTTGAACCGCTAGAGGGTGTAGATATGGAACGGTACTATGTTGATTTATCAGCAGTCCGCAAAACTTCAGCAATTGAACAAGTTAGTCAAATTTTAGACTTTCAAGAACCTACAGATTTCCGCACAATTTTGTTTACCGGACATCGCGGCTGTGGCAAAAGTACAGAGCTAAAACGCATTCAGAAGCAATGGGAAGAACAATATCACGTAATTTATTTAGGAGTTAACGAAGAAAGAGATATTAATGATGCTCGTTATACAGATTTATATTTAATTGTTATCAAACAAGTAGAATTTGAGTTGCGTAAATTAGGTTTAAAATTTGATACTAAACTTTTAGAAAACTTTGAATCTTGGTTTAAGGATATTACTAAAGAAACCGAAGAAACTGTAGAAAGGTCTGTCAGTATTGAGGGAGAAGCGACTCTGAAACCAGAAGCTCCATTTATTGCTAAATTGATGGTCAAATTACTAGCACAAATTAAAGGTTCTGATAAACAAAAAACTACTATTCGCCAAACTTTAGAAAAAGACCTATCACGTCTTAAAGCAGATATTAACCTTTTATTAGGAGATGCCTATGTTAAACTCCGAAAAAAATTTCCTCAATATAAAGGTTTATTGATTATATTTGACAACATGGATCGTGTACCACCAACGATCGCAGAACATTTATTTTTTGATTATGCGCCTCAGTTACAAGAACTAGATTGCACGATAATTTATACAGTGCCAATTTCTGTACTTTGTTCGCCTAAAAATCCACTCAATCAGTTTGATGGTAATCCTCATATTGTGCCAATGGTGGATATTTATCAATTGGAACGCGATCGCTGCGATTTAAACTACAATCAAACGGGACTAGAAGCAATCGCTAGCGTCATTGAAAAGCGGGTAGATATTGATGCTGTATTTGAATCTCGCCAGGAATTGCTAGATTTAGCCAAAGCCAGTGGTGGACATGTCCGCCAATTAATGCAGATGATACAGACTGCTTGTCTAACTGCTAGTACTCGCAAACATCCCAAAATTATTGCTGAAGATATTATCTATGCTGTGAAACAACAGCAATTTAGTTTTGAAAGGTTTATTCCTGAAGAACATTATGCGTTTTTAGCCCAAGTTTGTATCACCAAAAATGTCAGTAAAGATGATATTGGTCAATTAATGCTGTTTAACACTTCAGTTTTGGAATACAACGGCGATAAACGATGGAATTACCCGAATCCAGTGGTGAAACAAAATGAATTTTTCCAGAAAGCCATCAAATCCGCACTCGCAGCCCAACATTAGCTCAGAAATCGGGACGTTTATCGCGCTGAATCAAGATATATTTGCTCAATTACTCACTTTTATAGACTTTGCAGAAAAGTTTAAGATTGGTTTTGTAGAAATTAATTTTCCCCCAGATGTAGAAATATTAGTTGAGGCGTTAAAAACAAATCCTGAGTGTCGGGATATTCAGTTTTTTACCCTGAGTTTTTCTGATCCCAATTTGCGATTTCTCAAGGATGAAATTGTCAAGATATTACCAACTATTGAAATAGAATATAACAAAAAATTAGTCTTGATTGTACAAGGGTTAGAAAAGTCTATTGGGGTTTATGGAGACTATCCGCCAGTTTTACAAGACCTCAACTTTGTCCGAGATGCTTATAAAAGAACTGTTCCTCATCCCATTCTGTTTATTCTGCCAGATTATGCCCTGACTCGGTTAGCTAAATTTGCTCCTGATTTTTGGGCTTGGCAATCGGGGATGTTTCGGTTTCAAACGCCTCAAGTTACCAAAGATAATGCAATTCATGAAACTCAAAATACTGAGAGAATTATAAACAGATTAGAACCTCCAGAAAAGCAAGAGCGGATCGATTTATTACACAGCTTGCTAATGGAATATAAACCTACTGGACATCAAGCAACAGGCGAAAACCTCCGCAACTGTAGTAATATTTTGCATCAGCTAGGAATTGCGTATATAAGTAAGAATCAACCTATCAAAGCTAGAGAATATCTAGAAGAAGCCGAAAAAATAGCTAATGAGTTTCAAGATTCTACCTTCTATGCTGAAGTCCTCAACACATTAGGAAATTCTTATGGGCAGCAAAGGCAATTTGATACAGCGATCGCTTATTATCAAAAATCTTTAAGTATTTCACAGCAACTTCAGAATCCTCGCGGCGAAATTGCTGCTTTGTTTAACCTGGGGAATGCTTATCGAAACTTGAGACAATTTACACAGGCGACAACTTTCTATCAAGAGTGTCTAGAAATTGAACAACAAATAGGCGATCGCTATTCACAAGCACGTACCTACCACGGGTTGGGAAGAGTTGCCCAAGATTTGCGGGAATTTGAGGAGGCGCGGCGCAATTACCAACAAGCTTTGGCTATCAAAATCGAATTTGGCGATCGCTATTCTCAAGCTAGCACCTACCACGAGTTGGGAAGAGTTGCCCAAAATTTGCGGGAATTTGAGGAGGCGCGGCGCAATTACCAACAAGCTTTGGCTATCAAAATCGAATTTGGCGATCGCTATTCTCAAGCACGTACCTACCACAATTTGGGAGCAATTGCCCAAGATTTGCGGGAATTTGAGGAGGCGCGGCGTAATTACCAACAAGCTTTGGCAATCTACATCGAATTTGGCGATCGCTATTCCCAAGCTGCCACATACCACGAGTTGGGAAGAATTGCCCAAAATTTGCGGGAATTTGAGGAGGCACGACGCAATTACCAACAAGCTTTGGCTATCAAAATCGAATTTGGCGATCGCTATTCCCAAGCATTCACTTACCACGCTTTAGGAACGCTTGCAGAAGCAGAAGAAAACTATGCAGAGGCAAGGATTAATTTGCAGACAGCGCTAGAGATATATGTTGAGTATAAAGATGAATATTGGGGGGCGATCGCACGGGAGGTGTTAGAGAAATTACCAGAGTGATGGTAAGGCGATCATCGCTTGTTTGACATAGTTATATTTATATGTTCATAAGATAAGATTGCCGTATAAATCAAGTAATTGCCGTAACAAATTATGACTCAAGCCATACCCAAACTAGTAACCTTTGAAGATTTTACAGCATGGCGACCCGAAGGCGGAAGATACGAATTACATGATGGCGTGATTGTTGAAATGGCACAACCAGTAGGAGATCATGAGGATATTGTTGGATTTTTGGTTGAAAAAATTGCTGTTGAGTACGTTCGTAACGATCTACCTTATTCCATCCCAAAAACAGCATTAGTCCAATCTGCTAGTAGCCAATCTTGCTATTCTCCAGACTTGCTATTACTCAACCGTCCTGCTTTAAAATTAGAGCCACTTTGGCAGAAATATTCTACCGTTAAATTTGCTGATTCGATTCCTTTAGTCATTGAAGTTTTTAGTACTAACTGGCGGGATTATTATCATAAAAAGCTAGGACAATATGAAGAGATAGGAATAAAAGAATATTGGATTGTTGATTATTTAGCTATCGGTGGTAAAAAGTTTATCGGTAATCCTAAAGAACCCACTATCTCTATTTACAAATTAGTTGACGGTGAATACCAAGTTACTCAATTTAGAGGCAATGAGCGCATCGTCTCGCCTACTTTACCAGAGTTAGATTTAACCGCCAAACAGATTTTTAAAGCTGGTGGATACCTTGCATAGTTGCAACGTAGCACATCAGTTTTCGTCAAAATTTAAATAAACGCGATCGGACTTACCAACAATGCAGATTACCCAAAGTCTCCATACAGCAATTCTCGTGACTGACTTAGAACGCTCCGAACACTTTTATGGCAAAGTATTGGGATTATCCAAAATAGATCGTTCCCTAAAATACGCTGGTGCATGGTATCAAGTCGGCAACTATCAAATTCACCTGATAGTTGCACCTACTGTCCCCACCGAAAACTCAAACGAAAAATGGGGACGCAACCCCCACGTCGCTTTCTCAGTCGCTAACTTAGACGTTGCCAAACAAGACTTGCTGAATCATAATTATCCCATTCAACCCAGCGCTTCCGGTCGCCCTGCCCTCTTCACTCAAGATCCTGATGGAAATATTATCGAGCTAAGTCAGCAGTAGGGGCTTGTCTTTGCCATGCCCTTACCTTATCGTAGGGGCAATTCTTTGCCCATAGGTGTCAACTTAAGCAAAAATCTGTCTTGTTTCGAGGTTTTGCCCTCATCCCCTAACCTCGAATCCCAACTTGGGATTCGGGGAACTAGAGAATTTGCTCCCCTCTCCCAAAATTGGGAGAGGGGTTGGGGGTGAGGGTCAAACCTGGAAAGCTTGCCAGTCTTAGCTTCTACCTTAAGTTGACACCAATGGGCAGTGCCATGCCCTTACTCATCCTCAATGCTCCATAATGACAAATGACAAATGACTAATGAAAATAATTGCCTATTCTTACACCAATCCTCTACTAGAATCTTCTCCCGATCAAGCCGATTGGGGATGGGAGGTGGATCGGGTTTATGAAGATTTGGGTAAACCAGAGTCTTCTGCACAGACTACGCGAACGCAATTACAACAATTATTTACCGATTGCGAAACTGAACCAGCAGATTATCTGTTAATTCGTCGGTTAGAAGAATTAGGGGATACTGTAGAGGAAATTAGCGATCGCTTACATCAACTCGAAGTAATGGGAGTAGCGATAATTGCCACAGAACAACCCTACACTTCCGAAAATTACCCCCTGGGCGCTGACTTGCTAAATTTGCTACACGCAATCCAACGTCAGCAACGGAGTCGTCGCATCCGTCAAGGACACGCCCGGAATCGTCTTGAAGTTGCACCGCCACCCGGCAAAGTTCCCTACGGCTATCGCAGAGGTAAGGGAAAATATACCATTGATCGCAGTACTTCACCAGTAGTCAAAGATTTTTTTGAACACTTTTTACTCTATGGTTCCCTGCGAGGTTCGGTTCGTTACTTGGCGAAAAAATACGGCAAAAAAATCTCTGTCACCACAGGAAGACGCTGGCTAACTAATCCAGTTTATCGCGGCAATACAGCTTACCAAAATGGTGAAATTATCTCTAATACCCATATTCCGATAATTTCTAAAGAAGAAGCAGCCCAAGTTGATCGACTTTTACGCCGTAACAGCCGTTTACCATCCCGAACTGCTAGCGCACCCCGTTCTTTAGCTGGGTTGGTTGTCTGTGCTGAGTGTCAGTCACATCTAACAGTTACTCGTGTCACCCAACGCAACCAAGATAAGGAGTATCTTTATTTACGTTCTACTAGCTGTCCTCAACGCCCCAAGTGTCAGGCTATTCCCTACCAAGAGGTTTTAGAACATACAATTGAAACCGTTTGCCGTGATTTACCCTTAGCTGTAGCGGGGATGAATTTTCCCCAGTTGGATGCAGTCAAGAATAGTTTAGGACAAGCGATCGCTCGTCAGCAAGAAATCCTTGCTCAATTACCCGCTTTAATTGAAACTGGAATTTTAGATGTTGAAACAGCAAAGTTAAGGGCTTACAAACTCCGCACAGAAATTTCTGCACTCGAAGCAAAGTTGGCGACTCTCCCCCCAGTTAACTTGCGTTCTGTTGCTCAAGCTGTTTCTATACCACAATTTTGGTTAGATTTATCAGAAACAGAGCGACGATTTTACTTTCGAGAATTTATCAGGCAAATTGACATTACTGTTGAAAATAAAGAATTAAAACTCCAAGTTATTTTTATTTTTTAGTTGAAACGCTATTTCTGAGTTGGTTGATCCTTAGTATACGCAACAGGTTTTGGCCCTGCATTTCGCACATTCACAAGTTTATTTAGGATATCAAACCAAAAAGGCGCACCCATCGAAATAGCCAAACCACTCACAATCCAACCGCAAATTAATTTAAAACCCTGCCAAATTCTAATTAATACAACATTTTCACTATTCGAGTCTTTAACATCTAATAACTCAAACTGCTGATTGATGTTTTGCCATCCAATGGGAACAGAAGCATCTCCTAAAAGTTTCTCAATTTGTCTTCTGGCTTGTGGATCATTGATAAAATCGGCTCGTTGACTTGCACTTTGAGTAATAGCAGAGCGGATAGCCGAATCCTGCGACAATCTACTAACTAAGTGAAATGTATCAGTATTAGTGAATATGGCAACTGATATCCCAATTAAAATTGCAACTCCTTTTGCATTGCGCTTATAAACGCCACTGGCTCGATCCATAGAGCGATCAAACCATGTTTCGACTTCATTTTTAAACTGATTCATTTCTTCGGTGAGGTTGCCAACCTTGATCCTACTCCGTTGAGCAATCACCCCAAGACTCTTAATTAAATTATCAGGTACATCATCCGGCAAATCTTTATTAACAAAATCTATAAAATTTTGGTCAATATCTCCATAAATTGTTTGAATAGTTTTATATTCTTCACTATCTTGATTATTAACACCTATTTTAAGCTCTTTGTAAAATGCTAATATTATATGTAAATTAGTTTCACCATTTTCACTATAATTTTTAACATAATTAATTAACTGGGGGATTTTTAAGGTATCTAATAAAGTAATTGCAAAGGTTTCAGAAGGAAGATAGGAGGGACCACTTTGTTTTTCTCCAAGTCCTTTTGTATCAATATTTTTACTAATTCCCCGAAACTGCTTTTCTATTTTCCCCTTGGCTTGTTGATTCAAGGTATTAATCAAAGGATCGGTATAAAGTTTATTTACCAAGTTTTCTGCTTTAATAATTTCTGATTCTTCGGTTTCGCTACCACCTGCTAAAAGTAATTCGATTGAGCTTTTTAAATGTTTAGCTCTCCATTGTAAAGATGTAGAAATCAACTCTTGAATTTCAGAAGCTATCAGGCTCAAAATGAAGTAAATAACAACTAAACCAATAGTAATATCCACAATCACAGGTAAACTCATTGACAATACTCCCCTAATTTTCTAGTTGTTTATTCTTTAGGATTTATGCAAAAAGGCACTGAAAGCCTTGATTTATCGTCGGGGCAATTCATGAATTGCCCCGACATTTCGGACTTGATGCGTAAGTCCTATTCTTCTAAAAAAATGCTTTTACAGAATTTTATAGTATAAATGTTACAATTAAATAATTACTTAATCAAAATTAAAGTAATAAATGTTACTTTATCAAATTGCGTTTATTAATAATTAAAAATAATTATTGAACATTAAATCAATGTTTTAGGTAATAAAGAATTAACTTTTATTCTTAAAATTACTAATCAAAAAAATATAGATATTTTTTTAGTGATTTAGCACGCCATTTATATCCTGTATCAATTAGTTCCTAATAGGTTTGTTTGAGGAACAAAACCCAATATTTTCAAGACTTTGTTGGGCAGGGCTATTTCATTCTATTTTTACGGCAGTTTTTAGGAATCTTTTTCAGAAAAATAAGAATTTAAACGCGATTTAAGTTGAGAACCGTAGTTTTTGCCCTCACCCTAAATCCCTCTCCCACATCTTTGAGAGGGACTTTGAAAACGTCACATTTTAGAATGAAATAGCTCTGCTTTGTTGGGTAACACTTAAGTTCAACACAACCTACAAATCTTCAAAACCTACGCAGTATTGCAAGAGGTCTAATTTATGGTTTTTGACGCGGGAGCATCCCAATTTTGGCTTAAATCTTTTCCCTCACCCCCAGCCCCTCTCCCTTCAGGTGGGAGAGAGGAGACATAATTCTAGTTCCCCGAATCCCAACTTTGGGGGATAGGTTAGGGGATGAGGGCTTTAACTTAACTGGATTGGAATTTAATTAGATAAAAACTAAGTAAATAAAATTTAAACTAAGCGTCACATGAAAAAAAATACAAGTTCATTTACGGATTATCCAACAGGTAATAAATAATTTATGGAATGTATGATTTTTATCATTTATAGGCAAAAATGTTATTTAAATAACCAATATAAATTTTTCAAAAAATAGGGCTAATTAGATAAACTTGAGTTAATCTTGGAAACTAGCAATTGTTAATAACATACGTTGTTCCTGGGTGACAACATTGGAGATTCGCTAGATGTCTCTATGTAATCAAACCAGAAAGTAAAATGATTAACATAGAATATGCAAGAAGGAAGCTTTATTTGGAGTCATCTAGAAAAACAGCATCGCCCGGTTGGCAAATGGATTGATTGGGTATGGCTAATAATATTGCTATCGGCAGCAGTGTTACTCTTTAGCATCAATCTGGGAGGATTGCCGTTGCGAGATTGGGATGAAGGGACTGTGGCACAGGTTGCTCGGGAAATTTGGCACGCTCCAGCAGGTTCAATGCGTTGGCTTTACCCAACGTTAGGAGGTGAACCATATCATAACAAGCCGCCTTTGATACATTTGCTAATTGCTTGGGCTTATTCTTTAGGAGGCGAAAATGAGTTGACAACGCGCCTGCCTGGAGCAATTTTAACAGCGACATCTGTACCTTTACTGTATTGCATTGCTAGAGAGATATTTCGCCAACGTTGGGCGGCTATTTATAGCGCCTTGATTTATTTAACAATGCTACCGGTGGTGCGTCATGGGCGGTTGGCAATGTTGGATGGGGCGATGGTAAGTTTTTTGATGGTGATGATGTTGTGCGTGTTGCGATCGCGCCGAGATTTACGTTATTGCCTTGGTGTTGGGATTAGTTTTGGGCTGATTTGCCTGACTCAAGGATTATTAGGCGTATTACTAGGTGCGATCGCCATTGTATTTCTGTTTTGGGATACGCCACGACTGCTCACCTGTTACTATCTGTGGATAGCAATTTTAATTGGTATTTTGCCTGTAGCTACTTGGTATACTGCCCAACTAATTCACTATGGTTACATTTTCGCCCAAATTGGGCTTGTAAACCCATCGCTAGGGCGAATTGGCTCATTTGTAGAAGTAAATCCTGAACCACCTTGGTACTATGTTATTGAACTTCTCAAATACACATGGCCGTGGCTATTATTTTTACCGCAAACTATCCGCTTAACCTGGGAAAATCGCAACCTTAGTTGGGCAAAATTAGTAATGGCGTGGAGTGGTGTTTATCTGCTGGTAATTTCTTTCATGATTACCAAAGTTCCCTGGTATTTATTTCCGATTTACCCTAGTTTAGCTTTAGCTTTTGGTATCCAATTATCAGATACAGAAAATTCGCCTTTACTCTCATCTTATCCCCGTGCTTGGGTTGCTGGTTTAGCGATACTTGCTGTAGCCGCTTCTGCTGGTAGTATTTATTTCAGTTGGGGTACAACACCAAAAACAGACTTACAACTGATTTTTGCAGCAGTAGCTTTAACTATGACCTTAGCAGCTATTTTGGCAGAACGAGGTGATGGGCAATTTCTGAAGATTTTGTTTTGGGGAAGTTATATTTCGCTGCTACTGTTAATGAAATCTAACTACTGGGTTTGGGAATTATCTGAAGCTTATCCAGTTAAACCAGTCGCTGCGATGATCGTGCGGGCAAATCCAGCTACGAGGAAGATTTACACATCTTTTCCCTATCATCGTCCCTCATTGGATTTTTATAGCGATCGCACCATCATACCCGCTTCTGTTGGCGAACTTGAATATTATTGGCACTACAACGGGCAACCCTACTTTCTCCTTCATGCATCTGCTTTCAACAATCTCGAATTAGAGTCAATCAAGCTAGTTGACGAAGCTGAAGGCTGGAAGTTAGTTACAAAAGATACTAATCGTCTTTAAGTTTAGGGAATTAAAAAGAGGCAGAGGGGCGGGGTGCAGGGGGCAGAAAAAAAAGGGGAAACTTCTCCCCAGCAAAGCCCACCCTGCCTCCCTTCATCTGGCGAGCCTTTTTCCAAAAAGTCTAAAAAACCTGGGATTTAGTTTGAATAATAAATGACAATTTACGTATTATTCCTGTTTCAATAGTAGTATTATTTACTTACAATGGGAATCTTACGAAATATTTCATTTATTAAATTTAGTAATTAGGTGCTTAGAATGCCACATAATCTTTCATTGTTAACAGAACCAGTAAGAAGGCTTGAGACAGTAGCAAATCAACCATTTTCAGAAGCGTGGGCGAAGAAGTATTTGCGAAATCTAGCTGAACAGGACGATCGCATCGAAGTTCTTAAGGGCAGTGAAATCGCAAGTGAGGTTGCAACAACGTTAATCCAGGCACTCCGAACCACGAGTCTGCAAGCGTGGGGAAGAACGGAAGCGCTTTTGTCTCAAGAGGTGATTCGGCATCAAATTGACCCTGAATTAATTGATCCGTGGGAAGTCGCCAAGGATACCCACAAAATTTATCAAACTGCCCTCTCAGCTTATGCCGAACAGATTCCCCCAGCGAAGTTTTCTACCAAGGTTACCAGGGAATTGGGAAAAATTCGGCAGAAGTACACAGCAAATGATCCTAGAGTGATCGGCTTCATTAGTATACAGTTTCACTACGGCGGACAAATACTACTCAACTTGACACCGCCAGCGCAGCAAGCATCGCTGAGTGCTTACTTTAAGGTGATTGATGACCATCTCTATATGCCGCTCCAGCGTGCTTACCAGGCAGCAGCAGAATATGCTTATGATGCACCACAATTACAAGCTGTCCAAAAACTTTTGCCATTCTCCAGCGAGATTGCGACCAAGATTGCGGAACGGGTGATGCAGATGTATCCTAACTATCAAAGCCATACAGGTCGTTTAAGTGACACTAGCGTTCAGATTTCGAGTGTCCGTGATATAGAGATGTTCCAGGTGTATCTGTGGGTCTGTGTTTTGGAAAACAACATTAGCGCCATACAACAAGAGCTATTTCCATTGTGTGTCATGCTGTATCCCCGATTAAAGGTACGCTGGGAATTGGTGCGGCAATTGATTCACTTACTCGGCACTGAGATCCGCTCTCGTCTGGAACCCCAACAGGCTGCTTATTTTGTCCCCTACTATGACTCGTTGTGGGCAATGTTTTCACCCGAAGTATTGCCGGATGGTAAATTGTAGCTCCTCTGGTGTCCAGATTTTCTCCATTGTTTGGCTAAACTCAGAACATCTGCTGTATTCTGCAAAAAACTAAGGAATCATCGCTACCTTAATTACCTGACGCGCTTTCATCTCACAAAACACCTGTTCTAAATCTTTTAATGGCCGCTGTTCACTAATAAGTAACTCAAAGGGAATTTTGCGACTAGCAATCAGTGCCAGCGCTTGCTGCACATACTTTGGTGTATTATGAAACACGCCTTTGATGGTCAGTTCGCTGTAGTGTAGCTGTTCTGTGTTGACAGTAATGCTGGTATCCCGTGGACATCCACCGAATAAGTTGACTGTTGCACCAGGACGGGCGCAAGCGATCGCACTTTCCCAAACACTTGGTACACCAGTTGCTTCAATCACTACATCTGCGCCCCATCCTTGGGTAAGTTCTTTCACTACGCTGGGAATATCCGCGATTTGATGATAATTAAAGGTCTGGGTTGCACCCAATTTTTGACCAATTTCTAGCCTGTGGTTATTACCTCCCCACAGCAACACCTCAGCTTTCTCACTCAACGCCGCCACAAACATCAACCCGATCGCCCCATCTCCTAAGACGACTACTCGATCTTTGGCTTTGACGTTAGAACGGGCTACACCATGCAACACACAAGCTAAGGGTTCCGTCATCGCTGCCAATTCCCACGGCAACTCATCGGGAATCTGTAATAAATTATGCTCTACTATCGGTGCAGGAATTTTCAAGTATTCCGCAAAGGTCCCATTATTCCAGGTCAGATTCGGACATAATGAATATTCTTGTCGTTGACAAAAAAAGCATTTTGTGCATGGCGCGGAATTATTAGCGACAATGCGATCGCCTATTTGCCAATTTGTAACCCCTGCACCCAAGGCAACAATTCGCCCAGCCCCTTCGTGACCAAACAGCGTTGGTGGTATCAACATTTTGGCATGACCACCACGCCGCCAGACTTTCAAATCTGTACCACAAGTTGTTGCCGCCCCCACTTGGATCACAACTTCGCCCGCCGCCGGAGTGGGGTCAGGAACTTGCTCTAAACTTAAATTTTCTTGCCCATAAAGTAACGCTGCTAACAAAGCTTTAAACCTATTAATTAGCTCCATCCGATTTTATCAGTTGAAGCTAGTACCGTAAGGCAAAAGTCAGCCCCAACCCTTGGGGACACACTCGCGTCCGGGGAAGTCACGCATTGACGCATTCAAAAATTTACCAAAGCAAATAAATAAATTTAGTTGCTCTGAGTCAATTGACGTAGTATTTCACAGCATGTCGTGTCTCGAAATACATATTTTTTATTTTCCGTAAATAAATTTAGTTGCTCTGTACCTTTTTATTTATGGTCACGTATGCTTTAATTTTGGGCTTTCTGGCTATTTTGAATGGTAGGTTGATTTCCGCCGACCTGTACTAAGCTAAAACACATCTAATTTGCATATCAAAATATCAATATAGCGGTTCCCATTCAGATGCGGTACAACATTATATCGCCAGTTGTAAGTGCATGGCAGTGCCTGGCCCCTACGGATGTACCTCACATAAACTCCTAACCGCTATATCTTGTGGGGTGGGCAACATGAGCGCCCTGATTATGCAACTTAAATGCTGATTAGCTTAGTATTGTGTCGCAAAACTTTTCAGAGGTTCGTGGTGTTCAGATCCCCGACTTCGTAGAAGTTGTCGGGGATCTCGCAGCCCCGCAAAATTAATGGGACAGAACACTAGTTGATAGGTTTAAAGTAAATTAGTTTTTGATTTCTACTAGGTTTTTATCAGGGCTATTTCATTCTAAAATGTGACGTTTTCAAAGTCCCTCTCCCAGACTTGGGAGAGGGATTTAGGGTGAGGGCAAAAACTACGGTTCT
>NZ_JBALFF010000116.1:0-7123 GCF_036916975.1 Nostoc sp.
TCCCAATTTTGGGAGAGGGGAGCAAATTCTCTAGTTCCCCAAATCCCAATTTTGGGAGAGGGGAGCAAATTCTCTAGTTCCCCGAATCCCAATTTTGGGAGAGGAGAGCAAATTCTCTAGTTCCCCGAATCCCAATTTTGGGAGAAGGGGTTAGGGGATGAGGGCTTATCAAGGTTTGTTTTTGCACCTGACGGGATGCTCCCACTCCTAGACCTTTTTCCACGGGAGTTTGACTGTAAAACGACTACCTTTACCTAACTGACTTTCAGCATGGACAGTACCACCATGTAACTCGACAATTTTTTGCACCATTACTAATCCTAAACCGGTACCTGTAGCATCGCGGTTAGAGGGATTTTCAACTTGCACAAAAGGTTGAAATAACTGGAAAAGGTCATCAGAAAGCATACCAATACCGGTATCTACCACGCTGAAAAAGATATATTCATTTGTGGAATTTGGCTGGACTTCAATCCAAACTTTGCCTCCTTCTTTAGTAAACTTGATAGCGTTAGTCAATAGGTTGATAAATACTTGGCGGATGCGGCGTTCATCGACTTGGATAGGTTCGAGTTCTTCAAGTATTTGTCCACTCAGGTGGATATTTTTTTCCAACGCTAAATGTTTAACAAAACTCAAGCTAGAGTCACATAATCCTTGAATCGAAGTCGGGGCTAATTGCAGTTCTATCTTGCTAGATTCGATATCGGTAAACTCAAGGATCTGGTTAATCAATTCTAGTAAATTCTTCCCGTTGGATTCGAGAGTATTTAGGGACTGGCGCTGTTCTTCATTCACAGTACCGTATACTTGATTTTGGAGTGCTTCTGTGATTCCCAGAATGGAGCTTAAGGGAGTCAGCAGTTGATGGCTGATGTTTCCTAAAAAGGTGCTTTTGGCACGTTTTGCGATTTGGGCAGCTTCTTTAGCCTCACGGAGAGCGGATTCTGCTCGTTTGCGATCGCATACTTCTAAAGTCAGGGTGACAAATTCAGCTATTGAGCTAACAAAGTTTTGCTCGCTCAGTTCCCATATCCGGGGAATATCAACCTGCTCATACAATACTGTTCCTACAACTTCGCCGCCAACCCAAATGGAAGTATTAATTAGGGATACAATATTTTTCGGTTCTAGCAGTTCATGCCATAATTCTTGTATGCGTAGATCGGTGCGAGTGTCGCTGATGGCAATAATCCGCGCAGATGTCAGGGATTTAAAATAGATGGGATAATCTGCAAGGTTGCGTTCTAAACCTGCCGAATGTCTCTGAGTGCTAAGTTCATAGAGACTTATACATTGTAGTTTGGTGCGGTCGCCATTGAATAACCACACACTGACTCGTTCTATTTCTAAAGCATTTGCTGCTTTCTCGGTAATAACTTTGAATGCCGTTTCTAGCTTTCCTTCTGAAATCGCTTTATGATTTGCTAGTTCTGCCAATACCTGATGATGCTTTTTTAGGATGCGCTCAGTGTTAATCTGTACTTGAACCTCTTGTTGTAATTCTTGAGTTCGCTGCAAAACTTGCAATTCTAACTCTTCATTTTTGGTTATCTGTGCAGTAAAGCTTTTCCGTAACTGCTGTATCATCTCATTAAAAGATTCACCTAGCACCTCTAGTTCTTTAATGCCCTGTACTATCACCACTGAGTCTTCGCCATTAGCCAATGCTAAATCTTTTGTCGCCGCGCTGAAGTCCAAAATTGGCTGAGTTATCCAACGGGCGGTTATAATCCCTAGTAAAGTAGCTAATCCTAATGCTCCCAGACAGAGAAAAATTGTAGTTTGAGTGTTGCGTTCAATTTGTCCCATAAAGTCTGCTTCTGGGACAGCCACTACTATTAACCAGTTGAGATTTAATTCCCCCTCTAAGGGTCTAATTTCTAAAAATTGTCGTTTGCCGTCAAAGGAGAAATCTAGTTGCTGTAAACTTTGAATCTGGTCAAAGTTACTAAATTTAGTTGTCAAATATTTAGCGCTTGCTTGAGTCAAAGAATTCTCGCTTTGAGAAGCTGCCAACCTAATGGGTTTACCATTTTGTAAGCGGAATGGTTCTTCGGTTGTGGAACTTGCTACTAATAGCCCCGATCGCTCGATAATAAAAACTTGCCCAGACTTGCCAACAATAATATTTTGTAGCAAATCTCCAATTTGTGATATATGAGTTAGAGCGCTGTTGACTCCGAGTAATTGGCCTTGGGAGTTATATATAGGAAGAGAAGCACTAATTAGCAGCGTTGGTTCAGTCAGAGCTGTAAAAATCTGACTAAAGCTGAATTTTTTGGCATTAACTGCTGCTTGATAATCAGGACGCGATCGCGCATCATAGTTTTTGATCGCTTCTGGAAGTTGGGTACGTTGACCAAGAGAGTCAATTTTGTAAGTGTAGAGGTCGTACCCAGTTGACTTGTCGGCTTTTCTGAGTAAAAATTGGCGATCGTTGAGCTTTTCCACCGCTAAGTGTTCAAGCTGTTCATTGCTTGCCGTTAAAGCGATAGCATCAGGAAAAATCTCTAACTGCTTTATTAAGTATGATTCCCAGGTTGCCAAATTTTCCATCTTTAGCAACCCGATGTCAATGATATTTTGATTACCCCGTAGTTCTTGACGCAAAGTTGAGAGATAAGTCTGTAAATTCTGCTCTACTCGATTAGCGACTTCATAACGCAATTCGCTAGCTACCTCATTGACTGCCTTTTGCCCATTGTGGATCGATAAGTATGTAGATAATCCCACAGCTAGCAAGATTTGCAGCAGAAACAACCCTATCAAAATCCGACGTAGGGGTACGCCTTTAAACAGAGAAAAAACACCACTTTGCCCAGTATTTTTGTTCATCTGCCCACTCCCCCTGACTGTCTTGTAGTACTAAGTACAACACCTCGACTTTGCTGTTCTGTGGGTTTATACATAGTTTGTACTCGGTCGGGTCAAGAGCCAATATAGCACTTATAGTCAAACAACAAAACGTTTTAACGGACTAGAACATGAGTCTCAGTCATCTAAAGATGACTTTAGGCGGGCTAGATGAGAATGAAATAGCCCTACATCATGTCTAGCTACTTACAGCATATTTTGAAGTAAAATAGGCTTTATCCCTAGTTTGGAGACTTAGGTTGTGTACTTCAGCAAATTTAAATCTGCTGGAATTTGGACAGACATAACTTTTTCAATTCTTTGACAAACTCTTGTCACATCAAACTCTTAAGTTAAACAATATTAGCTTTGGCAAAATAATTATAAGTGACTACACCCAGAAAAATCGAGACGAATTATGGGAGCATCCCGTCAGGTGCAAAAACCTTGATAGCCCTCATCCCCTAACCCCTTCTCCCATATGAAGGGATTCGGGGAACTAGAATTATGTCTCCCCTCTCCCAGGGATTCGGGGAACTAGAATTATGTCTCCCCTCTCCCAGGGATTCGGGGAACTAGAATTATGTCTCCCCTTTCCCAGGGATTCGGGGAACTAAAATTATGTCTCCCCTCTCCCATATTTGGGAGAGGGGTTGGGGGTGAGGGAAAAGATTTAAGCCAAAATTGGGATGCTCCCCGAATTATTGACTTTTACCTTTTAAAGTCAAGCTCCAAACTGATTCTAGTCAAATTAACGTCAGCACCTTAATCATCAAAATTAAGAATTGCATTCTAATAAGACTTACGCATCAAGTACGAAATGTAGCGACAATTCATGAATTGTCCCTACGGTAAATTAAGGCTTTCACTGCTTTTTGCGTAAGTCCTATCTAATTTAATTTGTGAATTTCACCTCAATCCTCTCAGATTGAAATTTAGAAATTTATTTCCCTCTAAAGCAACAATTATTTCTGAAGGTTCAAATAACTATGAATAATCTATCTAGCCCTTCTCTAGAAGGAAGTAATGAAAATGAAAAACCTTTATCTACTGCTGATTCAGTACGTACTTATCTGCGCGAGATTGGACGTATACCTTTATTAACTCATGAGCAAGAGATTAATTTTGCCAAGCAAATTCAACAAATGATGGCTTTACTGGCTGCAAAAGAAAAATTAGCTATTGAGTTAAAACGTCAACCGACACAGCAAGAATGGGTTGAAAATATAAATATCGGTGAAAAATTACTGCTGCAACAGCTACATCAGGGACATCAAGCCAAGCAAAAAATGATTCAGGCTAATCTGCGACTTGTGGTATCTATTGCTAAGAAGTATCAAAGACATAACCTAGATTTTCTCGATTTGATTCAAGAAGGAAGTTTAGGTTTAGAGCGAGGAGTTGAAAAATTTGATCCGACTAAAGGGTACAAGTTTTCAACCTATGGCTATTGGTGGATTCGTCAGGCAATTACACGAGCGATCGCCGAACAAGGACGTACTATCCGCTTACCTATTCATATTATCGAAAAACTGAACAAAATCAAGCGTATCCAACGTGAACTAACTCAAAAATTAGGTCGTACTCCTACCGCAGTTGATATCGCCCATGAACTATCTTTAGATCCCAAACAAATTCGAGATTATTTGCTATTAGCGCGTAAAACTGTCTCTCTAGAATTGCGAGTTGGCTTAGAAAAAGAGACAGAATTACAAGATATGTTAGAAGATAATGGACTCTCCCCAGAATTATACGCTGACCAAAAGTTTCTCCAACAAAATATTCAAATTTTGTTAGAGAAATTAACTCCCCAGCAACAAAAAATATTAACTTTGCGTTTTGGTTTAACAGATGGTAATGAACTTTCTTTAGTAGAGGTTGGTCAACGTATGGGTATTAGTCGAGAACGAGTGCGACAGATAGAGCAACAAGCTTTGGGTAATCTACGGAGACATAAGGATAAGATACGCAGCTATCTAGCTAGTTAAATAATTCGTAATTCGTAATTCGTAATTCGTAATTCGTAATTCGTAATTCGTAATTCGTAATTCGTAATTCGTAATAGAGCCTCCGGCAGGCTTTGTGCGTTCGTAATAGAGAGTCTACGCAATCTACAAAAACAAAGATTGAACAGTCAAATCCTTCTGAGTAATGGTGAAGTTACGCTGTTCTGCTGTAGCAATAAATGAAACGATCGCTTCACAGGCCACGGCTACGGTTAACATTACTAGGTTTCGTGTCAGAGGATAATCACAGACATCATCATTAACCTCAGAAGGAACGCGATAAACGTCATTCCAAATCACTTCGGCATAATCAACCGATAGCCCAGCATGAAGACAAGGAATGCTTAGTTGTTCAGCATAATCTTTCACTGCTTGACGTGACACACTATTGTCAAAGACATCGACAATTAGCTGACTGTCTTTGAGTAGTTGGGTTGTATTTGCTGATGTCAACTCAAGAGTTTTAGCATCAACTTTAATAGCAATTGCTCGATATAAATTGTTTGCCAAAATTTTCGCTTTGAACGCTCCAACATCAGAACGGTAGTAAGGCTGAGTTGAAAGATTACGCTCCTCAATGCGATCGCGATCGATCACTGTAAGTTTATCAAAACCAGAGCGAGCTAAGTTTTCCGCAATGTTAGCTCCTAATGCTCCAGCGCCACAAATTGTTACAGGATAATTTTTTAGCTTTGCCATCACAGCATTGCTGCGGTAAAGCTGTTCGTGAAAAAAGATGTTCATCACTCTTGTTGTTCCATTACACCTACTAAGGATTGCAAGTCAAAATCGCGATCGCGTCCACTCAGACAAATGCCAGAACTGACAACAGTCAAGTCAGCTTTAGCGATCGCGCTTGTGTGGCGAACACCATCAGCAGTTGTCCAATCGACTGTCCAATAATCGCCGCGATCGTGGAATTGATTTAAGCTACCCCCGCCCATCCGCAATGCCTTTTTTAGTCGCTTTTCATCTTGTTGAGGTTGAGTCAAGCCCTCAATGCGCCGCGTTGCTAATTCATACAATGTGCGGATTTCGGGAGTTATACCTTTAAACTGTAATTCCGAAGCAGGGGTGAGTTGCTTGAGGGCAGATTGCAGAGTTTCAACAATTGCCAGATCGCTACGGCGATCGACTTCCTCAAACCAGTATGAATGTCCATTCCAACGGGCAATAACTTGCTCAAAGGTAACGCCCTCGGTAACTAGATGGATGGCGATCGGCTTAACTACCTTAAACCGTTGACGCATATCTGCTTCATTTACAGGGTATGCTAACCAAGTTTGTTTTTGCAGTGGGTGTGCTAGCCGCAATCGTATTTGGAGAAAGTGTTGCAGATATTCCGCAATCTGGGGTAAGTCTGCTTCTTCTACAACCGTTGCTGTTTTCTCATCCACAGGCTGAAAAATCCCCCAACCTTCAAATTTACTAGGCTTTGGACTGAAGGTATAGACCATCCCAGCTACCCGGGTGCGAACTCGTCCACCTTTGACACAGGGGGCAAGAAATTGGGTTGTAGACAATTGTGCTTGTGCGATCGCAATTTGGTTGATTAGCTTATGGATGTCAGGCATAATTTATCCATGATTTACGCATAATTACATAAGAATTTTCCTGAATTTAAGTATATAAAAAACATAGATTGCGCTCGATAAACCAAAAAAAGTAGAAAAATAATGACTACCCAAATACAACAAATATCAGAATCCCGAAAAAAGTTAGCATCTGCTTACCGTGCAGTTTACGCAATTGGGGTTTTGTGTAGTTTTTTAAGCATAATATTCTTTGTTGCTGGTAATCGATTGCCTGATTTTATAATATTGGGAATTGTTTCTTTATTTTTTGGTTTACTCTATCTAGTTCTAGGTTTTTTTGTACAACGTAAATCCAAAATTGCACTAGGTATTGCAGTAGGATTAATGTCGTTAAATGTGTTAACTGGCATTTTGAATATGATTCAAACTGGTAAACCGTTTGGCTTCATTCTTCCCATGATATTTTTAGGTCAGACTATAGAAGGATTTAAAGCTATAGAAGTATTAAAGTCAAAGAATTGAAGCAATACGGTTCACTTAATAAAATTGCTTTGTTGGGTAGAACATTCGTGTTACCCAACTAATTCAAGCAAGTGTTGGGTTTTGTTCCTTAACCCAACCTACGTAGAAGTTGAGCTACTAGCGTTGGGGGAGACAAAGACTAAAGCGTAGCTTTGGCGGGGGTGGGGTTCTTCGGGTTTAATAAGCAATCAAGCGGACATGATA